>NZ_JADMKT010000070.1 GCF_016786255.1 Robertkochia sediminum
TGTGTTTTTAGTTAATTATTATTTGATGTGTTACCTGGTTTCTTATTCTTATTGTTGTTTTGATTTTGAATAATGGCTACAATTAAACCTGCAGCAGCGAAAATGATTTTCTCCATGATCTTGTGTTTTTGGTTAATTATTATTTGATGTGTTACCTGGTTTCTTATTCTTATTGTTGTTTTGATTTTGGATAATGGCTACAATTAAACCTGCAGCAGCGAAAATGATTTTCTCCATGATCTTGTTGTTTTATTGGTTATTTTTTTGAACCATAGTTGTTTGTTATTTTCCATATAAACACTTCTGGTTGGTATGTCTCTAAAATGAGATAGGCATTTTTGAATTCCCTTTTTTTCATGTAATAGTTATAAGTCTGTCTGATAATTGTATTGATAGCCAATCCCCCGACGGTTATGTCAAAACCTTTTGAATTGTTTAGGTAAACTGCTAGTTCTATTTTATTTGTTTTACGATTATTTTGGGCATGAGATAGAACCGCTTTGTATATTCTCTTCATATTGATTTTGTTTAGGTTGCAGCAATACTTTTAACTTTAGTTCACCTCCGATTTCTCTGAAGTAGCAGTATTCTAAAAGCTGGGGGTATTCAGTTTTTAATTTCATATACATGCCTTGACTGTTTTCTGGAATTTTTTCACTTATTAAGTCCTTTTGGAGAGGTGTCAACTCCTTCTTTAAAATCTTCTCTGGTGATTTAGAAACGTAATCCTCCCAGCTAGTAGAGATTTCTTTTAACGTAATGGATAATAACTTTCCAGATAATTCTGCATAGGAATGTTTTAACATAAACCGTAAGTCTGATCGTCGGATTGAAAAATCAATTTCTGTTAATGGTGCATAAGCCACCATTTTTAATTTCCCTGCCTTTTCTTTAAAAAGCATAACGGAAATCAGTTGATCATTTTTTAAGGTTAATCTCCAGACAGGAATACTCTTGAGCATATCATCTTCATCTTTAAAACCATTTGCGAGATTAATACCTCCACAAGTGGCATATGCTTCTTTAAGAAGGTGGTAAACTGCCTTTACATATTTTGCTTTTTCTTCCATGTTATGTGCTTTAAAAAACTTAATATCAGTAGCCATAATTTTACTTTTTTTGGTTTTGTATACTACAAATGTATGGGCATCAGGAAGCATAACTTGGATTTGTTCAGGGCTGAACAGAAGAGTGAAAACACCTAAATTTCGGGCATAAAAAAACTCCCTGGATAGGGAGTTTTACTAAGTAAGTTAAATGGAGTATTCTTTAATAGACATATTTCAACTCAATGGTGTCCTCAACAATATTAAATTCACAATATTTCCCATTGTCCATTTTGATTTCTTTTAAAAAGTCTTCTCTTAGTTTAATTGATTCTAAATTCACTCCAGTTAAAATATTTTCCTTGGCATGGAAATATTTATCATTTATAAAACATGATATTTTCTTTTTAATATCATTATCAATAAATAATTGTACTTCTTTTAAACTGCTGTCATTTAAATGCTTATTCGTGATTCCCTCAATGTAAGTTTCTTTTTCTAGTGAAGTTCTAAGGATTAAATAGTAATAATCATCACGATGGTCAGTTATGGCATTTGTTATAGCACCATTTCTTATAACAAAGGGATATGCACTTTTTCCCGAAATCAGAATAAACGCAATGTCTTCGATCTTCTCATATTTTGCTCCTGCTATTTTACCTTGAATCACTGATGAGACTTCTATCCTGTTTTCCTTTTCCTCGATTTTCCTATTGTTAATTAATATTTCAATATTGTTTTGGGTAAGTTTTAATACGCGTTTCGATTTGACTTTTAAATCTATTTTAAATGCTTTTAAGTAAAATTGATTTAAAAATTGGCAAGACGTAGAGTTGTTTATAAATGGCAAAATTTTTAAATGACTATTCATAGCCACTATCCTATTTACTTCTTGAAAATATTTATGAAAATATTCGGCGACGGTTTCTGATTTATCAGATTGTACTCTGAAAAGAACTTCCTTTTTCTCTTCATCAACCCTTATGGAAATCTCACAAGTATCATGTTGAACAAAGCAATACAGACCATTCATAAACTGCTTGTAGGAAGGCATTCTTATGAAATATTTCGAAAAAATATATTGCAGATCATTCAATATTACTTTTAGGGGTAATAGTTGTTGTCTCCAAATAATCTCCACATAATCTTTTAAATCATGTCTAACAGAAAGTTCCAGGTCATTCTCGTTAAATTTATAGTCGATCTCTTCTAAAAGGAATTGAACATGAGCTAGGCAATTTCGGTTTTCTTCATCACCTAAATATTCTTTAGGAACACCCGCAGTCATATTGCCTATCAATTCTAAATATTCGATATTCGGAAAGCGCTCTAAAATTGAATGTAATATCGAAGATGTTATTACAATTTGATTATTAGACAACAACAACACCTTTAAATTTTCATGAACTGAGTTTTGATTAAAAAAATCATTATCCAAAATATTATTGGACAAGTCCAGAAACTCTAAATTTTCAGGCAATTCGACTATATTAAAGCTTTTGATTAAATTATAATTTAAACTTAATTCAGTTAGTGTATTTGGTAATCTTGATAAACCATCTAAGTTACTTATCGTGTTCCCTGATAAGTCCAGGGTTTTTAAACTTTTTAGGTTTAAGTTTACCTCAGATAAATTTTGGATTGTGGTCCCAAAGATCCTTAAGTCGGTTAGGTTTTGTGGAAACCATTTTAAATTATCATTGTAGCAATATAAGATGCTTAAGGACTTTAATTTTTTGAATTCTGATAGGGATTTAAAATCAGAATCGGAAAAATAGGTCCATCCGATTGTTAGGTCGGTGATATTAGAATTTCTTAGCTTTTCAATTAATTTACTTAATCCAAAATCAGCAATACATTGAGGTAATTTATTTCTGTAAATTTCTCTCAGCTCACCTTCAATCGATAACCTATGTTTAATTGAATCTATAAATTTGTATAGGTTGATCAAGTTTATTACTTCTTCCCAAACACCTTTACTTTCTTTGGTTCTCTCCATTTGTAAAGGCATTAAATCACCTCCTTCAAATTTTAGAGAATTAGTGTTATTAGGAATATTTAGATTTATAACATCAGATACCGGTACTCCTATAAAAGAAAGTGTTTCAATATTTTTATCCAATTTAAATTTGGAAACAGACGAGTGTTTCAATAAAAGCTTTTCATTCTCTAAATCATACAGGTAAAAGTTCCCCTTATCCTCGAGAGGGTATATGAAAGTTTCAACTGAAAGAATATCGTCAAGGAGGTCAGTGTTTTCTTCAGAATTAGTATAAAATATTTTATGAAACTCTGCTTTATGAATGGATATGTTCTTTGTCATTTTTTAATTGGTGTTGTAGGAAGTTTGATCTAATTACAATGATTTAATTTAAGTTATCCGTTAATGAAATGGGACGGTGTGCTTAAAGAATAATCTGTCAGAAGAGTGGAAGATAAATTAGGTTTTTTGCTGAATAAATGTAGGAAATTTTATAAGTTTTATTTAATTCAGAATTACGGTTATCCGTATTTAAGCCATT
Source organism: Robertkochia sediminum (assembly GCF_016786255.1). Classification (GTDB taxonomy): domain Bacteria; phylum Bacteroidota; class Bacteroidia; order Flavobacteriales; family Flavobacteriaceae; genus Robertkochia; species Robertkochia sediminum. The sequence continues at coordinate 3,569 of NZ_JADMKT010000070.1, forward strand.
TTTATTTTGGTTAAATTCGAGGGGTTATTTGACTTCTTGATTAAGTTAAATCGTACACACTTTAATTTCCTATTTTATGACCTTACCTAAAAAGGTGATGATCTATATCCCCGAAAATAAAGAGTTTAATTCTCAAATCACTGATCATTTAATTACAACTCGGTTAATTGCCGCCAAAAAATGAATTGATAAATGAGAGATGAAAAATTTTCTTGGGTAGAAACCCATAACAAGATCAATGAATATTTAAGTGCTAAAGAGCATTCTCAACAGGAAATAATTGAGTTACTAAAGTCTGTTGGTATAGGTCCGTTCAATGACAAAGCAGCGGAAGGTGAACATGACATAGAACTCGATGAAATAGATCCTTTTACTTTCTATTGTTACATCTATAAGTACGGTGCTAAAAATAGACTTAAGTATTTACAGAAAATCGCCGAAACCCTTGACATAGAGAAGCCTGCTGATGTCAGTGGAGTTCCCTCAGCCCAAGCTCAAAAAGTTTGGTTGTTTCCATATAAAATGGATAGAACCAATAATGAGATAAGTAGATTATGGAAGTTGTTCAATAAGGAGCGAAGGAGCCAAATAACCAATGACGATTTTAAGGATGTTTTATTGATTAAAAACGTTGCTAGGACAAGGTTAACCGAGGCGTTATTTTATATAAATCCTGAGAAGTACTTGCCTATCAATGGTCCTATAAAAGCCTACTTTAAAGAAGTATTGGGAATTGATCCTAAATTCAATTCATACGATGAATACTTAGAGGTTCTAACTCAGGTAAAAGAAAAAAGTGACCTTCCCTTTTACCAATTATCATTTGAGGCCTGGAATTGGAATAACGAAAGAAAGCAAGTCAATTACTGGGTTTTTCAAGGTAACCCAAAGGTGTTTGATTTTGAAACTTCAATACGAGAACGAATTCTGACGGATTGGACGGTAAGTGCACACAAGGATAAAATTAAAGTTGGAGATAAAGTAATATTATGGATCACCGGTGATCAAGCAGGATGTTATGCCCTTGCTGAAGTGACTTCTGAGCCACATCCCAATATAGCATCTCCCGATGATCATTTGTGGAAAGGAGAAGATACCAGTGCGCTTAAAGCAGGTATAAGAATCACACACAATTTCGTTGATCATCCAGTTCTAAGCGAATACATAAAAGGTGTTGAAGAATTGAATGATCTGAAAGTTGGAAATCAAGGCACGAATTTTAGTGCAACTGAAGAGGAATACCAGGCAATATTGGAATTATCTCAAAGCAAAACCGATACACAATATTGGCTTTACGCACCTGGCGAAAATGCTCATCTCTGGGATGAATGTTATCAACAGGGTATTATGGCGCTTGGATGGGATGAAATTGGTGATTTAAGACAATTTGAAAACCGTCATGAGATTAAAAAGGCTCTTGTGGCGGCATATGGTGGAAGTGGCTCTAAAAAAAATGATGTAACCGCAAATGATGAATTTTTAAATAAGATCAAAGTCGGAGATGTAGTTATCGCAAAAAAAGGACGGGGGGAATTACTTGGATTCGGTATTGTTTCCTCGGACTGCTTCTTCGATAAAGATCGAACAAATTATCAAAATATAAGAAAGGTTGACTGGAAGCTAAAAGGGAACTGGAAATTAGATTTCAGTCTCGTTGTGAAGACATTAACCGACATCACCAAATATTCATCTGAGCACCCTGATTTCAATACGTTTTACGAAAGATTATTAGGCATTATGGGACAAAGCATTAAAACTGAAAAGGAGGAGGCTATGATCTTTCCTTTGAACACGATTCTTTACGGTCCTCCAGGTACTGGGAAAACATATAATACAGTTTTGAGAGCTGCCGAAATTATTGAGAATCGAAAGATAGACTCATACGATGAGGCCTTGAAAATCTTCAAAGCCAATCTTCACGATCAAATTGAGTTTATCACTTTTCATCAGAACTACAGCTACGAAGACTTTATTCAAGGTCTACGGCCAGATACAGAGAATGGAACTCAATTAACTTTTGAGAGAAAGGATGGAGTTTTCAAAGTGATCGCAGATAGAGCATTGAAAAACTTAGAAGACTCCTATTCCCCTAAAGCAGCAAAAAGGCCTTTTGAAGAAGTGTTTAATGAATTTGTCAGTCCACTTGTGGAAGGAGAGGTAGAGGAAATTGAAGTGAAGATGAAGAAGGTTTCTTATTTCATTACAGCTGTAACAAATAAATCTATCGACTTTAGAAAAGCTAGTGGAGGATCTGCGCATACCTTGAGTATCGCAACTCTTAAGAGAATGTATTCAGCTGAATCGGTTTTAGATATTCAAGGTTTAGCTTCCTATTATGCGCCATTACTCGATTCACTGCTAGACCTTGGTAAAGATACTTCCGGGAAGATGGAAGCCACTAAGCGAAAGGATTATGTTATTATCATAGACGAAATTAACCGGGCTAATATATCCAGAGTCTTTGGGGAACTTATCACGCTCATTGAGCCGGATAAACGCTCACATGGTAATATACCAATGAAGGCGAAGCTGCCGTCTGGGGACAACTTTATTGTTCCATCTAACTTGTACATTATTGGCACTATGAACACTGCGGATAAATCTATAGCCTTGCTTGATATCGCTCTTAGGAGGCGATTTGAGTTTGAGCCTATGTATCCAAAGTATTCAGAGGATGGTCTCGATGTTAAGGATGAAAATGTTTTGAGATCAATTAATGACTCAATTAGTTCAGACAAGGGGCCTGATTTCCAAATAGGTCACTCCTATTTTATGGATTCAAAAGATGATCCTTACAATTTCATGAGGAGGATGAACGTGAAAGTGATCCCTTTATTACTGGAGTATTTTATGAATGATAAAGAAGCTGTTACCAGGATAGTATCAAAGGCATTGGAAGGCACTGGTTATTCTACCGATCATAAAAACTGGCCTTTAAGAATTTCTGAGAGTAATGATTAACCTTTTTGAATATCAGAATAAAGTTGATTATGATCCATCCCTTGATGGCTTAGAAGGATTTCTTGATGAGATATGGAATAGCCGGGAGAAGAATTCTTTTTATTCTGAAAATGGAGAATCGAAAATAGAATCTCAGAGATTCTTGCAATTCATTCATAAGTCAGATGAATTAAAATCGAATAAATACGTTGGAGTCATTCATTACGGAGGAAGTAAGATCAATTTGTTGCCAAAGATATTTTACGACTCCTCCAAGGAATATTCGCTCAATGAAGTAAATCAGATTCAAAACCACATTCTTTGGTGGTTGAGCTATTGCCGTAAGATCAAATTCCCAAACTACCAGGCTTCATTGGGTAGTGCTAAAAGTGACTTCTTTGAAGTGCTAATTTATCTTTTCTCGAAGTATACTAGGGAGCTTTTGAGTTCTTCCATCTATCAGCAGTACGAGGAGGTTAATCGTGAGTTATCTTTTATTAAGGGTAGGCTAAATACAAATGATTATTTAAATGAAAATTTAAGCAAAGGAAGGTGGCATAAACTCAATTGTACTTATGATGCGTTTGTCTTTGATAATGAATTTAATCGCATCATAAAGTATGTAACCACATTCCTTTTTAATGTTACCTCAAGTCAGGATAACAAAAGGAACTTACGAGAGATCCTTTTTATCCTGGATGAAGTGTCAGATGAAAGGGCAACCGCAGAACAATGTTCACGAATTTCGTTCAATCCTATGTTTGGTGAATTTGAAACGGTCCGTGACTATTGTCAATTATTTCTATCAAATTTCATTTGATTATAAAAATGATCTGAAACTTTTCGCATTCCTGCTCCCGATGGAATACGTTTTTGAAGACTTTATTTTTGGATTTATTGATAAGGAACTTGAAAAAGTGACTGCCAAAGCACAAAGAAGCGATACATATCTTGACGAAGGTAAAACGTTCAATTTAAAACCGGATTTATGGCTTAAGACGAATCATAAATCCCTAATAGCAGATACTAAATATAAAATTGTCTATTCTGATGATAAAGATCCCAAAAAAGGAATTTCTCAGAATGATCTGTATCAAATGCTTGCATACGCTGTGCGGTTTGAGGTAGATGAAATCATCTTATTCTACCCGAATACGATAAAACAAGACCGGGAGGAAGAAACAGAACTGACCATTAAGGATGCTTTAGCAGGCGGGAAAACAGTGGCCATTAAAGCATTTCAGGTCCCAGTAATTAGTAGAATAATACTCGGTAAAGAACTATCAGAAAAAACAGATTTGCAAGAGTTGTTTAAGCCATTGAAAATAGAGCTTATAAATAAAATTGAGAGTATACTAGCGGTTACTTTTGAATAACTTAAAGCCCTATCGTAATATTCTATTATCCTAAATCTAGGAATAAACCAATAAATTGATAAGACAAGGCAATTCTACTTTAATTATAACCAAAAATGCAATAATTTAATCCTCCCAAATTACACTAATTGCAAGGTTAGATTCCGAATGAACCAAACAATACTCATAGAAGATATCATCAGCGTAATCTTCTTTAACTTCTAACCAAGTCGACTTTGAAATTTCTTGTTTCGATTCAGTAGTAGTGTAAATTGTTGCGCTATCGAAAAATTCAGCTGCTACTGAATCGTCAGGAGGAGGTATTCTAGTACAATCCTTTATTTTGAAATTAAAATCGTTCGATCTTCTCCAATAACTTACCTTATTGTCTTTGGTATAAAAAACACAAATTGGATGATTGCCTAATTCTAGAAATCTATAGATAACCGACGATCGACTCACATTGTATTTGTCCGAAATGTCACGAATTAAGCTCGGATCAAAAGGCTGTTTGAACACTTCCTTCTTGAACAGATGTGATGGTAGTAAAATTTCCGCAGCAAAAGTATTAGCCTCTATTTCTTGTTGTGAAATCTTTGTTCTGTTCTGGGTGTCATACCATGCTAATGATGCAGAATCATCTACATGTTGTATTAATTCGTTCCTGTGCATTAGATAATGTCCTAACTCATGGGCAAGTGTGAAGTTGCGCCTTGTATCAAATTTGATGTTTTCATTTACAACGATTAAAGATTTTCCTGAGTTGTGAATGATTCTGCCATCGCAATTTGTAAGATTTGAATATTTCAAAGGAATGTTTAGGGCATAGATTATATCTTCAATGGAGACATCTTTGGGGTCATCTATTCCAAATTCCGCAAGTATTTTTAATGCTAATTTCCTTGGATTATTCTTCATCGCCTAGTTCATCTAGCATATAGAGATCTTCGACAATTTCACGGATTTGGTCTACATCAAGTTTTTCAAGGTTTCTAAATTGAAAATTCACATCTCTTTCCTTGATTATTTTCAGAAGAGCTTTAGCCGAAAGATTTTTAAGGGCTTCGACCTTTTTCCTGGTTTCGTCTCCAATACTATTGAACATCAGAGTATATTTTTCTCTGTTTAGATGAGCCTTTTGCCTATATTTTAGACGTTTAATAAACTTGATGCTGTTAGAATTATCGAAAACTTCAAGTTCATTGACTGGCTTTTCTAATGCGGCTTCAACCTCCAGTGAGGATATTGTATTTAATATCTCTTTACCTTCCATTTCTATTCATCGTGAACAGTTAAGCATTTGGTCTTTGCATGATAGATCAACTTTTCATTCTGCCTGTATACATAATTAACCGGTTTTTCAATAATTTCCGCAATCTGTTTGGACTTTAACCCTTCCTTAATTGATTCCCAGTGCATTTGCATAAACGCATCACCTTCTTTTACAATTCTCTCAATACATTCCAAAAGTTTGTCAATGCTCTCGTCATAAACTTCGTCAAACAAATCGTAGGCCATATTGTCGGAATATTCTGTTTCAAAATATCCCTTTTCCATTTTTCTTCTATATTTTTCTACGTTTTTTGAGATCATGCTGCCAGCAATTCTAATAATTTGTTCGACAATCGAATACTTCTCAAATTGCCACTCCCATTCAAAAGTAAATATTTTTGATACGGCCTCTTCGAAATAGTAATCTATTGCTGGCAGGCCTAGATCCCTTTCTGAATGAGCGCCAAAGTTTGTTTTATTAAATAATTTTTTTCTAAGAAAGGACTTACATCGAGTGCATATCTCTTCCCACTGGTGCTGTGAGATCTTGTCTAACTCAATCTGTATTTGTCTTTTTCTAAAAAAATCCACTCTTGCTTTCCGGAAAAATTAAAACGTTCGGTTAATACAAAGTTAGAGATATAATTTTTTAATGAATTAGTTATTGTTCATTGGATTTGTATAAGGTAAATAGATTAGGATCTATGAGCTTGTTTTAAAGTCGGGGGTAATGACTAAACAACACAAAAGTAAAAATAGCCAGATGAGTTTAAACAAAAACAAGTACCTCCAGCAAGTGCTGGAAAGTTACAAGATGAAGCATGTGTCAGACTTGATGGAGAAGTACATTGAAAAGAGAGAAGTTGTAAAAGATGCGTTGGTCGAGAAATTCAAGGATCAAATCGTGACAGGAGCAATTAACTCTGGTTCATACGCAAAGCATGATGCAATTAATACCAAATTCGATTTAGATATATGTCAACCATTTAAGCGAAATGCGTTTTATACGTTGGAAGAAATGGCGGATGCCGTCTTTGATTTCTTTAATGAAGAGTTTGAAGATGATGATCTGGTGGCTTATGCCACGCGCAAACAACGAGTATCCACTGGTATTACGTTCGTTATTGATGGCGACGAAATTCAAATGGATATTGTACCAGGAAGAGAATTGAGTGCAGACGATTATGTCAATACCCACAGGTTGAACTTATATGTACGTCCAAAATTATTGGAATCGGCGAGTACAACACAAACCAATATCCAGAAGCACATTGATCTTGTAAAAGGGAAGACCGCTGAAAGAGAAATCATCAGACTGTTGAAGGTTTGGAAGATAAACAAGAACAAGAAAAGGGTAAAGTCATTTTTCGTAGAACTTATTACAATTAAAGCTTTTGAAAAGTGTTCTGACGTCCCCACCGGTATTTGGGAAAAACTCGAAATGGTATTGGAATATATCAGAGATAATGTTCAAACCATTCGTCTAGAGGATCCTGCAAACTCAACCAATGTGGTGTCTAATACCATGACAGATTCAGAAAAGGAAAATCTACACTGGGAAATGAAACAGATGCTCGAGCTGATTGAATCATCTGACGAGAATCTCAAGTCCTACTTTCCCGTAAATGATGAGTTTTTTGAAGAAGAAGATGAAGAGGACAAAACTGATGCTGCTTTGGAAATAGCTAGATCAGGAGTAGTTCAAAAACCCTGGTGTCGTTTCTAAATGAGTAGAGTTATTAAAGATATTGATGCTGGCCTGAAATCATATCCGGATTTACAACGGGTGACGGAAGATGGATACATACGCGTTAAGGGTGAGATTTCATTAGTACATCACGAAAAAGGAGAAATTGATCGGTATGAGGTATTGATCAAATTCCCAGAAGCGTTCCCAAGATGTTTTCCCAAAGTAATTGAAACCAGTAAAAAGATTCCAAGGGTTGCAGGCAGACACGTTAACCATGATAATACATTGTGCCTAGCCGTCCTTCCAGAAGAACGAGTGATTTCAAAGAACGGAATGTCGTTCAAATTTTTTCTGGACAAAGTACTTGTTCCTCACTTGGCCCGAGAAACCTACCGTGAACGAAAGGGAGTATACCCAGACGGAGAATATGCTCACGGATATGAAGGGTTATGGGAATATTATGAAGGAACACTTGGTAAGACTGATCGCACCAAAATTGTTGAGGAGTTAGAATTAATTGCACACGCTAAATGGCCGGGAAGGAATCACAAATGCCCTTGTGGTAGCGGCTTGAAATTCAAGAAATGTCATAACGAAAAGTGGCATGAAATAATTAAACCTGGACAGGATTTTGTTCAGAAGACACTAATACTTCTAAAAGAAAATTTACATGAAACAAATTGACATTAAGTCGCTTTTTAATGGGCTTCAAAGCCAGATGAACGCAACGTTAAGTACAAACCGTGATTTTATCACACATCCTGGTTCCAAGGGAGACTCTCTTGAAAATGCGTGGATAGAATGGTTAAGGGAATATTTACCGAACAGATATAGTGTGGACAGGGCAATTGTTATTGACCACGAAGGAAATACAAGTCATCAAATTGATGTGGTCATCTTCGATAATTGGTTCACTCCCTTTATTTTCTCCCAAAATGGATTTCACTACATACCAGCCGAGGGGGTTTATGCGGTTTTTGAAGTAAAACCTGATATTGGAGATAGTTCAGACGGAAAATCAAACATTGAATATGCCGGAGAAAAAATTGAAAGTGTAAGAAGGTTACTAAGGACAAGTACGAACATGATCAATTCCGGACGGAGATTTGATCCAAGACCATTGACAAAAATTATTGGAGGAATTTTGTGCAGCACAAACTCTTATACGCACAAAAATAATAAGACGATAGAAGGGCATGTCAAGGCTCAGAAAGGACTGAAAAGTATTGACATTGGTTGTATAGCGGACTATGGAGCTTTCTTTGTTGATTATGAACCTTCAGAAGAAATAAAAGAAACAGGTCAGGATAAGTATCTTGAATTCTACGAAAACAGAGCTTTCCGCGATTTACATTTTAGCAAACAGGAAAATTCGCTTGTAACTTTCTTCATGCAGCTGACGCGATACTTGCAACAGGCTATAGGTACCGTTCCCGCAATAAACCTTCAAACATATTTGGATAAAATAGGCGAAACTATTGATGAGGAAATATAATTGATATCATTGCTTTTGAATTCTTGATAAGTAGCTAAATTTATCACAAGAAAATGCCTTGGATTAGTCGGGAAATAGAAAAATAAACAAACGGCACACAACATGGTATATAAACCATAAATAAAACTTCCTCCAGCTCGTTTACAGGCCCTCCATCCAGGCCGGGTAAACGAGCTATTTTTATCACGATACTTTATTCTGCAGTTCCCAAACAAGCCAAACATAAAAAGGTTGAAAAGTTAATAGGGGAAAGGGTTATTTGGTAGCGGAGCTGCTTTGGTCCAGTTGCTTTAATTTCTCTTTGAGTAGTCCTACGTCTTCTCCCAACTTTCGGTCGATGATCTTGGCATAATGCTGAGTGGTTTTGATGGATCGGTGACCTAGCATCTTACTTACCGATTCGATAGGCACTCCATTGGCCAGGGTTACCGTGGTGGCAAACGTATGACGAGCCATATGGAATGTAAGGTCTTTGGTGATCCCACAGAGCACAGCGATCTCCTTTAGAAAACTGTTGGTCTTCTGATTGCTGGAGTGGGGTAGTAGGGCGTTGTTGGGAAGTTCCTGGTCCCTGTATTTCTCAATGATCTCCTGAGCCATTTCCAGTAAGGGGATGTTACTGATCGTCCCGGTTTTGGTTCGTTTCACCCTTAGCCATTGATCACCGTCAATACCCAGAACAATATCGTCTGGGGTAAGCTTGCATACATCGCTATAGGAGAGTCCGGTGTAGCAGGAGAAAATAAACAGATCCCTAACCTGTTCCAGTCGCTTGTACCTAAATTCCTTTTGGATGATACTCACCAGTTCTTTACGGGTTAAGAACTCCCTTTCCTTTTGTTGAAGCCTCACCTTAAAGTTGTAAAAGGGATCCTGGTCGATCCAACCGTTGGCATAGCATATCCTTACGATCTTCTTGAAATACGCCAGGTATTTCATGGCCGAGTTATGTGCAAGATCCTTTTCAGTTTTTAAGAAGTAGATAAAGGCATTGATGAAAGTCAATTCGACACGCTTTACACTCATGTCTTCCAGGTTGTATTCCGCTTTGATGAATTCGGTAAGATGGCTTTTCGTGGTCTTGTAGCGCTGAAGGGTGCGAAAGGAAAAGTCTTTGCCCACCAATTGCTCCATCTTTTGATTGTGGGTTTCGAATACCTCAAGAATGTTATGTCGGCTTTCCTCCAGGCCTACAAGCCTGTTTCTGATCCTGATCGCGCTAATCTCTTCTTCCTGGTCCAGTAGTTCCTGATAGGCCCGGAAAACGTGTTTTCTGAGGATGTCCAAATGATGGTTGACGCGCTTTGCCTCTGCTGAATGTCCCATCACCTTATTGGCTTTTGCATTCCACTTACCGAGCGGAACACTTAAGAAGGTGCTCGCTTCGGCGCGTTTTCCACTATACGTAATGCGTAAATAGACCGTAGCCTTAGTAGCATTTTTATTCCTGCTTTTTCTGATGTAGAACAATATGGATAGAAGATCCTGCATTTTGTGCGCCCGAATTACACTTAAATATAGCTGAAAACTACGTTATAAAAAAGTGGGAGTGCCTAGGTTTTACAGGGGTT
>NZ_JADMKT010000071.1 GCF_016786255.1 Robertkochia sediminum
CACCAACGGCAACACTTGCTCCTGTTACCGATCTGTGTTATGATCCTGCAACGGGAATGAGTCTTGAGGTGAATGTAAGCGGGGGAGAAGCTCCTTTTGTATACAGCCTCAATGGCGGACCAAACCAGAACAGCAATGTATTTAACAACCTGACTCCTGGAAGCTATACCGTAGTGGTAACCGATGCTTTTGGATGTACAGCGACTACGAATACTATAGATGTAGCTCCTCAGTTAACAGCTTCGGCCCTTTTAATTAAAGAGCTGGATTGTAGCGCCTCTCCGGATGGTGTTATCGAAGTGACCATTAACGGAGGTACAGAAGTATTTGAATATGAAGTGAGCACCGATGGTGGAGCTACCTACACTGCTCCTGCGGTATTGGGTGCAGGTGTAACCACCATTACCTACACAGCGCCTGCTGCCGGAACCTATGATTTCCGTATTACCGACGCATTAGGATGTATCACGACCACTTCGGTAACGGTAGATCCGATCTCTAATCCTGTTGCTGCAGCTACTCCTACCGATGTGAGCTGTGCCGGACTTAGTGACGGTATTGCAACCATCACGGTAGATCCTGCCTTTGGAGCTGCGCCTTATGAGATCAGTTTTGACGGTGGAGCCTTCAGCAGTCAGACCACTTATACCGGTCTTGCTGCAGGAACCTATAATTACACGGTAAGAGACAGCAAAGGATGTCTGTTCAACGATACCGTAACCATCGGTGAGCCTGTAGCGCTTACTGCCGTTACGGCGATCACCCAGGATTTTGGTTGCGGACAAACCGGAACCATCGAGGTACAAGGTGTAAGCGGTGGAACCGCTCCTTACCAGTACAGTATCGACGGGGTGAACTTTGGAGCGAGCAATGTCTTTGCCGGATTAACAGACGGCACGTATACCTTAACGGTACGCGATGCGAACGGATGTACGCTTGACCTTCCTGAAACCATTGCACCCCTTGACCCTGTAACCGACCTTGATTTTAGTGTTACCGACATTACCTGTGCGGCGACCACAGCAGCGGTTACGGTAACCGCTACCGGAGGGAATGGGGTTCTGACCTATGAGATCATTGCTCCAGCTGCGGTAAACAACGGAACCAACAACGTATTTAGCGGACTGGCTCCCGATACGTATACCTTTAGAGTTACCGACGAGGATGGATGTTCTTACGAAGAAAACCTTACCATCAATCCGATCACTCCGGTAGCGGTTGCCGGATCCCTGGTAAGTGATGTTACCTGTTTATCCGGAGCCGACGGGGAACTGTCGTTCACCGTATCGAACTTCAGTACTTACGATTATACCGTAACCAATACCTCAGGAACCGTTGTTGCAAACGGTACCGGGGAAAGCACAGCTACGATCAACGTTGGCGGATTGCCGGCTGATGATTATACCATCGCAGTAACCGATAACACAAATAGTTGTACGGCTACCGATGCGGTAACCATTAATGAGCCAACCGCTCTTACCATATCCCTGAATGTAAGTCCGCTTACCTGTAACACCGGAGGACGTGTAGAAGTAACTGCCGGTGGTGGTTGGGGTAGCTATGAATACCAGCTGGAGGAGACAGCAACCGGAACGGTAGTAGCACCATTCCAGGTGAGTAACGTATTTAATAATATTACCACTCCTGATAATTATACGGTTCGCGTTAGAGATATTAACGGCTGTGATATCACTGACACCTTTGATATTGTAGCGCCTGTTTCACCAACGGCAACACTTGCTCCTGTTACCGATCTGTGTTACGATGCTGCAACAGGAATGAGCCTGGAGGTGAATGTAACCGGAGGAACCGCACCTTATGTATACAGCCTGAACGGAGGAGCCAACCAGAACAGTAATGTATTTAACAACCTGATCCCGGGAAGCTACGAAGTCGTAGTTACCGATGCGTTCGGATGTATTGCAACCACCAATACCATTACCGTTTCGCCTCAACTTACGGCAGATGCGGTAACCGTTAAGGGTATCGATTGTACTGTAAGCCCTGAAGGTCAGATGGATGTTACGATCAACGGAGGAACCGGTCCGTTCGAATACCGCGTAAGTCTCAACGGGGGAGCCTATACCGTTCCTGTAACCTTGAGTCCGGGAGATACCCAATTCAGCTACACAACACTGTCATCGGGTAATTTTGAATTCGAGATCACCGATGCTAATGGTTGTATCACCACTGCGACAGCTACCCTGGCGCCTTTGGTACTACCGCAGATCAATTCGGTATCTCAAACGGCATCTATTCTTTGTAATGGAGAAAGCGGAGCATCCATAAATGTGGATATTGACACCAGCCTTGGGGTTGCACCGTATACGATCAATGTAGTGAATACGACTACGGGTACCGATTACGGAACGCAAACTACAGGACTCCCTGCAGGTGATTACGAGATCACGGTGACCGATGCGAATTCGTGTACTGACACCGAATTGATTACTATCGGCGAGCCTGATCCGATTTCTTACACTACTTCTGATACACCTATAACTTGTAATGCATCTTCAGGAACAGATCCGGGATCCATCACGGTAAGCGGAGTATCCGGAGGAACAGCACCATATACCTATTACCTCACCGGTAATAATTCATTCTCAGAAACTTATGTTGCTGCAACAGCCGGAGACGACCATACTTTTACCGTGCTTCAATTTGGTGTGTATAATATTGACGTAATCGATGCGAATGGATGTTCAGCTGGGGCTACCGAGATCATTGCTTCTCCGCCGGATGATCTGGATATAAATGTTTCAACAGTAACAACAGATTGTGCTACCGGAGGAACGGCTATTGTGGAAGTAACTACCGCTGTAGTAGCAGGAGATTATACGTTTGGTGTTTTAGAGACTTATTCGGCACCATACTATGACCCGGCAGAGGCTATTGGCCCTGACACACCTGGAGGTGCTATTGCAACATTCACTGACTTGATTCCTGGGGTCACCTATACTTTCGTAGTGTACGATGATGTAACTAAATGTTACTATTTCGAAACGGCTCAGGCACCAATTAATTCTCCGTCTAACATGACCTCTGTACTCGATGCAGTAGCCAATGTGAGTTGTACGGGTAGTGATAACGGATTTGTGGACTTCACCATCGATAATTACGATGCTGGGGCAACGGCAGTAAGCTATCAAGTATATGACCGATTTACGAACAATCCCGTAACAGGATCAGGACTTTCCGGATCGGTGTCTACCACTGGCGGACCCCTATCTGTTACCGGAATTGGTCCGCTTGCACCGGGAACCTATTTTATCCTGTTTACCGAAGTGGGTGGAGCCTTTAATGATTGTTCTGTAGGATCTGCTGAGGTAGATATTACCGAGTCGACGATCTTACTGAGCCTTGGACTCACTGCAACCAATGCGAATTGTGCGCCAAATTCCGGAACCATTACGGCTATCGGTCAGAACGGGGCCGGAGGTTATGAGTATCAGCTTACACCTTTCGGAGCTACCGCTCCGGATGCGACCACCTGGGCTGGAAGTACGAATAACGTATTTAATGTAGATGCAGGCGATTATACGGTTTATGTAAAGGATGCAAACAACTGTATCCAGTCTCAGGACATTACGGTAGATCCGGATCCTGTACCCACGATCACGGCTAACCTTTTAAATCAGTGTACAGCTGCCGAAGGTGCTTACGAGATCGAGGTTGCCCTTGATACGGAAGGAGTAGGTCCATATACGTATAGCCTGAACGGCGGAGCACCGGTGAGTGCTGCCCTCAATACTGCGGGTGATACCTTTACCATTAGCGGATTGAATTCCGGTACGTATACCATTACCGTTTCTGACGTGAACGGATGTTTTGAAACAGAAACCGTTACCATTTATCCGCCGGTGAACATCAATCCGGAAGTCGTGGCGCAGCCTAGCTGTGCCAATAACGATGGGGAGATCACCGTAACCGCTTTTGGTGGTAGTGGTAATTTCGAATACGAATTAGTGGGGCCAACGAATGTGGCGAGACAAGGATCAAACATTTTCCCAGGATTGGCTTTTGGTGCTTATGATGTGATCATTTATGATGTGACCACAGGATGTTCGACCACTGCACCGATCAACTTAGAACAGCCAACCCCTGTTACTTTTACAACGATCCCTACCCATGTAACGTGTAATGGCTTATCGGATGGTACGATCGAAGTTGTTCTTGACGCTTCGAACGACAATCCGCCATACAGCTATGAGCTTTACGACGGCGGTGTATTGATCGCCGGACCACAGGTATCGCCAATATTTACAGGACTACCTGCTGGGAGCTACGAGGTACGAGTGATCTCAGATCGCGGATGTGATAACACTGTAATAGAGATCATCAACGAACCTGCGGCGGTTACTGCCACTGCAGCACTTACAGCAGACTTTACTTGTGATGCGAGCAATGGTGTAAGCCAGGCAGAGATCACGGTAACGGCCGGTGGCGGAAGCGGAAGCTATCTCTACAGTATCGACGGGGTGAACTTCCAGAGTTCGAACGTATTCTTAGTGAACGATACGGGATCTGCAGAGACCTATACGATCGAAGTTCGCGATGGCAATGGCTGTCCTGTAACGACAACGATCGACGTAGATCCTATCAATGTATTTAGTGCCGACCGCGTTCAGAATATTGCGATCAGCTGTATTAACCCCGAAGAAGTACTGGTAACGGTAACCGATGACGGTAACCCTGCCAATACGTATGACTTTGAATTGCTACCTGTTGGAAATGCCAACGGTACGTTTATCAGCAGTCCGAACAATACTTCAGCGATCTTTGAACTCACCGCACCCGGTGACTATGTGTTCCGTGTAACGGATACTGCTACCGGATGTTTTGTAACTACAGTGCCTTATACGATAGCGCCTTACGATACGATCGAGGCTACAGCAGTAACCACAGCGAATGTGAGTTGTTTTGGAGGTAATGATGGCGCTTTAGAGTTCACTGTAGACCAGTATACAGGAAACTTCGATTACGAAGTATTCAATAGTGACGGCACTTCTGCGGGAATTACTGCTAGTGGTGTAGCGCCGACAACGATCGCCGTTAACGGACTCACCACCGGGAATTACTATATTGCCATTACTGCTACAGATTATCCGAACTGTCCTGCCCAGACCAATGTGGTAGCGATCAGTGGTCCGGATGCCCCTGTAAGCCTGGTGGAAGTAAATAACATCAATGGAAATTGTAACAGTGGGGCCGAAGTAGTAGTAGCTGCTTCAGGAGGAACTCCTGATTACCGTTATGCTGCAGTACCTGCAGGCGATCCTGCACCGGCCGCTTCAGCGTATACGAGCAGTGCTACCTTTATATTCAGCCCTGCTACCTATCCTGCGAATTACGACATCTATGTATTAGACAGCAATGACTGTGGTACGTCGATCACGGTGACGGTAGATGTAGATCCTGAGCCAACAGTTACGGCTCCTGCCTTTGCTGCCGATCAGTGTACTTCTGACGGAAGCAGTTATACCTTTACGGTTACGGCTTCAAGTGGTGTGGCACCATACAGCTACAGCATAGGAGGCGCCTTCCAAAGCAGTCCGACGTTCACGGTAACTTCTACGGGAGTTTACACGGTAACGGTACGCGATGCGAATGGATGTACCCATGATGCTCCTATAGAGATCTATCCTCCGGTAGATGTCACTCCGGAACTGGCCGCACAGGTAAGTTGTGCGAATAATGACGGAGCGATCACGGCCAACGGATTTGGTGGAAGCGGAAACTACGAGTTCGAGCTTCAGGACGGTACCGGTACTACCCTGGTAGCACAACAACCTTCCGGAGATTTCCTCGGACTTGGCTTTGGCGATTATATCGTAGTGATCCACGATACTACAACCGGATGTACGGCTAATGCGCCGATCA
>NZ_JADMKT010000072.1 GCF_016786255.1 Robertkochia sediminum
AGTTCTTTACGGGTTAAGAACTCCCTTTCCTTTTGTTGAAGCCTCACCTTAAAGTTGTAAAAGGGATCCTGGTCGATCCAACCGTTGGCATAGCATATCCTTACGATCTTCTTGAAATACGCCAGGTATTTCATGGCCGAGTTATGTGCAAGATCCTTTTCAGTTTTTAAGAAGTAGATAAAGGCATTGATGAAAGTCAATTCGACACGCTTTACACTCATGTCTTCCAGGTTGTATTCCGCTTTGATGAATTCGGTAAGATGGCTTTTCGTGGTCTTGTAGCGCTGAAGGGTGCGAAAGGAAAAGTCTTTGCCCACCAATTGCTCCATCTTTTGATTGTGGGTTTCGAATACCTCAAGAATGTTATGTCGGCTTTCCTCCAGGCCTACAAGCCTGTTTCTGATCCTGATCGCGCTAATCTCTTCTTCCTGGTCCAGTAGTTCCTGATAGGCCCGGAAAACGTGTTTTCTGAGGATGTCCAAATGATGGTTGACGCGCTTTGCCTCTGCTGAATGTCCCATCACCTTATTGGCTTTTGCATTCCACTTACCGAGCGGAACACTTAAGAAGGTGCTCGCTTCGGCGCGTTTTCCACTATACGTAATGCGTAAATAGACCGTAGCCTTAGTAGCATTTTTATTCCTGCTTTTTCTGATGTAGAACAATATGGATAGAAGATCCTGCATTTTGTGCGCCCGAATTACACTTAAATATAGCTGAAAACTACGTTATAAAAAAGTGGGAGTGCCTAGGTTTTACAGGGGTTGAGCGCATTCGGGCGCACTTTTTTGGCGCCGGAGACCAGTGCCACCGAATTGCACCCTTTTAGGTTGAATTTAATTGATATCAATTGGAGGTAAGAAAAAGAAAAACCCCGTAAACACTGGTGTTTTACGGGGTTTTTGATGTGAATTGAATTCTTGAAAGTACTCGAGGAAGAAATCTTCGGCGAGTGACCGTTTATTCACCCCGGTAACTACGGTTGGGATACCATCCTCAGAAAACTCTACCCGCGCCGCCTGTCCGAACTGCACCGGACTTTTTAACTCCATAGCTCTGACATGGGCATAACGCAGGGTAAAGGCATCTTTTTCGGTAGGCTTGGCCCGCGCTGTAAACGCATACGCTTCTACGTTCGAATTGATAAACACCATGGATGATTTAGACCCTGTGGTCCAGGAATTGGGATTCCCTTCCCAATACAAGGGGTCAAAACGCTCTTGCTTGGTCGTATTCGGATCGTCACCGGAGAACCCGTGATAAGAGACCATGACCATGGGCTTCCAGGGATGCCCGGTAATATCATACCCTATTTGTATACGGCCTCCCCAGGCATTCATATCGATCCTGCTATTCCACTCGTATGCCCAATCCAACGCGGTAAAAAGGTTGGGCAGGCTTTTTAAGGGGTAACTCTTCCCATAAAAACTTTTAGCTTGGAGTCCGTCCCTGGCTCCAGGCGTGATCACCGGTGCCCCCTCTCCCCCGGGGCCTGCCTGGGGATAGGGTGCTTCAGAATTCAAGACATTAATATAGGTAAGCCCCACAAAGGTGCTGGCCGACTTCCACAGATTCACATCAATACCGGCCAGTTCGTTACTGGTATTATTCGAGGGTAATTCGTTAGGATTGATCCAGAATCCGCGGGCATTAAAATCATTCTTCTTGTAATGCCCTATGGCCGACCATTCCCAGGCCTTACGCGGCCCGAACTTCAAGGCCCCACGTTCAAATCCGCTGATCCCCCCGTTGGCAATGAACATCCCCGTTCCCAGTTTTAATTCCCGGGCCCCTACCGATACATCCAACGATGAATTATTATCCAGATCAAACCAATACCCCACATGAGCTTCTTCTAAAGTCACCCTACCGGTATTACGGGCCGCAAAGGCATCGGTACCCAGGGTGGAAGAAGCTACGGCCGATAAGCGTCCGTAAAACTTCGACTTACCGGACGAAAGGGAGAATCCAATGCCCGGCTTCACATAACTTTAGAACCATTGGGTATCAGAATCGTAATCGAAATCGGGTACATCGGCCAGGTTCCAGAATAAATTGGTTTCGGCCACGGCATTACCCCCAAGTTGCAGGTAACCCTGGATCTTGAAATTATCGGAACTGTGAAGGGTCAGGAAATTATCTTCCTGGGAAAATATACCAACAGAAGTCAGTAAACCCAGGAATAAAAACAATACGCCTTTATAATTCATTGTATCAGGTTTTAGTTTAGGTTCGCCGTATTGGCGATCATAAAATTCGTTTTGGTCAGGTTATTAAGAATAAAAAGGGCGCAAATCGTGCAACGCAGGTAGTAATCGGAGATCTGGAATGGAGAAGATGTAAAGTGCGGTATGCCCGAATACCATAGAGGATTACTAATACGTATCTTTACCTCCTTATCACCAAATTACATGGTAATAATGACTAAATTTAGTGAAAATTACTACATGATTTTTATAATCTTTTGAAAAACAGTGGCTTAAATAATAAAAACACTTTTCGAAATACAACACTCTCTTATGCATCGAAACGCTATCTACCACTTGCTATCTCCGCTGCCAACCGGGAGAAAGGTGATATTAAGGTTAGCGGGCCCTGTAAAAGGATGGAACGCTTCCCTGGTTCGGGTTGGTATTTACCTGCCTTTTATGGCCATGGCATTCGATTATAGTGAAAACCTGCTTATTGCCCGAATGATCACCGATCCTGATCATGCTTCTACGGGTTTGATAAAGGCAGCAAGTGTATTTACACTCCTCAAGGGCATATCAACCTCTGCAAGCTGGTGGTTCATAGCTATGCTGGGAGGGTCCAGGCTGAAAAGCCACTTCAGCAAAAAGCCTGTTAAGGCTGTTTGAGGTCAAGATCAAGAGTACCCGAAAAATCTTATAGATTTGCCTAAGTAAAACTTGAATAAGATGAATCCTTCCTCTGCTGCTTACACCAAAGTAAAAACAATGGCTATCATTCTAATGGCCGGGTCGTTAATGATGCTAACAGGGTGTGGGGTGCCCTGGACCAAAGCCGTGCAATACGGACAGGTCGATCAGGAAAGATTCGCGGAATCAGTGCAAATAACCACCCAACGGGATCTTATCTTTATCCCGGTGAGCATACAGGGTAAAACCTACCGCTTTCTCTTTGACACAGGAGCTCCCCTGAGTATTTCTGAAGAATTGCAAAGTACCTATGGATTTAAAGAGGTAAGCAAGGGAAATATCGTTGACAGTGACGATAATAAAAAGTCGGTAAGCTGGGTAAAGGTAGATGCGATGAGCATTGGGAATGTCACCTTTACGGGGCACGCTGCCTTTGTAGGTGATTTTAGGGAGAATCCGGTATTGAAATGCCTGGACGTCGACGGGATCATCGGTGGGAATCTCATCCGGCAGTGTAACTGGACCATAGACAGGGAAAACAAGAGCGTACACCTCTACTCCTTTCATGATACGCCCCAAAGGGCGGGCTCCACAACAGTTCCCTTTATCACCGACAGCCAATACAATATGTTCATCCCCTTACCGGTGGGTAATGCCACCATTAATAACGTCTTGGTTGATTATGGATCGAATGGTTCGCTGTCGCTGCAACCCAAAATATTTAACACCCTGAAAGAAAGGAATATCATTACTACCACCTTTTCGGAAAGAGGCTTTAACCAAAGTGGGATCGTTGGCCATGCGGTGCCCCTTAACCGGGAGATCACCTGGTCTGATTCGGTTCGGTTAGGAACCTTAACGAACAAGGAAGTGATGGTACGTACAGGTCCGACCACCTCCATTGGGAATGGTATCCTATCGCGATATAAAGTGCACATCGACTGGAACCAACACCAACTGCACCTTGAACCCCGAGTTGAAGGACCATCACCGCAAAAACCTGCGGGGTTCCGTTTGGGGTATAATGAACAACAAGGCATCCATGTACAGGCGGTCACCGAACATTCTGATGCCTATAACAAGGGAGTACGCCCCTGGCAAAAGGTGCTGAAGATCGATGATATACCCCTTGAAACTGAAGCCGATTTTTGTCGCTATGTGATCCATAAGGCCGGAGCAACCATCTACCTGGAGTGGATCGACGATAGAGGCGAAAAGCAGCGCGCGACCCTGAAACGTATGGAGGATTAGGCTGTAGGTTGTGAGCGGTAAGCCGTAAGCTAAAATAATTCCTACCCCCATTCCCTTCTCCCTACTCCCTACTCCCTACTCCCTACTCCCTACTCCCTACTCCCTACTCCCCACTCCCCACTAACTACTCCCTACTAACTCCCCAAATTCCCCATAAATTTCCTAACTTGAACATCCAACTAAAAACCAACAACTATGATCTTAGGAGTTTCTCAATGGCTCAGCACCAAACTCGGCTGGGATGTATCCATTATTCGCGTGGCCTTTGTCGTTTCGGTCTTATTCTTCGGATTCGGAATCGGACTGTACCTGATCCTTTGGATCGTAAAGCTTTTATCTAAATAACAGCCACTACCCTTTCCGGAGCCTTTCCCCCCCCCTTTCGAGGTAATTATTGCTAAGTTCACAGCGATCGATCCCCCTATGGCGCTAACCATTGGGGCTCAACCTGTGGCAGATATCCGCGCACCACTTAGTTACCGTGCTGATCTTCAACACCATTCCCTACCCCACACTAGCAGGATCACCTTATCGTATGTGACGACACCGGGGGGAGTCCGCTAGCAATACAGGTAGTAATCCCCTTACTTATCCCTTTTAATTTCTTAAATTAGACCTCGAAAATACAACCGGGTTCAGGCTGCCTGAGTCCACTAAATTCTACATCATGACACGACGTCTCCAAAAATTATCATTAATCCTGTTAGGCCTTGTGGTAAGCACTACCAGCTGCAAGCAACAGGAAGAAGCAGCCCCTGTGGCAGACAACATATTATTAAAAGAATGGACCGGCCCTTATGGCGGTGTTCCGGCATTCGATCAGGTCACCCTGGAAGCGGTAAAACCGGGAATGCTAGAAGCCATAGATCTGGCCCTGGCCGACTATGAGGCTATTGCCAATAACCCCGAGGAACCGACCTTCGAAAATACCCTCGAAGCCATGGAGCGCGCCGGGGAGGAGTTAAACCGAGCCTCATCCTACTACGGGATCCTGAGCAGCAATATGTCGTCTCCGGAATTCCGTAAGATACAGGCCGAACTGGCGCCTGTATTCTCAGAATACCAGTCAAAGATCACCCAGAACGAAAAACTGTTCGGACGCATCAAAGCCGTTTATGAGGCCTCTCAGGAAAATCCGCTTCCCGCAGAACAACAAAGGGTAGCCGAACTCACCTACCTGCAGTTTGCTATGAACGGGGCCGAGCTTGACGCTGAAAAGAAAGAGCGCTATGCCGCGATAAACAAAGAACTCTCCTCGCTTTACACCAAATTCGCCAATAACGTATTGCACGATGAAGAGAACTACGTGACCTTCCTTACCGAAGATCAGTTGGGCGGATTGCCTGAAGACTTTGTAAAGGCTGCTGCCAGAACCGCTGCCGACAAAGGACAGGAAGGTAAATATGCCATTACCAATACCCGCTCGTCTATGGATCCCTTCCTCACCTTCTCTACCGAAAGAGCACTGAGAGAGCAGGTATGGAGAAATTATTATTCCCGTGGAGATAACGGAGATGAGTACGACAATAATAAGATCATTGCCGAGATCCTGAAACTGCGTAAAGAGCGTGTTGGCCTGTTAGGGTATGACAACTATGCTCAATGGCGTTTACAGGACCGTATGGCTAAAACTCCTGAGAATGCCCTCGGACTTATGGAGGCCGTTTGGCCTGCAGCCATTGCCAGAGTAGCCGAGGAAGTAGAAGATATGCAAGCCATTGCCGATGCCGAAGGAGCCGATATCACTATTGCTCCATGGGACTACCGCTTCTATGCCGAAAAGGTAAGAAAGGCTAAATACGACCTTAATTCTGACGAGGTAAAACAATACCTGCAGCTCGACAAGCTTACCGAAGCCATGCACTATGTTGCCGGACGTTTATTTAATTACGATTTCACTCCGGTACCAGAAGGCAGTGTTCCTGTATTCCACGAAGATGTTAAGGTTTGGGACGTTACCGATAAGACCTCCGGGGAGCATATCGGACTCTGGTACCTGGATCCGTATGCAAGACAAGGAAAACGTTCCGGAGCATGGGCTACCATGTACAGAAGTCACAGCACTTTTGACGGGAAAGAGACCGTCCTGGCCTCAAACAATTCGAACTTCGTAAAACCGGCACCGGGTGAAGCCCTGTTGGTTTCATGGGACGATGCCACGACCTTCTTCCATGAATTTGGTCACGCCCTGCACTTTTTCTCTTCGAATGTAAAATACCCTTCACTCAATAGCGGAGTAAGAGATTATACCGAATTCCAGTCGCAACTCCTGGAACGCTGGTTGTCTACCGACGAGGTGATCAACACCTACCTCGTTCACCAGGAAACCGGGGAGCCTATGCCGGCGACCTTGGTGGAAAAGATCAAGAATGCAGCGACCTTTAACCAGGGATTTGCCACTACAGAATACCTGGCCTCTGCCCTGATGGATATGAAACTCCACCTTGCCGATCCTGAGAATATTGATGTTAAGGCCTTCGAGAAAGAAACCCTGGCAGCTATGAACATGCCTGAGGAATTACCTATGCGTCACCGTACGCCGCACTTCTCTCACGTATTCTCGGGAGAAGGCTATGCTACTGCCTACTACGGATATATGTGGGCAGACGTACTCACCTCAGACGCTTCTGAAGCTTTTGCTGAAGCTCCGGGCGGATTCTACGATGAGGCCTTAGCCGAAAAGCTCGTAAAATACCTGTTCGCGCCACGAAACGCTATCGACCCTGCAGAAGCCTATCGCATGTTTAGAGGCAGAGATGCCAAGATCGATGCGCTCATGAGAGATCGCGGATTCCCGGTACCGGCAGAATAAGGATCCTTACATCACATACAGATCGGATCACTTACCTGGCCGATCCCCATACAAAAGCACCTCTGCAGAGGTGCTTTTCTTTTTAGACTACCTTCTGCGCTTGAGGGGGCGTTCTGAAAAATTTACCTCCCCATTTACCGGGAAGTTTCTGTAACAATCTGCCTGTAGCAAAGACCTATATGCCAAACCACCAACACCACCGCGTATGAAGAAGGTGCTTTCTCCTGTTGTACCCCTGGCTTTTTTTGTCATAGTGTTCCTGCTTGTTGTATTGCTGGTCTTCATCACCCGTACTTCAGCCTTCCAAACCAACCCTCAAATACTTTCTTACGGGATCACTTTCGATCTGATCGTTACCGTGCCTTTACTCTATTGGGCTATGATCAGAAAGACTAACATTCCGCAGATCACGGTGGTTCCGGTGCTGATCCTATGCTCCCTTGTGGGCTCCAACATTCTTCCTTCGGAACACCAGGGGGTTCTGTCCCTTTTCAAAACCTGGGGATTACCGGTTGCCGAACTAGGCTTTCTTACCTACATAGGCCTGAAGATCAAAAAGGCCGTGGATGTATTTAAAGAAGAAAGTGTGCATTCTTTCGACTTTTACAACACCCTTAAAACTACTTGTACTAAAATGCTACCTTCCGCGGTGGTCATGCCGGTGGCTACAGAGATCGCCGTATTTTACTATGGCTTCCTGAACTGGAAGTCAAGGCCCCTTACAAAAAATGAATTTAGTTACCACCGGGATAGTGGTACACCAACGATCCTGGCAGGCATCATCATGCTCGTTGCTGTAGAAACCGTAACCCTGCATCATTTGCTGGCTTCGTGGAGCATCATTGCTGCCAACATCCTTACCGGACTCAGTATCTATTCCGGACTTCAGCTTTTCGGATTTATGAGGGCCATGTCCAAGCGCCCCATAAGTTTGGAAAAAGACACCCTGTATCTTAGGTATAGTATTATGGCCGAAGCGGTGATCCCCATGGAAGCGATCGACCGGGTGGAACTAACCTCCCGGGATATCGACACCGCTAACGGTACCCGCAAACTCTCTCCCCTGGGAACCCTGGAACCCCATAATGTGATCCTGCATTTTAAAGAGGACCAAACCGTGAGCACACTCTACGGTATGCGCAGGAGGTGCAAGCGCCTGGCCCTATGCGTCGATGCGCCGGAAGCCTTCAGGGAATGCATTGCGCTGCATGGCAAACCCTGATCACACAGGGATCCGTTTACCTTTTTGCTAAACTGCTCAACGAAAAAGTTGGCGGACTCTCGCGGGTATGACCTAATTTCAGGTCCGCCACCCATACGGCCTGCTTTTAAATTTCAATCCAATGACCGAGTTTGAGTATATCATCGACCTGCACAGAAATTCAGAAAGACAGGGCCCCGGAAGCGAAGCAGACACCCTGAAAGCCTTAAGTTTTGTAACCCCTCCCAAAGACCGCCCCATGGTGATAGCCGATATTGGGTGCGGTTCCGGTGGTCAAACGCTGACATTGGCGAAACATACCGATGGGATCATAAAAGCGGTAGACCTTTTTCCTGAATTTCTGGAAGAATTAGATGAAAAAGTCAAAGCAGAAGGCCTGGAAAATCGCATAAAAACGGTTCAGGCGTCGATGACCACGATGCCCTTTGCGAAAGAAGAGTTCGATCTGATCTGGTCTGAAGGGGCTATTTATAACATCGGCTTTGAAAAAGGGATTCGACAGTGGCATAAATTACTGAAACCGGGAGGCTTCCTGGCCGTGAGTGAGATCACCTGGATCACCGAAAACCGCCCTAAGGCCATAGATGATTTCTGGAACACAGAGTACCCGGAAATAAGCAGGGCTTCAAAAAAGATCAAACAACTGGAAGATAACGGATATACCCTGGCAGGATACTTCTACCTCCCACCCGAAAGCTGGAATGATTCCTACTACGCACCGATGGAAGCGCGGTTTGATGACTACCTTGAGCGCAACGATCACGCTGAGGCAGCCCGAGAGGTCGTAGATGAAAACCGCAGGGAGATCGCGCTGTATAATGAGTTTAAAGACTTTTATAGTTACGGCTTCTATATCGCTCGTAAAGACGGGTAGACTACAACGTTTTCGTTTGATTATGAGGTAATAATGCCGTTTTTAGGCTCCAATTATTAGTCTATTAATGCGGTGTACTATTCGCTTTTTTGTAATTTTAATCCCAGAAACCGGTATCCTGAGCCGGCTTCCTTTTAGGTGTAAATACGCCTTTCCGGCATAAGATCAAATTCGCTATGCTTAGAGCTGAAACCTTGCGGAAAGAAATAACGTACCAGCCCTTTCTTACACAACCTAATATATATGAAAGTGTTTTCACCATAAAACAATTCAGGAATGCGTATAACTATTCAATAATCCAATCGTAATGACAAAAGAATCACTTCAATACGAAGGCCTTGAAAAGATCAAAGACGATTTCCAGTACCTGGTGTCTTCTTTCAAGGAAATGTTGGAGTCTATTGGTGAGGGCGACCTTGCTAAGAGGCTACCTTTTGATGATGGAGCAACTGCTGCAAACCAAAGCTATTCGAATGAAAAGCTCACCCAGGCCATAGGAATCTGTTTTGAGCTACTAAATCTTGCGGAAGAGAATGCCGCTACCCAGTACCGCCGTAAGGCCGAGACCCAATTCGGGATCGAGTCTACCAGGGGATCCTGGGGAGAAACCCTCCACCAATGGAAACAGGAAGGGAAAGATGAGAAGGCTATCGCCGCTAAATTCAGAGAGATCAATGTTGTACCTGTATTGACGGCTCACCCAACAGAAGCCAAGAGACTTACCGTTCTCGATATACACAGGGAGCTCTACCTGATGTTGGTGAAACGTGAAAATCCGAACTGGTCTACTGCCGAGCAACAATCGCTCAAGCAAGAGATGATCACCCTTATGGAGCGCTGGTGGCGTACCGGGGAGATCTACCTGCAAAAGCCACGTCTGGAAGACGAGCGCAACAACCTGATGCACTACTTCAGAAATGCATTCCCTGAGGCCGTACGTCTCACCGATAAACGATTAAAAGATGCCTGGACCACTATGGGATTTGCTCCCGAACTTATGGAGTGGCCGGAGCAATTCCCAAAAATACAATTCGGAAGCTGGGTTGGTGGTGACCGTGATGGTCACCCATTCGTAACCCCTGAGTTCACAGCTTCTACCCTTAGATTACACCGCTCTACCGCCCTGGAAATGGTACGTTCCGAACTCGTGAAGCTCGCTCAAAAACTGAGCTTCTCCTGTTACCAGGTTACCATTCCTGAGGATTTCTTAAATGAGCTGAAAGCGAAAGCAGAACTTTTCGGTGAAAACGGACAAAAAGCGCTGGACCGTAACCCTTCGGAGCCACTGAGACAATTCGTGAACCTCCTTCTCGTGAGAATGGACCGCACCATTGCAGACGATACTTCCCTTGGTGAAGATGGTTATTTTAAAAGTGCTGCCGTGCTTTCGGCAGAGCTTAAGCGCCTTCGTGAGCTCATGATCACGCTTAATGCAGGGCGTGTAGCCAAACAATGGCTCTTCCCTATCGAGCGTATGCTTATCTCTTTCGGGTTTCACCTTACCAAACTGGACATCCGCCAGAACAGTGCCTACCACGAAAAGGCTGTAAGCCAGATCCTGGCCGCTTCGGGAGCAGAAAATTCCGATTACGCCAGCTGGAGTGAAGAAGAAAGACTCTACTTCCTGAATAATGAGCTAAGAAGTAACCGTCCGTTCCTCGTAGCAGGAACTTCTTGCGGACTCGAAGCTGATAATGTGCTTGGGTATTTAAGCGAGGTTAAAAAATTCGTAGACCTCTATGGAACCGATGGTATTGGTACAGTGATCGTAAGTATGACCCGTAGCCTGAGTGACCTTCTGGTGGTATTCCTCTTCATGAGAGAGGTTGGCCTTCTCGATGCAAATCTTCCGGTAGCTCCGCTCCTGGAGACCATCGACGACCTGAATGCCGGACCGGAGATCCTTACAGAATTCCTCAAGCACCCGGTAGTTCAAAAACAACGTGAAGCCAAACCTAATTTCATCCAGGAGGTGATGCTGGGATATAGTGACAGTAACAAGGATGGTGGTATTCTCACCAGCCGTTGGAACATCTATAAGGCTGAAGAAAACCTTACCAAAACAGCAGCCAAACTGGGCGTTAAGCTGTGCTTCTTCCACGGTCGTGGTGGTACGATTAGCCGTGGTGGTGGTAAGATCCACCGCTTCCTCGATGGTATGCCACCGGGATCTATGAGCGGCGATGTGAAAATGACCGTTCAGGGGGAGACCATTGCCAATATGTTCGCCAACAAGCTAACGGCAACCTATAACCTGGAAATGTTCGTAGCAGGTACTGCAAGACAGGCCATGATCGAACCTGAACAAGAGAAAGATGAACACCTTTATGAAATGATGGATGAAGTAGTAGAGATGTCTCGTAAGACCTATAGAAAACTACTGGATCACCCGAATTTCATCGACTTCTATACCCAGGCTACCCCTATCGATGTACTGGAGCAAAGTAAGATCGGATCGCGTCCGGCAAGACGTACCGGACAAAGATCCCTTGACGACCTGCGTTCCATTCCATGGGTATTCAGCTGGAACCAATCTCGATTTAATATCAGTGGTTGGTTTGGAGTAGGTACGGGATTGAACGAATTCAAGAAACACCACCCAGAAGACTTCAAAAAGTTCAAAACCCTAGCTAAAGACTGGCCATTCCTGAAATACAGCCTGATCCAGATCGAATCGAATCTCTTGAATTCCGATCCGGATATCATGAAGAAATTCGCCGGGCTGGTCGATAAGAAGGATGTGAGCAAAGAACTTATGGAGCTCATCCTTCCCGATTTCGAAACCTGTATGGAAAATATTGAAGCCATCATGGGAGCCAGTGCCGAAAAACGTAGGGTCTCTAAAATGGAAGACAGCAAATTGCGTAACGACGCGCTTGATACACTCCATGAGATCCAGATCGACTACCTTACACAATGGCGTAAGATGCGAGAAGAAAAACCAAAAGAAAGCGAACCGATCCTGCTCAACCTGTTATTGCTGGTGAATGCGCTTTCCGGCGGATTAAAAGGTACCGGTTGATGCTATAGAACTTCCTTTCTAAGGAATTTTGATATCGTAAACCTGCAGCAGACTTTATACCTAAAGTTTACTGCAGGTTTTTTTATTCCCACCCCGAAAGGTATCCTTCCTGTTGAACACCAACGTATAAGACCAGAATTGGAAATACTGATCTTTTTGAATACCTTAGAAAGATGGAAACACTATTATTCGTCGCTCTGCTCTACATCGTACTTGGCGTATTGGTCAAATACGGAAAGTTTTACAACCTCATTGCAGGCTACAACACCATGCCTGAAACCCAAAAGAAACGTTACGATATCGATGGTATTGCTTCCGTATTCCGTAATGCCATGTTTGGCATGGCGCTGATCATTGTTTTGGGGTACCTCCTTGGTCTGTGGTTGGACAACAGTCAGATGACTCTTTATGCGCTTTTTATCGCTTCGGCCATAGGCATACCCTACCTACTGGTACGATCGAACGCCGCACGCTACCGTAAAACTGAAGACGACAACTAATATCCCTAAAGATCCCACCAACATAGATCTCCAACATTGACTACCTAAAAGATCATCGCAGCAGTAATGGCAGCAACTTTACACAACGAAGAAAGTAAATACCTTGCGCAACAGCTCGGGGAAGTCCTTCTCCATGGCACTTGGGTGGCCAATACCAATTTCAAGGAAGTGATCAAGGACCTTTCTTTAGATGAGGCCCTTTATAAGCCGAATACCAACAACAGCATCGCCCTGCTTGTGTTCCATATCAACTATTATATGCAGGGGGTATTGGAAGTTTTCCGGGGCGGCCCATTAAACATTCATGACAAGTACAGTTTCGATATGCCGCCGTTGCGCTCTGAAGCCGATTGGCAGCACCTGAAAAATTCATTTCTCAAAAATTCAGAAACCTTTATCGCAACAGTTAGGGCAACGATTGAAGCTCAATGGCAACAAACATTCGTCAAGGCTGAGTACGGAACGTATCGTCGTAATATCGACGGATTCATTGCCCATAGCTACTACCACCTCGGACAAGCAGTGCTGATCAAAAAGATGGTAAGAAACTCCTAAATTAAGGGATCTCACCTGCCATCAGATATTTAACCAATAAGACACCTTGAGGTTGATCGATCGGTTCTTAGGCTCGAAGGCATTCACAAAGTAATTATCATTGTACACCAGGAAGAGATCAGACAAAGGGGCGAAGCGCCATTGCAGTCGCGAATTGATCCCCAGGTTATCCAACTGATTGCTGTACTGGAACAGGGTCGACCAGAATACCGATTTGCTAAAGGTGATGTTCATACGCGGTACGATAAGCCAGATATCGGCATCGGGATAATTTCCCGGAAGATCGATCCTGTCATAGTTCACATCAACAGAGAATAGCATCTTAGGCTGTAACCGGAGGTTGAGGCCACCACGCAGGGAAAGCCGGGTTCCGTTATAGAAGGTTCCATAGTCCGGACGTACCTCAAATGATAAGATCTTACGACGGTCGGAACGGTACTGAAGTTGAAAGGAGTTGTAATAATACCCTACATCTCCGGGAAGCTCTTCGGCCCCTTCGGTCCCCGTAGGATCAAAGGGATCGGTGAGAAAGGTATAACGGTTGATGAGTCGAGCTGTAAATTCGGCCTGGTTGGTAAAGGCCACATTAAACGTACTGAAGATGGCGTAGTCGGTATTCTGGTAGTCCAGGGTGGGCCTCCAGATAAAGTTCGGATTTACCCGAAAACTGTAATTATTGATCTTTTCTCCGCGTTTCCAGATGGTATACTCGGCAAAGGGGCGGGCCGAAACAATATCGGTACGCCTGATAAATCCGAGGTCAGAACGGAAGTCGTCTCCCACATAATTCCCCCGTATCCCATAAGAGAAATTGGTGGAGTTGTGTCTCAGGTTGATCCCACCGGTGTAGCTTTCATCTCCGATATTCGTAGCAAAGGCCTTGTGCAAAAAGAACTTTCCTACCCAGGTATTGTCTTCAGAGGCAAGGTTGTAATCGAGTCCCACAACCCTGTTATAGCGCTCTTCCGGATCCAGAAAATCATAGCTGTCAAAGGTCTCCCGGTTCACAAAAAGGAAACTAAGATTGGAGCGGGAGAACATCTTTTTTTGCAAGGCGATCACCGTATTGTTACGCGATGCGATCTCATTCTCTACGTCTTCTTCGGTTTGTATGTTCATGAGTCCGAGTCGCCAGTCTTCGTTGATCTTTCCACTCAATCGGGCACCGGCAATGATGGGGTTCTCAATGGTTTCCCCGTCTTTATTGGTAGCGATCCCGATACGGCGGGAAAAGAACGGATTCATATCGCGTTCGTCTCCAAAGGTGCCAAAAAGGTCGCTGTTGTCAATAAAGAACTGTCGGCGCTCCGGAAGGGAGATCTCAAAGCGGCTGAGGTTCACCACGATATTATCGACCTCTACATTCGAAAAATCCGGATTCAAAGTAAGATCGAGGTTCATCCCTCCTCCCACTGCGATCTTGGCATCGCCGCCGACCTTCATATCGCGCATGCTTTTATCGGTGACATAATCCTTATTGGCCTGAGCGTTGATATAAGGGATCAGGGCTATCGGCGTTCGCGAGCGCCCAAGGGGTTTTTCAAAAACCATATCACCCATAAAGGCCAGGTTGAAGATAAGCTGATTCTGAGGAATCGGATACCAGGTACTCTGCTCGTTGTCCTGCATATCAAAACGATAGCTGTTAAATCGAAACTTGGTTTCCCCATCTCTGAACTTCAGAGAGGTAAGCGGTATGGCGATCTCTGCCGTATAATGATCTTCGTAGATACGCGTTTCGCCCTGCCACTTGATATCCCACGAAGTGGTGAATCCGCCCAGGTCGCCACCCCCGTTAGAGATAAGGGCTTCCCTGCGTACACCAAGCGGATTGATACCGAAGAGAAAGGCGTTCGTACCGTCGTTAAAGGTATCGAACATCAGGCTGATGTTGTCGTTACCACCAGCTCGAAAATCCCTTTGCAATGAAGGGATCACATAGTCTTTTCCCGAGGTGTATACGGTAATTCCGAGGTAGAGTGTGGCATCATCCACCAGCATTTTAATATCTGTTGGCTGATGGGCCAACACACTATCGGTTGGGAAATACTGCATGAAGTCGTGCGCACTGTCTGCTGTTTCCCAGGCCTCCTCATCAAGGATACCATCGATGCTAAAAGACTGCTGGGTGTATTTTACAGTAAAAGATTTATGCTCCTCCTGTGCTAAAAGCAGGAAAGAGCAAAGCAGGGCAATACTTGCAAATACGAACTTCATTAAATCGGGTAGTATAGTTAGTTAGGGTCCTCCAAAGTTAACAGAATAAGTAGTTAAAGGATTCATAAAACTTTCGCCCGGAATGGATGCTCCCTACAAGTCCTGATATGTTAAAACCTCAGGACGGGTGTTACAAGATCTTCGTAAATTCGTTTACATACAGAAAACCATTGACATCAACCACATGAAAACCATCCTGTTGCCACTGCTGGCCCTTTGTTTTACCCTAACCACCTTTGCCCAATCAGAACGAAAGACATTTTCTAAAGAGGAGGTGCTAAAAGACCTCGACTTCCTGTATCAGGCACTGGAAGATGCCCACTTTAATATTTATGCCTATACCACCAAAGACGAGTTAGATGCCATCTACAGCTCCATAGCAAGTTCAGTAACTAAGGATAGCCTGGATTATATTGAAGCTACCAATTTGCTACAGCCCCTTGCCACGGCCATAAAGAACGGACATACCGAAGTGGAATTTCCCACAGAAGCATACATCAAATACGCCTATGGAGGCGGCACGCTCTTTCCTTTAGAGGTGGCACTTGAAAACAATAAGGCACTCATCAGAAATAATCATTCCGATCAGGACATTCCCCACGGGGCACAACTCATGAGCATTAACGGGACGGCCATGACCGAAATTATCGAGGTCATAGCACCACATATCCCAGCCGAGCGCCCCTACTTTATGAATGCCAAAATAGAATACCTCACCCTCCCAAGGGCCTATTGGCAGCTCTTTGGTCCCCAAGACGAGTTTACCGTAGATGTAAAGGATGGTGATCAGGTGAGGTCCTATACGCTGAAGGCCATAAAGGCACTGGATGATTTTGAAATGAAGCGCAGGGATATCATTGATGAAAGCAGGTTTTTGAAATACTACGGAAACACGGCCTACCTCCATCCGGGGAAATTTGGGGGCGATCTGCCTAAATACAAAAAGTTCATCGATTCGGCCTTTGCCGATATGAAGGCTAAAAACAGTAAAAAACTCATTATTGACTTGAGAAATCACGGTGGTGGCGACGACCCTTTTGGCGATCATATAGTGAGTTATTTTGCCGATAAGCCCTTTAAATGGAACAGCGAATTTACCCTGAAAACAAGTCAGTTTCTCAAAGACCATACCCGCAAACACTACGATACCACCGAGACCTATTGGAAGGAAGTTTTGAATCGTAAGAACGGGGAGATCTACGACTATGCCTTCGAAGAGCAACAACCCCAGCCGGAAGGGAAACGCTTTAAAGGGGAGGTTTATGTACTGGTGAACCGACAGTCGTATTCACAATCGACGGTAACCGCAGCCCAGATCCAGGATTATGGATGGGCCACCATCGTAGGGGAAGAGACCGGGGAATATCCCACCCTGTACGCCTCTATTTACAACTTTAGCCTACCCCATACCGGTATCAAAGTGCGGGTTTCCAAAGGGCGTATCGTACGTGTTAACGGCAGTACTGCAGAAGAAGGGGTTATGCCGGATATCTTGATCAAAGATCATTTGCTGGATGAGAAAGACGAGATCCTGGAAGGACTTTTAGAAAAGATCCGGTGATGAGGCAGGAAATTTGTATTTTACCCTCATCACTGAAATAGCACAGGGACTAAACACCTAACCAACCCGAATGAGTACAACAGCAAAACACGACGATCGCATTGCAAAAATGACCTTCGCCTCGGTATATCCACATTATCTCACTAAGATTGAAAAGAAAGGAAGAACAAAGGAAGAATTACACCGGGTCATTGAATGGCTAACAGGGTTCGATGAGCAGCGTTTGCAGGAACTTATGGATGAAAAGGCCACCTTTAAAACCTTCTTTGCTGAAGCGACATTACACCCCAATGCCGAACTCATCAAAGGGATGATCTGTGGTTACCGAATCGAAGAGATCGAAACTCCCCTCACCCGGCAGGTACGCTACCTGGATAAGCTGGTAGATGAACTGGCCAAAGGCCGGAAAATGGAAAAGATCCTTCGGGAGGCCTAGTCCGCTCATAGTTCAAAAGCCGTTCGCTCTTTCACCGAATTCATAACAAATGCACTGTGAATGTTCGAAATTCCGTCGATCACAGAAAGCTTTTCATTGATAAACTGGTGGAATTCCTGTATGTCGCCTACGGCCACCTTCAGCAAAAAATCAAAATTTCCGGAAACGTGGTGACACTCCATGATCTCCGGGAACCGTGTGATCGCATCTTCGAACTTACTTATGAGTTCCTTTTGGTGTTGCAGGAGGGTTACCTGGCAATAGGCAACGACCCGCTTGCCGATCTTCTCCCGGTCCAGTAAGGCAACGTAGGCTTTGATAACACCTTCCTTTTCTAACTTTTTAATACGCTCATAGGTAGGGGTCACGCTCAATCCGACCTTGGCAGCGATTTCCTTGGTATTCTGTCGGGATCGCTGTAATTCCATCAGGATCTTCCGGTCTGTATGGTCCATAAGAGATTTTTTTTCTGCAAGAGGAAAACACCTCTATTAAAATCAGTGCAAAATTACTGTATTTATAGCATTTTAAGAATTATTTCCCAAAACAAGAACCTAAGGAGAAACAAATTCTACATATACGTAGATTTGCAAAAATTAAACCTAAGCACTGTTTAAAAGGAGATATGGAACAACATTCGGTAACCTCAGGACCTCAACGTTTAGATGCCCTAAAAGCGAAGATCAGGGAAGCGAGTGCGCTTTTCCTGGGATACCCCGTATCGAAGGATTTTGACTATACGCCCCTTTACGACTTTTTAAAATACCCCATCAATAACCTGGGAGATCCTTTTGAAGACAGCACCTATAAGGTTCAGACCCACGAACTCGAACGGGAGGTGGTGTCCTTCTTTGCAAAGCTATTCCGCGCCAATCCGAAAGATCACTGGGGGTATGTGACCAATGGCGGATCGGAAAGTAACCTCTACGGACTCTATATTGCACGTGAGCTGTACCCAAAGGCGATGGTGTACTATTCGGAGTCTACGCATTACAGTGTGAAAAAGAACATCCATTTGCTCAATATCCCGAGCATCGTCATCCGCTCCCAGGAGAACGGCGAGATGGATTACGAAGACCTCGAAAGAACCCTGCAGTTCAATCGCCATAAACCGGCCATTATCCTTACCACCTTTGGTACGACCATGAAAGAGGCCAAGGACGATGTATCGAAGATCAAAGGTATTCTGAGGCAATTGGCCATCCAGGACCACTATATTCATTG
This sequence comes from Robertkochia sediminum, assembly GCF_016786255.1. GTDB lineage: Bacteria > Bacteroidota > Bacteroidia > Flavobacteriales > Flavobacteriaceae > Robertkochia > Robertkochia sediminum. The sequence continues at coordinate 18,554 of NZ_JADMKT010000072.1, forward strand.
CGATGCCGCACTATCGGGATCGTACGGGGCCTTTATGGAACCGAGGCAAGCCTTTGACTTTCAGGATGGGGCCGACAGTATCTCGATAAGCGGACATAAATTTATTGGTTCGCCGATTCCCTGTGGTGTTCTGGTGACCAAGCGCAGCCTGAGAGACCGTATCGCCAAGGGCGTGTCGTACATCGGTTCGCTGGATACCACCATTACCGGATCCCGTAACGGCCATAGCGTACTGTTCTTATGGTATGCCCTAAAGGCTATGGGAGCAGAAGGACTCAGAAGGAGGTACCAACACAGTCTTGAGGTAGCACAATACTGCAGGACAAAACTTCGTGAACTCGGGGTCGATGCCTGGAGTAATGAGGGGGCGATCACGGTCGTATTCCCAAAAACCTCAGAAGCTCTGAAAAGGAAGTACCAGCTGGCCACCGAAGATGTGACCCATATTATCTGTATGCCCAATGTGACCAAAGCCCATATCGACGCTTTTATTGAAGATTACAAAACAGATATGGAAAAGGTTCAAGAGCCGGTTTTTGAAGAACTGGCCTTTTAGTCCGTCTATAGATCTCCTGACATTTAGCGAAATAACGTATCTTCATTGGGTTACTGCATCTGATGGCACCCCTGCCCCGATACTTACCACTGCTCGGCCTGCATGCCTAAAACACATGTATGATGAAATGGAGTATTCGTACCCTCTTGCTTTGCCTGGTGTTTACTCTCACCGCGGTGGGCCTGGCCCAGGAGAATGATATCTATACCTACAAAGAGGGTGACCTTAGTGGGATAGGTAAATGGTATATGGATCGCGAGATCGCTGCGGTCATGAGTTATATGGGTATGGGCTGGCTCGAGCGTACCTCCCGGGAACAGGAAGAGCATACCTCCCGATTACTGGCTAATATGAACCTACAGCCCGGTGATATCGTAGCCGATATCGGCGCGGGTTCCGGGTACCATGCGGTCAAGATCGCCGAAAAAGTTCCCGGCGGAAAGGTTTATGCGGTTGATATACAACCCGAGATGTTGGCCGCCATAGAAGAAAAGCTCAAGCATTCCGGTAATGGGAATATCACCACCGTTCTCGGGGGGAGGCAAACGGTGAATCTCGCTCCCAATAGTGTCGATAAAGTACTTATGGTCGATGTATACCACGAGTTCGAATTCCCCCTCGAAATGATGACTTCCATACGAAAAGCCCTGAAACCTGACGGATCGGTATACCTCATCGAATACCGGGGAGAAGACAGCAGCATCCCCATCAAGCGACTACACAAGATGACCGAAGCCCAGGCAGTAAAAGAAATGCGTGCCGCGGGTTTTGAGCTGGTAAAGAATCGAAAGAACCTCCCCATTCAGCATTGTATGATCTTTAAAAAGATGGAGTGAATGGGATAACCACCCTGTCAGCGTCATAACGCTGACACCCCTCCTTGGAAAGGAGGGAGTATTATTGTTGCTCTGATTCCGGCCAAGGATGGAAGTGGTATTCATTTTCTTTATCAGCTATTGTTTTGGCATCGATTATCCTGAAGAGTTCTTCAGCTTCGAACTGTGTATTTCGCATTGATGTTAATGTCAAACTCTTTCCTTCAACTTTATATAGTTCATTAGTATTATCAAGCCTATCTTGTATTTCTTCCTTAACTAACTGATTATCTCCATCCTTTACGAAATCAATGTAACTCCCATCAACTTTAAAAACGTAAAAGACATAATAATTTTCCACTCTCAAACCTCCTCCGTGAAATTCCTTTCTTTCTATCAAGTCAGAAACATAATAACCGTTTGTTTGAATCATTACATTAATATTTAAGCACTATGAAAAATAAAATCTTAGACTACCCTTTTTAAAATCATTTCATTTTTACGGGATATCATATATTTCACTGTTATTCCTCGTTAGGCCAGGGGTGAAAGTGGTATTGCTCACCATTCTTTTCAATTGTATCGGCAGAAAGAATTTTAAATACAGTATCCTTACAATACGACTTGGAAGGATCTAAATTTGTTATCAAAGTATTTTTATCGTGAAATTGGTACGTCGATTTTGACACAGTTAGTTCCCTTTCAATATCCTGCTTTCGGAGACCATTTTCTTCACTGATATACATTAGATATTTATTTGAATTCTCTTTAAAAACATAATAAGTGTACATATGATTTTCGAACAAGTGACCTGCGTGAATGTCCCTAGATAAATACTTCTTCGATCGATAGTAGCCGTCTGTTTTTATCATTTGATGAATATTTTAGTTAGGGGATCATAGGTATATCCATTCTGAAATAATAATTGAATCTCTTGACCATAGCCAGATAACACCCCCTTATTGTTAGCAATAGGTGAACTTTTTAAAAATTGAATTAGTTCCTGGAAATTCTCAAAATCATATTCAGCAAGAACATTTTTATCTCTAATCACCATCCTTATATCCATAGGATCGGTCGCCGCATAGATCACATCTCCACGTTCTATAGCTTTCAACAGCCAGGGCTTGTTGAACTTTTCCCAGAAATCCCCACCGGCCAGGAGATCCGAAACATTCAATATGTTAAATCCGTTATTACAGGGACCATCGAACATCTGATGCTTCAGGTTTCCTAATAACTTTTTAATGATATCCTGCATATCGGTTATCCCTTCCTCCGCGAAAATAAACTTCCCAATGATCGTGGTGCACTTACCCGGAGTACTGGTCACCTTCTTCAAATTGGAGGCGTTCAGGTCGATGATTATCGGATCTCCACCTTCGCCTTTGTACCTTCTGAGGATCTCCAATGCTTCATCATATCCGGATTCAGCGAAGAATTTCTCGTTATCCTTTCCTCGCATATAGGCCAAAACATCTCCGGATTCCTTATTCCCCAATAACAATTCCCCCGTCTCCAAATCATGCTTAATATAGTATTTATTCTGCATATAATGCATAACAGCCTTCGACTCATCGGCCCAGAACTCCATTGCCGTGCGGTCACATTGGTAACAATCGGGAAAGCTCTTCCAGTTTATTTTCAGCAAATTCTGCTTACCTCGCCGGGGTAACTTCAGGAAGGTTTTGATCCATTCAAGATCTTTATAATGGATTCTTATTTCCTTTTCAAGAAGTGGCGCGGCAACTTCCCTGTTGGTGATTACCGGGGTGAGTTGCAATTCCCAGGCTTTCGACTCCCGGAGGCTCTTCACATTGATCTCTATCCTATCGTCTACTTTTGAGGCAAAGGCTGCAAATAACCTGGAGGCCTCTGACGCAGTATCCAGTTTGTCGACTACCTGCCGTACCCCGCTAAAAGGGATCACCAACGCAGTGCTGTACATACCGGCCATCTCCAGGTCGCCCCGAAATGAGGCGTAGACGATCCCGGCTACCTCTGCCCCTCCTTCGACATACGGATTGGGTACAAAGGCGGCCAGATCAAGACCTGCATAGACCATCTCATCAATGAGCGCAAAGGCGTTGTAGTCGTAATAATCTTCCTTATCTAAAGCTGTGTCCGATCCAAACTGTATCCCCCACCTCGCCGCATATTCATTGCTCGCTGTGGTTGTGGCATAATAGGCTTTGAGCTTATCCGGATGATCGAGTAAGGCCTCTCTAAGCACCCCTAATTTCGATTCATCGGCTTTCCAATACTGTCCGGGGTCACTTCCAAAGGCCATCTCCTCCTCGATCATGGCCTGACTTAAAAGGTTGTTCATATCGGCCATCCAATCGTCCCTTAATTCACGATAATGCAACGACTGGTCTAACTGCCCCATCATTTCGCTATTCATGCTTTGCAGATCCCTCAGGTCTTGCTGCATCTGCGCGATCTGTTCCAGGTGCGGACTCTTATAAAATTCCGTTGCATAGATAAATGGGAGTCCGCGAACGCCCTTACCACTCTCAGGACGCTCATGGGTATACAACACCTCGCCATTGGCCCGCAGGTAGAAGCGATGAAGTACATAAGGCTTCTCCAGGGCTGCAAAGGCCCCGGACGCCAGGGAATACAAATCCTGATAGGTGCCCGGGGTAAAATGATCGCCACCGATCAGGGTGGCATCAGAAAGGGCCATTCCGCTTACCATACAGGATACCATTCCCGAATTGGTGTGCAAGGCGTTATATCCGGCGAAAATCAGGACGGTAGGCTCCTGTTGTAATCCGGGGATTTGATCCAGGATGGCCTGTGCCCGCTTTTCGGGTTCGTTCAAAGCTCCCCGTCCGGAGGAATCGTACCCGAGCACATAAAAGTTGATCCCGGTAAGGGCTTTGAGTAAAAAGAGCTTGTCTTCCAGCACCTGTTGCGACTCCCCTAGCTGCTCATCCCCGAAATTTAAAAGGTGGTGAAACTCCCCTACCGGGGCATGGGTCATGGTCCCCAATGACACTCTGCGTACATGGGCAGCTTTCAGTACCCCGGCCAACATAAGCATGTCTTCTTCCGGAAGTTCGTAGTCACCTCCCTGCTCACAGATTCGGGTGAGAAAAAGGTCTCCTTGAGCTACCGGGCCATCACAGGGAATCGTAGCCTCGAAGGTGTACACACTTTCATCGTACAGACTTAATTCGGGAAGGTCCTGCTGAACGTCTCCATAGGTTGCCGAATAATAGGAGTTGTATCCGCATCCGCCATCCTGCTTAAAGAGGTATACCTTGTCGTCGCTGTCAAGATCGGTCACTTCGGTGATCTTATACACTTCTCCTGCTGCATTCTGATACCCCAGGAATCCGGATTCTCCCATGACGGCGTGATAGTATTGGCCATCTGCCTTAAATCCGGGAACAGTCCCATCCGGGATATTGCCGATCTGCTTGCTGCTTATCACCCGGGTATCTGCAACCTTAAAGGGCTTCCATTCCGGGGTAAACCAGGTACGGCCTCCAATCTCCTTATCGCTATCGTCATCGAACCAGTGCAGTTGGAGCTTGTCACTACTCAATTGCTGCCAGTCCAGGTAGGTAAGCGATGTACCCGCACCGCGGTCCATAAGGGCTCCTTCAGAACCGGTATCCTCAGGGTGCTCGAGGCCCAGCAAACCATGACCCAATTCGTGAAGGGCTACCTCTGCAGTACTGCCTTTTGCTTCGATACTTCCGCCCTCAAAAACATAGCCCCATTGCCTGCCGGGAGGCATAAAGCCGGCGATACCACCGGTATTTCCCGCATACGCACCCGGAAAGAACAGGTAGCAGGCTTCGGGATCTGTAAAGTGTTCAGAAGCCATAAAGGCTTTCTGGAAATCCTTAAACTCCCCGGGATAATCGGCGAGTAATCCGCTACCATGATAATCCATCATCCCATTGACATTCCCGGTATCCCATAGTTTCTTATCCGGGGCAAATACCGCCGCCTCTTCCAGCTCTAAGGACACCCCTACCGGATCAAACACCTCCCTGGCCAAGGTGGTTATACTTTCAGGTATTGCTCCATTGGCTCCCGGAACGAGAATCACCTTCACCTCCGGCATGGGTGGCAGATGATGCAGGTAGAAGGTTGCCACAACGGTATACTTACCTTCCCCATCTGGGGCACACAATACCACCTGCTCCTGCCGGTACCCTTCGAGTCCGCTGAGCTCCATACGCAGCCCTTTCCCTCCATCGATCACCGTTGCCGGGATCTCACGCCCTTCCATGGTCTTGATCACCAGGCTATCTGCCATACCCACTTCTTCAAGCCGCACATAGAGATGATCGGTAGCTCCTGATAGCACCGCCTTATGGAGCGGATGATAGGCCGCGCCGCTCTTATCCTGCAGTACGGGATACCGCTGCTTTTTCCAATCGGAATCGGCGAGGTCCAGGGCATAGCGGGTATCTTCTCCCCTGTAAAACTGAATGGCTCCTCCGTCTTCCCCCAACGTCTTTACCGCAGGAGCACCATGTTCATCGTAAGCAACCCCTGTAGTATTCACCGGTGTTGCGGCCCCTCCTGGAGCCCCCTCACCTACCCGGGTAACCTCACCATCGCCACTGACCTGCCATTGACCTCCGGTGGCATCGGTAATGAGCAAAACATCTCCCTGATCTTGATCTATGGTGGTGATACTGCCATCGGGAGCTGTGATGATCACCTTACCATCGCTAACTTCGATCTGGCCTTCCCCGATCTCCATATCGGGAAAGCTCACTGTATGTATATCATCCCCGGTAATGGCATCAACCACATCTTCGACCTCATCGATCACCGCATCGATATCGAGCATATTCGTCCACTGCTTATCGTACACCGTATGCACCACCCCTGATGCCAGCGCCCGATCATTATTGATAAAGACATTGGTAAATCGCACACCCACGCGAATGTTGGCGAGGTAGGGTATGCGCACTACTCCCTGTCCCGAGAACCTCCCCTGGGCGCCCTGAACCTCGTGCACTTCTATGGTAAAATCGCCGGCAGTGAAATGCTCGCCCACCTCCAGTACCGGCAAGGCCACTTCACTATGAATATCGGCAGCTGGGGCGATCCCGCACTCCAGTACATCCTCGGGAAGGTTGGTGATTCCGGTCGTAAAAAAGTGTGAGTTGCTAAAAACGGTTTCCGACAACTCGCATTTTCTGAGCACCTGGTATTCATACCGGGTTTCCCCTTCGAGTCCCCAAAGGGTAAGCCAATTGAAGGAGGTACTGCTGTAAAACCACTGATGATCGTCGCCGGCCTTACGGTACCGCACCGTATACTCGGAGAGTACATTGCTGTTGTCTTCCCAGGAAATATTGGCCTGGCTCCTGCCCTTGACCTCATGGGCGATCCCTGTTGGTAGTTCACACGGACTGGTATAGTCAAACCAGAAGACCTCACTTTCGGTGAGGGGAGTACCGCTCCTGGTGAGATCATCGTCCAAAGGCCATTCACTTACCCGCCAGGCGTATCGTTTATCTGGTATCAAGGGCGTGGCCTGAAGGTCGTAAAGAAAGCTAGGTGCCGTGGTCGTGGTTTCAAATATGGGAGAGGACGATAAAAAGGCGGCTTGCGGATCCTGTGAAGTATCCCAAACCTCCACCAACCTCAACTGGTAGCGCACCATACCGGGACTATACCCTCTTGGGGTCCACTGAAAAAATACCGCCTGGGGGGTGACCACGGGTACGGTAGCTCCCCTTTCCGGACTTAATAGCAGGGGAGGTTCCCGGCGGTTGTGATAGAACACTTCGCAAACCCGTGCCGATAACCGCTTACCACTTAGCATATCGAACACCTCCACACAAAACTGGTAATAGCCCTCCGGCAACATCCCGGTATAGGTGTCGTAGCTGATCCCGGAAAGGTTGTCAAACTGGAAATAAGATGCGATCACCGTTTCCGGCACCACATAGGGCACACCACTCTCAAGTACCAGTGCCGCACCGGCATCCATGGTACCGCTGGTCATGGATAGTCCCTCTCCGGTCAGGCTGAACCTCAGGGTTACCGAACGACTGGGAATACTGAGATCATTGAGCAATAAGCTCAATTGCACCGGTTGTATTACCGCACCAAATCCGCCCAGGGCGCTTATACGCTCCACCCTGGTAGCATTAATCTTCAGATCGGCCGTAACAGGAAACACCTGGGCCCGGGTTAAGAGGACATGGAAAAGGAATAGAAGAATGAACTTGAATGCTCTCATGGTCATTTACTTTTAAGATGATAGTAGCGCAGGTCTACTGCGGTGTTTGATGTATGTTGAAGCGAACGGCGGTAGAAATGATCGATGAGCCCGGTTTCAATAGCCAGGCGTAGTGCTTCGGGAGTTGTGCCCTGCTCCAGTGCTGTAAGGTGCTCCTGCAAATGACTTTCCAGGTAGGTACGTATCGCAGGGTTCACAGCACCATCAAAGGAGAGGCCCTCATACGATCGCAATTGGGTTTCAAGCCAGCGATGCCCTTTAAGTCGGCGGGAACATTCGCGGTAAGCCTCCTCTAAACGCCTAAGTTTTGCCTCATCTTTTTCTGTCCCCGTATTGGTCCAAAGCTTTTTGCTTTGGACATACCTGCGCTCCAGCTCATGATCGGTGTGCCGCATATCGAAAATGATCTTTCGAATGGCCATGTCGGCCTCGTGATAATAGCGCTCAATTGCGTCGCCGTAATGGTAGAGTACTGCCAGGTAGTGCAGGGCGTGAAATTTATATCCCGATCGCTTTTCCTGTTTCAGGTAGGCCTTTCGCAGCCGTACCAACTCTTGCTTAGCATCTTCCGGAAGCACCCGGAATTTAGGATCCCTGCTCACCAAGGCCAGTTGCCGGTTGACCTCAGCGATGGTTCCTGAGTACATCACATCCCGGTAGCGAAACCGCACCTTTACGGGGGGATTCGTCTTTATCCCTGAAATATCCTCCCGGTCCTGGAGCGATATCCTGAAATTATCAAAGCGGTAATGATAGGTGAGTTGAATGGTGAGGTCGCCCCCCGGTGCACGTTCCAGATCGCGATACTGGTAGAGTCCGGAAGCCCCCAGTTGATGAAAGGAATAAAGGTTCCAGGAAGCATTTACACGGCAGTTGAAAACACTACCATCATACCCTTCTCCTCCATCGGTACGGTTATATCCCATGGTCATACGCGTATTCAGTTTTTTATTCAGAAAAGCCCTCCCGGCATGGACACCCGGGCCCCAGGTAAGACGGTCCTCCTGTCCGCCGTTGCTCAGGGAGGCATTGAGATTGGCACCGTACTGCCACCCCGATTCACGGAGGCGCACATCGTAATTAAGGGCTCCCTGATAAAATTGATCCTGGTGTTGTTCTCCCTGGGAGGCATCAGTACGATTGCTGTTCTCCTGAAAATTGAGGAGTAAAGACCAGGCACGATTGTTCCCCGGAGCGTTCACGATTTGATATCGCATATTGATGGAGGCCTGTTGAGAAAGCTGACGATAGCTCAGGGTGTCAAGGATATCCAGGGTTGAAACCCTGTTGATCTGATCAAACTGATCCCGCGAATTGGTATGGGTAAGAAAATTAGAATAATGGGTATGTACCGAAAGTTTGCGGTCGGGAGTATAGGCCAGATCCACACTATTCACCATTCGCCTGAACTCCGAATTCTTTGTTCGGTCGAGATTGTCGCGCTGCACCCCCGATCGCAATTGTAAGGCTACCTTGCCCTTAAAGAGCGATTGACTGGCGGCAACGGCAATGTTTTCGAGATCGGCATTGAAATAATAGGCCCCAAAGGTCCTGTACCCCGGATCAACACGCTCGTATACCACGGCCAGATTACCTGCAAAGGCAGGATAGTCTAAACTTACCTTCAGGGCATTGTACCGTTCCCTGGAAAGGTGCGATATGGAATCGCCAAAATTTTCTGGAAAATATCGCTTCATGCCTTCCTCATCCAGTCCGATCACCGAATGCGCATGATCCACCACGAGGCGCCCTTTTTGAAATACCGATAATCGCCCTTGCCAACCCAATACCAGGTTACGCTCGGGAAAAGGGTATTTCGAGAGCTCTGAAGCTCCGGGATCAGGTCGATCGTTGGCGGTAAAGACCATCGCCTTGAGGTCCCATGCCCGAGAGGTATACCCCAGGTTTACACCATAACCGCGACGTTCATGAACGGGAGTAATTTCCGATCGATCCGGAAGGTAAGGCACGTGTTTCAGCAAACGGCCGTACATGACCGCTGCAGACCAGGGGCCACTCCCCCTGTATTCTGCCCCCACCCCGGTAAACTGATGTCCGTCAAGGGTATACGGACTAAAACTCATACTGGCATCTCCAAGATGTAGTTGAAATCCTTTATATGAAGGATGAAAGCTGAACCTGTTCAACCTTATCGGAGAAGGAAACCGCAACTGTTGATCGCTATAGGTAAACGAAAATGGCAGGTGGTAAATACCGGCCACGGTGAAATTAAGATCACCGCGCACCATATATCCGAAGGGGTCTCTTGGAGCCATACCATTGTAAAACACCCCCAGGGCCTGAATGCCGCCGCTGTACTTTAACCACTTGTCTTTCCCCAAACGGTCTAAAGCAACCGACTGTGCATCACAAACACCTCGTGCTCCCAGCATGAATACCACTGCGATAATAATTGCTCTCATACGTATCACCCCAGGGGTCAGGGCTGAAAAACTAAATATAGATTATTTTCTATATTAGAACAAGTTTTACCTTCGTAAAGTTTTGATATCGAATGCATTGTCATAACCGGTGCAGTTAGAAAATTCTTCAGTACCGATTAAATCAATCGATATAACTTACTGTATTTCAATACTATATGAACTTGTTAACAAAGAAATAGGTTAAAAATGACTAGCTTAGAAGCAAACAACCAATCCAACCTTCCATTATGGAACCGGGTAGCAGGGAAAGCAAAGACGAAAAGTTTCTTCTTAAGCTTGAACAGCTCATTAAAGACCATCTTGATGACGAAAATTTTGGTGTTCAGGAACTTGCAGAAGAAGCAGGATACAGCCGATCGCAGCTTTACAGAAGGGTAAAACTCCTGGTAGGGGTTTCTACCAGTGTTTTTATCAGACGTGTTCGGCTACACGAGGCTTTGGAAATGTTGAAGCACGATGAAGCCACCACTTCTGAAATTGCCTACAGGGTGGGCTTTAACAGTCCGTCATACTTTCACCGATGTTTTCAAAAATACTACGGCACCACTCCCGGGGCTTACAAGGAATCGGTTCACCAACCCAAAGACTTTAAATACACCTTGTCTCACGAAAGCAATGGCCGGGATGCTGCCGGATCTCATGGATCCCCTAACAAAAATTTTAAGAAAATTGGTGTTATAGCCATTACCATACTCAGCATATGTGCGATAGCATTCTTCGCCTATTATTTTCCGAAAACACCTTCCGCCGCTGAGCCAGAGACCATTGCCGTGTTGCCTTTTGCCTACCTCAGCGCACAAAACGACACCCGCTTTTTTGCCGATGGTATGGCCGACAACCTTATTTTGAAACTCTCTGACCTCGACGACCTGCAGGTGGTGTCCAGAACCACCTCCGAAAACTATCGCGACCGTGGCGGAAGATCGGTGCGTCAGATCGCCGACGCCCTGAATGCCGACTATCTCATTGAGGGCAGTGTGCAGTGCCTCGGCGACCGGGTACGCATTCATATTAAGATCATTCATGGCGGGACAGACTCTCCTGTATGGAGTGAAATGTACGACCGCAATATGACCGATCAATTTGCCGTGCAAAGTGAGATCACCTCACATGTGACCTCCCAGGTGAGGCTCATGTTTGAAAAAAACGATTCTGATATACACGATTCCCCTCTCAAAGACAGCTAATAAGCTGCAGATCACCCATTAAAGGCGCACCATATATTTTCTGCATATCTACGCAACATAGCTTCAAAATACAACATAGCTGCATATATAAAACACATAGTTTAAGGACATAGGTATTTAGTCATGCAACAGCGATTTCATGACCTTGCAAACGGTTTTTAAGTACAAGACCGGTTCATTCATTAATCAAAAAACATCATCATCATGAAAACGCTAAATGTAAAAATGCTATCCCTCCTCTTTGTCTCTTTAGGAATGTTATTCGCTTGTAGTGACGACGACAACGGTGGCTTATACCAGGAACCCCGATCATTGAACGCTATGGATGAAACTGCTATCCCGGTTACCTTAGACCTTGCGCTTCGTTTGGATGAGGCCGTGGAAAGTTTAAGCTGTGGCGAAGGAAATTTGTTCTATGCTCACAGTGGTGAAAGTGAGGCACCGACGCTTGGGGATTATTCCCTTGACCTATCGTATTGTGGTGCACCGAGGGAAGAAACACTCTCCAACATCGAAGTGACCATTACCGATGCCAACAACAATAAACTCTTTTTGCAGCAAAAGGTCGATACCGCAGCCTCAGACGGCCTTCCCACAAGAGGGTCTAACAACGATAATGCGTTAAGCAATAACAACGAGGTCCTCATCCTTGAGATCACAGGAGGTACCGGGGTCTATAACAACTATACCGGAGAGATCTCTTCAAGGCTACCGGCCAACTTCAGTGCAGGTGTTCCTTCGGTAAATATGACCTTTACCGGCTATCTCATGCAACAGTAATCCTTTGCTAAATACGATACCTACAAACACGGGCAGGGCCTCTTTTGAGAAACCCTGCCCGTTCATTTAGTTCATTCACTAAACCCCGTCAGGCATTCATCTTTCCCTTAACCTGTTCTGTTTGGGTCAGGGAATTGTTGAGATTTACCGCGGTCTCTATGAGCGCAAGGTGGGAATACGCCTGGGGGAAGTTCCCCAGCAATCGCTTTGTTTTAAAGTCGATATCCTCACTAAAGAGTCCGAGGTGATTGCTATACGACAGCAGGCGTTCGAAATTCTCCTGTGCTTTTTTGGTTTCACCGATCTTGTTCAGGGCGTTGATAAACCAGAACGTACAAATGGTAAAAGAGGAAGAAGGCAAACCAAAATCGTCCTTATTCTTATAGCGATACAATAAGCCATCGTTACTCAACTCCCTTTCAATGGCATGTACTGTAGACACATACCTTGGATCGTCTGCTTGTATAAAGCCGTAGGGTTCCATAAGCAAGACGCTGGCGTCCAGATCGGGTGAGCCGTAACTCTGAGTGAATGCCTGCACCTCATCGTTCCAGGCGTTCTTCAGGATGTCCTCTTTTATGGTATCGGCCAAGGCAGTCCATTGGGATCTCCTTCTGTTCTTCCCCATGATATCGGCCACCTTAAGCGCCTTATCAATAGCTACCCAACAAAGCACTTTCGAAAAGGTGAAATGCCGTTCTTCGGTACGAAACTCCCAGATCCCTTTATCGGGTTCCGTCCAGTGCCTGCTCACCACCCAAACAATACCTTTGGTAATGGACCACAGCTCTTCACTATTCTCTATATCATTCTTAAAGTGTACGATCTGCTCATAGATCACATCCATAAGAATGCCGTAAATATCGTTTTGGCGCTGTTCGTAAGCCGCATTTCCGATACGCACGGGTTTGGAGTTCACATACCCCTTTAAATGATCGAGGGTTTCTTCGGTAAGCACCTTTTCCTTATTGATCCCATACATGATCTGCAGCTTTTCGTCCTTTTCGGGAACCAGGTCGATGATAAATTGCAGGTACCTTCTGGCAATGTTCTTATGTCCCAGTTCCGATACCACCTTGATCACCATAGAGGCATCGCGGATCCAGCAAAAACGGTAATCCCAATTGCGCACCTCTCCTATGGTCTCGGGTAGAGAGGTCGTAGCTGCGGCCAGTACGGCCCCCGACTTGTCATAGCTCAGTAATTTCAGGGTAAGAGCGCTGCGGCTAATATGTTCGTTGTATTTATCGTAATTGGGCGTGCGCTCCATCCAGTTGAGCCAATACACCAGGGTTCGGGACATTTCCAGGTGGGCGCGCTGCGTGGTAGGCGCAAAGATCTTTTCATTATACCCAATATGAAAGAATCCATCGGAGTGCAGGATGATCTCTTCACCATCAACAACACCCTGTTTATCGAAATTCGTATAAAGAAACAGGGTATCGTACTTCTCCTTATCGGTCAGGCTTACAATAAATTCGTCTTTAACATAGGTGGTCGTAGTTCCCATAGCATATTCGAGCCTGGGATCGTAATCGACCCGAAATCTGGGTTTACCACTAAGGTGTTTGATATAACGCACGATATCGGGCGGCGCATGATGTCCGCCTCGCTCCTTCTTGTATCTCGGCATAAAGTCGCGAACCTCAAAACTGTCTTTCCCATTGTTAAAACGGGTCACCAGAATGTTGGTATTCCGCAGGTATTCCTGGGAGACATTATAATCGTCTGTAACCTTAAATCCGAAGTACCCTCCGATCTCATCATCGAGCAACCTGGCAAAGACCGATGGCGAATCAAATTCGGGCAGGCAAGCCCAATGTATCGAACCGTCTTTATAAACCAAAGCTGCGCTTCTGCAATTTCCAATAATTCCGTAATCGAGGTTTAGCATTAAATCTGAAATTAATTTATTAATACCCTTAAAATTTCAGTAAATTACCAAAAAAAACGGGATTTCTATAAGGATCATGAGTAAAACGATTATTGTTTCCAACCGACTACCATTACAAATAAAACTAGAAGAAAATAACCTTAAGATCACCCCTAGTGTGGGTGGATTGGCTACCGGAATGAAATCGGTACACTCTGAGGGGGATGGTCTCTGGATCGGATGGTCCGGACTCACCCAGGAGGAACTCACCGACGAATTGCGGGAAAAGGTGGCTACGGAGGTACGCAAAGAAAAATGCGCCACGGTTCCCCTTACCCAGGACGATATGGACCGGTATTATTTCGGCTTCAGTAATCGTACCCTTTGGCCGTTATTCCACTACTTTATGGAATACACCGAATTCGAAAAGGATTTCTGGGATTCCTATAAGGAAGTCAATGAGAAGTTCGCCAAGGTGGTACTTGAAAATGCAGAAGATGGCGACACCATTTGGGTGCACGACTATCAGCTGCTTTTATTGCCGGGAATGATACGCGATGCCAAACCCGATATTTCCATCGGATTCTTCCTCCATATCCCCTTCCCTTCTTATGAGATCTTCCGAACCTTCCCGTGGAGGGAAGAAGTGCTGCACGGCATGTTAGGCGCCGACCTCTTAGGATTTCATACCTACGACTACGAAAGGCACTTTTTAAGTTCGGTAAAGCGTATTCTTCGGGAAGATGTGAACTTTAACGAAGTGGTTTACCAGGACCGGGTGGTGAAGGTCGATTCGTTCCCCATGGGAATTGATTACCAAAAATTCTATAAGGCCGCACAACAACATACCAGTCTGGATCCTTCAGAACGATCAGACCTGCAAAAACGTATCGACGATCACTTTGAGGCCGATGAAAACGCCAAACTCATCCTTTCTATAGACCGGATGGATTACACCAAAGGGATCCCGAACCGCATCAGGGCCTTTGAATACTTTTTAAACAAATATCCCGAGTACAAGAATAAGGTAAGGCTGGTCATGCTAGCCGTACCATCGAGGTCTAACGTACCCCAATACCAGTTGCTCAAAAAGGAGACCGACGAATTGGTAGGTAGGGTGAACGGAGAGCTGGCCACTGTGAGCTGGACTCCTATTTGGTACTTTTACCGCTCCCTGCCCTTCGACAACCTTATCGACCTGTATACCTCGGCCGATGTGGCCCTGATCACACCGGTACGGGACGGTATGAACCTCGTGGCGAAAGAATATATCGCAACCCGCGTGAATAAGGACGGGGTACTTATTTTGAGCGAGATGGCGGGAGCCGCCCAGGAAATGAACGAGGCCTTGCTTATTAATCCGAATAATTTCGAGGCTACCGCCGACGCCCTGAAAAGAGCACTGGAAATGCCCGTGAAAGAGCAGAAAAAACGCAATACCATGCTCCAGAAACGTCTGCAGCGCTACAGTGTAGACAAATGGGCTGCCGAATTTTTCCGTTCCCTGGAAGCCACCAAGAACCTGGACCAGGTGGTCATGGGCAGAAAGATCAATACCGAGATCGAAAATAAAATGGTCGAAGAGCTCAAGGCTGCCAATCGCTCGCTTATGATGCTCGACTACGATGGTACACTTACCGGATTCAAAGACAATCCTGAAGATGCCGCTCCCGATGAAGCCCTTATCGAACTGCTGCAAAAGCTCAATGCCATACCGGGTAACGATATGGTGATCATTAGTGGTCGCGACCGGGAAACTCTGGAAAAATGGTTCGGAAAATACGAGTTCAACATGATCACCGACCATGGAGTGTGGATGCATACTGCAGAAAAAGGGTGGCAATCGCTCGAACGTATTCGCACCAACTGGATGGAGAACATTCGCCCCATTCTGGAAACCTTTACCGACCGTACCCCGGGATCGTTCATCGAAGAAAAAAGATACTCCCTGGCATGGCATTACCGCAAGACCGACCCCGAACTGGGGGTTAAAAGGGTGATGGAGCTCGATACCGTACTTACCAGCCTGATCTCCAACAACGAACTGAGTGTTCTTAAAGGGAATATGGTCACCGAGATCAAGAGCAGTAATGTGAACAAGGGCCGGGCCGTTTCCCGAATGCTCTCCGAAACGCGTTACGATTTTATGTTTGCCATAGGAGACGACTGGACAGACGAGTATATGTTCGAAGAAATGCCGTCTAAGGCCTATACCGTAAAGGTGGGATACCAAAAGACCAAGGCGCGCTTCCATGTACATTCCAACAAACAGGTAAGGGCGCTATTAGAAAAATTCACCAAGTAATTGCTTCTCCTGAGGTAACCTTGTATTACCTCAGGAGATAACACCTAAACTCATTTTATTATCACCGTAATGAAAACGTACTTTTTAACTGCTTTTGCCCTTCTTGCGGCTATCACCCTTAGTGCCCAGAAGGAAACCAAGATCTACGACATCATCAACAATGTTTCTGCCGAGCGCATTGAGAGAGACGTTCGCATTTTAGCCGATTTCGGAACCCGCCATACCCTGAGCGATACAGTTTCTGAAACTCGCGGGATCGGGGCTGCCCGCCGCTGGATCAAGGCCGAGTTTGACCGTATCTCTGCTTCTTGTGACAACTGCCTGGAAGTTTTCTACCAAAAGAATCTCGTAGAAAAAGGTGCCAACGAACGCATCTTTGAAGATGTATGGGTGGTCAACGTGATCGCCGTAAAACGCGGTACTAAATACCCCGACAGCTATATCATCATGAGTGGTGATATCGATTCGCGGGCCTCGGATCCGAATGACAATACCACCGACGCCCCGGGAGCCAACGACAACGCCAGTGGGATGGCCGGAACCCTTGAGGCCGCACGCGTGCTCAAAGACTACGAATTTGAACACAGTATTGTTTTTGCCGGACTTTCGGGTGAAGAGCAAGGACTCTTCGGAGGAAAAGGCCTGGCAGCATATGCCAAAGAGAACAACTGGAATGTTATCGGGGTACTCAACAACGACATGATCGGAAATATTAAAGGCGTAGACGGCGTGGTAAGCAACCGTGACTTCCGCATCTTTTCTGAACCCGTGCCCCCTACCGAAACCGAACGCCAGCGAAGAGCTCGCAGGTTCTACGGTGGTGAGGTAGACGGCATAAGCAGGCAGCTGGCCCGCTATGTGCACAGGACTACAAAAACCTATATGCCCGAAATGAATCCGATGCTTATCTACAGGCTCGATCGCTTTGGACGTGGAGGGCACCACCGACCTTTTAACGATGCCGGATTCGCGGGAATTCGCATCATGGAAGCGCATGAGAACTACACCCAACAACACCAGGACGTACGCAATGAGAACGGGATCGCCTATGGGGACGTGTTAGAACATGTGAATTTTGAATATGCGGCAAAGCTCACCACCGTTAACGCGATCAACCTTGCCGCTATCGCATGGGCCCCTTCTGCCCCTAAGAACGTGAAGATAGGCGGTATTGTAGAACCTTCAGCAAAACTTTCGTGGGACAAGGTCGATGGTGCCATTGGATACAAGATCTACTGGAGAGAAACCACCAGTCCTACCTGGGACCATAGCAGGTACGTAGGCGATACCACCAGCCATACCCTCGAAGGGATCGTTATCGACAACTACTTCTTTGGGGTCGTTGCTGTAGGTGCTAACGGTACCGAAAGCCTGGTGACCTTCCCCGGCGGGATCATCAGAAACTAGGAAAAAAAGGTGAACATAAGATTCAAATGAAACCCACTTAACAAAAACCGTACAATTAAGAAATATATGCCTTACATCATACAGAAAGACTTTCTTATCGGAAAGTCTTTCTTTTTTTCTGAAAAGGTCGTATTATCCCGACCCTGGATAACATGACCTATGAAAAAGCTTTTTTTGCTATTGATGGCCTTCCCCTTAGTGACCATGGCCCAAAATTTTACAGCACAAGACACCCTTAGAGGAAGCATTACTCCTGAGCGCGAGTGGTGGGACCTTACCTATTACCACCTCGATATAGAAGTAGACCCGGAAGAACGTTTTATTTCCGGTAGTAATCTCATTGGCTTTACTGCTTTAAAAACAGGAAACGTATTGCAGATCGATCTCCAGGAGCCTATGAAGATCGAAAAAGTGATGTACCGGGGTAAGTCCATGAAATTTACCTCTAACGGGAACGCACACCTGGTGTACCTGGACAGGAAGATCCCTGAGGGAAGAAAGGGATATATAAAGGTGTATTATTCCGGGAACCCAAGGGAAGCCATCAGGGCACCATGGGACGGGGGTGTCTCATGGGCAAAGGACCGCAATGGGGAGCACTTTATCGCCACCTCCTGCCAGGGACTTGGCGCCAGCGTATGGTGGCCTAATAAGGACCATATGTACGACGAGGTAGACAGTATGAAGATAAGCGTTACCGTACCCGACCACCTGGTAGATATTTCTAACGGCCGCCTTTTGGGAACGGAGCACGACGAGAAAAATCGCAAACGCACCTTTCACTGGGGTGTGAACAATCCGATAAACAATTACGGGGTAAACATCAATATTGGCGACTACGAAGGTTTCGGAGAGGTCTATGAAGGCGAAAAAGGAAAGCTCGACATGACCTACTACGTGCTTTCGTACAACCTGGATAAGGCCAGAAAACAATTTGCCCAGGCTGCAGAGACTATTGAGGCCTTTGAACACTGGTTTGGCCCCTACCCTTTCTACGAAGACGGATACAAGTTGGTGGAAGTACCCTACCTGGGAATGGAACACCAGAGCTCGGTAACCTATGGTAACAAATTCAAGAACGGATACCTGGGTAACGACCTCTCAGGATCGGGATGGGGACTCAAATTCGACTTTATCATTGTACACGAGAGTGGTCACGAATGGTTTGCGAATAACATCACCAATATCGACATTGCCGATATGTGGATACACGAGAGTTTTACCGCCTATGCTGAAAGCCTCTTTGTGGAGTACTACCACGGGAAGGAAGCCGGTGCCGACTACGTTACCGGAACCCGACAGAACATCCTTAACGACAAACCAATTATAGGTCAATACGGTGTAAACCACGAAGGTTCAGGCGATATGTATTACAAAGGTGCCAATATGCTGCACACCCTCAGGCAACTCATCGAAGACGATGAGCTGTGGAGAGCGATCCTTCGCGGCCTCAATCGCGATTTTTACCACCAGACGGTAAGTACTAACGATATTGAGCGTTACCTGATGCAGAAAACAGGGAAAGACCTCACGGCTTTTTTCAACCAGTATCTGAGAGACTCCAGGGTTCCTGTTTTTGAATACGAGATCACCGATGGCGTGCTCAAATACCGCTATACCGATGTGGTGGAGGGATTCGATATGCCCCTGGAAATTACCATGAACGGTCATACCGACTGGATACAGCCTAAGACCGAATGGCAGGAGCTGCGCCTTAACCAAAAGATCGCTTCCTTTAGCGTAGACCGCGACTACCTGGTCCTACACCGCGAATTATAACCCTTAAAATTCCATTAACAGGTCTTTAAGAATTCTTGCAGGAGTTTTCGTTATTTTAGCTTTTTAAACTAACTAACTACTGTATGAAAAGCATTTTTATGTCGGGGATCATGCTGCTGCTATCCCTACTTGGCTTTGCCCAAGAATTTTCGATGGACCTGGCACAGGACCTAAAACCCAGAAATATAGGCCCGGGAGGTATGAGTGGTAGGGTTACCGCCATTGACGTGGTTACCGACAACCCTGATATCATGTACGTGGGTACTGCTTCGGGAGGTCTTTGGAAATCGACTTCCGGAGGGATCAAATGGGAGCCCATCTTCGAAAAAGAGGTTACCGCTTCTATCGGTGCCGTAGCCATTCAGCAATCCAATCCTTCTGTGATCTGGGTAGGTACCGGTGAAGGGAATCCACGTAATAGCCTGAACGGCGGATACGGGATCTATAAGTCGCTTGACGCCGGAAAGACCTGGCAACCTATGGGCCTTGAAAATACCCGACATATTCACCGGGTGATCATTGATCCTACCGATCCGAATACCGTATATGTTGCCGCCATAGGTTCTCCATGGGGAGAGCATCCTGAAAGAGGGATCTATAAAACCACCGATGGCGGTAAAAGCTGGGAAAAGATCCTTTTTGTAAATAACCGCACGGGAGCGGCAGATCTTATTATCGACCCTTCTAATCCGAACAAACTTCTGGCTGCCATGTGGGAGCACAAAAGAGACCCTTGGTTCTTTAAGTCAGGAGGTGAAGGCAGTGGCCTTTACATGACCCACGATGGAGGAAAGAACTGGAAAGAACTCACCGATAAGGACGGCCTTCCCAAGGGAGAGCTCGGACGTATTGGTCTGGCTATCGCCAAAAATAAGCCGGAGGTGATCTACGCCCTGGTAGAATCAAAAAAGAACGCCCTTTACAAGAGTACCGATGGAGGATTTAAATGGAGCAAGGTAAACGACAAGCCGGAGATCGGAAACCGACCGTTCTACTACTCAGACCTGGCCGTTGATCCTGAAAATGAGAACAGGGTATTCTCGATCTTCACCTATGTGAATGTTTCCCAGGACGGAGGTAAGAGCTTTAACGAACTTATGCCTGCCTATGGGGTGAGCAACGGGGTACACCCCGACCACCACGCCTGGTGGATCCACCCGGAAGACGGAAGCTTTATGATGGACGGTAACGATGGAGGTCTCAACATTACCCACGACGGGGGTAAAACCTGGCGTTTTATCAGCAATATTCCCGTAGCTCAGTTCTACCATATAAGCACCGATAACGACTATCCGTATAACGTATACGGAGGTATGCAGGATAACGGTTCGTGGAAAGGCCCTGCCTATGTATGGCGTGCCCAGGGCATTAGAAATTCATACTGGCAGGAGATCGCCTTTGGAGACGGATTTGATGTGGTACCGGACCAACAAGATCCGCGTTATGGTTATGCCATGAGTCAGCAAGGATACGTTTCGCGCTACGATGCCGAAACCGGTAACAACTACTCTGTACGTCCTACCCACCCCGACCCTGAGGTAGAACTGCGTTTTAACTGGAATTCGGCCATTGGCCAGGATCCTTTTGATGCCTCTACCGTTTATTTCGGTAGCCAGTACGTACATAAGAGCAGTGATAAAGGTCTCACCTGGGAGGTGATCTCTCCGGACCTTACCACCAACGATCCTGAAAAACAAAAGCAGGGCGAAAGTGGCGGTCTTACCCTCGATGCTACAGGAGCAGAGAACTACACCACCATTCTGGTGATCGAGCCATCACCGGTAGAAAAAGACATGCTATGGGTAGGTACAGACGATGGCCGTGTGCACTACACCACTAACGGTGGTGCCGAATGGAATGATGTGACCAAGAACATCAAAGGCCTGCCGGAAGGTAGCTGGATCGTACAGATCAAAGCTTCTAAGACCAATAAGGGTGAAGCCCTTCTCGTTGCCAACGACTACAGAAGATTTAACTATACCCCTTACGCCTACCGAACCACCAACTACGGTAAAACATGGAAGCGTATTGTAGATGAAGATGATGTAAAAAGTTATGCCCTTTCGATCATCGAAGATCCTGTAGAGCCGCGATTGATGTTCCTCGGAACGGACGACGGACTCTACCTGTCTCTGAATGCCGGAGAAACCTGGCAGAAATGGACGGAGGGTTATCCTACCGTTTCGACCAAAGACCTGGCGATCCAGGAACGCGAAGGCGACCTGGTGATCGGTACTTTTGGTAGAGCTGCATGGGTACTCGACGATATAAGACCCTTGAGAGCTATCGCCGCCGATCCTGCCATTACCCAAAGCAAAGTAACGCTTTTCGAACCACCGGTAGCATACGATGCCGCCTACCAGCAACCAACAGGAAGCCGTTTTGGTGCCGATGCGATGTTCTCCGGAGAGAACAAAAGAGGTGGGGCGATGATCTCTTACTTTATCGCGCCTCAAAAGCCTGAAGCTAAAAAAGAAGAAGCCGCTAAGGATGAGGCCGAAAAAGGAACCGACAAGCCTGAGAATGAAGTAAAATGGGACAGTATTACCCTGGAGGTATTCAAGGGCGAAAAGCTTATTCGCACCCTGAAAAGAAAAGCGCCGAAAGAAAAAGGTATCCACCGCATGTACTGGGGCCTTGACGAAAAAGGAGCCGACAGGCCTTCCAGAAATCCGCGTAAATCGAACAGAGAACCCGGAGGGGCTTCCGTACTTCCAGGTACGTATAACCTTAAGCTCACTTACGGAGACCAGGTTTCTTCCAGAAGTATCGAAGTAAAGAGTGACCCGAGGATCGATTACAACATGGCCGATCTGGAAGCGGTGCACGACGCTGTTGAGGAATTGCAACAATGGCAGCAGCTTATCGCCGATATGAGCAAGCAGCTGGCCGAAAGCAAGTCGACCGCCGAGACCTTCAAGAAAGAGCTTAAGAAAGAAGATAAGGACGGATTTAAAGAAGAGATCGAAGCTTCTGAAGAGATCGTGAAAAAGATCACTGAACTTCAGGATGCCATCTTCGGAAAAGAAGACAAGCGCCAGGGAATCACCAGGAATTCAGATCCTACGGTAATGTCTCGTCTCTATTCAGCTTACGGTTACGTAGCCAGTCGTAAGACCGGGCTTACCGAAACAGAGAGCCGCCTGATGAAACAGGCCAAAGACGCTCTTGATGTAAGCGTAAATGAGATCAATACCTTCTACGAAGATGTTTGGCCGGGCTACCAGGAAAAAATGGAGGCGACCAAGGTCGATCGTTTTAAGGAAACCAAATCCTTCTCCCTGGATTAAGACCTCATATAACAGCCATTCTGCAAGTAACCACATGAGTATGGCAAACCCACAGGATCCTGCCCGTAAGCATTTACAGGCAGGATCTTTTTTTTTACTCCACCCGGGATCAAACCTTTCTTTTCCTAAACTACTTCCGGGATTCCCGAAACACCCCCTCCAAAAGACAGCCTTTAAACTCATTTTCAGTACCTTCGCCTTACGCAAGGGCATAAGGCCCCAATACCTTGCCGGCATAAATCCAACCCTATGACCACAGAAAACATCAAATTCACCAACCGCGATGGGATCGTTCTTTCCGGCCGCATCGACCTCCCCGTAAACAGAGCCCCCCATACCTACGCCATTTTTGCCCATTGCTTTACCTGTAGCAAGAACTTCCCTGCAGTAAAGAACATAAGCAAAGGGCTAACTTCCCGCGGATTTGCAGTATTGCGGTTCGACTTTACAGGACTTGGCAACAGTGAAGGCGACTTTTCGAACACGAATTTTTCGGCCAATATCAACGACCTTGAAGATGCAGCGGCCATGCTGCAAGAAAAATATACGGCTCCCGAACTTTTAGTAGGTCATTCCCTGGGAGGGGCCGCAGTACTACTGGCTGCGCGAAAGATCGCCTCAGTAAAGGCCGTAGTGACCATAGGCGCCCCCTCTCACCCTTCACATGTAACCCACCTCCTGGAGGGGGGCCTGGAAACCATTGAAGAAAAAGGGAGTGCCGAGATCAATATCGGAGGGCGTACCTTCACCATCCGTTCCCAGTTCCTGAACGATCTGAACAGTCTCCCCGGCAACGAGGTGAGTAACGACCTGCGACTGCCACTGCTTATCTTACATTCACCACAGGATCGGATCGTAGAGATCGATAATGCCCGGGAACTCTATCAGGCTGCCCATCACCCCAAAAGCTTTGTATCGTTGGATGGGGCAGACCACCTGCTAAGCAGGAAAGAAGACTCCCTGTATGCCGGCGACCTTATCGGAAGCTGGGCCCAACGCTATATTCCACATGAGGCGCATCAACCTCGTGAATTCCCCCACCAGGTCATGGCAAGTCTTGATACAGCCGATGCCTTTACCACCGAAATGATCGTAGGCCATACCCGAATGATCGCCGATGAACCCGAAGCCTATGGTGGTGCTGCCCTTGGGCCTACCCCCTATGAGTTGCTGGGTGCAGCCTTAGCAAGTTGTACCGCTATGACCCTGAATATGTACCTCGGAAGGAAAGAATGGAAGGCCGTGCGTATCGAGGTCTTTGTGTCACATACCGGAAAACATGTGGTAGACTGTGAGCATTGTGACGACCCAAAGGCCCGCATCGATCATTTTGAGCGGACGGTAAAGGTCAAGGGAACCCTGGATGGGCAGCAAATGGAGCGACTCCTGCAGATCGCCGATAAGTGCCCGGTACACAAAACCCTTTCTGCAAAAAATCAGATCAATACGACCATAGAAAATGCGTAATTTTGTTAAAACAGGAAGAACTTGTTATATTCGACTACCAAAATCTCAATAAATTATGAAAAATACGAAAATGTACATAGTACTCTTTGCCGCGGGCCTGTTAACACTGGGGGTAAGCTGTAAAGGGAATGAAAAGAAAGCAGCTACAGAAGAAGTGGTTACCGAAACCGTTGAAATTACCGCCGATGATACTGCTGCCGCCAAGGATACCGACGTAAAGGAGGTTACCGTGGTTATGGCTTCCAAGAGCGGAAGTGAAGTTAAAGGTACGGCCACCTTTACCCAGGCAAACGGGAAGGTGACCATGGTCGCTACTTTTGAAGGGCTTGAGCCCGGGGAGCACGCCATCCACCTGCACGAAAAGGCCGATTGTTCGGCAGATGATGCCACATCTACCGGCGGACACTGGAATCCGACCTTTGCCAAGCACGGAAAATGGGGTGAAGAAGAAGGGTTCCACCTGGGAGATATCGGAAACTTTACCGCCGATGAGAACGGTAATGGTTCTATTACCTTTGAAACCGACCTGTGGTGTATTGGCTGTGGGATCGAGACCAGAGACATCCTCGGTAAGGCCGTGATCGTTCACAAAGGTCAGGACGATTTCGTAAGTCAGCCTAGTGGTGCTGCCGGAGCGAGAGTGAGCTGCGGAGGAGTTATCGAATAAGACTTTATATGACCATCATAAAAAAAGCCCGGACAGATCCGGGCTTTTTTTATAGGGGTATGTTGCCGTGTTTTCTGTCGGGACGTTCTGTTTTTTTATGCTCCAGCATACTGAACCCCTTGAGTAATTTTCTTCTCGTATCCCGCGGATCGATCACCTCATCTATAAATCCGCGTCGTGCCGCACTGTACGGATCTGCGAACTTATCGGCATACGCCTTTTCTTTTTCTGCCAGTTTGGCCGCGGGGTCGTCTGCTGCAGCGATCTCTTTTTTAAAGATGATCTCACTGGCTCCCTTAGCTCCCATTACTGCGATCTCTGCAGATGGCCAAGCAAAATTAAGATCGGCACCTATGTGTTTGGAATTCATCACATCATAGGCTCCTCCGTAGGCTTTCCTGGTGATCACGGTCACCTTAGGTACCGTAGCCTCACTAAGGGCATAAAGCAGTTTTGCTCCCTCTACGATAATACCATTCCACTCCTGGTCGGTACCCGGTAAAAATCCGGGAACATCCACCAGCACCAACAACGGAATATTAAAGCAATCGCAAAACCGCGTAAATCGCGCCCCTTTCACAGAGCTGTCTACATCCAACACTCCGGCGAGGTGCATCGGTTGGTTAGCAACGATCCCGATACTGCGACCGCCCATACGGGCAAATCCCACAATAATATTCGGAGCATAGTCCTTATGTACCTCAAAAAAGCTGTTAGCATCGATGAGCTTTTCGATCACCTTATGCATATCGTAAGGCTGATTAGGGTGCTCGGGGATCACTGTAGCCAGGTCTTCACAATATTCTTTGTCGGGCTCAAAGGGAAGGTGCTTAGGCAGCTCCTTATTGTTTTGAGGAAGGTAAGACAACAAGGTCTTTACCTGCTTCAGGCATTCCACATCGTTCATGGCGGTAAAATGCGCCACCCCCGACCGGGAAGCATGCGTACGCGCCCCGCCGAGCTCTTCGGCCGTAACCTCTTCATTGGTCACCGTTTTTACCACATTGGGTCCGGTAACGAACATATAGCTGGAATTCTCTACCATCAAGGTGAAATCGGTCATGGCCGGAGAATATACGGCCCCACCGGCACATGGCCCCATAATGGCCGAGATCTGGGGAATAACACCTGAGGAACTCACATTGCGGTGAAAGATATCGGCATAGCCTCCCAGGGAGCTTACCCCTTCCTGTATGCGGGCTCCCCCCGAATCGTTAAGGCCTATCATAGGCACTCCTGTACGCACGGCCATATCCATGACCTTGCAGATCTTTTCGGCATGGGTTTCAGAAAGCGCTCCCCCGAAAACCGTAAAATCCTGGGCGAATACGCATACGGGACGTCCGTTTATGGTACCATAACCCGTAACGACCCCGTCGCCGTAAATACGTTGTTTATCCATCCCAAAGTCGGTTGCCCGGTGGGTTACCAGGGCACCCATCTCTTCAAAAGAGCCTTCGTCGAGCAAGTAAGCGATACGTTCTCTTGCGGTGAGCTTTTTCTTGGCGTGCTGTTTGGCTATGCGCTCTTCTCCCCCACCGACTTCAGCTTCTTTGAGTCGTCTTTGTAATTCGTCTAATTTCTCTTTCATGGCTGTGAATTTGGTAAGCTTAACTTTTCTCGTGTTTTCAGATAGTGGTGCAATGCCAGCACTGCGGCCAGCTCGGACTTTTCCTTACGGGCCTTCTCCAGGGATCCCGGCTGGTAGTATTGGGAAACAAAATGCGTATCGAATTGGCCACTTATAAAGGCTTCGTGGTCCATAACGAACCGTCCGAACGGTAAGGTGGTTCGCACCCCTTCTACCAGGTATTCTCCTATCGCTTTGCGCATACGGTGTATGGCCTCTGTGCGGTCGGCACCGTAACACACCAGTTTAGACAACATGGGGTCGTAATAAATAGGCACCTTCATCCCCTCGTAGAATCCGTTATCGACCCGTACCCCCTCGCCTTCCGGTAACCGGTAGGTCTCCAGGGTTCCCGTACTGGGAAAGAAATTGTCAAGCGGATCTTCGGCGTATACCCTGAGCTCTATGGCATGCCCATGAAGTTTCAGGTCTTCCTGCGCAAAAGGCAGGGCTTTGCCCATCGCGATCTCCAGTTGCAAGCGAACGAGGTCAAGACCGGTAACCATTTCGGTCACGGGATGTTCCACCTGCAATCGCGTATTCATTTCTAAAAAGTAAAAATTGTGATCGGCGTCGAGGAGGAATTCTACGGTCCCTGCTCCCACATAGTCACAAGACCGCGCCACATGGATGGCGGCCTGTCCCATACGCTCGCGGAGCTCGGGGGTAAGCACGCTCGAAGGCGCCTCTTCGATCACCTTTTGGTGCCGGCGCTGAATACTGCATTCCCTTTCAAAAAGGTGTACGGTATTGCCATGGGTATCGGCGAGGATCTGCACCTCGATATGCCTTGGAGAGGTCACGTATTTCTCGATAAAGACCGAACCATCGCCAAAGGCGGCTTTGGCCTCACTAATGGCTCTTTCCATCTGGGATTCCAGGTCTTCTTCTTTTTCAACGACACGCATCCCCTTTCCTCCACCCCCGGCAGAGGCTTTGATCAGAATAGGAAAGCCTATGTCCCGGGCGATCTCCATGGCCTTAGAAGCGTCGGTTATCGCCTTATCGGTTCCCGGAACCATGGGGATATCATAGGCCGATACTGTGGCCTTGGCCTCCAATTTACTGCCCATAACCCTGATGGCTTCCGGAGAAGGTCCAACAAAAATGATCCCGGCCTCGGTGACCTTTTTAGCAAATACGGCATTCTCACTTAAAAATCCGTATCCGGGGTGAATGGCATCGGCACCAACCGTCGCGGCCACCCCGATGATCTTATCCATATCGAGGTAAGAAGAAGCCGAATCGGGACCGCCGATCTCCACAGCCTCATCGGCCAATTGTACGTGAGGGGCCTCCCTGTCGGCTACAGAATATACCGCTACCGTTACCATACCCATTTGGCGGGCACTTTCTATGATACGCACGGCGATCTCGCCGCGATTGGCTATCAGTACTTTCTTCATATTATTCGAATGCTATGAGTTCACTTCCTTTTTCTACCGATGCTCCAACGGCCATTCGCACCGAAGCTATGGTTCCCTTACGGGGAGATAGGATCACATTTTCCATCTTCATGGCTTCGAGTACGAGCAAGGGTTCGTCTTTTTCTACTTCCTGCCCCTCCCTGACGTAGATATCCAGTAAAAGTCCGGGCATAGGAGCCACCACCGTATCGACCTGATCTCCATCAGAGACAGCGAATCCCATCTGTTCGATGAACAGGTCTATGGGCCTTGATATTTGTACCCGGAAACGCTCGTCTCCAACCCGTATCAGGTAAGTGCGTTCCTGAAGGTCATAACTTTCTATTTGCAGCTGTGCTGACCGGTGATCTCGGATCAAATGGTACGTTTGTCCTCCTGTATGTATCAGGTTGGCCTTAGCGATCTCGGTATCCGAAAATTCGAAGGTATCCAATTCATTTACAAGCGCTTTGTATGTTCCTGCCATTGGGAAATATTTTTTATTAAATATAAGGTTTCTTTCACTTTTATAAGAAAAGGATACACCCCATTAGGGCAAGACCACATTTTCTCGAAGAAAGCCAACAATTGCTTATTTTAGTGTTTGTCAACACCTTACACATCATCTATGAAAAATGCAACACTCCTTGGCCTGGGCGTATCTCTCATGATGCTTTGGGCTTGTAAGAACGATACCCAAAAGGCCGCCGAAACCACTGATGATCCTGCTACCGAAACACCTGTAGCCACAGCACCGACAGAGGCCACTACCTATTCAAAGACCATGGAAATGCAGAACACCACCTTTAATATCGCTGTGGCGGGAGAAGAACTTACAGTAGCAGTTTTCCGTGGGGAATCTCCTGGCGGTAGTTTAACCACTCCCATAGTCGGGAAGGTAACCGGTACGGGGATGGAAGATCTTGACGCAGACGGATCTCCGGAAGTGGTGATCTTTACCCAAGAGCCGGAAAATGCCATGAAAGGGCATGCCTATGGCTTTAGCTCCGGAAAGGAAAACACCTTTGAAAGTATCTATATACCACCTTTAAGCAGTGACCCTGCCCACACGGAGGGGTATGTTGGTGGTGATGAATTTGCTTTAGTCGAAACCAGCCTGGTACGGCGTATGGTGCTCAACGATGGATCGGTACGACAGTTGCAATACAAACTCGTGTCTTCTTCAGAAGGAAAAAGCTTTGAGGTAGACCGGGTTGTTGAATACTGAGAGCAGTAAGGTAAAAGCTTTGGGCTAGATCGGGTTACTCAACACTGAGAGGAGTAAGGTGAAAGCTTTGAGGTAGATCGGGTTACTCAATACTGAGAGGAGGCCAGAGTGGAATACTTAGTAAAGCAACCATATCTAAGCACAAAAAAGGAGGGGAAATCCCCTCCTTCGTTCTATTTATAACCTACTGATGTAATTGCCGTAGAGGTCTTTGAACTGATGCCCTGAAACGAATCTGTTCTTAGAGAGTTTCTTATGGGCTGCGAGTCCCCACAGCAGGAATTCTTTCATAAAATACCGATCCTGATCAGATACATCAGGCTGGTATTGCGACAGTACAGTATCTACCGGCCTTACCGTATCGAGCAAGGTCTTGTATTCGTGATCGGGAAGGTCGTCCTGAAGTTCGAATCCGCTTCCCTCAAAGAACCACTGGAGGATCTCATCGTAAGGGGTGGCTTCTCCCTGTTTCTCGAGCTTTTCGATCTTTGGAAAGTATTCAGGGAATAAGGTCTTCACAGCACTCACGATCAGGTTGTTGGCTACAAAGGCGGCACCCTCCTGCTCTCCTTCGTATACCAACTCCACCTTTCCGGTAATGGCCGGAACCACTCCCATAAAGTCACTGAGTCGAACAGTGCCCTTATCTTCATTATTCAACAACATGCGGCGTTCGGCAGTGCTCATCAGGTTTTCAAAAATGGTGATGCTCATACGCGCACTCACCCCACTCTTGTGGTCTATAAATTCGCTTTCCCTGGCCTCAAAGGCGATCTGCTCGATAAGCAGGGCCGCCAGTTCAGGTACTGCGATGCGTTCCTTTTGCTCCGGATCCAGGGCCGCTTCCTGTTGGGTAATGGTGCGCGCAATAGCCACCGATTCCGGGTAATGTGTCAGGATCTGTGAGCCGATACGGTCTTTTAGAGGGGTAACAATACTCCCCCTGTTGGTATAATCCTCTGGATTTGCGGTAAAGACGAATTGGATATCCAGGGGTAACCGCAGTTTGAATCCGCGAATCTGCACGTCGCCTTCCTGCAGGATATTGAATAAGGCCACCTGTATTCGGGCCTGAAGGTCAGGAAGCTCATTGATCACAAAGATACTCCGGTGCGCCCTCGGGATCATCCCGAAATGGATCACCCTGTCGTCTGCATAAGACAGCTTGAGGTTGGCAGCCTTGATAGGGTCTACATCCCCGATAAGGTCGGCAACGGTAACATCAGGGGTGGCCAGCTTCTCATAAAAGCGCTCGTCCCTGTGTACCCAGTTCACCGGGGTATCATCGCCTTTTTCAGCAATGAGTTCCTTAGCGTACCTGGAGATGGGATACAGCGGATCATCGTTGATCTCCGATCCCGCAACCACAGGCATCCACTCGTCGAGCAGTCCGACCATGAGCCTTGCCAAACGCGTCTTTGCTTGTCCGCGAAGCCCCAGTAAATTGATGTTGTGTTTAGATAAGATCGCCCTTTCCAGCTCGGGGAGTACGGTATTCTCATAGCCGTGGATCCCGCTAAAGGGAGAGCGGTCTTGTTTAATTTGTTGTATGAGATTCTCTCTGAGTTCTTCTTTAACAGATCTGGAGCGGTAATCGGATGATCGTAAGGCTCCAAGAGTCTTGATGTTTTCTATATTCATGTTCAATTTTTTCTTTTTCGTTATCCTCTTATTCTTCGTTTGCGGTTGTTCTCGTAATCCTCGAAGATCATTTCTCCGAGTCCTTCGAGTCCGGTAAAGAATGCTTTCCCCCGGTTGGCCTCGGTAAAATGCCTGATAAATTGCATGAGGTAAGGATCACGGGCGATCATAAAGGTGGTAATGGGGATGTGCAATTTTCTGGCCTGTCGCGCCATTTGGTAGCATTTATCGACGATATAGGGGTCTAACCCCATACTGTTCATATAGTACTCTCCATTGGGTTCACGAAGGCAACTGGGCTTACCATCGGTGATCATAAAGATCTGCTTGTTGGTATTGCGTTTTCTTCTCAACATATCCATTGCCAGCTGCAGTCCGGCCACCGTATTGGTGTGGTAGGGCCCAACTTTGAGGTAGGGCAACTCTTTAATGGATATGGGCCAGGCATCATTGCCGAACACGAGGATCTCCAAGGTGTCTTTAGGGTATCTGGTCGTGATGAGCTCTGCCAGGGCCATGGCTACCTTTTTGGCCGGAGTAATGCGGTCTTCGCCATACAGGATCATACTGTGACTGATGTCGATCATAAGCACCGTACTCATCTGTGCCTTAAGGTGGGTCTCTTCTACCACCAGGTCGTCTTCATTGAGCATGAAGTTATCGAGGCCGTGATTGATCTGGGCATTACGCATGCTTTCGGTCATCGAAATACGCTCCAGCGGATCGCCAAAGCGATACTCACGGAAGTCGCCGGTGTGTTCATCGCCCCGGCCCGTAAAGGCGGTACGGTGGTTCCCGCGGCCACTGCGCTTGAGTTTTCCGAAGATCTGGTCGAGGGCGTGCTTACGTATCATCTGTTCGGTCTTGGCCGTGATACTGAACTTGCCCTGTCCGGAGCCATCGCCTTCGGTACCTTCACCGTCGGGATCGAATTCCTCGCGGATATACCCCTTATTCTTCAGGTCTTCAATAAAGTCGTCGATGGTGTAATCGGGTGTGGTAAGCTCGTATTCCTTGTCCAGTTCCCTCAGCCAGCTTATGGCCTCATCAAAATCACCCGAGGTATGGGTGATGAGCTCCTTGAAGATCTCAAAGAGCTTCTCGAAAGGCGACTGGTCGGGAGCCTTATAGGAATCGAAAACAAATCCTTTTTTGTGTGTGTTTTTCATAGCCCTATAAAAATACTAAAATTATAGGTCCATGCTTTCGATATGGCTTCCGGGGGATGCCTAAAGTTTTGTTAAGTGGTTAGAGGTTATGCAGTGACACGGTGACGCAGTGACGTAGTGACACTGTATTATAAAAGTTGGGATTTCTCCCCTCCTTCCCAAGGAGGGGTGCCCAGGTCTATGACGTGGGAGGGGCGGTTATGCGGTTATGTGATTATACAGTTAAGCGGTTAGGCATTTAGGCAGTTAGGCGATATCTATATTGGACCATTCAAAATCAAGCATTAAAAACCCAAAATTTCCTACTTCCCTATTTCCCTACTTCCCTACTTCCCTATTTCCCTACTTCCCTATTTCCCTACATACCTACCCATATACCTAGATACCTCTTTACCCCTTTACCTTTTTACCAAATCCGTATTTATCAACCAGGTAGATCAGGGCGGTCATGGTGGCTGCTCCGAGTTCGAGTTCCCTTTTGTTCACGTGCTCAAAAGTATCGTTAGCTGCGTGGTGATGGTCAAAATAGCGTTGGGTATCGGGACGCAATCCGGCGAGTACGGTTTCGCCGTTCTTCAAAGGCCCCACATCGGCCCCACTACCTCCACGGTCAAAAAGGTGTATAAGGTAAGGTTCGAACAATGGCTTCCAGCTAAGTACCTGCTCGAACTGATCGTCGCGACATTCAAAAGAGAATCCCCTCGGGGTAAATCCGCCCGAATCACTTTCAAGGGCAAACAGGTGTTTTTCCCCTTTTTGTTCGGCGACCTCTGCATATTTTCTCGCCCCTCTGAGTCCGTTCTCTTCATTCATAAAGAGCACCACCCTGATGGTCCTTTTAGGGGTATATCCGGTTTCTTTTAGGAGTCTCAGCACTTCCATGCTTTGCACACATCCGGCACCGTCGTCATGAGCACCATCTCCGAGGTCCCACGAATCAAGGTGTCCGCCAACTGTAATGATCTCATCGGGGTATTCGCTTCCGGTGATCTCCCCGATCACGTTATACGACTGTACATCGGGAAATACACGGCATTTCTGACTGAAGTAAAATGAAATGGTCGGATCCAGTTTGATCATGGTACTCAGCAACTCCGCATCTTTGGTACTGATAGCGGCTGCAGGAATGCGGTCGGCTTCCGGAAGGTCGCCATAAGACATGCTTCCTGTATGTGGCAGGTCATCGAGCCTGAGGTTAAGCGATCGAACAATAACTCCCGAAGCTCCGAGTTTACCGGCTTCCATAGCGCCTGCGTAACGCTGATTTGCACAGCCACTATAGGCCTTAAAAGTATTGATATAGGTAGGCTCCATAGCTTCGTTGAGAAAAACGATCTTCCCTTCCACCTGCTCCTTGCTCAAGGTTTGCAATTCTGCGATCCCGTTCACCTCGATGATCCCCGAGCGAAGTCCGCCTTCGGGCGTAGCCACGCTGCCTCCCAAAGCACAGATGTTTACCGGAGTGATCTTTCCCGGAGCCGATTCGATATAGGCGTATTCCTTCACCCCACGGGTCCATTTAGGCACCATGACCGGTTGCAACCATACCTTATCGAGACCCAGAGCTTCCAATTCCTTTTTCGTATACCTCACGGCTCTTTCTGCATTGAGCGATCCGGAGAGACGCCCCCCGATCTGGTTGCTCAGGTAATCGAGCCAATCGTAACTCTTACCATTAGTAAGCGACTGCTCATAAATGCTTTTCAACTGTTGGGCATCGCTTGTTTGGCCCCACATGAACAGGGGCGAAAGCAGTAGAAAAAGAACAAGGGATCTTTTCATGGTAGCTAGTGTTTTTGGTGATCTAAAAATGCAGAATCCACCCGAAAGATGATGTTAAATTTTCAATAAAACTAATCTTCTTCCAACTCCTTTCGGTAGGCATCGATATCAGCACTAATAGATTCATCTAATAAAGGTTCGCGAATATCCTCATACTTCTTGAGTTCGTCGTATATGATATCGGCTACAATGGCACGGCAGGCCTTCTTATTATCGGCAGGTACCACGAACCATGGCGCATCGTCGGTGGAGGTCGCATTTATGGCATCTTCATAACACGCCTGGTACCGATCCCAGAACCTGCGTTCTTTCAGGTCGCTTGGGGAGAACTTCCAGTTCTTTTCCGGGATGTCAAGTCTTCTTAGCAAGCGGTTCTTTTGTTCTTCCTTAGAAAGGTGGAGGTAGAATTTATAAACGAGCGTACCATTAGTCACAAGGTGGTTTTCAAAATCCCTGATATGCCGGAAACGGCCCTCCCAAAATTCATCGGTAATATCGTCTGTAGAGGTGATCCCGGGAATATTCTCCCCAAGAATAAATTCCGGATGCACACGGGTAACCAGGACATTCTCGTAATGGGTTCTGTTAAACACTCCGAATTTCCCTCTTTGGGGCAACCGTTTGTAATGACGCCACAAATAATCCTGCTTAAGCTCAAGACGCGTTGGCGCTTTAAAACTGTGCACCACTACCCCACGCATATTAAAGTCTTTGAACACCTCTCTTATCAGGCTGTCTTTCCCTGCAGTATCCATACCCTGGAGGCAAATGAGCACCGCATATTTACCATGTGCATACATAACATCCTGAAGTTTCCCGAGCTTTCTCCTTGTCTTTGCAAGTCTTTTCTTAAGGGCCTCATCATCGGCATTGAGGTTGTTCAGGGTGGCTATTTCCTTTAGTTTTACAGGGGTATCGACCCTGAAATCGGCGCTTCGTATTTTGTCCATATCCTAGTTTTTCTTAAAAATAACGCATAAAGATCTGAATAACATGATGTTATCGATAGGTTTTTTAAAATGATATATAAATTGTATTATTGCTGTACCCAAATTGTAAAATCGACATAACAAACCTGCTTAAGTATGAGAAAATTTGCTTTATTGATCACCTTTCTGCTATTGTCATATAATGCGACCATAGCGCAGTGCACCACAGCGTATTCTGCTGCTTCTTATGCGCTTGCCCACACCAAAAGAGCTTTAAAGTCTGATAACTTTGACCACCAGATGCAATATGCTGCACGTGGGGTTGAGGCTATGGAAAAAGCGCAAACCCTCATCGAAGAGTGCGGCTGCCAGCCTGCTCTTGACCAATTGGCACTAGGACTGAATAACCTCAGTAGAGCTGTAGAGCCGGAAGATTGGGATGCAGGTCGCTACTACACCAAGATCGCCCTGGCACATGTACAGAGCATGATGGGAGAACTAGACCTTTGTACGGCTTCTAACACCAACACCGAACCTGTAACCGCCGCTCCCGGAGCTATTGCTTCTGCGAGCAACGATACCGAATACCTTGCAGACAACGGTAATCTACTGTCTGAACAGCAAAAGCTGGAAGCCGAGCGTAAGCGCCTTGAAGAGCAGCAACGTATTCTCGAAGAGAAGATCGCTCGTCAGCAACTATTGGCCGAAGAGGCACGACTGGCCCGCGCCAGAGAGCTGGAAGAGCAAATGATCGTTAAGCAGGCTGCCGAAGTACATCTGGCAGAGATGGAACAAAACCTTATCGACCTGGCCGAAACCCTGGGATGCAGTAAGGTACGTTCGCTGTTGAACGGAAGCTATAAGCGTAGCGATGCGGTATTGGAAAACGAAAGCCTGGCAGAGACCAAGCAATGGTACCTGCAGCAAGCCGTGCGTATGCAAAAAGATGTAGCCGCAGCCCTTGAAGGATGCCGTTAATCTGAACAACTCACAAAATACCTTATAAAAAAAGCCCCATGGTTGCGGGGCTTTTTTTATGGGTTATGGGTTAAGAGTGAAGTGCTAAGGGTTATCCCTATTACTTTTTACAAGTTACCTGTTACTTACTCGCAAACAACCTTACATCGTCTTCACTGATCTCCTTCCCTCCGAGAATGAGCAGCCTTTCGACCACATTTCGCAATTCCCGGATGTTTCCTGTCCAGTCGTATTCTTTTAACAGTCCCAGTGCCGAGGGAGAGAATTTCTTTTGATTGGTGCCTTGCTCGGCCGCGATCTTTTTACTGAAATGCTCCACAAGTAAAGGAATATCGTCCCTCCTGTCGTTTAGAGAAGGAACCTTGATCAAGATCACTGCCAGGCGGTGGTACAAGTCTTCTCTGAAATTCCCCTTGGCGATCTCTTCCTGAAGGTCTTTATTGGTTGCCGCGATCACACGAACATCTACCTTGATATCCTTATCGCTCCCCACCCGGGAGATCTTATTCTCCTGCAGGGCTCTGAGCACTTTAGCCTGGGCAGAAAGACTCATGTCGCCCACCTCATCGAGAAAGATGGTCCCCTTATTGGCCGCTTCGAACTTTCCGGCACGGTCTTTCACCGCCGACGTAAAGGCGCCTTTTACGTGGCCAAAGAGTTCACTCTCGATAAGTTCAGACGGAATGGCGGCACAATTCACCTCAACCATTGGGCCGGCAGAGCGGTCGCTCTTTTGATGGATCCAGTGAGCCACGAGTTCTTTCCCCGTACCATTAGGGCCGGTGATCATGACCCTGGCATCTGTGGGAGCCACCTTTTCGATCATATCCTTGATCTTCACGATAGGCTCGCTATCCCCTATCATTTCGTAGTTTCTCACTACCTTCTTCTTCAACCGCTTATTTTCAGAGACCAGTTCCTTCTTGTCAAGGGCGTTGCGCACCGTATTGAGCAAGCGGTTCAGGTCCGGCGGTTTTGAAATATAATCATAAGCTCCCAAACGCATGGTATTTACCGCTGTGTCCAGGTCGCCATGACCGGAGATCATCACAAAAGGGATCTCTGGTTTGATCTTCTGGGCCGCTTCCAACACTTCGACCCCATCCATCTTAGGCATCTTTATATCGCAAAGCACCAGGTCGAAATCCTCCTTTTTGATCTGCTCCATACCAGATAGTCCGTCGGTAGCTTCGCTTACCAGGTAATCGGGACTCTCCTCCCCCAGGATCTTCACCAGTACCCTCCTGATGGCTGCTTCATCTTCTATTATGAGTATTTTTGACATTGCTGAAATTTAGATAACATTCGCTTTGTAAGTTTCTATCCAATAATTATACCGAAAAATCTGTCTTTAACCAATTCACGCGGACTCCAATTGCTTGGCACAAAACTACATCCATCGCAATACTTTGATTAAAAGATCATTAGCCTTTCGTTATTTATACTTAAGCCATTTGTACAATTCTTTATAAGTAGGCTTTTTACCGTACATAAGAATCCCCACCCTGTAGATCCTGGCTGCCAGCCAGACGATCCCGATAAAGGTAACCACCAACAGGGCTATAGAAGCAAAGAGTTGCCACCAGGGCACCCCATCGGCCCCTACCCCTCCGGGGAGTCGCATAAGCATTACTATGGGACTCGTAAGCGGAAACAGGGAAAAGCCTACCGCAATGGGGCCATTGGGATTTTCGAAAACCGAAAAGAACCCCACATATACGGCCAGCATGAGCGGCATGATCACCGGGAACATAAATTGTTGGGTATCGGTCTCATTGTCAACGGCAGCACCGATAGCAGCATAGACCGAACTGTAAATGAGGTATCCCAGGGTAAAATAGATCATAAACGACACGATGAGGGTACCCCATGGAATGCGCAACATTTCTGCCACGTATAGCTGCAGCACTTCGTTAGAGGCAGAGGCTTCTTCGATGGTTTCCATGGCTTCGGGGGGCAAATTGGCTCCGGGGCCAAATTCCTGCCAATCTACGCCCATGAATGAAAAGGCCAGGAATCCTAATACGCCTGCCGACAGGATCCAGATCACGAACTGGGTGATCCCTGCCAGGGAGGTTCCTATGATCTTACCCAGCATAAGCTGAAAGGGTTTTACGGAGGAGATGATCACTTCAATGATACGGCTCGTTTTTTCTTCGATCACACTACGCATCACAAAGGCGCCATAAATAATGATGAACATCATGATGAGATAGCCGAAGCCACCCCCGATGGCAGCCTTGATCTCATTGATCCCTTTCACACTGCGCTCCCCTGAAAAGGTGGTGGTGGGAATCTCGAAATTCGCCACCAGTTCGTTCACCATTTGTTCTGATACTCCGATCTGGCGTAGTTTTTCCTCTCTTAGCCGCTTGGCAATGCGCATTTCCAACATTCCGGTAACGGTAATGGAAGGCGACTTTGCAGAGTAGAACTGTATCCCTTCTGCTACCGCTTCTATGGTAGCATCTCCGGGAATATGTAATAGTCCGTAATACCCCATAGAAGCCACAGAATCTTTGGCCTCCTCGGGGGTGATATTGCGAAGGTCTACAAAGGCCAGTTCAGGTCCGGTGATAAAGACATTATCGAAATAGGTACTCTCGTCGAGAATTCCGATCACCTTTTTCTGGTCGTTATTCATACGGGTAAGAAAAACGACCACCGCGATCATACCGACGATAAGCAGCGGACTCAGAACGGTCATAACAATAAAGGAGCGGTTTCTGACCTTGGCGAGGTATTCTCGCTTTATAATGAGCAGGAGTTTATCCATGGTGGGCAGCCTCTTTTTTTACGGTTTGAATAAAGATATCGTTGGCAGAAGGGATCACCTCGTTGAAGAAGAGTACCTCGGCCTTTTCGTTGAGCATATGCAGGAGCGACCTGCTGTCCATGCCATTATCCAGCTGCACATGAAGCTTTAGCTCCTCACCGGAGATCTGCATCCTGGTCGCTGTATCGGGGAGTATCGCGAGTAATTCTTCCCGTAGCTGTGCCGGTTGGCCGTGTAATAAACCGGCTTCATAGGTATTGTTGCGGTAGGCCTTTTTAATATCGCTCAGTTTGCCATCGAGGATCTTTTGTGAGCGATTGAGCAAAGCAATATGATCACACATCTCCTCGACCGATTCCATGCGGTGGGTCGAAAAGATCACGGTAGCACCCTTATCCCGCAATTGGAGGATCTCATCTTTGATCATCGTCGCATTTATAGGATCAAATCCGCTAAACGGCTCATCAAAGATCAACAGGGTCGGTTCGTGCAGTACGGTAACAATGAACTGCACCTTCTGGGCCATTCCCTTTGATAGTTCCTGTACCTTCTTTCCCCACCAGGGAGTGATATCGAATTTCTCGAACCAGTAGCGCAGCCGGTCTTTAGCCTCCAGCTTACTGAGTCCTTTGAGGCGCGAAAGGTACACGGCCTGCTCACCTACCTTCATCGATTTATAGAGTCCGCGTTCTTCGGGCAGGTAACCGATCCTGGCGATATGCTCGCGCTCAAGCGGAGCTCCGTTAAAGTACACCACTCCCGAATCGGGATGGGTGATTTGGTTGATAATACGTATAAGCGTGGTCTTCCCTGCGCCATTGGGTCCTAACAAACCAAAGATACTCCCCTTGGGGATCTCCAGGTTGACGTGGTCGAGGGCGGCATGGTCACCATACCATTTGTACAGGTCTTTAGCCTCCAATAAGTTGGACATGGTCTGTAAGCTTTTCTCAAAGATAGGAAAAGCAACCCACCATTTTTACCGGAAATCAATCTTAAGAAAACGATAAGATAAGTATAAAAAGAAAAACCCACCCTTAATGGATATCAAGGATGGGAAAAAATTGCTATGAAAAAGAAAAAATTAACACTAGCAAGAAACTAGCGTATGGACAAAGATAACCTTTTTTAAAAAATCAAAAAGTTAAATTACGAAAACATGTCCTTTACTTTCTCAAAAAATGACTTATCACCCTTTTCGGGGTTGGGGGTGAAATTATCGTCGTTGACCATTTTCTCAAAAAATGCTCGTTGTTCTTTATTCAATGTTTTTGGGGTCCACACATTAACGTGAACCAAAAGGTCTCCGCTGCCGTAACCATTGAGGCTAGGGATCCCTTTTCCGCGAAGTCGAAGGATCTTACCGGACTGAATTCCCTCTTCCAGTTTAATTCGCACCTTACCGTTTACAGTATCGATATCCTTGGAGGTACCCAGTGCCGCTTCGGCTATATTGACATAAAGGTCGTAATGCAGGTTATCTCCCTCGCGTTTCAGGCTCTTGTGTTCGAGCTCTTCTACCGCTACGATAAGGTCTCCTGCAATTCCGTTACCCGGAGCTTCGTTTCCTTTTCCGGCTACTTTAAGCTGTATCCCATCTACAACCCCGGCGGGGATCTTGATAGAAACGGTTTCTTCTTTTATCTTGAGTCCCTGAGCATCGGCATCGGCAGGACGTTTGTCCATAACCTCTCCGGCCCCTGAACAGGTATTACAAGGCGAAGCGGTTTGCATACGACCAAGAATGGTATTGGTAATTCGGGTTACCTGCCCGGTACCATTACAGGTGGTACAGGTCTTATAGGTAACACCTTCGGCTTTCACCTTACGTCTTACCTTTACCTTTTTCTCTACCCCGTTGGCCACTTCTTCAAGGGAGAGCTTTACGCGAATACGAAGGTTGCTACCTTTCACACGGCCACGGCCTCCACCGCCGAATCCGCCGCCGAACCCGCCACCGAATCCGCCGCCGCCAAAGGCACTTCCAAAGATATCACCGAACTGGCTAAAGATGTCGTCCATGTTCATATGGCCACCACCAAAGCCTCCGCTACCGTCAAAAGCAGCATGACCAAACTGGTCGTACTTGGCGCGTTTATCGGCATTACTCAAGACCTCATAGGCTTCCGCGGCCTTTTTGAACATCTCCTCGGCTTCCTTATCACCCGGGTTCTTGTCCGGGTGGTATTTGATAGCCATCTTACGGTATGCCTTTTTGATCTCAGCAGTACTGGCGCCTTTATCTACCCCTAATATTTCGTAATAATCTTGCTTCATTCTTTTTTGATTTTGGGCCCCGGGATGATCCCGGATCTGAATTTTAAACTCCTGTCCATAGCCTACAGGAGGTGTACTATCAACCTGTACCTGGTGCCTTGGTTATATTTAGGCTTGTCCTACCACCACCTTAGGGTGACGAATAATACGGTCTCCGAGGGTATATCCCTTTTCTACCACATCGATGATCTTCCCTTTAAGGTCTTCTGATGGTGCCGGGATCTGGGTGATCGCATCGTGAACCTCAGGGTCAAAGACATCCCCTTGTGCTACGGCAACCTGTGCCAACCCTTTAGAGGTCAGAATATCACGAAGCTTATTGTTAATAAGCTCCACGCCTTTAAGTACCCCCTCGTCGGCAGTTTTACCCAATTCGTTCAAGGCACGGTCAAAATCGTCTAAAACCGGCAACATGGCCTGCATGACATCCTGGCCCGCAGTTTTAAAAAGTTCAACGCGTTCTTTTGAAGTACGCTTTTTATAATTCT
This sequence comes from Robertkochia sediminum, assembly GCF_016786255.1. Taxonomy (GTDB): domain Bacteria; phylum Bacteroidota; class Bacteroidia; order Flavobacteriales; family Flavobacteriaceae; genus Robertkochia; species Robertkochia sediminum. Next base: position 59,654 of record NZ_JADMKT010000072.1, read on the forward strand.
CGAATTCGGCAAAAAGTCGCACGAATTTGTCTTTTTCTTTAGCCAGTTCTTCAGCCATAAGCTCCTGTTCTGACTTCTCTTCTTGCTTTGCCTCCGCAGCTTCGGCGGCATTCTGAGCCTTCATATCGTCCTGAAGCGCATCTGTCTCCTTGTCTTTTTTAGCCATATTCTATGATAAAAAATTTCTGTCTCGATTTTCAAACGGCAAAAGTACTGCCAATTCCTTTAAAATGTCAAAATGTCATCTTAATTATTTAATAAATTATTAATACTCTAAGGGGATGTTTATTCCTACATTTGACAACGCTAACAAAAAACACAATCAAGATGAAAAAGAACATCGTAAAAATTACCGCTATTGCCTTTGTAGCCATTCTGGCTTCTTGCAAGGGAGAACCGAAGAACCAAACTACTGCTGAAGAGGCTGTGGTTACTGAAGAGGTTGCTGAAGTTGCCGGTGTTACCTATACTGCCGATGCCGCCAACAGTACCATCGACTGGATCGGAACCAAGCCAACAGGAACCCACACCGGTACCGTAAACATCTCAGAAGGTGAGTTCGTAATGGGAGAGGAAGGAATCACAGGAGGTTCTTTCGTGATCGACATGAACAGCATCACCGTAACCGACCTTGAAGCAGGAGACGGAAAAGAAGATCTGGAAGCACACCTAAAAGGAAGTGTTGAAGGAAAAGAAGATCACTTCTTCAACGTAGCTGAGTTCCCAACTGCGAGCTTCGAAGTAACAGGAATGAGCAACGAAGGAGAAAAAAGCATGATGGAGGGTAACCTCACCATCAGAGGGATCTCTAAAAACATTTCTTTCCCTGTATCTGTAGTAAACAACGGAGATATGATCGAAGTGACCAGTGAGACTTTCGCTATCGATAGAACACAGTGGAACGTAAACTACGGTTCTAAGTCTGTATTCGATAACCTGGGTGACAAGTTCATCAACGACAATATCGAACTTACCATCAAGGTAGCAGCGAAAAAAGGATAATCATATACGGTATTCGTACCGGCTGTTAAGGGGCCAGTTCTTCACGGAGCTGGCCTTTTTCTTGCAGGATATCCTGCAGAGCGGGCATGAGGTTAGGGTATTTGAACACATACCCCTCTACCTCTACCTTTTTGGAGCTTACGCGCTGACTTTCGAGCAGCACCGAACTCATCTCTCCCAGCACCATTTTAATAAACCATTCCGGAATATTAGGGAGCCACAATGGCTTATTCACCACCTTGGCAATGGCCTGCATTAATTTATTTTGGGTTACCGGATTGGGAGCCACCCCGTTATAGACACCTTCGGCTTCGTTCTCGAGCAGGTGCATAAAGATGCCGGCCAGGTCCCGAATATGGATCCAGCTCTGCCATTGTTCCCCGCTACCAAAGGCTGCCCCGGCATACATCTGTACCGGTTTTACCATCTGCGGCAAGGCTCCGTCATCGGCACTAAGTACGAGTCCGATACGCACCTTGGCCACCCTGGTTCCTGATGCCGTGAACACATCGGCAGCTTTTTCCCATGCGGCCACCACCTCCCCCAGGAAGGTATTGGCAACAGCGCCTTCTTCTTCTTCTTCGTAATAGGTTGTAAAGGATGAAGGGTACACCCCAATAGCTGATGCTGTAACCATAAGGGGGATCTTATTCCCGGAGTCTTTCATTCCCTTATGCAGGGTTTCCAGGGAATCCACACGGCTTTGTAATACCGTCTTTTTATAGCTGTCGGTCCATCTTTTGGCGATCGACGCCCCGGCGAGATTAATCACTGCATGAACCCCGGCAAAGCATTCGGTATCGATCGCTCCTCGGGAAGGATCCCAGAGGAATCCGCGATATGCCGGATCCTGGCTTAATTTCTCTTTTCGGGTGGTGAGATAGTTCACCTGATACCCCCGGGCATGGCAAAGTTCGGTGATCGCTGTTCCTACAAGACCGGTAGCTCCGGTAATAAGTATTCGCATAGACATGGACCTTTGTTTTTATTAAAAATAAACAATTAGGCCGCTAGCCTGGCAGGGTTTAAAGAAGGTTTAACACTAATCCCGTCAGGATCAGGATTTTTGGGATGCATCGGGTTTTATAGCCCTGAGCATTTCTCTTTTTCCGGGTGGGCCGGGGAGTTTTTCGACCAAAAAGCCTACGGCCTGCATGGCACGCCTTACGCTACCCTTGGCCGCATAGGTCACCAGGATACCTCCGGTACTTAGCGCACGGAACATCCTATTAAAGATCGCCTCTTCCCAGAGTTCGGGTTGCACTCTTGCGCCGAAGGCGTCAAAATAGATCAGATCGAAAGCGTCTTCATCTTCGATCTCATCAAATAACTGCTTTCTTTTGGTCAGGGCAAATTCAGGGGTTATGGGGGTAGCCGCTTCCCAGGGCTCCTCGTGCATACGTTCAAAAAGAGCACTTTGTTCGGGGGTGGCTTGTAGTTCTTTGGCATAGTTGAGTGCCTTCCACTCTGCTGCTGCCACCGGATAGCCTTCCACTCCGGTATAATCAATGGATACCGGTTTCGGTTGGGTCTCCAACAGCGTAATAAAAGCGTTGAGTCCCGTACCGAAACCGATCTCCATAATGCGCAGATCGGCAGGTTCCGATTCCAGTGCCAGGTCGAGCCCCATACGTATAAATACGTGATAAGCCTCTTGTATGGCTCCATGCTTGGAATGATAGTGTTCGTCCCAACCCTTGATATAGATGGTGGTCGAACCGTCTGCCGTTTTTATGATCTTGCGCTCCATTTCTTATTTGATCACCACTCCGGTAGCTTCGAAACTCAGCGTTTTCTTTGGCTCGGTAATGGCTTCGATCTCTTCTACAGTGCTACCCGCATCTTCTGCATAATGCTTGCGATCTTCCACGCTCATTTCCTCAACGAAAGCACCACCTTCAATGATCACCTCTTTTCCGGCCAGGTCTTTAGGCATAAAGAATCCGTAATCCTTAAAGCGTACCATAGCGATTTGATCGTTTCCAAGGTCTACCTTCATCCAGCACCCCTTCATCTGGCACACCTCAGTTACCTTCGCCTGAAAAGTGGCCTGGATGGTATCGTTTTCCTTTATAAGCCCGTACATTTCGGCCATTTCTTCAGCAGAATTGGCCACCGGGGAGTTTACTCCGTCTCCGAAGCTTACCACTTCTTTTTGTTCAGCAGCCACCTCGGTGGTTTTCTCCTGAACTTTTTCTTTACATCCTGTAAGTAAAAGCATTACTGCAAACACAGCTGAAAGCGCTTTCATATCCTATTTTTTTTAATGGTTCTTAAGACTGTAAAATAAATGAAAAAACCCACATCACGCCCAAATGTTCAGGCATTAATTTGTTAATTTTGCAAAAACCAAAAAACTTATGTCTAAAGATACCATACAAAATATAACTGTTGAAAAAGCTGCAACATCCCGAATAAACGAGGTTGATTTTGATAACCTGGTTTTCGGTTCGGTCTTTACCGATCATATGTTCATCTGCGACTATAAAGATGGCGAGTGGAAAGACCCAAAAATTGTTCCTTATCAACCCCTTACCCTTGACCCTTCTGCTAAAGTATTTCATTACGGACAAGCCGTTTTTGAAGGCATGAAGGCCTATAGAGACGACGATGACCAGGTATGGCTTTTTCGTCCGGATGAGAACTACCGCCGTATCAACAAATCGGGTGAGCGTCTGGCCATGCCGGAATTTCCGGAACAGTTTTTCTTTGAAGGCCTTACCACCCTGTTAAAGCTTGACAACGCATGGATCAAGAAAGGATTTGGAAATTCACTGTACATACGTCCCTTCGTGATCGGTACGGAAGCCGGTGTTATGGCCTCTCCGTCTCAGGAATACAAGTTTATGATCATCTGTGCTCCTGCCCAGTCGTATTACGCGGGTGATGTTCGGGTAAAGATCGCCGACCACTATAGTCGCGCAGCCAGTGGAGGTACTGGATATGCCAAGGCTGCAGGAAACTACGCAGGGCAGTTCTACCCGACCAACCTGGCCAAGGAAGAAGGATACCAGCAAGTGATCTGGACCGATGCCAATACCCACGAATACCTGGAAGAAGCCGGTACGATGAACGTATTTTTCAGAGTAAATGACAAACTCATTACCTCGCCGGTAAGTGACCGTATACTCGATGGGGTTACCCGTAAAAGTGTTATCGAAGTGGCTAAAGACATGGGTATCGAGGTAGAAGTTCGTCCCGTAAGCGTAAAGGAGATCATTGCTGCTGCCGAAGACGGTAGTTTGAAAGAGATCTTCGGAAGTGGTACCGCAGCCGTGATCACCATGGTGAAAGGCCTCGGTTACAAGGGCGATAAATGGGAACTTCCGCAAAATGAACGTTCGTTCTCTCAGGAGATCAAACAACGTATCATGGAGATCCAATACAATAAGGCCGAAGACAAGTTCGGATGGCGCTTTAAAGTATGATCAGCGCATACCATAAAATAAGAACGGGGCCATCGCCCCGTTTTTTTATTGCTGCTTTTCAGATAGAAAGTTTTCCAATACACGTTTGATATCAGGTGTACGGTAACCGGGCCCCTTGAGCACCTTGCCATCTTCGCGGTATACAGGGCGACCATCGGTCCCGAGCTTGCTCATATTGCTCTCCTGGATCTCTGCGAAGACCTGCTCGATCACCTCGTGCATGCCGTGTTCCAAAATGGTACCACATAAGATGTATAGCATATCGCCTAGGGCATCGGCCACTTCTTCAAGATCTCCTGCCAATGCTGCTTCGAGATACTCGGCATTTTCCTCGGCCATTAACCGGTGACGTAACAAAACCTTTTCACGTTCCAGGTTTACGGTAGGCATGGCAGCCTTCCCTAATCCGAAGGCTTTGTGAAAACGCGCAACTGCTTCTAACTGATCTTTCATGGGTGCGAATTTAGAGCAATACCCGCAGCGGAGGTCGTTTTACCTGCGCCCTGTGGTATATTTTAGTTATTTTCGCGAAAAATAATCAATTATGTTTAGTCCGGGACAAACGATCTTTGCCATTCTTTTTGTCATTGCATTCATTGCCGTGATCATCTTTAGCTACAGGAAAGACAAAAAGATACACCTCGATCAATTTCGTGGTAGTATTTGGGTACTTCTGGGCTTTTTAATTTTTATGGGGATCCTCCTTACCATCAAGTACCTTATTACGCGATAAAGGGTTGTAAAGGAGTTTCATGCCTCCCCTTACTTTTCTTGTAAGGTGTTTTTTGTATTTTAGAGGAATGTAAACCCGACCAGATGAAAATTTTAAAGTACCTCCTCTTTCTGCTTTTAATAAGTATCATAGGTTTTTCACTTTATGTAACCACCAAACCGGATCATTATGAAGTAAAGCGCGAACGCCTGATCAGCGCGCCTCACAGCATGATCTACGAATATATTGACGACTACCGTAAATGGTCGGACTGGTCTCCCTGGCAAGAGCAGGACACCCTTGCCGCGCTTACCTATAGTACACCCTCGTCGGGTACCAATGCCTATTACACCTGGAAGGGTGAAACCCTGGGAGAAGGTAAGATGACCACCGAATACAGCGCCGCCGACTCCCTTATGCAAAAGATCGAATTCATAAAACCTTACGAGTCTAAAGCCGACGTTACATGGAAACTGGACAGAAAAAAGCTGGGAGTCATGGTAACATGGGGAATGGCTGGAGAACTGGGCTTTATGGAAAAAGCGTATATGATCATGCAGGGAAAAGATATGGATGCCCTGATCGGCCCCGATTACGAGCGCGGTTTACTCAATCTCGATAACGCCCTTCACGACGAAATGGAGCGATACACCATCACCTTTCCCGGACTCACCGAATACGGGGGTGGATTTAGCCTGTTCCAGTCGGCATCCTGCAGGATTCCCGATGCCAATAAACATATAGCCAAACTCCTCGAAGAAGTAGGGTCATACCTGGAAAGAGAAGGCATTGCAGCTGCGGGAACCCCTTTTGCGGCCATCGAAAAATGGGATGAAGAAAATAACACCACCATGATCTCGGCGCACTACCCGGTGCGCGATCGTATCCTAACCCCTTCCGGAAGTACCATTCTTAGTGGCTACACCGCTCCCGGACCTTACTACAAGGCGATCTTAAAGGGTGATCATGAGAATCTGAAAGAGGCCTACGAGAAAGCAAGATTCAATATGGAGAAACAAGAGCTGATGCCCGACGATCTCAAAGTGCCCTTCCAGGTCATGGTCAAAGGACCAAAAGACAGTGATAACCCTGCAGACTGGATCACTGAGATCTACCTTCCGGTACTGGAACCACAATCCTAATTTAAAACGCACACACCTTGCAGCTATTCAAAGCCATGCTCCTTATATTTCTGGGTGGAGGTACCGGAAGCGTACTCCGGTTCCTGATCTCTAAAACCCTCAACCCTGTATCTTCTCATTTTTACCTGGGTACTTTTACAGTTAATATCCTGGGATGTTTTATCATCGGATTGATCTCGGGATGGGTACTTCGTTCCAACTACATGGACCAGACCCTGGCCCTCTTGCTCATCACGGGCTTTTGTGGCGGATTTACCACCTTCTCCACCTTTTCCCTGGAAAACCTGGAACTCATCAGGAATGGGGAACTCAATAATTTTTTGATCTATAGCCTTGTGAGCCTCCTCACCGGTATCGCTGCGGTCATGGCCGGATTCTGGATCAACAAGGTCATTGCTTAGAACGCCACATTAGCGTAAAAACAATAATTTTAAATAAATACCCCCTAAAAAATAGGGGGTGTTATTAAAATGTTTATAATTATTTACGCAACATCCCTCTAATTTTTGGTATAGGAATGAAAAAAATATAGATTTACCAGAGTGAAAATCATATTTTATTCATGAAAAAAATCGAAGCCATTATTCGCAAATCAAAATTTGATGAAGTTCGCGATGCCCTTCACGAGGTAGGCGTAAACTTTTTCAGCTACTGGGACGTAACCGGAGTTGGGAACGAAAAACAAGGTCATGTATACCGCGGTGTGCACTACAGCACTGCCGATATTCAGCGACGCTACCTTTCGATCGTTGTAAACGACGATTTTGCCGAACCGACGATCAAGGCGATCATTGACTCGGCAGGAACAGGAAATATTGGAGATGGAAAGATCTTTGTCTCTTCTATAGAAGAAGCTTACCGCATACGCACGGGAGAAAAAGGAGGAACCTCACTTAACTAAATAAGTACGATCTGATGGATACTATGCTCACGACTAACAATATATGGATGATGATCTGTACCGCTCTGGTATTTTTCATGCACCTGGGATTTGCCTTGCTGGAGATCGGATTAACCCGTAAGAAGAATGCGATCAACATCCTCTTTAAGAATATATTCATTATCACCACCGGCCTTTTGCTTTATGCCCTGGTAGGCTTTAACCTCATGTACCCCGGAGAATTCAATGGCATTCTGGGATTTGCCGGTTTTGGCCTTCATGCGCCCATGACAGAAGGCGCGCTTGACCTTACTTACAACAGCGGATATACCTACTGGACCGATTTTCTCTTCCAGGGTATGTTTGCTGCTACCGCTGCTACCATCGTTTCCGGAGCCGTAGCCGAACGTATGAAGTTGTTGCCGTTTATGATCTTTACCTTTTTATACGTAGGCTTTGTGTATCCCATTGCCGGCTCCTGGAAATGGGGTGGAGGATTCCTTGACGAACTCGGATTTTACGACTTTGCAGGATCTACCCTGGTACACTCTGTGGGAGGCTGGGCTGCCATAGTAGCCATAAGCCTGCTCGGAGCACGAATCGGCAAGTTCAAACCGGACGGAAGTCTTGGCGCTATTCCCGGACACAACATCCCCCTGGCGATGGCCGGAGTCCTTATCCTATGGTTGGGGTGGTTCGGATTTAACGGTGGGTCGGTACTTTCTGCAGACCCTGCAGCCACCTCCCTGGTATTGGTAACCACCTGCCTGGCCGCTGCTGCCGGAGGGGTATTTGCCTCTCTATTCTCTACCATCCTGTACAAGAATATGGACCTTACCATGTTCCTGAACGGGATCCTTGGCGGACTGGTAGGGATCACTGCCGGTGCCGATGTCATGAGCCCGGGTGATGCTATCGCCGTAGGCGCTATCGCGGGGATCATTATCGTACTTGGAGTTTCTCTTATTGATAAAATACGCCTTGATGACCCTGTGGGTGCAGTAGCCGTACACCTTATCTGCGGACTCTGGGGTACGCTTGCCGTAGGGATCTTCGGAAGTCTTGCCGGATGGGACCAACTTCTTGCCCAGGTCACAGGAATAGTGGTATACGCCCTGTTTTGCCTTGCAACGTCGTTCGCTATTATTTACGGACTCAAAAAGACCATGGGCATACGCGTTACCAAAAGAGAAGAGATCGAAGGTCTGGATATGCACGAGCACGGAATGGAAGCCTATGAAGCCGGACTCGAAGCCTATGCCGATCTAAGCGTAGAAAAATAATAACCTTTATAACCAACCTGACCTGCACCAATATCTAGCACACTAACCAACCAAACTATTCTAATTGCTGAAGCAGCTCCTTAACGGGGGCTGTTTTTTTTGTTATGTGGTTACGAGGTTACAAGGTTATGCCCTCCTTCGCTAAAGCTTCGGAGGGTAAGACAGTGATGCGGTGACGCGGGGATACGGGGATACGGGGATATGGGGATACGGTGAGGCGGTTATGCGGTGACAAAGTGACGGGGTGGTTTCCAAGGAGGGGGTATATACCGAAAGTTAAAATGAGACGATTACAACCAATCCGACCTTTAAAAGACGGCACTTCTCCTTCCCGTAAATCCGGGAGAAACGAACGCTCATGGAAGACTCGGTAAACTTCATCACGCTTCACTCTTCACCCTTCGTCTTTGCGAGGAAGGCTGAAAGCCTGACGTGGCAATATCATGATAGTTGGTAAATAGGGCTGTAAGCTCAACGCTTTATACCCTAAGCTGTAGGCCCTACGCTTTATACTGAAGACGATACCTCTTCACTCTTAACAATCCCCCATTCTCCATTCCCTACTCCCTACTCCCTACTCCCCAACATCAAACTTCTTCTCCCCGGCTTCAACAGCGATCTCCAAGTGGTTCTCCCGAGGCACGAGCGGACAGGAATACTTTGCGTTATACGCGCAGTAGGGATTATACGCCTTATTAAAATCCAGGGTTAGCGAGGTACCCTCAGGGATCTCAAGATCGAGATAGCGCCCGCCACCGTAAGTCGTATTGCCATTGGTAAGGTCTGTAAAAGGCAAAAAGAGGTAATCTTCATACCCCGCTTCCTGCACCAAAGCGGGATCGCGATATACATTGAGCTGAAACTTTTGATCCCTGAGCGTAAAATGCAGCACCCCATAAACCAATTGGGCCTGCTCCATGTTCGTAGTAGTGGGTAAAATAGCTACTTCGGGATCAGCGGCAACCTCCAGGCGTGCCTGCACCACATAGGTCGTATCCGGCCCGTAATAGTCGAGGCGGGTAAAGGCATGTTTTTGCGCCTTCAGCAAGGGAGAGGTCTCCCCGTTTTTAAAGGTCTTGTCCTTCTTTGCCCTCAGGGAGGCGATCTCCTCACTATAATTAAGACTTTGTTCCGGGACTGCTAAGGGTTGCTGCTCATCGTGATAGCGCTTATCAGACTTACACGAAAAGGACAACAACAGTAACAGTATGGTAATATATCGGATCATAAATGGTTAATTTGAAACCAAAAATACTACATACAATTCTTTTTAATAGCTTTGATCCTTTATCCTTATCCCGATCGGCTCCCATAAGCACAACCTGCAGTAAGATCACAACGACAACCATTTCTATATGAGGCGCCTGTATCAGCATTATATCGGTTCTTTTCAAGGACTTTCAAAACCGGTTTGGTGGTTATCCCTGATCACCCTGATCAACCGGGCGGGTAGCATGGTGATCCCTTTCTTGTCGCTCTACTTGTCGGAAGACCTTTCCTTTAGCCTGGAGCGAATCGGGTGGATCATGAGTGCTTTTGGTTTGGGATCGATACTGGGCTCCTGGCTGGGCGGTAAGCTCACCGATAAGATCGGAGCCTATAAGGTCATGTATTCGAGCCTCTTACTTTCGGGACTGGGATTCATTCTCCTGCAAACCTTGAAGAGCTTTCCAGCCGTGATCTTTGGCGTATTCCTCATCATGGTGGTTGCCGATATGTTTCGCCCTGCCGTTTATGTGGCCATCAGTGCCTATAGCAAACCGGAGAACAGAACCCGGTCTATAAGCCTGGTGCGACTGGCCGTGAACCTCGGCTTCTCTGCCGGACCGGCATTGGGCGGACTCCTCATTACACTGTTGGGTTATAGCGGACTCTTTTGGATCGATGGATTTACCTGTATTATCGCCGGGATCCTGCTCTTATGGATCCTCAATCCGAAAAGAAGACCCGAACAGGAAATCCCGAAAGAAGCAGATACAGCACTTTCTCCCTACAAAGACAGGGCCTTCCTGTTCATGCTGGTAGGCGTATTTCTCTTTGGATTCATCTTTCTCCAATATTTTTCTACCGTTCCGTTGTATTACAAGCAAATTCACCAATTGTCTGAAGGCAGCATAGGGTTATTGCTGGCCATGAATGGCTTTGTACTCTTTGTACTGGAAATGCCACTCATGAAGTTTTTAGAACAACGTACTTCGTCGACCATCAAAAATATCATAACAGGCATCGGTCTTATAGCAGCCAGTTTTGTGATCCTGAATTTGGGCAACTGGCCCGGGCAACTCGTCATAGGGATGCTCATGATGACCCTCGGTGAAATGATCACCTTTCCGCTCTCCAACGCCCTGGCCCTTCAAATGGCGCAAAAGGGCAAACAAGGATCCTATATGGCCTTATACACCATAGCCTTTTCCATGGGACACCTCTTTGGCCATAACACCGGAATGCAGCTGGTATCACTTAAAGGCTTTGATCTTACCTGGTGGATCATGACAGGACTGGGGGTTGTTAGCATCCTGTTTTTCATGCTGCTAAGGGCGCGGGAAGAAAAGCAAAGCGGAGTCACGACATAAAAAACCCGGAAGCCATGCATTGGAGCTCCCGGGTTAAAACCGATATAAACTAATTAGCGTGTTATAGATCCCCGACCTCTATATCGCGATACGCTGTTGCGAATGCGTTGTAAAGGCCGTTTTGTTAATGATCAAAAAGATGATACATAATGCTTTTGTCGACTTCAAAGTGGATCCTATAATGTATTTGGGGCTTCCCCTATCATATTATTCAAAAGGCCAGATCAACGGAATAAGCGCCATAGACATCACAAAGGTGAGGATCAATAAGGGCGTTCCTACTTTTACATAATCCATGAATTTATAACCTCCGGCGCCCATAACCATCGCATTGGTTGGTGTTCCCATTGGCGTAATATAAGCGGTAGATGCTGCTACAGCCACAGCCATAAGGAACGGACGTGGGGAGATCCCCATACCACTGGCCGCCATAAAGGCAATAGGCGCCATAAGTACTGCAGTAGCCGAGTTGTTAATGGTCTGACTTAATATCGTGGTTAGCATGAACAGTCCGGCAAGGAGCCAAATCGGATCCGAACCTCCGAAAGAAGCAACCATGGCATCAGAGATCTGTTGGGCAGCCCCGGTTTTCTGAAGGGCTACTCCCAGCGGGATCATCGCACCGATCATCACCACACTCTCCCAGCCAATACTCTTGTACATCTTATCCCATGGAATACATCCCGTAAACATCATCAGGGCAGCACAGATCATCACGGAGATCACAGCCGGAAGAACCTTAAAGGATAATAAGATGATCATAAGCGCCATGATACCCAGGGCGATATATGATCTCGTGTTCAGGGTATCAACGTTCTTCGCCATACTCTCAGGACTCCCCACGATCACCAGGTTCTCATACACAGACTTCAGCTTTTCGATATTTTCCCAGCTTCCACGAATAATCAGGGAATCCCCTGCTTTAATTCTGATATCCGTTCCGCTCAGAGGTGCACCCTGACGGTTCACCCCAAGTAACTGGATCTTGAACTGCGACAGATAAGCCCCCAGTTTAAAGGAACGTCCCACGAAGTACGACTTTGGTGTGATAAGCACCTCTACCATACCAACCTCCTGGTTTACGAATTCTTTCTTGAGCTCATCTTCTCTGAATTCCATAGGAATAAGACCGAGACTAAGGTCGAGCACCATGCGGTCTACATCGGCAGCTTCTCCCTTAACGGTGAGGATATCGTGGTATAACATCACCGTATCTCCTGCCGGAAACTCCACAAAAGGAACCTTACCCTGAAGCGGTTTCGGGTGACGTCTTCGCAACCTTACCACCGTTACATTGTATCTCTTTTCAAAATCCCACTGGTCGATGGGCGTGTTAAGCAGCGGCGACATCGAACGAACTCTTAAGCGGTACAGGTTCTCACCGATACTAAATTCTGAGATCCATTTGTGCATTTCCTCATCCAGGTTGATCGGTTTGTTTCCGGTATCGACAGATGGCAAGAGCTTGGTTCCTATATAGCGCATATAGAGCACCACCAGGATCAAACACGGCAAGCCGATAAGAGCGAACTCAAAGAAAGAGAATCCCGGAACGTTCTGATCTCTCAGGTAATCACTAACGATAATGTTCGTTGGCGAACCGGTAAGGGTAAGCAATCCCCCGGCATTAGAACCAAAGGCTACAGGCAATAATAATTTAGACGGCAGGGTTCCCGCACCCCATGCAGCGGCAATGGTCACAGGCAGTAAGGCTGCCACCGTACCCGTATTACTTACAAAACCGGAAAGGGTACCAGAACCACTGGCAACAAGTACCAGCAGTCTCGACATTTTATTTTTGGCCATCTCCACGAACTTACGTCCGATAAGGGCCGTCCATCCGGTACGGGCAAGTCCCTCCCCAACAAGAAAGAGCGCTGCGATCATGACCACCGTAGAATTACTAAATCCGCTCAGTGCCTCAGGCACGGTTAGAATACCCGATAGAAATAGGGCCAGCAATGAGCCTAAAGCGATAACATCGGGCGAATATTTCCCCCATATAAAGAGGACCACGGTTACGAGAATTATTATAAAAAGAGTAGTTATCATAGTATGTATTTTACAAATCGATTACCAACAAAGGTGTTTTAGAATGTTCACAAAGGTGTTTCGTTAAGCGACCTTCCGATCGCTGAATGTTTTGAGCGTGGTTTTTGGGTAAAATGGCGATCAGATCGATCTCATTGGATTCGGTATATGTAAAAATAGCCTTTCCGAGGTCATCTCCTTCAATAAAGGCGTGATGCGAATAGCTCTCTTCAAGGTAATAGGCAAAAGCACTGTCGTTCGCTTCATCCTGTGGGCCATATCCATAGGCATCATCGGTATCCCTTACCGTAAGCACAGAAACCCTGGCATTAAAGGCACGTGCCAGGTTCAACAATTTCCCCAATAAGACCTTATTATGTATAGGCTCTGAACCAATAAGCAGCCCTATATGCTGCAACCGGAAACGGGCACTGTCCTTAGGGATCACAAATACAGGACACTGCACCTGCAATGCCAGCTGAGATGCGTTGGTCGCCAGCTGTCCCTCATGAAGCGAATTGGTCCCCATGAGTAGGAGGTCTACCCCACGACGAGCGATTATTTCGCTGAAACCTTCGATCAAGTCACCCTTCCTTAACTCCCAGCTTACAGGGTTGCTCCTGCTATGACCGAAAGCCGAAACGACATCTTGCATCAGTTCCTCCGGCAATCTCGTAGTTGTATCGGGCTGAATATATCCGAGAATGATCTCTGCAAAAGGCATTTCCTTAACAAAGTCCCTAACGTACTCCAAAGCCGTCTTTGCAGCATCAGAAAAATCGTAAGGAACGAGGATCTTTAAATGTTCTTCCATCATTAGTTGTCTTTTAACAGTACAATATTACTCCCGCCTCCTCCTCAAAAACATGACTATTCTCATAGAAATTAAAAGCGTAATTATCACATCTTTGCCAAGTGTAAGCAAGATAGTGATTTTACGACTATTGCTCTGCTTTACAGGCTATTATGAAGAGGAATTACATTAAAACCATGATGAAAAAAGAACGTACCCAAGACACTTTTCCTACCTTGTTTTCTACTCTAACGTTAGAGGGAAAATTCTCTTATGTTACAAAAGTAACATTCAATGTAATATTTGTTACATTTCTGTTTTTCGCAGCAAATTTGAATGCCCAGGACGGAGCCGAATCTGATAAAAAATCAGAAAAAAAGGAAAAAGTTACCACCGAAAAGGAGTCTTTTGCCAAGTTAAAATTTTCAGGATCCGTACAACCCTGGTTTCGATATACCCAATTAAACCCCGGAAGTTTTGATGAGAATGAGGTCCAACAGGATGAGAGCTACAACGTATCTATAAGACGATTCCGTCTTTACGGAAAACTAAGCCTTGGTGAACGTTGGAAATTCAATGCCAGTGTTGGGGTTAATAACGTGAACCGATCCGGAAGAAGCATTCCCGCTCCCCAACTTTTAGATCTTTACGGAACCTATAAGGTAAGTAATGCTATAAATATTGGTGCAGGTAAATCAGCTTGGGACGGTCTCTCAAGGTATACTGCTCCCAGCACTTCTAACCTTTTATTCACCGATATTCCAATCGTAGCCCAACCTACAGTTAACATCACCGATAAGATCATAAGAAACCTGAGTGTCTTTGTTTTCGGAGACCTGGGCAAACTTAATTATCGTTTTATCGTAAAAAGCCCATATGACTTTGAAGCTACCGGATTTAAACCTAAATACAGCGAAACGACAGCACAATTTACAGACGACTTTTCCAATCCGGAGTTCACTTCTTACATTAAATACGATTTCCTTGACAAGGAAACATCAACCTACCATGTATTTAAGGGTACCCACATGGGTAAACACAAATTACTTTCTTTAGGTTTTGGATTTAAATACCGTAACGATGCCATGAAGAAAGGTTCTGAAGGCAACTGGGAATATCAGGACATGAATCTTTTCGCAGGAGACCTTTTCTTTGAATATCCGTTCGGTTACGGCTCCGACCATGTTGTGACCACTTACCTGGGATACTATAATTACGATATGGGCGATAATTACCTGCGTTCTGTAGGGATCAACAACCCTTCGTACGGATGGACCAACCCCGGAGACCTGGTTAATGGAAGAGGTAATGGTTATCCGGCCATTGGATCCGGAGAATCTGTAATGCTTCAACTAGGCTATCTGTTTCCTGAATTCAACACCAAACACAATTTAGGACGAGTACAGTGGTACGGTGGTGGCCAGTACAGCAATTTTGATGCGCTTACCCAGGATGTGGTAGTTATCAACACCGGACTCAACTGGCACCTGGATGCCTACAAGACCAAGATAAGTCTGGACTTTCAAAACAGACCTCTGATCTCCGGCAACGGCGTTACCGACCTGGGACGCAAGAACATGGTGGTACTACAGTACCAATTCAAATTTTAAAAGATCGACCTGAAGGGACTGATGTAACACCTTCAAACCATACTATCGTGCGTAAGTTCCGGTCGATAGCATCATAAAAAAGGGGCCTCAGCGGCCCCTTTTTTACTATAGGTTTGTTTATTACTTCACCTTTTTTCCTCCTACCCAGGTTTGCTCGACCTGGATTCCCGGAACTTGCTCCAGCGGCACCTCCATAATATCCTTATCCAGGAAAATAAAATCGGCCAGCTTACCCGGCTCTATACTCCCCTTTTCTTCCTCCTCAAAATTAGACCAGGCCGCCCAAAGGGTCATTCCTTTAAGCGTCTCCTCACGAGTCAGCGCATCTTCCGGCTGGAATCCACCCTCGGGATATCCCTGGAGATCTTTACGCGCTACCGAGGCGTAGAAGGTTAAGAACGGACTCACCTGTTCCACCGGGAAGTCGGTTCCCAGGGCCACTATGCCCGATTCTTCGAGAAGCTTTCTATAGGCATAAGCACCTTCCATACGTGCTGCACCAATGCGTTCTTCTACCCAATACATATCGCTGGTAGCGTGAGTGGGCTGTACAGAAGGCAAAATATTTCTTGAGAAATAATGCATGTCTTCCGGCGAAACGATCTGGGCGTGTTCGATCTTCCAACGGCGATCACCCTTATCCTTCAATACCTTTTCATAGGCTCTTAGCACAGCAATATTTGCCGAATCACCAATGGCGTGGGTATTCATCTGAAAGGGAGAATCGGCCAGCTTTTCCGCCAGGCCTTCAATAGCCTCCACCGGGGTTACCATGGCTCCAAAGTGACCGTCGTGATCACTATAAGGCTCTTTCAAAGCAGCGCCACGGGAACCTAACGCCCCATCGCCATACACTTTTACCGAGCGCACATTGAGCCTGTCGGTCTTCAGGATGCCTTGTTTCAGGAAGTGATCTACATCGGCTTCAATATTACTGATCATGGCATATACCCGCATATCTAATGCTCCTGCCTTTTGCAGGCTATCAATAAGTTCAATGGTCACGCGATCGATACCGGCATCGTTCACCGTCGTTAATCCGTAAGAGAAACAGATCTCTTCTGCATCTTTAAGGGCTGCAACTTTGGTATTGACATCAAATTCGGGGATAATGGCATCGACCATACCCATGGGATTGTCTACGAGAACCCCTGTAAGTGCCCCGTCTTCTTTAAGGATCGCTCCGCCCTCAACCTGGGTTTCGGCGGTTATACCAGCCAAGTCTAACGCCTTTTGATTCACCAGATAGGCATGTCCGTCTACCCGCTCAAGGATCACCGGAGTTTCGGGGAATAATTCGTCCAGACGCTGTTTATGGGGAAACTGCTTGAGAGCCCAATCATTCTGATCCCACCCTCTGCCGAGAATGAATGGCGCCTGCTTCTCCTTTTGGAAAACCACCACGCGCTGTAATACCTCCTCGTAACTCTTGGTTCCGGTAAGATCTACACGCTGCTGGTTAAGTCCCAGTCCGTAGAAATGACAATGCGCATCGATAAAACCGGGTAATACGGTCTTACCTTCGGCATTCACTATCGTGTTGGAATGGTAACGCTCCAAGATAGCTTCAGAGGTGCCTACA
The DNA here is from genome assembly GCF_016786255.1 of Robertkochia sediminum. GTDB lineage: Bacteria > Bacteroidota > Bacteroidia > Flavobacteriales > Flavobacteriaceae > Robertkochia > Robertkochia sediminum. Next base: position 76,690 of record NZ_JADMKT010000072.1, read on the forward strand.
TCCATGAACTTGCCGTCCTTTACAGCAAAGGCGGCAGCCCTGGGCTGGAGAGAGTCTACGGTATAGATATTGGCCTCATAAACAATGAGGTCGGCCTGCTCCTTTTCTTCACAGGAAATAAGCGTGACCAACAGGCCCAATAATAATGATCTGATCTTCATAGTTTAAGTTTGTGGTTTAGCGATTACAACAAAAATAGCATTCTTTTATTAAGGTTCCCCTTCGGAGGTGGCAATGCAGCAAAAAGGTCACTACCTTTGCAACACTTCCCGATGTATATCTGCCTATGAAGAAGATCATCGACTTTTTAAAAAGCTCTCAGTTCCACAAGGGACTCACTATCAGTGCCAGTGCCTTTATTGCGGTACTGGTCACACAACTGGTTTTTGATATCAGTATCGGGATCGCCATGTCGTTCGGGATCCTGCTCGTGGCCACCAGTGATATTCCGGGACTGCCATCGCAACGTATTCCGGGGATGTTCCTGGCCCTTTTTATCGGGGTGATCAACTACATTATGATCCAGCTTACCAAAGAGCATCTGTGGTTGCTGTATCCCATAGTCGCCATATGTGTATTCCTTAGCAGCTACGTGGCCATTTACGGTTTCCGGGCTTCCCTGGCATCCTTTTCATCCCTTTTGGGGATTGCCATTAGCTACGTGCATCAGCCCCCTGAGGGCGAACTGTGGCTATATGCCCTGTATATTGTACTTGGAGGTTTTTGGTATTTAGGTTTTTCTTATCTCATAGACCGGATCACCCCTCCGGTATTGCGATACGAACTCCTGAACAGGTGTATCGCACAAACATCGCAACTAATATCAGAGAACGTACATGTCGTTAGAAGTCCGAAAGACACCTCTCACAGATCCGGAATGAACGCCCTTCAACTAAGCCTTACCGAATTGCACGAGCAACTGCGAAATGAGCTGCTCACCAAAGAGGAGATCCTGGGAACCGGCGGGGTACAACGTAAAGAACTGCTCATTACGGCCGAGCTGGTAGATATTTTTGAAATGATCGTGGCGCAACTGCCTCACCAACATCACGAGGGGCCTGCAAAAGCGCTTTATCAACACGCGCTGGAACAAATGTGCCGCTACCTGGAATATAGCGGTAAACGCTTGCTGGACACTGCAGGAGAAGGAAGCATGCAAAAAAAAGTGGAAGGCAAAAGGGCCGGCTTCCGAAAAGCCTGTGATGCGGCTATTACGGCATTTCGCGATCAAATAAGCCTCTCCGAATACACCGAAGACCTGCTCTACCTGAGAAACCTGAACGATTACGCCCGGGAGATCGATGAAAAGGTAGGCAGCATCGAACTGCTCATATTCGAATCGGGTATGCGCAAAAATTCCCGTAAGATCGCCAATAAAGAATTATTGATCACCAGGCAGCAATACGACCTGCGACTTCCCCTGGAACAACTCAGTTTGCAATCACCCATATTCCGGCATTCGCTCCGGTTGGTCTTTGCCACCATTATGGGGCTGTTTATCGGACAGGTTTTCGACATTCCGAAAACCTACTGGATACTGCTTACCATCTTTGTGTTGATGCGGCCTTCATATGCCCTTACCAGGCAGCGCTCCATACAGCGTATTGTAGGAACCCTCGCAGGAGCGGCTATCGCTTTTATCCTGGTCTATATCTCTAAAGACATGGTCTTTTTGGGGGGTATGATCTTTTTTTCGCTAGCACTTACCTTCACTTTCATGCTGCAAAATTACCGAACAGCTGCTATGTTCGTTACCATCGCCATGATCCTGATCTATGTGGTAACTACCCCAGATACCATGGCGCTCATCCAGGACCGTGTAGTAGATACCCTGATCGGTTCGGGGATCGCTTTGTTCTCTAACAAGCTCATACTCCCCTTCTGGGAATACAAGCAGATCAATACATTTATAGCAAAATTTACTGCGGCTCAGAAAAACTATATCGAAAAGATCTACGAACACTATCGGGATAAGACCGGGAAAGACACCCACTATTTGCTGGCCAGGAAAAATGCCTTTTTAATGATGGCCCAGCTCAATACCGCTTTTCAACGCCAGTTACAGGAACCAAGATCAAGGCAAAAGGGTATCGGTAAGCTTCAGGAGCTCATAAGTACAGGTCAGGCCCTGCTTTCGGCCACTGCTGCCCTGGGTACCTATATTCACATTCACAAGACCACCGAGATCTCGGTGTATTTTGAAGCCTATATTTCGCATATACGGGAGTTCATGGACAAGGCCACAGCGCTGGTCACGAACAATGCCCATGAAGCAGCATCGCCTGCCCTGAGTATAGCAGAAGCCAGGGACGGACTAGAGGTCCATTACCAGGCACTCAAGAGTCAGCTTAAACGTATGGAATCCAAAGGGGACACCACCTATAAACCTGCATTTACAGAAACCATCAAAGAAGCCCGCATGATCCCCGAAAAGCTCGAATGGATCTACCACCTCAGCGACAGGTTCCATGAAGACCTGAGAGCATACCTGCAACAAACCGGCATAAGCGATCAGGAATGATCGCGCCCGGTTCTAAAGGTCGAACTGGTAAGAGGCGCCTGCCAGTACCTGAAACCCTTGCACCGGGAAGTTCACCCAACGGGCATAGGCATTATTGCTGATATTCTGAAGCCTTACAAATGCCGATAACGGTTCGGAAACCCGATAAGACAAGCTGGCATTGATATCAAAATAACTATCTACGGTAACCACCTCCGGATCCAGTAACGTACGGTTATCGATGAGGTCCTTTCGCGCTCCTACAAAGAAGATGTTTGCGCCGGCCAGCCACTTTTCACCCGGCTTGTACTGCATCCTGAAAGAAGCATTCAGAGACGGCAGATTCCAGGCCTCGGCCTCATTCTGGGTATTGTAATCCAATACTTCGGCCTGCAGCCCCATATCGAGGTCGTTATTCACCTCGAAATTAAGTTCGGCAGACACCGCCAGGGTGCGCACATCATCATACACCAGTCCAAAAGAATTGCCGTATTCGTAACCTTCAGCCAGGGGCTGTGCCTGTTCCGGATTACTACGGAATAACGGTTTGTTATTGGCGGCATTATACGACCCCTTCAGGTTATAGCCCAGATTAGGCAATAAACGTCCCTTTACCCCGACATAGGCGTTATACTGCATATCGGTAGGTCTGATCTCCTGGGTAGGTGAAAGAAAAGGGTTCTCCTCTACAAGATCGTGATAGTTGGTTTGGTTCAGTCCACCCTCGATTCCCCCGTAAGGAATAATATACTCCTCTATCAAACGATACGAGGCAGTGATCTTAGGATAGAGAAAAAAGTCATGATCAGAATTCTCAATATCCATAGCATAGGTAAAGGTAGCTCCTAAGTTCAGTGTAAGGTCATCTTTAAGGATCTGAAGTACCGGGCTCAGCGTAGTGATAAGATTGCTGTATGCCAGATCATCGGTATTGGCGAAATTGCGGTCGAAACTTCCGTTAATATAATCTGCGCTCACTTCCAGGGTGATCTCTTCAGTAGCTATAGGCAACATCATATCACCATTGACCCGAAACCTGTTCTCTCCGGAATCAAAGCGATCCCAAAACCTTCTGAACAATACGGTTCCTTTTTCAAAGAAAGAGCGTTCAAAACCGATCTCTCCGCCCACCTCGGCCGTTAAATACGACTGACGCTCGGCAATGGCATCGATCTCCGGTGCTGTAAAAATATCGGGGAGTCCGTACCAATTGTAGATCTGGTGTCGAAAGCCTCCGTTCACCCCCCAATTCATATAATTGTCTTTCATGCGATAGACAGCGTCGAGGCGCGTATCAAAGTAACGGTCGTCCAGATTCACGGCATCGAGTCCGCCCTGAGACGAGTTGTGAATGATCGCCAGGTCAAAGGCCTGATCACGCCCCAGGGTCAGGCTCGTATAGGCATCGAGGTCTGCAGCCGTATAATTACCCAGCGCCAGAGAAACGGAAGAGTTGTACAACACTTCTCTGGGCGCTTTTTTTAATCCGCTGGCCTTTCCCTTGGCAGGGGTAAAGGTAGAAGCTACAGGCACCGAGAAGATGGTGTAGTCTATTTCCTTTTTAGTGGTATTCAGGGCATCTTCCATCACCGGCATGGCACCGATCTTTACCGCGGTATTCACGGTAGGGTCAAAAGCCTTGACCACGTTCACCACCTCTGTTCCCATACCCTCTTTTTCCTGGGCGTACAATCCCGATACCAGGCAGGGCAATACGAATAACACGGTTAGTATTTTATTCTGGCGCATCCTGTATGTGTTGTTTTGGTTGTTCTTCATGACGAGACGGCTTATTTCTGATCCGGGGCTTCCGGGGTTTGATTCTTAATCGTTTCCTGGGCATTGATCTTTTCCAGCTCAAGTTTGGCATCGGCCACTACATCGGGGTATTGCTCAAAGTTCTTGATCACATTCTCGAGAATATAGGTCGCCTGGAAGGCATCATCGAGGGCGTAAAAGTTCCTGGCCATAAGCACCAGGCCTTTTGCCCCTGTTTCTCGGTAAGCAGCGTAATCTTTTGCCAGTTTCTGAGCAGCGCTATTCGACCCCTCGTAGTCGCCCTCTTTGTTTAGGAAGTAGGCATTAAAATACAAGGCTTCGGCAGCAAGGGCTCCGGTAGCCACCTTACCTACCTGTTCATAGGCCTCTTTGGCCCGGGTTTCATCACCCGTTTCCATGGCCGATCTGGCAATAACCACCCAGGCATCGCCCTTGATACGATCGTCTATTCCCGGGGCATCGAGCATCTTTCCGGCATAGGCCAGGGCTTTGTCGTACTGCTTTAGCTCGTAGAACGCCTTCATGAGGTTGGAACCGGCAAATAATATGTTCTGCTCGTAATTCGCCTCGGTCTCTAAGCGTTCCAAAAACGGTATGGCTTGCTCAAAGGCTCTTTGCTCCAAATAGATATCGGCCACCCGTGAGAGCGACTGCTCGTTATACACAGCTCCACCGGCATTGGCAACAAACTCATAATGTCCAAGAGCACCTTCATGGTCGTTTTCTGCATATAGCATTTCTGCGAGGTAATAGTGTGCTTTAATGTGGTAGATCCCTTTAGGGAACTGATCCAGGTACGCTCTCAGCGATCTGATCGCACGAGAGCCGTTCTTTTCGATATAGTGACGTTCTGCCGATTCAAAAGACGCACGGTCCAGTTCCTCGTTGGTCACCTCTACAAAATCGATCCCTTTTACCCATTGGGCATACTCGTTAACACGGCCTTCATCCACATAGATAAGCTTGGCCGTAGCCACTGCCTGCATGGCTTCTTCAGAACCGCCATGGTTGTTCACCACCGTTTTGAATCGCTCGAGCGCCTTTTGGTTGTCACCCTTATTGTAATACACCAGCCCTTCTTTCAAAATAGCCTTAGGTACAAGGGAGCTCATGGGATATTCGCGCACCATGCGGCGGTAGGCTTCTACCCCACTGGTCTCACTGTTATTATTTATATAGGTATTCCCCAATTCGTATAAGGCATCATCCTTGAGCGTAGAGTTCGGATAACGCGTCACGAATTCGGTTAACGAACTGATCTTATTTTCTGTTCGGTCTACGAATCCGTAAGACACTGCCTTTTGGTAGGCCGCGTAATCGGCACCCTTCCCTCCGGCTGCGATCACCTTATTATAGGCTTCCATGGCGGGCCAGTAATCGCGATTCACGAAACGGGAATCTCCCAGCCTGAGCCAGGCATCCTTTTGCAACTCCTTAGCATTGCCTGCCTGATCTGCAAAAGTTTTAAAATTCGCTGCCGCATTGGGATAATCTTTTTGATTGAAATAGGCATACCCCAGGTGGTAGTCTACTTCAGCATACTCGGGCGTATTTCTGGCACCTGGCAGCATTTTAAACTGTTTAAATCCGATGACCGCCCCGGGGTAGTTTTGTTCCAGGTAGTCGCATTCGGCCTTCCAGAAGGTGGCTCGGGCTGTAATGCCCTGATCGAGGCTGCCATCTATAGCTTCTTCCAGGTAGGAAGCAGCCTTTGTGTATTCTTCTTGTGTAAACAATTCCAGACCGTAGTAAAAGGCTACCTTTTGATAAACCTCCTTACTGCCGTAAGCACGGTTCTTTTGAAGGAGCTCCATGGCCGCCACATAATTCCTGGAAGTAATGTAGGAGTCAACGAGTAAGGTACGCACCTCTTCGCGGTGTTCGCTGTCGGGAAACTGCTCGAGATAGGCAGTGAGTACCCCGGGAACACTTTCATACGGATTCCCGATATCATAACTCAGGCGGGAGTAGTTAAGCCACGCATCTTTCGTAATAGCGGGAGAAAAGTCCATTTGAGCCGCATTTCGAAAGGCATTAAGGGCCTCCTGCTTTCTTCCGGTGCGCAGGTAACATTCACCCAAATGGTAATACCCATTCTGGGCCACTCCATTGGCGCCGTTCACGATCTTATTGAACTCGGCAATGGCCTCTTCATAACGCCCCTGCTTATAATAGACGTATCCCAACTGATAATAATCGGTAAGACTCCATTGACCGCGACTTCCCTTATACGCTTTCAGGTATGGCAGGGCCGATTCGTATAGCCCCTTATTGAAATAACTTTCTCCGATGATCTTGTTCAACTGGGAGATCTCTTTTCGATCGGCCGTAGGCAGTTGCTCCTTGGCCAAGGCAATAGCCTTGTCGAAATTACCCAGTTTAAAATTCATGTCGGCCTTGTAGTAAGAAAGGTTAGCATTGAGCTCCGGATTGGCAGCAACCTGGTCAAAATACTGATTGGCCTGATTGTAATCGTCACTCTGGTAGGCCATGTAACCGATATAATATTTGGCCTGGGAACCGAATTTAGGAGAGGCCGATACCCTTTCGAGGTATTTACGAGCGTCGGCATATTTGCGGGTAACGAACAGGCAATAGCCCTTTTTAAAATTGTACTCCTCCCGATCACTGCGGTTGATCCCCTGCCCTTCGGCCCTGTTATACCAGCGCAGCGCCAGGGGATATTTTCCCTGATCAAAATAATAGTCGGCCACATCCATAAATGCCGAATTGCGCTTAACCGAAGTAGGATATTGATCTACGAAATCTTCCATGAGCTTATCGGCTCCCAGCTGGTTCAATCGAATTCCTGCACTGGCACGGTAATAGGCCGCATTGGCCTCCATCTCGGGGTCATCGGTATGATCCATGACCTTGATAAAAAGATTCTGAGCGGCCTGGTATTGGCGGTTGTTATAGAGTTCTACCGCTTCCTGATACTCCCTTCCATCATAGGTATAGATACGCGATTGCTGCGAAAAAAGGGGGGAAACAAGGAAGAACGACAGGGAGACCAAAACGTAACGAAGTGCTCGCATAAGAAGGTTTTAAGTTGAATGATCTGAAACGAATAACAAACATACTAATAACGCGACAAAATCCCGTTAATTATATGTGGGAGGTGGCTTTTTAAATTTTACACGAATACCACTCAAAACAACTCCAACATGCTCAGCATCAAAAGAAAATACTTACGCTCATTGTTATGAGCCGGAGGTTCAGAAGTCAATTTTTTAAAAAAATATGCATCCACTCCCTCGCTGTCGGGGGCACTTCTAATGACAATGATCATCCCTGCAAACAACTGCACAACAGCTTTTTGACCATGTCGCAGTTGAGAAATTATCCCGGCGACGGGCTTCAATTTCAGTAAATACGACAAGCCGCCGGTAAAAATTGTAGGTAGGAAACCACGAGATAGTCCTTATATTTACCGGTAACAAATCAAACCTATATGAGCGAAGTCATTCTGGAGTTACGTGATGTAGCCATCTATCAAAAGGACAACCTGGTATTAAGTGAGATCAATCTTTCTATAAACAGGGGTGAATTTGTTTACCTGATCGGAAAGACCGGTAGCGGTAAAAGTAGTTTTATGAAAACCCTCTACGGTGACCTGCCCCTTACACAGGGGTCGGGAGAGATCGTAGACTTTGACCTTCGCGCTCTTAAAGAAAAGGACATTCCCTTTTTAAGAAGAAAACTGGGGATCGTATTCCAGGACTTCAAACTCCTCCCCGACCGCACCATTCACAACAACCTGATGTTCGTGCTCAAGGCTACGGGATGGACCAATAAAGAACTTATAGATCAAAAGATCGAGGAGGTACTCAAAAAGGTTGGCATGGCTACCAAAGGCTTTAAGTTTCCGCATCAGTTATCAGGAGGAGAGCAACAACGTGTGGCCATTGCCAGGGCTTTACTCAACGACCCGGAACTTATTCTTGCCGATGAGCCTACGGGGAATCTCGATCCGCAAACCAGCGTAGAGGTCATGAAGGTCCTTAAGGAGATCAACGACAGCGGTCGTACCATTCTGATGGCTACCCACGACTATGCCCTGTTGTTAAAATTCCCCTCGAAAACCCTGAAATGTGATGGTAGTAAGGTCTTTGAGGTCGTGCAAAAAACCGTGTGATCACAGCTGTACTAACGCGGTCGGCAAAAGAAAAGCCCTCATTTACCTTTAAAAGCCTTATTTTTAACCTATTGACCACGAAAAAACAACAATCCTATGCAAATTCTTGGCATTGATGTGGGAGGATCCGGAATAAAGGGTGCCATAGTTGATATTGCCACGGGAAAAATGCTTACCGAGCGTTTTCGTATTCCCACTCCGCATCCTGCAACCCCGGCTGCAGTGACCCATGTAATAGAAGAGATCGTAAAACACCATAACTGGGAAGGCCCCGTTGGGGTCGGATTTCCCACTTCTATCAAGAATGGGATCTGCCTGACCGAAAGTAATCTGCACAAACAATGGGTTGGTGTAAATGCCGAAACCTATTTTAGCGAATCCATCGGTCTGCCTTTCAGGGTGATCAATGATGCCGATGCTGCTGCCCTGGCCGAGATGCGTATTGGAGCCGGTAAGAATAAAAGCGGACTTGTTATTGTGGTTACCCTGGGTACCGGGATAGGCTCCGGAGTATTCTTTAACGGGAAGCTCATTCCGAATTGCGAGTTGGGGCAAATGCACTATAATGACTATCAGAAAATAGAACACTATGCAGCTAATTCGGTTCGTAAGCACCACGACCTTCCGTTTGGCAAGTGGGGAAAAAGAGTGAATAAAGTACTTAATTACTACCACTTGATCTTTTCACCAGACCTCTTTATCATGGGTGGTGGAGGTGCCAAACACCTCTCCAAAATAGAACCCCAGATAAGCGTACCTGTTCCGGTGATCGCTGCCAGAACCCTGAATGAAGCCGGGATCATAGGTGCGGCCATGGCCGGTGAAGAGCTGGTGAAAGGGAGGGCATAACTGAATAACCGTTTAACCATATAACCGCATAACCTTATAACTTTATGGACCTCGAACTTAAAGACATCCCCGCTAAAGAGATCATTCCGGGATTCCACGGAAAGATGATCCACACCCCCAAATCGACCATTGCCTATTGGGAGGTTGAAGCGGGAGCCGAGATCCCTGAACACAGCCATTACCACGAACAGATCATGCAGGTTACCGAAGGTGAGTTCGAACTCACCGTAGACGGCAAAAAAAGAGTCTATGGTCCCGGAACCGTAGTCTACCTGGAACCCCACATCAAACACGGAGGCAAGGCCCTTACCCCGTGTAAGATCACCGATATATTTTGTCCGCCAAGAGAAGAATACCAATAAGTCATGGAGATCTCACTACAAGGAAAACACGCCCTCGTAGGGGGTAGCAGTAAAGGCATAGGTGAAGGCATAGCCAGAGTACTCGCTGGCAGCGGAGCCTCTGTTACCCTGATGGGACGCAGTAAAGGCAAACTGGAACAACTTACGCAGGAATTGGATAGTTCCCGCGGACAGGTACATCGGTATATCGTGACCGATATGGTAGAACTGGACCGTTTTAAAGAGTGTATTCGCAATTTTTTGAGAGAACACCCGGCAGACATCCTCGTGAACAACACTCCTGGACCGCCACCCGGTTATGTAAGCGAGTTGGAAGACAGTGCCTATGACAAGGCCTTCGACCTGTTGTTTCGCACCATTAACTACACGACAACGATCGCTACAGAACATATGAAGGCCAACAAGTTCGGTCGCATCATCAACGTTACCTCGGTAACCGTAAAAGAACCGAAGCCAGAACTCGTGCTTTCCAATACCATACGCGCTGCGATCATTACCTGGTCCAAATCCCTTGCACAGGAATTGGGCCCCTACGGCATCACGGTGAACAACATTCTTACGGGGTACTTCGATACCGAACGCCTGGAAGCGGTGAATCGGAAAAAGGCAGAGCGTACCGGTAAGAGCTTGGCCCAATTAGAGCAGGAAATGGCAGAGCAGAACGCCTTAAAACGCATAGGAACAACAGCAGAGTACGGATACCTGGTAAGCTTTCTCGCTTCAGATAAGGCTGCCTACCTTACAGGCACTTCCATTCCGCTTGACGGGGGTTACCTGCGATCGGTATAGATCGGGAACACTGCGAACGCTAAGAATTACAAACGAGCTTTAGGCGATGAAGGAGACCATCGAGATCATAAGGACGAATACCCACCACAAGGATTTTCTTATGCTGGTAAGGGCCCTTGATGCCTATCTGGCCATTACCGATGGCGACGAACACGACTTTTACGACCAGTTCAATAAGCTGGACCATATAGACTGTGTTATTCTGCTCTATGTGGACGGCATACCTGCCGCCTGCGGGGCGATAAAACCCTACGACCGTGACAGTGCAGAGATCAAAAGAATGTTCACCACAGAGGCCTGCCGCGGGAAACGACTGGCCGGCAAGGTGCTGCACGCTTTGGAACAATGGGCAGCAGAACTCGGATTCTCCCGATGCATCTTAGAAACCGGCACGCGTCAAAAGGCAGCCATCGCCCTCTATGAACGATCCGGTTACCGTTATATGCCCTGCTACGGTCAATATCAAGGTATGGAGAACAGCAGGTGTTTTGAGAAGAAGTTAGTGGGAAGTAGTTAGTAGGGAGTAGGGAGTAGGGAGTAGGGAATGGAGAATCGAGAATCGGAAACCACCCCGTCAGTGCCATGCACGGACACCCCTCCTTTAAAAGGAGGGGAGAAATCCCAACTTTTATTAGATTGCCTAACTGAATCACCGTGTCACTGCATCACTGCATAACCGCATCACTGTCTTACCCTCAGAAGCTTTAGCGAAGGAGGGCATAACCATATCACCTCATAACCTTATCACCTCATAACAAAAAAAAGAGCCCGAATGGGCTCTTTTTTTTTATCCTATCTGCTTTTGCATACGCTTACGTTCGTTCTCGTCGAGGTAGATCTTTCTAAGACGCATATGGTTTGGAGTTACCTCCACATACTCATCTTTCTGGATGTACTCGAGGGCTTCTTCAAGCGAGAACTTGATCGGCGGAGCGAGCTTCACCTTATCGTCGGCACCGGCCGAACGGATGTTGGTGAGTTTCTTGGTCTTGGTAACGTTCACCGTCATATCATCTCCTCTGGAGTTCTCTCCGATCACCTGTCCGGTATAGATATCCTCTCCCGGGTGAATAAAGAAACGTCCTCTTTCCTGAAGTTTATCCATAGAGTAAGGAATTGAAGTTCCTTTTTCCATAGAGATCAGCGAACCATTGATACGTCCCGGAATTTCTCCTTTGTATGGTTGGTATTCCAGGAAGCGGTGGTTCATGATCGCTTCACCTGCAGTAGCGGTGAGGAGTTGGTTACGGAGTCCGATAATTCCTCGGGAAGGAATATTAAAACGGATCACCATACGCTCTCCTTTAGGCTCCATGCTCAGCATTTCACCTTTACGCTGGGTTACCATTTCTACAGCACGTCCGGAAACATCTTCCGGAAGGTCGATGGTCAACTCTTCAACAGGCTCACATTTTACCCCGTCGATCTCTTTGATGATCACCTGGGGCTGCCCGATCTGCAGCTCATACCCTTCTCTTCTCATGGTTTCGATCAATACCGAAAGGTGAAGTACCCCTCTACCAAATACCATGAATTTATCGGCACTGTCTGTAGGGTGTACCCTCAGCGCCAGGTTCTTTTCAAGCTCGCGCTCCAGGCGCTCCTTAATATGTCTTGAGGTAACGAATTTACCGTCTTTACCAAAGAAAGGCGAATCGTTGATCGTAAAGAGCATACTCATGGTAGGCTCATCGATCGCGATGGTTGGCAAGGCTTCAGGATTCTCGAAATCGGCAATGGTATCCCCGATATCGAATCCGTCCAATCCGGCAATGGCACAGATATCTCCGGCCTGCACTTCTTCTACCTTCTTACGTCCGAGTCCGTCAAACTCATGAAGCTCCTTGATCTTCGCTTTCGCGATAGAACCGTCTCTTTTCACCAAAGAAACGTTCATATTAGATCTCAGTACACCTCTTTGCAGTCTTCCGATCGCGATACGACCGGTAAACGATGAATAATCTAAAGAGGTAATAAGCATTTGTGTACTCCCCTCTTCCACTTTAGGAGAAGGGATATGTTCTACCACCATATCCAATAGTGGCTCGATATTCTCGGTTTGCTTGTTCCAGTCGTCAGACATCCAGTTGTTCTTGGCAGAACCGTAAACGGTAGGGAAATCGAGCTGCCACTCTTCTGCACCGAGTTCGAACATCAGGTCAAAAACAGACTCGTGTACCTCGTCGGGGGTACAGTTTTCCTTATCTACCTTATTCACGACCACGATAGGCTTGAGCTTCATCTCGATGGCCTTTTGCAGTACAAAACGCGTTTGTGGCATAGGCCCTTCAAAGGCGTCAACCAGGAGCAATACCCCATCGGCCATGTTCAGTACCCTTTCTACCTCTCCTCCGAAATCGGCGTGACCGGGAGTATCAATGATATTGATCTTGGTCCCCTTATAGTTCACCGAAACGTTCTTAGAAAGGATGGTGATACCACGCTCCCTCTCCAGGTCGTTATTGTCAAGGATCAGTTCTCCCGTTTCCTGGTTATCCCTGAACAATTCACAATGGTGCAGGATCTTGTCAACCAGGGTAGTTTTACCGTGGTCAACGTGCGCGATGATCGCAATATTTTTAATGGATGTCATTCTGGCAATTTATTTTAAAGGCGCAAAGGTACGCTATTCTTTTAGTTGAATAACGTTATTCCTAAAAATAATTTCACCAGACACTCAAACACTACCATACTGTATATAAGAAGATTACACCGCAACTAAGGCTATACCCCTACCCACATCAAATTCTTCATCCGGGGGTAAGAGGTATGTATACATAGCGTTTAAAATAGTATCTTTGCGCCTAAATTTATCGAAACCATGAAACTGGAAAATATTCCTCAGATAAAACACCTCAACAGTGACAATTTCTTTTTACTGGCCGGTCCTTGCGCTATCGAAGGCGAAGACATGGCCCTTAGAATTGCCGAAAAAGTAGTTGAGATCACCAATAAACTGGAAATTCCCTATGTCTTTAAAGGGAGTTTTAAAAAGGCCAACAGAAGCCGTATTGATTCTTTTACCGGGATCGGAGATGAGAAAGCGCTCAAGATCCTGAGAAAGGTTTCTGAGACTTTCGAAGTACCTACCATCACCGATATTCACGAGGTTTCGGATGCCGCTTTGGCCGCCGAATATGTAGACATTCTGCAGATCCCTGCCTTTTTGGTGCGACAAACCGACCTTGTGGTCGCTGCAGCGAATACAGGGAAAACCGTGAACCTGAAGAAAGGACAGTTCATGAGCCCGGAAAGCATGAAGCACGCCGTGAAAAAAGTTCACGACAGCGGAAACGAACAGGCAGTGATCACCGATCGCGGAACCATGTTCGGATACCAGGACATGATCGTTGATTTTCGTGGGATCCCGACCATGAAGGAGTACGCTCCAGTTGTACTCGACGTGACCCACTCCCTCCAGCAACCTAACCAGACCAGCGGAGTTACAGGTGGGCGTCCGGATATGATCGAGACCATTGCAAGAGCAGGTGTGGTAACCGGGGTTGACGGACTCTTTATGGAGACGCACTTTGACCCGGCAAATGCCAAGAGTGACGGTGCCAATATGCTTCACCTCGATCACCTCGAAAAGCTGCTCACTAACCTGGTGGCCATCAGAAAAACAGTGAATGCACTGAAATAGTGCGGTTCATTTAATAACAATTCAAAGCCGGGAAATTCCCGGCTTTTTTTATGGCTGTATCCTATCCGGAGTCCAGAATACCAAAGAGTTGTAACTTTTTTCCTAATTTGTCGTCATTATAACCGTATAACCAAAACATTTTTTCATGAAAACACTACACCATCTTTCTTTTGCCTTGTTAGGACTAAGTATCGTAGCATGTCAGCAAGAGCAAAAGGAAGTAATGCCCATGACCATTGGTGACGCCTATATTTCAAACGCCCAACCACAACAAGGCGACTCATTAACCCTCGCATACAGCACCACAGAAGAGATCGATAATATTATCATGAGCTTCAGCACAGGGGAAAAGTCATATATGAAAGATATTTCCTTTGATCAAACCGATAGCGGTATCGAAGCCAAATTAGTAGTTCCCGACAGCGTGGTGAGCATGGCCTTTAACATGATGAACGGATTTGAAACCTTTAATGATGAGGCTATTACCTTATCGGTGGTCGATGCAGAAGGGAATCCCTTACCCGGTGCTCTAATCGGAACGGCAAATTACCTCAAGGGTATGGGGAAGGATTTTTTCGGACACAAGACCGAAGCCGATAGCATTCTAAGCATGTATCGCAAAGAAATGGAAGCCCATCCGGAAATGGAAAGCGACCATTATATGGACTACGCAGCCCTACTCATGAAAGCAAACAGCGAAGAAGGAATCGCCCTGCTGGAAAAGAAAGCAGCCGGGATATTGGCCTCCGGAGACCTCGCTCAGGAGGATTACGAAACCCTATCGCGAATTTACATGACCATGAAAAAAGGAGCTAAGTCCGACTCTATAACCACCCTCCTTAAAGAGCAATTCCCGAACAGTGACCCGGCAGTCGTTGAAAAATTCAATAAGATCCAGGGGATGAAAGCCCTTGAGGAAAAAGAAAAGGCTGCTAAGGAGTATTTAGCAGCACATCCTGATCACCGCGCCGCCCAATACATGATGTCGTCCCTGGCACAGGCCTACGGAAGAGCCGGTGAATACGAAAAGTTCATGACCACCCTGGCCGACATTGAAGATGTGCAGTCCAGAGCCAGAGCAATGAATTCTGTTGCCTGGAGTCTCGCTTCTGAAGGAAAAGACCTTGATGAGGCTGCAAAGATCTCTAAGGCTTCCTTAACGGCCATTGAAGAAGCCATAGCAGCTCCGGAGTGGGATCCTGCCCGGGCTACAGAAAAAATGATGGCCATGTCGCTGGAGAGTTCTTTGGATATGTACCGGGACACCTATGCCGTGATCCTTTACAAGCAGGGCAACCTCAAAGAAGCCATTAAATACCAGGCCATGGCCGCAGGTACAGACGCTTCAGGCGATGTGAACGAACGCTATATCCAATTCCTGATCGAGGATGAGCAATACGAACTGGCTCAGGAAGAGGCATCATCATATATTGCCAACAACGTATCGAATCCTAAGATCAGGGAATACCTGGAAACCGCATATAAGGCAACAAACGAGGAAGGCTCGTATGCCGACCTCATCGCAGATCTGGAGATGAAGGCAAGGGAGAACCTGAAGAAGGAAGTATCGAAAAAGATGATCAATAAAGACGCTTCCGGATTCTCATTAAAGAACCTCGCAGGAGAAGAAGTGGCCCTCGCCGACCTGAAAGGAAAAACCGTGATCCTGGATTTCTGGGCTTCGTGGTGCGGACCCTGTAAAGCATCATTCCCGGGAATGCAAAAAGCACAGGAAAACTATAAGGACGATGAGAATGTGGTGTTTCTCTTTATCAATACCTGGGAAGGGAAGTCTGTCGAAGAGCAGCAAGAACTAGCCGGGAATTATATTGACAAAAGCGGATATGACTTTACGGTATTGCTCGATAACCTCGATCCGGAAAGCAGAACCTTCGAGGTGGTAACCAATTATGGGGTGAGTGGTATCCCTACCAAATTCGTTATTGGTCCCGATGGGAAAATTAAATTCCAGTCGGTTGGTTGGAGCGGCAGTATCGATAAGCTCATAACAGAACTCGATATGATGATCGAACTGGCCAGATCGTAACGCTTTACCGTACACAGATGAAAAGCATCCCTTCGGGGGTGCTTTTTTAGTATAATCCGGCTGCCTCCCGCAGTACACTTTCCAATACTTCCACATCCATATCCTCCGGCTTCTTATACCTCAGCGAACGGACGGTCTTGCGTTTCCCTGTTTCAAGATGATCGGTATTGTTAGTAAGCAAACTGCCCCGAACAATTCCCAGATCGGCGTATTTGGGGGTGGCCAGTAAATAGCAAAATGGCCTGTTCTTTAAGTAATAGAATGGTATACCGTGTTTGTATCGCATTTCAGCCTCCGGTACATGGCGCTCGATAAACACCTTAGCCTGTAATAAAAGATCTTTCCAGGGTTCTCTTTGTTGCAGTATGTATTTCTCTGCCGGATTCATGAAGTTCTTTTTTGGGTGGCAATATAAGGATATCCTTTCCCGAAATTCCAGTTTAAAAAACACCAATTTTATCGTACCTTCATATCATGGCAACCAACCGGACAAAGGGTTATTTGCTATCTCCCTCTCCCCGAAGCCCATAGCTACTACCTCTTCTTATTACTTTGGCAGTATTAAATTTCAAGATATGATGATCGCACGCAGCACACCTCTATGGATGGCATTAATGGTATTTGCATTTTTGGCCTGCAATACCTCCATAAAAAATGACGCCAAAGCCACCGAAACTCAAAAGGACTCTATGACCACAGCAACTGACCCACAAGAAAAGAACAGGGATCATTATCCGCCGGGAGATTTCTTTATGGCTTCGGGCAACGAACCCTTTTGGAACATCAAATTAAATGCAGAACAGCTGGTATTCACTTCTCTGATCGAAGGCTTTGAAGAAGTTCACACACCCCTACCCATGGTGGTCAGAGCTGCCGATGCCAATGTAAAGAGGTACCGGGCAGAAACCGAAAAGGTGATCATTGACCTGCAGATAGCGCAAGGCGATTGCGCAGATACCATGGCCGATAAACAATTTCCCTATTCCGTCGCTGTAACCATTCAGCACACGGGAGATGCTGAAGTCAAAAATTTAAAAGGCTGTGGTATATACCAGACCGATAAGCGGTTAAACGACATCTGGGTACTCGAAAAACTGGGGGAAGAAACGGCAGACGCATCGTGGTTTGCAGAAAAAGTTCCCGAAATAGAGATCAATGTCGCAGAAAATACCCTGATGGGATATGCCGGTTGCAATCGTATGCGCGGAAGTATTTTCTGGGAACCCGGGTTGTTGCGCTTTACCAATATAGCTACCACAAGAATGGCTTGCAAGCCCGAAAACAAAGAGGCTGCATTCCTTAAAAACCTGGAAAGCGCGACCGCCTACCGCATTGAAAATAACAGGTTATGGCTTTCTAATCCCAACGGCCCTCAACTGGTATTTAAAAAGATCGATTAGGAAAACGTATCATTCGTCTATTTTATTTGAATTACAGTAAAATACTGACATTCAATTGTTTAAATTTAATTACATTTAAAGTACGAACCCCAAACCATTTGGACCTCACACTTATGCTATTTGAAACTTAAGGAAGTGATCACACGTCATTAATTTTATTAAAAAGCATACCTATGAGATCTATTTACATTCTCCTGACGCTACTATTCTTAGCATCATCCTGCGGTTCAAGCACCAGCATGACCGAATCCTGGACCAATAAAGATGCCCTCGGGCAAGGCCCGTACAATAGCGTATTCATCATTGCCATGACCGGAAATATGGTGGCTAAGGCCCTGATCGAAGACGAACTCGCATTTTACGCCAATAAAAGAGGTGTTCAGGCTATTAAGGCACACGATGTTTTTCCCGCAACATTTTCTGAGGGGAACCGCCCGGATAAGGCTACCATCATGAAACTGATAAGAGATACCGGAGCAGATGCCATTCTTACGGTAACCCTGCTCGACAAGGAAACCGAATCGAGATACGTTCCCGGAAATACGAATTACGCCTACGGTTACCGCCCAATGGCCTATAGCTATTACGGTAACTTCTACGGGTACTACCGCACCTTATATCCGGTAGCTTACGACCCCGGATATTACACTACCGACAAGATATACTACATGGAAACCAATGTGTATAATGCCGAGACCGAAGAACTGCTGTGGTCGGGACAATCGAAGACCTATAACCCTTCAAGCCTGGAAAGTTTTACGCAGGATTATACCGAGGCACTCATCAAAAGACTGGATAAAGACAAATTGATCGACGAACAATAATTAGCACACCTGAGCATCTAATCGAAAAATCTCCTTGAGCAACTGCTTACCATACTGCGTTAAATCATCCTTCAGGGTATCCATACTTTTCGCTATCCTGTTCCTGGGTGGGATAGCACATGTCCGGGCTCAAAAAGATACCCTGATCCTGAAGAACAAGGACAGGATCATCGGAGAAGTGATCTTTATGGCCAATGGTGTGCTCACCATGTCGTCAGATTACAGCGACCAGGATTTTAAGATCACCTGGGTTGATGTTGCCGAAATGAACAGTTCGAGAAACTACCTCATCATCCTCGAAAAAGGTCAGCGCCTGAACGGGTATATTCACAAGAGTCAAAAGGACTCTACCAAGCTCGACATTAACCATGAAAAAGGATTTCTGTCAACTACGATCAACGATATCGTAATGCTAAGACCTATTGAAGGCAGCTTTCTTTCCCGGCTTGAGGTCTCCTTATCGTTCGGTTCCAACTTCACCAAAAGTAATAGCCTCAGGCAGCTTACGATGAGAAGCAGGTTAGTCTACAGTGGGAATACCTGGGGGCTGAATGCCTCTTACAATTCGCTTACAAGCACACAGAACAATACCAACGACACCCGCCGTATCGATGCGAATATCGGTGGTATATATCACCTCAGGAAGAACTGGTATGCCGCAACCAATGCAGGATACCTTTCTAATGACGAGCAACAGTTAAAACGAAGGCTTACCACCAGGGGTATCATAGGGAGCTTTTTGATCCACTCTAATAAGGTCTACCTGGCCTGGGGGTCGGGATTAGCCTGGAACAACGAGGTTTTTGATGATGTCGAAGATACGCGGAGAAACAGTTTAGAAGGGGTAGCCGGGCTTCAACTGGATATTTTTGACCTGGGAGACATCCATTTGTTTTCCAGCGTGTTCGCCTATCCCAGTATTACAGAATCCGATCGTGTGAGGGTGGATTTTAAAGCAGATCTGAAATATGACCTGCCTTTGGATTTCTTTATCAAAATAGGTTATACCCTCAACTTTGACTCTCAACCCATTCCCGGAGGGTCAAGGGAAGACTATGTGCTTTATACCACCTTCGGATGGGACTTTAATTAAACAGAAAGGATCAGACCATACTATACCAAATCATTTCCCCGTAGGCTGTACCATGCGATAAGATAACTGCTTCTGGAAAAGAACGACAAATAATTGTAATAATAACCAACCATTAAAACGTAAGATCATGCTAAAAGCACTAGCCAACAGTTGGAAAGTCCTCGTATTTAAAGGCGTTCTCCTTATCATTCTCGCCATTATTGCCTTTGCCAAACCTACCGCCACCGCTGCAACCATAGTCATGTGGATCGCAGCCTTTATTGCTATCGATGGTGTAGTGACCATAGTCACGGCTATTCGCGAATGGAACGAAACAGAAAATAAATGGCGGTTTCTCCTCGAAGGGGTCTTTGGCCTTATGCTGGGAATCGCACTATTTGTAACCCCGGGTATCACCCTCTACTTCATTGGATTACTCATAGCCTTTTGGTTCATTCTCATCGGGATCAACAGGATCATGATGGGTATAAAACTCCGGAAAGAAATTGAAGGAGAAGGCTGGGTGATCTTTAACGGGGTGCTCGCCCTGGTACTGGGATTGGTCATCGCTGCCCAACCCTACCTCGGGGTATCTTCCCTGATCTGGATCCTCGGACTGGCATTTCTCCTTGGTGGGATAGCCCTCGTGATACTCGGATTAAAGCTGCGTAAAGGAAAAAATAAAATAGCCGATAAGCTCGATGACCTGAGAGATAACCTGGAATCAAAAATGACCGACGACGAAATAAAAACATAAAGCCTCCGATTCCCTTGAGAAGAATTATAATGAGAAGAAGTGAGGAACCGGAGGTATATGTTGTGCTCCAATAAAAGAGCGAACAAAAGATATATTCTTACACCCCGTACGCTTGCATCCGGGGGTAAGACATGACTTAAAGCGTCACAAAAATGCATGCTTTTTTTGATAATATTTTATTTATATTTATCAACGCATTCATAAGGCATTTTTATGGACTTTACGTTACACCAATTAAAGATCTTTCTCAAGGTAGCCGAACTCGGAAGTATTACCCGTGCGGCAGAAGAACTCTACCTCACCCAACCCGCTGTATCTATTCAACTTAGGAACTTACAGGACCAGTTCGACATTCCGCTCACCGAAGTTATAGGCCGTCAATTATTCATTACGCCCTTCGGGAGGGAAGTCGAAAAAAGGGCCCATCGCATTGTGGAAGAAATGGAACAAATGAAGCACCAGACCATGGCTTATAAGGGCTTTCTGGCCGGAGAACTTAAGATCTCCATTGCTTCTACCGCCAAATACGTAATGCCGTACTTCCTATCAGAATTCATGCATGACCATATGGGACTGGACCTTACCATGGATGTTACCAATAAGGAGAAGGTGATCAGGGATCTGAACAATAATGAGGTCGATTTTGCCATGGTATCGGTGGTTCCCGATAAATTACGGGTCAATGCCATACAGCTCATGGAGAATGCGCTTTACCTGGTAGGTGCCTCTAATACCGATTTTGAGATCAACAATTCTAAAGACCTGGAAGATATCCCCCTTATATTTCGCGAAAAAGGATCGGCCACAAGAGCAGCAATGGAAGAATACCTCAAGTCACACCATATCGAATCCCATAAACAGATCGCCCTTACCTCTAATGAGGCCGTAAAACAAGCGGTGATCGCCGGACTGGGACTGTCTGTGATGCCGCTCATCGGTCTAAAGAACGAACTTCAGAATGGTGAGATCAAGATCTATCCTATGCCCGACCTTCCTATAGTCACGCACTGGCAATTGGTTTGGTTAAAAAATAAGGTGCTCTCGCCTGCCGCCGAAGCCTACCTGGAGTATATTGAAAAACACAAACACGAGGTTATGGAAAAGCATTTCTCGTGGTTCGAGACCTTTAACGTCCACTAAGAAAGGTGCTCATAACAGAAATACGTCCATCAATAGGTTCAAGTTCACCTTCTGAAATAGCCTTAGGGCCTATGTGATTTCAGACGATTTTTGTAGCTTTAGATCACATGATCTTAAAGGTATGAGTTTGAGTTACGCTATATTTACCGGCTTTTTGGCCGCTGCCGCCCACGTTTTTTCCGGGCCCGACCACCTTGCTGCCGTTGCTCCTTTTGCGGTAGGCTCCACCCGTAAAAGCTGGAAGATCGGCTTGTTCTGGGGTCTTGGACATTTAGCGGGCATGCTCCTTATCGGGATCTTGTTCACCATGCTTAAAGATTTTCCTCCCCTGGAACTCATCTCCTCTTATAGTGAATCACTCGTGGGGGTTGTACTTGTTGGCGTTGGTATTTGGGCCATTTACAAGGCATTTTTCCCCAAGAATAGCATCATAGAAGATGGTAGCCATCACCACCACCATGGCCGAAAAGCCAACATCGCCTCCTTTTCCATAGGCTCGCTGCACGGCCTTGCCGGAGTTGCACACTTTATACTCTTTCTGCCTGTGTTGGGTTTTGAGAATAGCGGAGAGGCTGCTTTCTACATCACCGGATTTGCTCTGGGTACGGTTGCAGCTATGATATTTTTCACCTTCTTACTGGGCTATATGGGCGTCTTTGGCAAGAACGATAAACGCGCCTTTATGAAAATCCTTCGACTCATCACCGGGATCGCAGCCATAGGAGTTGGTATTTACTGGATGTTCATTAACTAGCAGATCCTGGGCAATTGTTCCCCGATCAGGGGGGTAACCACCCGCTTACCACCGATCTTACTTTCAAGGATCACCATTCCGGGTTTGGTTTCGGTAACCTCCCCGATAATAGCGGCATCTTCATTTCCTTCCATGCTCCTTAAGGCCTCGACATATTCCCCGGCTATAGCCCCATTGACCACAGAAACGAAAACGCCTTCATTAGCCACATAAAGCGGATCGATACCCAACATCTCACAGGCGGCTTCGACTTGTTTTTCCAATGGCAACCAGGCTTCTTTGAGAAAAACGCCCTTGGCGGTATCGGTCGCGATCTCGCTCAATACCCCTGCAACCCCTCCTCTGGTAGCATCGCGAAACAAATGAATGTCATTCCCAAATCTGTCAAGCAATGCTTCGACCGTTGTGTTGAGATGGGTCGTATCGCTCACGATCTCCGATTCGAATTCCAGGCCTTCCCGCTCAGACATGATGGCCATCCCGTGCCTGGCAAGGGACCCATTCACGATGATCTTATCGCCCTTACTAATACGTTGCATGGCAATATGGGCCTTAGGATGCAGGGTGCCAATCCCGGTCGTATTGATAAAGATCTTATCGCCTTTGCCCCGCTCCACGACCTTGGTATCTCCGGTAACGACCTGTACACCGCTTTTTTCGGCAGCATGGCGTATACTTTCAAGGATCTTCCTGAGGTCGGCTACCGGTAAGCCTTCTTCAATAACAAAGGCCAGGGAAAGGTACCGGGGTATCCCACCGCACATGGCCACATCGTTCACAGATCCGTTAACGGCGAGCTCACCGATGTTCCCCCCTTTAAAAAAAATGGGCGAGACCACAAAGGTGTCTGTAGACATAACCACATGGCCGGACATAGGGAGAATAGCACCGTCGTGTTTCTGGTCGATCTGTTCATTGCTGAAGGTAGAAAAGATAAGCTCATCTAGAAGCTCTCTGGTCAGAAGTCCTCCGCTCCCATGACCCAATTCAATATGATCCTTATTCATATACAGGTTAGTTTTTGATCAGGTTACCTGAAAAGTGATAGTATGCGGCACAGGCGCCTTCTGAAGAAACCATAGGGGCTCCCAGTGGTTGGGCTGGTGTGCATTCCTTACCGAAGAACTTACATTCATGCGGTTTTTTAAGCCCCTTGAGGATCTCCCCGGCGATACACCCCGAAGCCTGTTCGGAGGTATTGGAACGCACCTGGAACTTACGCTCGGCATCAAAATCGGCATAGGCTTCCTTCAGCCTGAATCCGCTGTCCGGAATAGGCCCTATTCCGCGCCATTCCCGCTGTGAGATCTCGAACACTTCTTCTATGACCTTAATGGCCGCTGTATTTCCTTCCCTTTTCACCACGCGGGAATATTGATTCTCTACCTCCACACGTTTTTCCTCCAGTTGCTTTACGGCCATATAAATGCCTTCCGCAAGGTCAAGAGGTTCAAATCCGGTAACTACAATAGGGACCTTATACCTTTCGGCGATCGGAAAATAGGCTTCCATACCCATGATAGCACATACATGCCCCGCACCGAGAAAGGCGTCGATCGCACAAAATTCATCCTCGAGAATAGCTTCCATGGCCGGTGGCACCAGGACATGGGATACGAGCAGGGAGAAATTGGTGAGGCCTTCCTTTTTGGCGTGTAATACCGAAAGGGCATTAGCAGGGGCCGTGGTCTCAAAGCCTACCGCAAAGAATACCACCTCCCGGTCAGGGTTCTCACGTGCCACGGTCACCGCCTCGATCGGACTGTAAAGTATGCGCAGATCACCTCCGTCTGCCTTGGCCTGAAGCAAGCTCTTTGAGGTTCCGGGCACCCTGACCATATCGCCAAAGGAGCACATGATAACCCCCTGCTCCATAAGTTGCACGGCCATATCAATAAGGCTTTTAGGAGTAACGCATACGGGACATCCCGGCCCGTGGATCATCTGCACCTCTTGGGGAAGCAGCTCCAGGATCCCATTGCGCACCAACCCGTGGGTTTGGCCGCCACAGATCTCCATGATCTTCCACGGGCGGGTAACGGTCTCCGAGATCTTTTTCAGAAAGACTTCTGTAGCTTCTCTGTTCCGGTATTCTTCTAAATATTTCACCTATGTATTTTCTTTTATATGTAATGCATGCATGAGCTGGCCAAAGGCTATATTCTCATCGTTAGGGCTCAATTCCCTGTGCAGGCAGATCCGGTAGCGACCCTGTGCCTCTGTGAGGATAAGGTCGGTAAGCAGGGCATTCTGAAACACCCCACCACTCAATGCAATGATCTTCGCCCCGGAACGGTCTGCTACCTTAAAGATAAAGGTTACCAGGGTTTTTAAAAAACCAAGGGCAAGAACCTCCCGGGCAGCACCACCTTTCTTAGCCTTATGCATAACTTCAAAGAGTCGTGAGGGCTGCAGTTCGCCTGAGGCATCAAAGACATCCCAGCCTTCGACACCCTCCCGGGGCCCTTTGGCGGCACAGGCTTCCAGTAACATGGCTGCTTGCCCTTCGAAGGTATTGCTGTCACACAACCCCAATAAAGACGAGGCTGCATCGAACAGCCTCCCCACCGATGAAGTGAGTAGCCTGTTGTTCTTTTTAAGTTGGGTATACACCTGCCATTCGGCTGTGCTGAACTTGTGCTTGATCGCTTCAAGTAACTGCTCACTATCTGCAGCCGCCAACAGGGATAACCTGGGCTCCCTGGCCATCTTATCTCCTGCCAACCATGAAAAGTATCCCATATGGGCTAAGCGATGTATATAGTGATCCTTATAGGTAAAGAACTCTCCTCCCCACACGTTTCCATCGTCTCCGTATCCGGTACCATCCCAGATAACACCCAACACGGTCTCCCGGTGATCAAGGAGGTGGTGTTCCCCGAGAATGGCCGCAAAATGTGCTTCGTGATGTTGTACCTGTCTTAGGGGGATGCTTTGTTCTTTAGCAAGGGCTGTCCCTGCAAGGGTACTTTGATATCCGGGATGCTTATCGGTGATCACCAGTTCGGGTTTCAGATCGAACAACTCCCAAAACCGATCCAGCACCTCCCGGTAGCGGTCATAGGTTTCCAACGCACCGAGAGCTCCCAGGTACTGGCTTATATACAGGTATTGATTCGGGATAAGTCCGATTGCCGATTTCAATTCACCTCCCATGGCCAGGAGTTGTTTTTCGGAGGTCATGGGGGCATCGAAGTAATTGGGAGCCATCCCCCTTGATCTTCGCATGACAATGCGTTGTTTATGCTCCGGGGTAAATTTCACCACAGAATCATCCTGGGCATTGGCGATCTCCTGGTCGTGTAACAAAAACACATCTGCTACTTCCGCCAGTTCTTCCAGGGCCGTTTGGTTATCGGCGATCACGGGCTTGGTGTGCATGTTCCCACTGGTGGCCACCATCGCGCCACCAAAGGCATTGGCCAATAATCGCAATATGCCGTTATAAGGCAGCATGACGCCTAATTGATCGAGTCCGGGCGCCAATGCGTCCGTTGCCAACAGTATATCGGGGTTCTGGCGTAAGGGCATGATCACAATAGGGCTCACTCTTCCTTGTAATTCTTCTGCTTCTTCTGTATTGCAGTGCACTACAGCCCTTACCTCTTCCAGGTCTTTAAAAAGTACGGCCAGGGGTTTATCGGGACGGTGTTTACGTTTTCGAAGTTCGTTTATGGCAGGGGTACTTGTCGCATCACAGCACAGCAAGAATCCTGCAGAATTCTTTACCGCCAGGATCTTTCCTTGCTTCAGGAGTTTAGCCGCGGCTTCAAATACATCGACATTCTTACCTGAGATCCTTTTCCCGCCTTCTTCCAACCAGCAGGAAAAACCACATTCAGCGCAACTAATGGTTTGGGCATGATACCTCCGGTCGTCAAGATGGGTGTATTCTGTTTCACAGGAAGGACACAGGGAACGATCGCGATACGAGGTATGCTCACGTTCAAAAGGATAGGCCTTTGAGATCGACCACCGCTGGCCGCATTCCACACAGGCCGTGAACGGATACCCAAACCTGCGGTCTTCATGATCCTCCAGCTCCTTGGTACAATGTTCACACAGTGCCATATCGGGTGTAAAGGGCAGATTCACCCGCTTGCCTTTTTCACTGGGAACAATTCGAAAATCAGGAAATGACCGGAGCGTAACCGAATCCATCCTGCTGCGTTTGATGCGGGCAAGCTGATAGGGATAATGAAGCAATTCGTGATAGAAAGCATCGATAACCTCCGACGGTCCGGTTACGAGGATCTGCACCCCATTCTCATTATTATTCACCTCCCCGTTCAGGTGAAAACGATGGGCTACCTGGTGCACAAAAGGCCTGAAACCAATACCCTGAACCAGGCCACAGATCGTTATTTTACGGGTTACCTTCAAGAGTTTTGTGATACATTGGCCAGTTCAGAAGCCAGCGTAAATGCTGTATTAATGACCTCTGGAATGGCCTTTTGAACTTCCGGACTCAGGTCTACGCACATGGGTACAACCTCACTGACCGAGATGGTAATAAGATAGAGCTCAGGCTTCATCTCCATGAGGTATACCGCTTCGATCATATCTTTGAGTCCGACATCATGCACGCTCAGGGCACTTGGGAAATCAGAAGCGAACTTCGGCTTGCGCAGGGTTACGGTACCTTCAGGCTCCCCATCCATGGTAGCGTCAATAAAAATGATGTTTTTATATGACTCAAAACAGTTCAGAAGTAAGAATCCGCCGGTTCCTCCATCGAGAATATCAGTACGCTCCGGCAGGTCCATTCCTGCCATTTGTTGAATAACTTGCACCCCGACGCCTTCATCCCCCATAAGGTAATTACCCACTCCAAGGATCAGGGTGGCGTCGGACTTGTCCTTCTCGTAAAAGAAAGAGTCGCTGCTAATCGCAACAGGGTTATCTGAAGTTTGTTTTCTCATTGGTTTACGGAGGTTAAAAGATCTCTAACAGTGTTCGGTTACCGAACCTTCTTCCTTTTTAGGTGCTTCCTCAGGTTCATCGTGCTTTAAGCGTTCGTCCCGAACAAATTTATAGCCTCCGAACATGGACGAGACCTCACCTCTACCTTCCAGCCAGTCATGATAAAATACCAGGTACACATGCACCAGGGTAAAGAATATGAACAGCCAGGTTACGATATGGTGAATAGTTCGGGTAATAAAATCACCCCCGAGAAACTGGGGCACCCATCCAAAGAGTTTTGGCAACCACCAACCGGCATTATCGGCATAGAGTCCGAAACCGGTAAACACCTGTACCAGGGCCAGGAAAAACAGCACCAGGTAAGAAAAGGCAGCCACACTATTATGACCTACCGAAACATTGGTCAGGTCAAATTTCTTTTCATTCTGCAAGAGCACATCGACCTTGGTCACGTGAACCGCATTCTCCAGGGCTTTACGGGTAAAAGGAAACAATTGCCTCCAGCTTGCAAAGCGGTTCCCTACGAACGACCAATAGATTCGCATGAGCATATTAAAGAAGAATACATAGGCGGTCCCGAAGTGGATATAGCGTACGGTACCAAACCAGTAGGATTCACTGGCTTCGGCCCCCGACATGATCGCAGGCGGATCGGCTATGATAAATCCGGTGGCCCCCAGAACAATGATACACAACACATTCACCCAGTGAAAGATCCGCACCGGAAGCTCCCAAACGTATACTCTTTTAAAATTCTTAGTTATCATAATGCTGATTTATATATCACATCCGGAAACATTAGAAACCTGAGAGATGTGTTTGCCGTGTTCATCGTATAAATGCACCGCACAGGCTATACAAGGGTCAAAGGAGTGAATGGTCCTGATGATCTCCAATGGCAATTCCGGATCGGCAACCGGAGTCCCAATAAGTGTAGATTCATAAGCCGACCGCTGTCCTTTAGGATCTCTTGGCGAAGCATTCCAGGTGGAAGGCACCACCAATTGGTAGTTCTCGGTTTTTTGATCTTTGATCCGGATCCAATGTGCAAGTGCCCCCCGGGGTGCTTCACAGTGCCCTACCCCTTTGGTCTCTGCCGGCCATCGTTCCGGTTCCCGCATATTCGAATCGGCCATTCGGGTATCGCCATTCTTGATATTGTTTATAAGCGTATCGTAGAACTCCATGGTCCAGTTGGCTACCAATTGGGTCTCTATACCACGGGCGGCAGTACGCCCAAGTGTAGAGAAAAGTGCTTCAACAGGAACATCCAGTTTGGCCAGACTCGCATTCACAATTTCCTGTATCTCTTTATTGCCTCGGGCATAACCCACCAGCATACGGGATAATGGCCCTACTTCCATAGGGTGACCTTTCCAGCGTGGCGTTTTAATAAAGCTGTACGGCTCGTTCACATTGAGCTGGTCGTATGGGGGTTGCGGACCGGTATATTTGATATTGGTCTCTCCTTCCCAGGGGTGTTTTCCCGAATTGGCCCCTTCGGCATATGATTCATACCAGGAGTTATTTACGAACTCTTCGATATCGTTATTGCGTCGGTCAACCTCATGCACCTTCGAAAGGTCGAAATTCAGTATGGCACCATCGGGAAATTTAAATCCGGCAGGATCGTTATAGCCATTGGTCGGGAAGTCTCCGTACGACATATAGTTTCCGAAGCTACCCTTACCTACTTTCCCCCAATCCTTATAGAAAGAGGCAATAGCCAGCAGGTCGGGGATGTATACCTGTTCAATGAACTGTTTCCCTTCTTCCAGTAGTTTGCCGACATAAGCCAGTCGCTCGGCATTGAGTCCGCCGGGATCTTCCGTATTGATGGCACAGGCCATACCACCTACCAGGTAGTTGGGGTGTGGATTCTTACCTCCAAAGATGGTGTGTACTTTTACGATCTCCTTCTGCCATTCGAGGGCTTCCAGATAGTGGGCCACCGCCATGAGGTTCACTTCAGCAGGCAACTTCATCTGAGGGTGCCCCCAATACCCGTTGGCAAAGATCCCCAACTGTCCGCTTTCCACGAACCTGGTGATCTTTTTCTTGACATCGGTAAAATATCCGACCGAACTTTTTGGCCAGGGAGATATGCTTTGTGCGAGTTCTGAGGTTTTGGCAGGATCGGCCTTGATCGCATTGACCACATCTACCCAATCCAGGGCGTGTAAGTGATAAAAATGCACGGTATGATCGTGCATGTACAGGGCGCCTTCCATAATATTACGCACCATTTCGGCATTTGGCGGAACGGCAATGCCCAGGGCATCTTCTACCGAACGTACCGAAGCCAGAGCGTGTATGGTGGTACAAACCCCGCATGCCCGTTGCACGAACGCCCAGACATCTCTGGGGTCTCTTCCTTTTACAATATTCTCGAGTCCCCTTACCATCGGACTGGAACTGAAGGCGTCTGTGATCACGCCATCCTTGACCTCCACTTCTATGCGAAGGTGCCCCTCTATCCGGGTTACAGGATCAACTACTATTCTGTTAGCCATAACGATTTATTTATTAGAGGTCTAATTTTTTCTCATTCTCTTTACCGCCTTTGGTTCTCAGGCGTAACTCTTTACGCTTGGAGACATTTGCTGCGATAGCATGGGCAGCAATACCCCCTGCAAGGGCTCCTGCAGCTACCTTACCAATGGTATCTGCAGAACTTTCGATCCCGAATCCGTGAAGACTGGTCAAACGCTCATAGAACGGTCCGTTATCCCAGAAGTTCTCTTCACTACATCCTATACATCCGTGACCGGACTGGATCGGGAAACTCACCCCATTATTCCAGCGAATGGTCCCACAGGAATTATAGGTCATCGGTCCGCGACAACCTACCTTATACAGGCAGTACCCTTTTTTGGCATTCTCATCGTCGAAGGACTCTACGAACAATCCGGCATCGTAGTAGGGCCTGCGGTAACAGGAGTCGTGTACCCGTTTGGCGTAAAAGGCTTTAGGCCTTCCCATACGATCGAGTTCCGGCAGTTTACCGAAGGTGACCATATGAATAATGATCCCGGCCATGACCTCGCCTATGGGGGGACAACCGGGTACCCTGATAATGGGTTTGTCCTTGATGATCTTATGAATAGGTGTGGCTTCCGTCGGATTCGGATAGGCAGCCTGAACGCATCCGTTGGTGGCACAGCTTCCCCAGGCAATGATCGCCTTGGCTCCCGCTGCAGCCTCTACCAGGATGTCTTTAGCAGAACGCCCTGCGATACAACAGTAATTACCATCGGCACCCAGAGGCACAGAACCCTCGACACAAAGAATGTATTCACCCTTGTATTTCTCCATGGTATCGTGCTTGGCCTTCTCGGCTTGGTGACCCGAGGCGGCCATTAAGGTCAGGGTGTAATCCAGTGAGATCTTATCCAAAATGATATCGGCCACGATAGGGTGGTCTGAACGGATAAATGATTCACTACAACAGGTACACTCCTGGAAATGCTCCCAGATCACAGGCACCCTGTAAGTGGTCTCCAGAGATTTAACCACCTGCCCGATCATGGAAGTTTCTACCCCCATATAGGCTGCGATATAGGTTGCGAACTTCATGAAGTCGCGACGGCTGTACCCCTGCTTGATTATACTTTCGTAATACGTCTCCCTTTTGTCATTCCTGGTTGCCATAAGTTTTCACTTTTATTCGGATGGTTTTTGGTAAAGTCGTTTAAAACTATTACAATTTTTCAGTTAAAAAACTGATTATTATCATCTTAAAGGGTCGGATATCTTATTATTATTGAACTTATTTGACCAAAAACTGCATTTTATGCATGAACTATCGGTAGCCATGGGCATCGTCAGGATCGCCAAAAATGAACTTGATAAGGCCAAAGCCTCAAGGATCACGCGTATCGAACTGGAGATCGGCGAATTGGCCGGGATCGAGTTCGAAGCCCTCGATTTTGTATGGCCAATGGCAGTAAAAGATACCGTACTGGAGCATGCCGAACGCCACATTCAGCGGGTGAACGGCAAAGCCAAATGCCTGGAATGCGATAATGAATTCACCATTAACCAGGTCTATGAACCCTGCCCTTCCTGTAAAAGCTACCTGAAAGGGATCGTAGAGGGAAAAGAGTTGCGGGTACAGGCACTGGAAGTGGAATAACCAAAAAAAGAAAAAATTATGTGCGGAACTTGTGGATGCGGAGGCGATGGAACTAACAACATCCTCCTGGTAGACAAAGATCATCAAAACGGTCATCATCACCACGATCACCATCATCATGACCATGACCACCATCATCATGACCATGACCACCACCATCATCACCATGATCACGACCACGGACATCATCACCACGGTCACTCCCATGATCATGACCACCATCATCATGACCATGATCCAATAGACGACCATAAGAAAAAGGTGATCGCCGTAGAACAGGATGTATTGCAACACAATGAATTGATGGCCGCCAGAAACAAAGGCTATTTCGAAGGAAAGAACATTCTTGCCCTCAACCTGGTTAGCTCTCCCGGTTCGGGAAAGACCTCCCTGTTAGAGCGCACCCTGGCCGATAAAAAGAACAACATCACCTTTTGTGTGATCGAAGGCGACCAGCAATCACTTAACGATGCCAACCGCATCGCAGCACAGGAGGTACCCGTTGTACAGATCAATACCGGGAAAGGATGCCACCTGGAGAGCGACATGATCTACGATGCCGTTAAAAAACTAAATCCGACATCAAACAGCGTACTCTTTATTGAGAACGTGGGGAACCTCGTATGTCCGGCCATGTTCAACCTGGGAGAAACCGACAGGGTAGTGATCATATCCACCACCGAAGGGGAAGACAAACCCACCAAGTATCCCGATATGTTCCTGAGTTCCCAGCTCTGCATCATCAATAAGATGGACCTTCTTCCCTACCTCAACTTCGACCTGGAAGCCCTAAAGGAGAATGCCCTCAAGGTTAACCCTAACCTGAAGTTTGTAGAGGTATCGGCAACGACCGGAGAAGGTATGGATGCCTGGTACACCTGGCTGGAACACAAAATGAAAGCAACCCTTGAACCACAACCGTAATGTGTTTATCTATTCCAGGCAAGCTCATTGCCATCGATGACGTGCTCGACGACACTTTTCGCACCGGGAAGGTATCGTTTGACGGGGTGGTAAAAAAAGTAAGTCTTACCCTGGTCCCTGAGGCTCAACTCAATGATTACGTCATGGTGCACGTGGGAGCGGCCATTAGTGTGGTCGATGAAGAAGAAGCCAAAAAGACCTTTGATATCCTTAAACAACTGGGAGAACTGGACGAACTGGAAACCCCGAAAAATCAGACATAGCCGTGCCGCATTTTGAAATAAAAAAAGGACCTGCAGCATTTCCTCCTGCTCATTTTGCCGATATCGACGGCCTCGTTGCCGTGGGAGGTGATATGACCGCAGACAACCTGATCAGGGCCTACAATAGCGCACTCTATTACTGGCACCACCCCATGAAACATGTTAAATGGTGGTCGCCCGATCCGAGACTGGTGCTGGAACTACCGGCGCGCCTGCCTCCACCTGAAGTAACAGATACCACCGGGAGAAGTGTTCAAAGAACAGAAGCGATCGAAGCCCTGCTCCGCCACCTGCAATCGGTATTCAATGAGCAGGAAGAAATGAATCCCCGATGGTTGCCCGAGCGTATGTTCCGCATTTTCAGTGAACTCCATGAAAAAGGAATGCTTCGCGGATATGAGATTCGCGAAGGCGTAACGCTCATCGGCGGACTCTTTGGGGTGGCTATAGGTAAGATCTTCTTTGGTGAATACATCTGGGCTCCCGATAATGCAGCCGTAGATCAGGCGCTACACGCCCTGGTAAGCGATCTGGAGGCTGAAGGGTTCAGTCTTATCGACATGCAGAAGCCCACTTTCCGCAGTGAGACCTTTCCCTGTGATGAAATAAGCAGGCTTAGCTATACCGATCAATGCAAAGTAAATGCCGCCCAAAGCGGTTATTAAAACAACAATACTATGGATACCTCAAATACCGAACGCATCGCCCGGGCACAAAAGGCCCTGGAGGTTACCAAAGACCCTTCTGAAGCCTTTGCCCTCAAGTACCTCCTCGCCGATCTTTACCGCAGATCAGGCGACCGCGAGGCTGCAAGGGAACTGATAGGAAATATGATCACGCTGGAAGAAGAAAAGGTCGATCGAAATACCGATCACCTTGCAGCCCTGTATAACAACCTGGGATTGTTGATGGCCGACCGCGAACCGGAAGAAGCCATTGTTGCTTTGAAGAAAGCCAACCAATACTACCGTGAACAGGAAGCAGAAAATATGCTGAAGATCGCTATGGTGAACTACAGGCTAAGTGAACTTTATACGCAGATCAACGACAAATACTACATCAAGAAATACCTTAAAGAGACAGCCTTGTACTTTGACCGTACTAAAACAGAAGCGGTGTATGAGGCCCATGCCCGGGCACATGAGCAACTGGGACATCTCTTTAGTGACAAACTCCAGCTGTTCGATGCCAAAAAACATTTTCTCAAAGCCCTGGAGCTGTACAGTAAGATACATGCAGAAGGCAATCAGGACACGGGAATGATCATAGGCAGCCTATTGAACAATTTAGGAGTAACCTACCGGGATCTGGAATCCTTTTTCAAGGCCGAAGAATACTTCACTAAAACCCTGGAACACTACGAGCAACTGGAAAGCAGCTCTTCGGGTTATCTGCCATGGATCGGATCATCACTGACGAACCTTAGCAACCTTTACGCTACCAATAACAAAAAGGAACAGGCAATAGCCTATGCCGAAAAAGCGATCAGGGCCTATGAGCATCTCAGTGAAGAAGAACCTCATCGCTACAGTCACTACCTGGCTACTGCCCTGCACAATCTGGGGGTCATGCTTATGGAGGATGACCTGGAAGCTGCAGAAGGCTACCTTCGCCGGGCGATCGTGATACGCCAGGACCTGGCCACAAAAGAACCGGTGGCCTTCAATGCCGACCTTTGTTCCAGCCTGATGAACCTGGTAGAACTGTATTACGTGCAATGGGAAAATTCGCTGAATACAGAAATTAAGGAGAAAGCACTCGCCTTGCTGAAGATGGTCAAGGTCAAAGCCGTTAATTTACCGGAACACCTGCCGGCCGTTCAGAACATCCTGAACGATCACCGCTATTACTCCGAGCGCTTTAACGACCAGGACCTTTCGGGGCTTCACTTCCTGAAGATCTCCGGTGAGATCATGAAATGGAAGGAAGAAGTAACGTCAACGATCGTACCTCAGGAAAAGATCCCTTTTCAGGAACATATCGTTACCCTCCTTGGCGAACACGTACGGAAATTCCCGGGGCATTACCGTGGGATGGAAAACTACGGGGATGCACTCAGCGAACAAGCATGGTATTATATGCGTACCGGCAATATGTCTGAAGCATTGCGATTGTTGAAGGAAATGAAAGCCCTTCCCTGTGATTGCTCTCCTGAAAGCCGTTGCAATCTGGCGCATTACTGCTTATTGTCCGGCGATGAAACTCGTGCAAAGGATCTGTACAAACAAATACTTCCACTCAAAAATGCAGAACAACATGGCATGAAAGAAACGGTCCTTAAAGACCTCCAGGTACTTAAAGACGAAGGGACATTAACCCAGATACCCGATTACCTCCGGGAACTCCTGGAGCACTATGCCTGATCGGTGCCGTCTACATAATCCTGAAGATAACTGTATCGATCGGTAAGCTTGCCGTCTTGTGTCATACGGGCGCGCAGCAGGATCCCATCGGCGTCACCGTCAAAGAATGCCGGGATCACGTGTTCGATAAAACTCGTTCCGAAGCCTTCACTGGCATCGGCAGGCAACTCACATGGTAAATTATCAACCGCCATGACCGCTATGGCTTCCGGTTTCATAAAATCCACTTCCGATTCGGTGGCAGCATGGTACCCATAGATTGGGTCTTCAATGGTCGAAGGCCTGATCGTAGAGGCTACAGGGCCATCGATATCACAGGAGATATCGGCTACTACACTGATCTTAAACTCAGGTGACTTTGCATCTTCACGGGTAAAGAGATAGGGTGATCCCTGACCGTAGAAATGTCCTGCTACGAACATATCAGAGACCGCTGCAAAACGCATAAAACTGGATTCGTATTCTTCCGGGTGGAAATAAAAATTATGAATGGAATGCTCCTCTCCTTTTTTATGCCGGTTGTAATCTAGAGAATCCAGCTGACAGAACACAGGAACATCAAAATCTTTAGACAGGTAATCTTCAACAGCAACTTTTTGAATATCCATGGCCTCCAGGATCTCCCGGGCACCACTTCCTACCCTTCCGGTTCCGGTGAGCACGATCTTGATCGGTGGCAGCTCAAAGGTCTTAAGGGTAGCCTTCATGGCCTTCAGGTCAGGCAGCGTCTCTGCCTTAGGCATTTCAAAAAGTCCGTGTTTGAGTCCGTAGGTGCGAATCCCGTTGTATGCACCAACCAGGCCGGCATAGCGGCCAAACGCCACCAGGCGCTGCCCTTTCTCATTGGTGATCACCTCGTGGTCATAGAGCTCGATGTTCTTTTCCAGGATCGCCCTTAAAAGGTCGCGATTGTACGGTTGCTTTTTGATCGTATGCGAAAAGAAAAAGTATTTCTTATTCGGAATAAGCGCATCAACAGGCACCTCCTTCACCCCCAGTAATACATCGGCAGCAGAAAGATCACCGGTCACCTCCACTCCCGCTTCAGCATATTTCGCATCCGGGAACACCCGGATATCAGAAGGCTCTGCGAGCAGTTTGGCCTGCGGAAAGCGTTCGATAATAGCTTTACAGGCTTCCGGAGATAAAACTACCCTGCGATCGGGCGGATTCTTTCTTTCTTTAATAATGGCAAAGGTCATGGGCTCGTGGTTGTATGAATATTTCCGCTAAAATAACCGCTCAAAAAGGAATACACAAACAGAACCTGCTTTGAGGTACGCATCTTTTGATTCAGAGTGACAAATGTCACAGTTAATCTCCAAAGAGATACCTAATTTGCAGCTCATCTCCTCTGCATGGAGATCGGAAAATAAAAGCACATACCTATCTAAAACACAGACCCATACCAAATGGATTACCGTAAAGAAATAGCCCGGTTAAAGAAAGAGAAGAATGCCGTGATCCTGGCCCATTATTATCAGCGCCCTGAGATCCAGGATGTAGCCGATTATGTGGGCGACAGCCTTGGATTATCGCAAAAAGCGGCAGAAACAGAGGCCGATATGATCGTTTTTGCAGGGGTACATTTTATGGCTGAGACCGCCAAGATCCTCAATCCCGATAAAAAGGTCGTACTTCCCGACCTCGATGCAGGTTGTTCTCTTGCCGATAGCTGTCCGCCGGAAGCCTTTGAACCCTTTGTCAACGATCATCCCGAACATATTGTAGTGACCTACATCAATTGCTCTGCTGCCATCAAGGCCATGAGCGACCTGGTATGTACCTCTTCGAACGCCCTGGATATCGTGAACTCCATTCCTGAAGATATTCCGATCATCTTCGCTCCCGACCGCAACCTGGGGAAATACATCATGCAACAAACAGGAAGAGACATGCTCCTGTGGGACGGAAGCTGTGTAGTGCACGAGGCCTTTAGCATGGATAAGCTCACCTCTCTCCACATGGAATATCCGAAAGCAGAGATCATAGCACATCCCGAATCGGAGACGCATATATTAAAGACCGCATCGTATATCGGGTCTACCGCAGGCATGATCAACCACGTAAAGCAGCAACCGGAAAAACAATACATCGTTGGTACCGAAGCGGGTATCCTGCACCAGATGCGAAAAGAAGTACCGGGTACCGACCTCATCCCCATGCCGGCATTAGAAAATAATACCTGTGCCTGCAGCGAGTGCGCCTATATGAAGGTAAATACCCTCGAAAAACTCTACCGCTGTATGCTGGAAGAGACCCCTGAAATAGAAGTTGAAGAAAACCTACGTAAAAAAGCCTTACGCCCTATAGAGCGTATGCTGGCACTTTCCTGATCATGAAATTGAGAACAGACCATCTGGTAATAGGTTCGGGAATTGCAGGTCTTACCTATGCGGTAAAAATGGCCGAAGCCCTGCCCGACCGTCATATCAGCATTGTTACCAAGGCCAATGAGGCCGAATCGAACACCAAATACGCCCAGGGCGGAGTGGCCGTGGTTTGGGATCGCGAAAAAGATTCGTTTAACAAGCATATTGCAGATACCTTAAGGGCCGGCGATGGTCATTGCGACCCCATGGTGGTAGCCATGGTGGTGAACGAAGGGCCCGACAGGCTGCACGAACTTATGAACTGGGGAGCACAATTTGATATTGACGATGGGGGAAGTCTGAACCTGGGACGTGAAGGCGGACATACCGAATACCGCATTGTACATCATAAGGATATCACGGGCCATGAGATCGAAATGGCCCTGCTCAGACGCATCGATCAGTTACCTAATATCACCCTCTTCGATCACCATTTTGCCATAGATCTCATCACCGAACACCATTTTGAAAATGACCTTCCCAATGAGATCGGTTGTTACGGGGCCTATGTCATGGACCAGGTTACCGGAGAGATCAAAGTCTTTGAAGCATCCACCACCCTACTGGCTACAGGAGGGGTCGGACAGGTATACGGACATACCACCAATCCCGCTATCGCCACCGGCGACGGGGTAGCCATGGCCTATCGCGCCAAAGCACGTATAGCCGATATGGAATTCATGCAATTTCACCCTACCGCTCTGCTGGATGGTGCCGAGAAGCAATCGTTCCTGATCTCAGAAGCTGTTCGCGGCTTCGGAGCATTCCTGCGTAATAAGCATGGTGAACGTTTTATGCTCAGGTATGACGAACGTGGTGAACTGGCTTCCAGAGATATCGTAGCACGGGGCATAGACCGGGAGTTAAAACGCTCCGGCGAAGAGTGTGTTTACCTGGATTGCACCCACCTCAATGCTGCCGAATTCGAAGCTCACTTCCCAAACATCAAACAAAAATGCCTGGAGCATCGCATAGATCCTCAAACCGACTGGATCCCGGTAGTACCGGCATCGCATTACCTCTGTGGTGGAATTGATGTAGACCAGCACGGCCGCACCTCCATACACAACCTTTACGCCTGTGGCGAATGCTCCCGAACAGGATTACACGGCGCGAACAGGCTGGCCTCGAATTCCCTCCTGGAGGCCTTGGTCTATGCCCATCGTA
The DNA here is from genome assembly GCF_016786255.1 of Robertkochia sediminum. Taxonomy (GTDB): domain Bacteria; phylum Bacteroidota; class Bacteroidia; order Flavobacteriales; family Flavobacteriaceae; genus Robertkochia; species Robertkochia sediminum. Next base: position 114,894 of record NZ_JADMKT010000072.1, read on the forward strand.
TTTTTGCCTGGCAACGCTATCAGTCCCTGTCGGAGGTTCCCCGAAGCATCCCTGAGTGGAATGATGAGGGCACCGTGATAAACAGTGAAAATATCGTAGTAAAACACAATGTAAAAAGACTGCAGGCTTTAATGCGAGATTACGTCGGGATCGTGAGAAGTCATAAGCGATTGGCCCTGGCGTCAAAAAATTTGCAAACCATTTACCGGGAGGTGGAAACCCTCTACAGGGAATCGCGACTTAACCCGGAATTGTGTGAACTGCGCAATATGGTTAATGTGGCGCATCTTATTATTTGTCAGTCCTCGCGGCAAGATGAAAACCGCGGCGGATTTTACAATAAAGATCTCGACAGTTCCAGACGCATGAAGAAACACGACACCATGGCAGAAAGAAAGGCTATGGACTGCGAACAACGGGAAGAACTCATACTGGCATAGATTTTGAATGTATAGCCGTAAACTGGGGAGGTATAGAAAATTATTGTAGTTTTGCCTTCCCTATTCTTCCGGGTTAAGAGGAGAAGTTCTTTGAAAAATATTGGGGTCGACTGGTTTTGACAGCGAGTCTAATTGGAGTGTAAGCATGCAGAGCGCTGGGATATAGCTCTTTAATCTCATATTTCAACCTTTTTAAATGGCGAGAATAACTATGCTCTTGCTGCCTAATCTGAATTCATAGTAGGATTTCGGCCACGTCCCTGCGAGGCGGGGAGGCGAGATGTCTCTGGGAAGCCCTTGTTGATGGCGTCCCGTTTTGAGGCACCATAAAAGTCAACATAGAGATCGCAGTGCTTCGATGTGATCTCAAATCTTAAGAAGCTAAGCTTGTAGTGGGCGGTTTCCGGTCAGCTGCAGGTCGACAATTAAACGGTAACTAAGCATGTAGAAAGCATTTTAATTGCTTGTTTGGACGGGAGTTCGAATCTCCCCGACTCCACTGGGTGGACTTTAAAATTCACCAAAACCCCGCAAACCACCAGTGTTTACGGGGTTTTTTATTTTTCTTGCATTCAATTAAACCCCTTTAAATACTGTTAAAAAGGTGGTAATTCGGGAGTACTTTTTTAAAGACAAAAAAGACTCACCAGCTTTTTCAAACTACCTGTATTCATAGGCCTTCCCACGATTTTCTTTAACATTTGATTTCCAGAGATTTTGTACCTTAAATAGGAATTCTGGTGAGTCTTTTTTTACCATAAATCCAAAGGTCATGAAAAACACCTATTCCATCCGTTTTGTCCTCCGTAAAAATAAACCCGATAAACAGGGTAAATGCCGTATTTTTCAACGTATCACCTTGAATGGTCAACGGGTTGAACTAAGTACCCAAAGAAAGGCGCTTCCATCCTTATGGAGCACTAAAAATGAGCGGGTGACAGGAACTAAGAAAGAAAACTTGCAGATCAACGCTCACCTGGAACAGATCACCTATCAAACCAATAAATATTTTCAGCAACTCCAGGACAGTGGGAATCCATTTAACGTGAACGCCCTTCGGAAAATGGTCCAGAACAGGGCTACCCCTTCCAAAATGCTATTGGAGATATTTGGGGAACACAACGATCAATTAAGGAAACTCTCAGGAAAGGGTTATGCCCCTGCAACAGTGATCCGCTATGATACCACCAAAGGACATCTGGAACAATTCATAGAGGAGGAATACGGCTGGCAGGACATACCTGTAAATGAGGTCGACAGGGCATTTATCAGGCGATTTGAATACTTCCTAAAGACTCGTCGCAATTGCAACCACAATACCAGCATGAAGTATGTGAACAATTTTAAAAAGATCATACGAATAGCCGTAGCCAATGAATGGATCACCAAGGATCCGTTTTACGGTTATAAGATCTCCTACCAATGGAAGGAGCGCGAATACCTCACCCAGGCCGAACTCGAAAGCCTGGTCACTAAGGAATTATCCATCCCCAGGATCGCCCAGGTTAGGGATATGTTCGTTTTCTGTTGTTATACCGGTCTGGCCTATGCCGACATCAAAAAGCTCACCAGAGATCATGTAGTAACCGGAATAGACGGAGATCTGTGGATTCGGATCAACCGAACCAAGACCGACTCTAAAAGCAGGATCCCCCTACTCCCTCCTGCTCTCCGTATCATGGATAAATACAAAGACCACCCGGAGGTGGAAAATGGGAACTGTCTGATTCCTGTACTCACCAATCAGAAAGCCAATGCATATCTAAAAGAGATTGCAGACCTATGTGGCATTAAAAAGCGACTCACCACCCACCTGGCCAGGCATACTTTTGCCACCACGGTAACCCTAACCAATGGCGTACCCATTGAAACGGTGAGCAAGATGCTCGGACACCGGGATCTAAGAACCACCCAGATCTATGCCCAGGTATTAGACCGGAAGATCAGTGAAGATATGAGTGTTTTGAAATCGAAGTTGGGAAATACAACCAAAGGGAACAAGGTCAGTAGTTAAACTCATCTACTTCCTATAAATATTAAATATCCGTTTTTAAACGTTTACAACGTTTTTTGCCTTTCCTTTCTCAGACGAAATTTTGAATGGCTTGTTCAGCCGATCCGAATCCAGGATAGGTGAACGAGCCAAAAATATCATCCATTTTAAATTTTTTACCTATAAACTTACTCCGTCAGGTTCATCAAACAACCTGAGTTAATCCTGAAATCAAATAAGTCATATTCAAAAAATCAAAATTTAAGGTTTGCATTCTTGAAAAGTTAATAGAACAAGGAATTTCAGAATGAGATCGTAATGGTTTATATGCCATGGTTGAGAGCGGTACTTTTAAGGTGCTTTTATGTTTGGCTTGTTTGGGAACTGCCTAATAAAGTAATGTGATAAAAATAACTCGTTTACCCGGCCTGGTTTGAGGGCCTTTAAACGAGCTGGAGGAAATTTCATTTATGCTTTATACACCATTGTTGTATGTCGTTTTTATGAAACGGATAATATTTCCTCTTTTTCGATAACCCAATTTTTATCTTTTTTTAGGTGCAAAATGCTTGAAAACCCACAATCTCCATTTCCTGCACATAAGAATGATATATATATTATTGCTTTATCAAAATTCTGGTTGTAACTAATTGAAGAGATTTGAACCATTCCAATATATGGGCTTCTTATATTTTGGTCAGATTCCGCTACAAGTCTATACCTCTTGTAGTCTTTAATCTTCTGAATATTCCATCTATGCTTTAATTTAAAATCTTCAATGGTAAACTCCGAAATCTCTCTAAACGTCAAATAATCATCAATACTTTCGATGTCTAAACTCCTAAGATTCGTGTGGTTTAATAACAATAAAGAGTGATATTCTTTAGTCTCGTCAATCCAACCTTGTCCATTTTCAAGATCTGATTCATTTCCGAAAGCATAATTCAAAACGGTAGAAAGTATTTCATAATCATCGGATTCATGATGCTTTTTTTTGCAACTCAATGTTATGGTAACAAATAAGGTAAATAACAGCAAAGATTTGATTTTAGGTCTCATGTTTTTAAATGACATACAACGGTAGGTGTATGAGCCGTTGCAGGTGGGTGGATCAAGCTGCGTGTTGGCCTTTGGAGGCTGAGAGCTTGAGCCACTGAAATGCCAGGCTCAATTTTTTCGTTTGGTCTAATCTAGGGATTATTTTCGAAACTTGTTGGAGGAAAGCAATGGCTTATACACGTTGTTAGGCGCTTTTTTTCCATTTGATAATGTTTTCTTTGGTCAAAATCGCAAGCCTCTTAATATCAATAAAATTCATCAGACTAATTTCTTCCTGACCTCTTAAAGTTTTGAATTGAATTTTTTTCCCATTTTTCAATTCGGGATATTTAAATAGTTCATAAAAGGAATCTACTGTCTCTTCATTCTGGGTGAAAAATAGGTTGAAGCTATTACCCGAAATTATTTCATTAAAGTGTTTTAATAGATTTTGATTTGGCCTTTTTGGGGAGACATTTAGTTTTTCATTAAGAGCGGATAATTTGTGTGTTTTTTTCTCAAGATTTCCTCCACAATGAATTATTAATCCTTTTAAGATTAATTCAATCCCATGATAGAAATTAAATAAAACAGGGATACCAATGTTTTGATCAGCCCATTTGGTTTTTTGGTCATATTCTTCCCCAGTCTCAGCATCAGATTTTCCTCCGTCCATGAAAACTAAAGTTTTATTTCCTTGTTTTTCCATTTCCTCAATTGCATTAATGGAAATTTGAAGAAAATTATATCCAATTGTTATGTAATCAGTTCCATTCATTTTAAAATTGCGCCTAACGGTCAGGCTATGGCTCGTGGCGGGCGGGTTGCACGGTGCGTCCGATGGAAACGAATAGCCTGGTTGAGTTCATGAATATTTTTTTCTTTTTTAGAAGTACTACACTAGCCATGAGATATAGCCGATGTTGCCCACAGTTATTTTTTCAATGCTTGTTCAAGTCGTTTTTTTGCATCGAGGGGGCTTAAATTTATTTTAATCATTTCTGTAGCAATTAATTCTGCTGTAATGCCGCTTCCATAAATATCTCCCGTTTTTGTTTTTCTATAAAGTTCTATTAGCTCAGTATTACTTTTTAAACCTGCTAAAATCTTTTGAGCTAATTCAGGACTAATATTATAATCCGTTTTTAATTGAGATAGATAGGATTCTGAATAATAAGTAAACCCGAATTTATTGTTTAAAAACTGAATGTCAAATGGAATTACAGAAAGCGAATCAAGAGTATAGGTTTTAGCTTCATTAATGAATTTTAGTTTCCCTTGTTCAAGCTTTTCAAACCCTATTAATTTATAACGATCTGCTGGAATTGGGTTTGTTGTTAGGGGAATTGAATCAATTCGCTCTATTGCTAGAATCTCTTTAGATCCAATTCTTTTGCTCTTTAGAACTTTAAAAATTCTCCTGTATTTCTGGGCACATTTAAAATTTGAATTGCATTTAAATTCAAAGATTGTATCATTACTTTTTTTAATGCCATAGAGTTCGGTTCCATTTACAAAGTAATATTTGTCATCTAGTAAGTTTTGACAGAAAACCGAATTTATTATAAATACGAATAATACAGTTAGTAGAAGTTTTTTCATAATTGTGGGCAACGGCA
>NZ_JADMKT010000073.1 GCF_016786255.1 Robertkochia sediminum
AGTTCTTTACGGGTTAAGAACTCCCTTTCCTTTTGTTGAAGCCTCACCTTAAAGTTGTAAAAGGGATCCTGGTCGATCCAACCGTTGGCATAGCATATCCTTACGATCTTCTTGAAATACGCCAGGTATTTCATGGCCGAGTTATGTGCAAGATCCTTTTCAGTTTTTAAGAAGTAGATAAAGGCATTGATGAAAGTCAATTCGACACGCTTTACACTCATGTCTTCCAGGTTGTATTCCGCTTTGATGAATTCGGTAAGATGGCTTTTCGTGGTCTTGTAGCGCTGAAGGGTGCGAAAGGAAAAGTCTTTGCCCACCAATTGCTCCATCTTTTGATTGTGGGTTTCGAATACCTCAAGAATGTTATGTCGGCTTTCCTCCAGGCCTACAAGCCTGTTTCTGATCCTGATCGCGCTAATCTCTTCTTCCTGGTCCAGTAGTTCCTGATAGGCCCGGAAAACGTGTTTTCTGAGGATGTCCAAATGATGGTTGACGCGCTTTGCCTCTGCTGAATGTCCCATCACCTTATTGGCTTTTGCATTCCACTTACCGAGCGGAACACTTAAGAAGGTGCTCGCTTCGGCGCGTTTTCCACTATACGTAATGCGTAAATAGACCGTAGCCTTAGTAGCATTTTTATTCCTGCTTTTTCTGATGTAGAACAATATGGATAGAAGATCCTGCATTTTGTGCGCCCGAATTACACTTAAATATAGCTGAAAACTACGTTATAAAAAAGTGGGAGTGCCTAGGTTTTACAGGGGTTTAGCGCATTCGGGCGCACTTTTTTGGCGCCGGAGACCAGTGCCACCGAATTGCACCCTTTTAGGTTGAATTTAATTGATATCAATTAGAGGTAAGAAAAAGAAAAACCCCGTAAACACTGGTGTTTTACGGGGTTTTTGATGTGAATTGAATTCTTAAAAGTACTCGAGGTGGGAATCGAACCCACACTCCCGAAAGAACTGGATTTTGAATCCAGCGCGTCTACCAATTCCGCCACTCGAGCATTTGAGACTGCAAAACTATAAAATTATTTTATTTGCCACCCAAAAAATACTAAGATTTATATGTTGCCACCACGAATAAATTTCTAAATTTGCACCCTGTTTATAACGACACAACATTAACGAACTACTAAACAGAACATTAAGATGCCATATTCAGTGCCGGAACCTAAGATCTTCGCCTGTACACAGAGCCAGGAATTAGGGCATAAAATTGCGAAAGCATTTGGACAAGAATTAGGAAAAGTAAACATTTCAAGGTACAGCGACGGTGAGTTTCAGCCGTCCTTCGAAGAGTCGGTACGTGGAGCCCGTGTTTTTATTATCGGATCTACCCACCCAAGCTCAGACAACCTCATGGAAATGCTCCTTATGCTGGATGCGGCCAAAAGGGCTTCGGCCCGGCACATTACTGCCGTGATGCCATACTTCGGTTGGGCACGTCAGGATAGAAAAGACAAACCAAGAGTTCCGATAGGAGCTAAGATGGTAGCCAAAGTGCTGGAAGCAGCCGGAGCTACCCGTATTATAACCATGGACCTGCACGCAGACCAGATCCAGGGATTCTTTGAAAGACCGGTAGACCACCTGTTCGCGTCGACCGTCTTCCTGCCCTACCTGGAAAGCCTGAAACTGGAGAACCTTACCGTAGCTTCTCCTGACATGGGTGGATCGAAACGTGCGTACGCATATTCGAAATTCCTCCAGAGCGAAGTGGTTATCTGTTATAAGCAGCGTAAAAAAGCCAATGTGATCGATCACATGGAGCTTATTGGTGAGGTAGCAGGACGCCACGTGGTATTGGTAGACGATATGGTCGATACCGCCGGAACCCTGACCAAAGCAGCCGACCTGATGATGGAGCGCGGTGCCCTTAGCGTTAGAGCTATTACCACCCACGCCATCCTTTCAGGAAACGCCTATGAGCGTATCGAGAACTCTAAGCTCACCGAGCTTATCGTGACCGATTCGATCCCGCTGAGACAGGAAAGCGAAAAGATCAAAGTACTTACCTGTGCTAATCTTTTTGCCGATGTGATGCACCGCGTGCACCACAATACTTCGATCGCATCGAAGTTTTTAATGTAGAATATTAATTTAATTAGTTTTTATAATGAAGTCTATCACTATTGAAGGATCTCAAAGAGAAAGCGTGGGCAAGTCAGCGACTAAAGCCTTACGTAATGCTGGGAAGGTTCCTTGCGTGCTTTACGGAGGGGATAAGCCACTGCACTTTTCAGCAGATAACCTGGCCTTTAAGGACCTGGTTTACACTCCAAACGCACACACCGTGGTGATCAAGTTGGAGGATGGTAAGGAGTACAATGCGATCTTACAGGACATTCAATTTCACCCTGTAAGCGATGCTATTCTGCACATCGACTTCTATCAGTTACACGATGATAAAGAAGTTACCATCGAAATTCCTGTTAGAAAATTAGGTAACTCTCCTGGAGTTATTGCCGGTGGGGTACTACGTATCAACAACCGTAAGCTTAAGGTTAAAGCACTTCCTGCTAACCTTCCTGATTTTATCGATGCTGACGTTTCTGAACTACAGATCGGTAACAAACTTTATGTTACTGCTATCCCACAAGAGAACTTTAAGATCATGCACCCGGATAACACCGTTGTATGTCAGGTAAGAATCTCTCGTGCTGCGATGAAAGCTGCTCAGGAAGCTGCAAAAGCAGAAAAAGAGGCTGCCAAGAAGTAATTTCAAGATATACTCTTTTAAAAGCACCCCTTCAATTCGGGGTGCTTTTTTATTTTTGTGAAAAACCATCTCATGCTCGAATCCCTTTTAAAAAGGCTTGGAGTCGTAAAACAAGACAGTACACCGGATATGAAAAAGTTCCTGATCGCCGGTTTGGGGAATATCGGACCCAAATACGAGAATACGCGTCATAATATCGGATTCAAAGTGCTCGATGCGCTGGCTGAAGAGACCGGGGCTACCTTTGAAACCAAAAAGCTGGGTGATCTTGCGACCTTCCGCTATAAAGGACGCACCTTTATCCTGCTCAAGCCCAGTACCTATATGAACCTCTCAGGAAAGGCCATTCAGTACTGGATGAAAATGGAAAAGATACAGCCGGAGAACCTCCTGGTGGTCACCGACGATATCAACCTTCCCTTCGGGACCCTTCGCCTGAAAGCCAAAGGCAGCGATGGCGGACATAACGGACTCAAAGACATTCAGGAGAAATTAGGCACGACCAAATACAACCGTTTTCGCTTTGGGGTAGGTGCCGATTTCGCCAAAGGCCGACAAGTGGATTACGTGCTTGGGGAATGGAATGACGAAGAGAGTGCCAAGATGAAAGAGCGCCTCGAGCGCAGTGCGGCCCTCGTGCGTTCCTACGGTACCGCCGGAATGGCCAATACCATGAATACCTTTAACAATACCTGATCAATTCGCGATCACGAATTGCGATACCTCCGAGGTCGAACTATTGCCTTCAAGGTCTGTGGTGATCACCCTCCAGTAGTATGTGGAGCCACTACTGAGGTTGTTAACCGTAAACCTTTGTGAGCTTGTGGAACCTGCCTGCTGGGCAGGAGGATCCTGGGTGTCGAGTAACACCTCATAGAATCCGATATCGCCATCGACATCGGCGCCTTCCCATCTTAGTTCGAGACTACTGCCGCCACTTAAATTGAGGTTGGCTCCCGAAGAGGGATAAATAAGATCTGCCGGAAACGGCGCATGGGCTACCACCCCATCACCGGCATTGAAGAACCTCCAGGATTCACTGGCTGCCGTCCCCGAATTTCCGCTTCCGCTGGCCGTGACACTCCACATATAAGGCATGCCTCGCTCCAGGGCGATTCCGATGGAGGTCGACGTGGTGGTTTCTGTCACCTCTGAGCGTCCGGAAAGCAGGTTGAGCACCCTTATGGTGTAACTTACCGTATTGCTGGAGCGCTCCCATCTAAATACGATCTCCGAAATGTTGGGGTCGGTCTGACTTATCGTGCCCTCGAAACATTCACTGTTATTTTCCGGAAAACTGAGTTGCGGCGCCGTTGGAGGTGAAGGTGCGTCCTCACCATCGCCACCACAGGAAGTGGTAAGCAACACCCCCAGGATGCATATGGAAGTTATTAACTTTTTCATTGCTTGATCAATTTGATGGTTTTTCGGGTGGTCTCTCCAACCACGTTCAAGAGGTATACCCCTGCAGGTAGTTCGGCCACAGAGGTGTCGACACGACCCGAACCATCTGTGGTCAGGTCTCTGCTCAGGGCGAGCTTTCCGGTGATGGAATATACCGATATGCTCAGGCTGGCCCCGCGTTCGGTGGTGCTGATGTTCAGTGTATTTCCAACCGGGTTGGGGAAGATGCTTAATCCGGAGCCTACGATAAACTCTTCTTTATAAACGCCCTGACATGGCTTTGTAGTGCTTACCGCCAGGGTGTTTATCCCTTCGCTTAAATTTAGTTCGATGCGCTGTTCGGTGGTGGTGGTGGTCGTGCCGTTGAGGTCTATGAAATACAATTCGCCCCCTTCGAGATCCAGCGTGACCCTTCTGGAAGCCAGATCGGGCCTGGAAAGCACGCTCAAAGGCTCCGGTTGAACGATCTCTATTGTAAAGCACTGTTCGTAATCGGGTTCTCCGGCAACGGTAAAACACAGTTGGTAGGTGCCTGCTGTAATATTCTCGAAGGTCACCTCATTGGAGAAGTTCAAGGTTTGCTTTCCGTTGTTTCCGGTGAGGTTGGCGGTGTATTGCAGTTCCTGTGCTGTGGTAATGGTAATGCTCCCATCGCCCGTATTGCGGCAACTTTCACCCTCGGTGCGGATGAGGTAGTTCGATGCGGCCAGTGAAAATACCGAACACCCTTTAATATCTACTTTATCGCCTGCAGGGGTGTTGGGGCACTCATCGTTCTCATCAAATACCCCGTCGCCATCTTCATCGTTCTTAAAGGCTCCGTTTACAAAGACTTCCAGGGAGAAACTGTTGATGGCGCCACCGTCAAGATCAAAATCATCGATCACGGTCAGGGTCCATGGCCCCATGATCGGGGTGCCTTTAAAAACAGCCAGGTCGTCTTTGGGGGCTACTACTCCGGAGATGGCCGGATTGGCTCCGCAGGTGAGTGTTTCACCTTCATCGTCAAAGATCACATCAATATCACTGTTGTCCCCGCAAGGGTTTTGCGCCAGCGTGATCGTGGTCCCGTTGGGGGAGGTGAGTGTGAGCGTAAGGTCCTGAATATAGGTGTGGTCGATATTCACCCCTACCCGTAATTTGTTCAGGTCGCCTTCGCGGTCTACGATAACAGTAGACGTTACGGTTTGTGGCCCTGTTGGAGGGATAGTCACCACGGTATTGTTCTCAAAGAGCACCGAATTTACCGCAATGGTGGTAAAGCTGAACGCAGGCGAAGGAGATCCCTGGCCACATTCGTTCACGGGCGATACCCTCCAGAAATACCCTGTATTTTCTGAGAGCTGTTCCGGGAGGTAGTTGACGTTTTCTGTGGTTGCCGATTCTATGATATTGCTGAAGCCGGCGTCGGTGGACACCTCTACCAGGTAGCCCGTGGTATTGGGAACGCCCTGCCAGGTGAGCTCGCTGTCTAAGAGGATGTCGCTACTGTTGTTCGACGGACTTACCAGCGTGGGTACTTCGAAGGTTCCGTTAAAGACATTGATCGTTATGGGATATTCCCGTACCGTGCCACCGGCGGCGGTGGCCACCAGGGTGAAGGTGTTTTCTCCGGTCGCTGCCTGGTCGGTATTGCTCACGGTTGCTGTGATATTGGTGTTGTTGCTGCTTGCGGTAGCACTGCTGAAATCTATCGCCAGTCCAGCGCTCACATTGGCAGCAGAAAAGGTAGTAGTCTCATTAAATCCGCCATAGGTGAGGTAGGTGAAGGGGATCTCCAGGGCATTGGGCTGACAAACACTGTACTCCAGCGAGGTCAGGTCGAGGGCAAATGCCGATTGCTGCAGGCTGATATTCCCCTGGTTGAGGGCAAAGAAAATGTTGTTGGCTGCCCTGACCATGATCCTTGCGTTATTGGACGCCACATCGGTAGGCATGACCACTTCCTGGTTGCCATCGTTCGGGGTGTCTTCTTCTATGATCACCGGGTTATCAAAATCACCGTTCACAACGAGAAGGATATCTACCAGGGTGGTGTTAAAAGGCTCGGCATTGGTGCCGGCTACATCCCAGGTTATGGTTTCCGGCTCCCCGGCCTGCAGGGTGGTGGATGTACTTTGAGAGGTGACCCGGAACGGACTGCCGGTATCGAAAACTTCAATATTGACATCGCCCCTGGCCGACTGGCCTCCGGCCTGATTGTTATCCCTTACCAGGATCGAAAAGTTGAGGTCCCTGGAAACGGTAGGGAGGATCTCCCATTCGGGAGAAAGATCGTTGTTGAGCAAACTCTGAGGATTGGGGAAGTACCTGTTCGGTGAGGTCGATGGGGTACGTGAACGAAATACCGGCCCGTCGGTCGCGGTGTTTAACGGCGGTTGCAGGCTGATCTCATTGTCTTGTTGTTCCCAGCAAAAGGTGAGTGCATCATTATCGGCATCGGTAGCTGTTGCTTCAAGCACGAAGGGGGTGCCTGCAGGAATTTTATAGTTCGAAGGGGGAGTTAATACGGGTGCCGAATTAGACAGCGCTGTTACCGAAGCGCAGGTGCTGTTGCCCTGGGTGATGTTCTGCCAGATCTGCTGCACGCTTATCGCATGAAAATAATCGCCACTCTGTCCTGCCACGTTTGGCGGACAGATCCCGGCGTAGGCCATGATGGTCGATCCGCTGCCGGGCTCAACGGCCGTGATGGGCGTCCTGTTTTCCCCGCAGGAGTTGTTGAAGGTGTGGGTGGCTCCCAGCTGGTGTCCCATTTCGTGGGCTACAAAATCGATATCAAAGAGATCGCCTTCGGGAACGCTGAGTCCGGTAACGCCACGTGCCTTATTATTGGTACAGGGTGAAGCCACCTGGGCAATTCCTCCGCCCCCGGTACTGAATACGTGACCTATGTCGTAATTGTTGAAGCCAATGGCATTATCGATGACCTCCTGGATCTCGTTGAGGAGGGCCGAACCATCGTTATTGGTCAGGCCATCGTTCTGGGCGTCCAGGAATATGATCTGGTCGTTATTGTCAATAATCTGCATGGTCAGAGCCAGATCGTTCTCAAAGATCCCGTTGACCCTGGTCATGGTGGTGTTCATAGCCGAGAGTACGGCTTCTTTTTGCTCGACTTCTGTGCCGGAGGCCACATTGGCCTGGTTGATGTGGTATTCGGAATATTCGCCCGTACACGCCAGGGCAAGCCTGAAGGTGCGCAGGGAGGTATCGTTAAAAGAACGCAGCTGGGTATTGGCTTTCTCCCTTGCTTCTGCGACCACCTTACCCTCGGTAAGGCATTGGTAGCTGTGTGGGTCTATCTGCGACTTGGCGGCCAGGTAAATGGTCTCACTGCCTTGAGAAACAGGATTGAGGTACCAAGAGGCACTGCCGTCGCGTATCATACCGTGAAATCCGGTTTTGTCCATCGAAAAATAGATGCGCCTGCCGGGGTGGGTGAGCGAAATTCCCTGGTAGGATCTGATCCCGGGGAACTTTGCGGCAAGTTTTTCAGAAAGTACGCGGGTGCGCACTACACGGTATGATTCCATGGTGCCTTCGGGAGAAGGGAAAGCGATGGTGTTTCCTTCGATGACAGGATTTCCGGCCGGTGAGCGGTACGGACTCGCATCGAGCATAGCCTTTGCTGTTTTGGTTTGGAGGGTGTATGCCTGCGCCTGCTCTCCCGCAAGCAGGTCGTCGTGGTGCATAATGGTGTTACTGCTACTCCAGGGTTGCGGGTCCTGAGCCATGGCCGGAAGCAGGCAAAGAAGCAATACAGTAAGTAAAGAATAGTGTAAAAAGTTTTTCATTCGTTATGCGTCTAATGCTAAATTTAAGAAAATCGGGGAGATGGGGTCTTAATTTGAGTTAAGGCTCGTTGAAATAGTTATTTTTTCGGTTTATAATTTGTTAATTTGTGAACCTCACGAGGTTTTAATTAAATAACGCTTAAGTGATCGTAAAGCGCAATCTTTTTGACAGAAAGGACAACCATCATACGGTGGTCACCATCGGAACTTTTGACGGAGTGCATATAGGTCATAAAAAGATCATTAAAAAATTGGTGGCCAATGCTAAGGCGAATCACCTGAGATCGACCATTCTCACCTTTTTTCCGCATCCGAGAATGGTGTTGCAGCAGGATAGCGATCTCAAGCTGCTAAATACCCTGGATGAGAAAATGGAGATCCTGTCCGGCACCGGGCTGGACCAGCTCGTGATTCATCCTTTTACCAAAGAATTTTCGCGATTAACCGCAGGAGAATATGTGAGCGAGGTCCTGGTGGATGCCCTTAAGGCCAAAAAGGTGATCATTGGTTACGACCACCGTTTTGGACGTAACCGAACCGCTACTTTCGACGATCTAAAAACCTATGGGGAGCGCTACGGCTTCGAGGTGGAGCAGATCACCGTTGAGGAGGTCGATGAGGTTTCTGTGAGTTCGACCAAGATCCGCAAGGCTTTGAAGGCAGGCGATGTGGCCACGGCCAACCGCTACCTGGGGTATGAATATATGCTTAGCGGGACCATTACCAGAGGCAGGGCTCTTGGCAGGCAAATGGAGTTCCCTACCGCCAATGTGTCTATTGAAGAATCGTATAAGCTCATTCCGAAGAATGGGGTCTACGTGGTTAGAAGTACGCTTGGAGATCGCGAGGTTTTCGGGATGATGAATATTGGGTATAACCCAACCGTGAACGGAGCAAAGCAAAGTATAGAAGTGCATTTCTTCGATCTTGATGAAGACCTCTACGACCGTGAGATTCGTGTATATCTACTGCACCGCCTGAGAGACGAAAAGCGTTTTGATTCTATTGACGCCCTCAAGGCACAGTTGCATCGCGATAAGGAAAGCTCACTGGCCTTTATTTCTGAAACCTATGATCAATAATTGGCTGTTCAAACAGATCGATAATAGTCCGCTCATCGTTTTCAGGATGATCTTTGGGCTGCTTATCTTTCTTGAATCGGCCGGAGCCATTTTTACAGGTTGGGTAGACCGCACCCTGATAGCCCCTGAATTCACCTTTAATTTTATCGGATTCGATTTTCTGCAGCCCCTGCCAGGGTATGGTATGTATGTTTATTTTGCCCTGATGGCCTGCTGTGGTCTCCTCGTTATGCTGGGGTATCGCTACAAATGGAGTATGGGCGCCTTTGCTGTATTGTGGGCCGGGGTATACCTCATGCAAAAGGCGAGTTATAATAACCACTACTACCTGCTCATGCTGCTCAATGTGGTAATGTTCCTGCTGCCTGCCAACCGCTACGCATCTCTTGATGTGAAGCGGGACCCTTCGTTAAAACGTATTTCGATGCCCAGGTGGTGTGCCTGGCTCATCATTCTTCAGGTGTGGATCGTGTATACCTATGCTTCCGTAGCGAAGTGGTATCCCGACTGGCTCGATCTTACTGTGGCCGCCAACCTTATGAAGACCAAGGCGCATTTTCCGGTGGTCGGTGACCTGCTTCAGCAGCCGTGGATCCACGCCGCTATCGCGTATACCGGGATCCTTTTCGATCTGCTGGTGGTGCCTTTGCTGCTCTGTAAACGCACCCGGACGTTCGCCTTTATACTCTCGGTATGCTTTCACCTGTTCAATTCCTTCATTTTTCATATCGGCATCTTTCCGTACCTGTCCCTGGCATTCATCTTGTTCTTCTATGAGCCCGAGACTGTAAGGCGCATCTTTCTTCCCCGAAAACCGGCATATACGGCCGGAGAGGTGGTGGTGCCGCCCTACCGCAAGGTGATGCTCGCCGTTGCAGGAGTCTATTTTGTGGTACAGATAGCCTTACCGCTGCGTCACTGGTTTATTCCCGGCGATGTGCTGTGGACCGAAGAGGGTCACCGCCTGAGCTGGCGCATGATGCTCCGTACCAAGGCCGGCTACATCAGGTTTAAGATCGTGGATAAGGAGACCGGGGAGACCTTTAAGCTCAATCCCGATACCCGCTTGTCTAAAAAGCAAAAGGGCATTATTGCCACCAAGCCCGATGTGATCTGGCAATTTGTGCAACGCCTCAAAGAGGAATATGCCGCACAAGGCCGGTCTGTTGCCATATATGCCTATATGAGCGGGGTGAGCGTTAATGGTGGTCCGGTCGCACCGTTTATCGATCCGGATACCGACCTGGCTCAGGAAGAATGGTATCTTTGGAAGCATCAGCCCTGGATCCTGCCCTATAAAAAAGAGACCGATTAGATTTCTTTAAACGTCATAATCACGTAAATTTGTCAGCGTAATCCGCCCCCATGGGGGCTTGTTAAATTTAAATCCCTATATATATGCTTCAGGTACAGTATATCAGAGACCACAAGGAAGAGGTGATCGGTAAAATGACCAAAAGGAACCTTGAAGTTTCTGAACAGATCGAAAAGGTATTGCAATTGGATGAGGAGCGCAGAGCGACACAAACCCAGCTGGATAATGTGCTGGCAGAGTCCAATAAGCTTTCCAAGGAAATAGGGATGCTCTTTAAGAGCGGAAAGGCCCAGGAGGCCAATGAAGTAAAAAAGAAGACCGCCGGACTGAAGGAAGAGTCGAAAGAACTTTCGGAAAAACTCAATGCGGCGTCAACAGAGCTTACCGAGCTTTTGTATACCCTGCCTAATGTGCCACATGATTCGGTGCCTGAGGGGGATTCTGATGAAGATAATGAGGTGATCTTCGAAGAAGGGGAAGTGCCCGTACTCGATAAGAAGGCACTACCGCACTGGGAGCTGGCAAAGAAATACGACATTATCGATTTTGACCTTGGGGCCAAGATCACCGGGGCCGGATTCCCCGTTTATAAAGGAAAAGGAGCGAGGTTGCAACGCGCCCTGATCGCTTACTTCCTCGATAAGAATACCGATGCCGGTTACCGCGAGTACCAGGTGCCGCACCTGGTGAATGAAGCGTCAGGTATCGGAACCGGATCCCTGCCCGATAAAGAAGGGCAGATGTATCACGTAGGGCTCGATGACCTCTACCTGATCCCGACCGCAGAAGTGCCGGTAACCAATTTCTTCCGCGATGAACTCCTGTCTGAAGGTGATCTGCCACAGTTGTGTACAGCCTATACCCCTTGCTTCAGAAGAGAAGCGGGAAGTTATGGGGCTCACGTTCGCGGACTCAACAGGTTGCATCAGTTCGACAAAGTAGAGATCGTAAGGGTAGAACACCCTGAGAATTCCTATAAGGCCCTCGAGGGAATGGTGGAACACGTAAAGAACATTCTTCGTGAGCTTAAGCTTCCGTACCGCATATTGCGTTTGTGTGGTGGCGACCTGACCTTCGCTTCGGCCCTTACCTATGATTTTGAGGTGTATTCTACTGCCCAGGAGCGCTGGCTGGAGATCAGCTCGGTATCGAACTTCGAGACCTTCCAGGCGAACAGGATGAAGCTTCGTTTTAAAGATAAAGAGGGTAAAAAGCAACTGGCGCACACCCTGAACGGTAGTGCCCTGGCATTGCCCCGTGTATTGGCCGGTATCCTTGAGAACTACCAGACTCCGGAGGGTATCGTGATCCCCGAAGTGCTGCGTCCGTACACCGGATTTGACATCATCGACTAGGGATCAATAAATAGCATTGCGATATAAGGCCCGAAATCCCTGTGATTTTGGGCTTTATCTTTTTATCTTGAGGGGGATTTATCACAATACCTTATTTTTGATCAAGCTCACGGGTTATGAAAAAACTCCTCTTTTGTATTTTGACAGGACTGATAACGTTCACGGCAATGGCTCAGAACCAGGATGCCATGGCGAAGATCTACCTGGATAAAGGCGATTACAAGAGGGCTTTCTATTACTACGAGAAGCTCCACAAGGAGAATCCCTATAATATGAATTACCTGGGCGGACTCGTAAAATGCTACCAGCAGCTGGAGCAGTATGACGAAGCAGAGGCCCTGTTGCTCAAGGAGCTGGAACGCCCCGGCATCCCACCGGGAGCTTACATCGAATTGGGGTATAACCACCTGTTGCAAGATGAAGAGGCCCCCGCAAAGGAAGCCTTTGCAAAGGCTATGGCAGCCGTAGAGGAGAATCCGTCTTACGCCTATATGGTAGGACAGGGGTTCCGGGATAAACAATTGCTGGATGAAGCCATTGCCGCTTTTAAGAAGGGCATGGAGATCAATCCGAAACTCAATTTTAGCTACGACCTGGCCTTTATCTATGGCGAAAAGGGCGACCTGGAACAGATGTACAACACCTATCTCGACCTGATCGTTCTGCGCACCAACCTCAAGGAGAACATCAAAAGAAATATCGGCAGGTTCCTTTTTGAAGACAGCAGCAAGATGGGCAGTGAGGTGTTCCGCAAGGTACTCCTGCAGCGGGTGCAGTCTGATCCCAATGTGGTGTGGAATGAACTGCTGAGCTGGTTGTTCGTGCAACAGCGCAAGTACCGATTGGCCCTCACCCAGGAAAAAGCCATTTACAAACGGGAAGAGCAACCCAACCTGAATGGTATCACCGATCTGGGAATGATCGCCTTTGATGAGGGTGACCTGGATGTAGCTGAAGATGCCTTTACCTTTATTACCGAAAAGGCGGGAGACCCTGCCACCCGTATCCAGGCCCATACCTTTTTGATGAAGATCCGTATCGCCCATGCCGAAGCAGGGGAAGCAGATGATATTCTCGCGGAATTTGAGACGCTTTTAGATACGTATGGACGCAGTGCCATGACCGTAGGGCTCCAGGTATTGCGGGCCAATTTTATGGCCTTCAATGCCCGCGATCCGGAACAGGCTGTGGCCGAACTGCAGGCGATCATGGATGAGCCCATGGACCGCTACAGCAAGGCAGCAGTAAAAATGGAGCTCGCCGATATCCTGGTGTACCAGGAGCAGTTTAACCGGGCCCTGATCTATTACTCCCAATTGCAAAAGGAACTCAAGAACGATGTTCGCGGTCAGCAAGCCAGGTATCGCGTGGCGCTAACCAGTTTTTATAAAGGCGACTTTGACTGGGCCGAGAGTCAGCTCAAGGTCTTAAAATCGTCTACTTCCCAGCTTATCGCTAATGATGCCCTGCAGCTCAAACTGCTTATATCCGACAATAAGGGGCAGGACTCCCTGCATCTGGCATTAAAGAAATTTGCCCGGGCCCACCTGCTGGCCTATCAGAACCAGGATGAGGCCGCTGTAGCCGTGATCGATGAGCTGCTTGAAACTCACCGGGGCGAGCCTGTAGAAGATGAGGCCCTTATGATGCAGGCATCGCTTAGCGAAGAACTGGGCGATCTCGAAAAAGCCGAACTCAACTACCGCAAGGTGATCGAATTCTTCCCCGACGATATCTACCTCGATGATGCCCTGTACAACCTCGCCATACTGTACCTCGAAGAATTAAACGAGCCCGAAAAGGCCAAACCCTTGCTCGAACGCCTTATCTTTGACCACCCGGACAGTATCTACTTTCCCGATGCCAGAAAGCGATTCCGCGAGCTCAGGGGCGATGCTGTGAACTGATGGAGTACATAACTTAATACTGAAGAAATGATAATTTACAATGTCACTGTAAATGTAGAGGAAGCTGTTCATGAAGAATGGGTGCAATGGATGCGCGATGTGCATATTCCGGATATGATCGGTACCGGTAAATTTTCGGGTGCCCGAATGGTCAAGGTCCTTGTCGAAGAAGAAATGGGGGGTATTACCTACTCGGTACAATACTATGCCGATAACCGCAGTGACCTGGAAAATTATTACAGCGATGATGCCGAAAGGATGCGTGGCGAGGCGTTAAAGAAATTCCCGAACAAATTCTTAGCCTTCCGCACAGAACTGGAGGTTATTAGTGAGCATTGATATGAAGCATAAGCACCAGCAACAGGACCATAAAGGTACAGGAGGCCAGCAGGGCAAGGTCAGGGCAAAAAAACACCTGGGACAGCACTTTCTGAAAGATGAAAATATTGCCCGTAAAATTGGCGATACCCTGAGCCTTGAAGGGTATAAGAGGGTATTGGAAATTGGTCCGGGTATGGGAGTGCTCACCAAATACTTGCTTCAAAAACCGGTAGATGTTTACGCCATGGACCTCGATACGGAGTCTATCGTCTATCTGGAAGAGGTGTTTGCGCCCGAACATCAGCTCAATACAGGAAGGAAAGAGATCTTTAAAGTGCTCGAAGCCGATTTTTTAAAGTGTGACCTTCACGCCATCTTCGGAGATGAGCCCTTCGCCATCACCGGGAATTACCCCTATAATATTTCATCTCAGATCGTTTTTAAGGCTCTGGAATGGAGGTATCAGATCCCGGAATTTACGGGGATGTTTCAAAAGGAGGTCGCTCAGCGTATCTGTGAGAAAGAAGGGAGTAAGACCTATGGCATACTCTCGGTACTTACCCAGGCATTCTACGAGGCCGAATACCTCTTTACCGTTCCTCCGGGGGTATTTGATCCGCCGCCAAAGGTAGATTCCGGGGTATTGCGCCTCAGGAGGAAGGAGAACTTTACCCTGCCCTGCGATGAGAAGCTGTTCTTTAAGGTCGTGAAAACGGCATTTCAGCAACGCCGGAAGACCCTGCGTAACAGTTTAAAAAGTATAGGGGTGCCCGAAAATATAAAAGAAGATGCTATCTTTGGTCAGCGCCCTGAACAGTTGGGGGTTGATGCATTCGTATCACTGGTGCGAATGTTGGAGCAGGAACAGTAAGGGTAAGCATAAAATACAGCAGGAACGGCATGTGCCGTTCGCAGCTGGCACAGCGTATTTCCCCCGGGCATGTAAACTCAGAAAACAGAACCAGTAAAGAGATCGCCTATGACTCCATTTAAGCTCAGCGATGAACTTTTAGACAATATCAGCAACCTCGTTAGTGACAAGAGCGACCAGTCGCTTCTTGACCTGATGGAGGAGTTTCACTATGCCGATATTGCAGAGATCATAGATGAGCTTAGCCTGGACGAGGGGACTTACCTGATCAAGCTGCTCGATAGCGAACTCACCTCCGATATTCTTACCGAACTCGACGAAGATAAGCGGGAGCAGATCCTGAACCGGTTGTCGGCTCGGGAGATCGCCGAAGAGATCGGAGAGCTCGATACCGACGACGCGGCAGATATTATTGCCGAGCTGCCGGAAGAGCGGGTTCGGGAGATCATCAACCAGATCGAAGACCCCCAGCACGCCAAGGATATCGTCGAGCTGTTGCGCTATGATGAGAATTCGGCAGGTGGACTTATGGCGAAAGAGCTCGTGAAGGTTAATGAGAACTGGAACGTGCTTACCTGTGTGAAGGAAATGCGCAGGCAGGCCGAAAATGTTACCCGTGTACATTCCATATACGTGGTAGACGATAACGACAAGCTCAAAGGTCGCTTGTCGCTGAAAGACCTGCTCACCACCTCTACCAAGACGCAGATCAGTGAGGTGTATATTCCAAAAGTAGATTACGTAAGAGTAAGCGATAAGGCCGAAGAAGTGGCCCGGCTTATGTCTAAATACGACCTTGAAGCCGTACCGGTGATCGATGAGATCGACAGGCTGGTAGGGCGTATCACTATTGATGATATCATTGATGTGATCAAGGAAGAGGCCGATAGGGATTACCAGATGGCAGCGGGTATTACGCAGGAGGTAGAGGCCGACGACAGTGTTTGGGACCTCACCAAGGCGCGATTGCCATGGCTCGTACTCGGACTCCTCGGGGGACTGGGAGCCGTGTTCATTCTTGAAGGCTTTGAAGATGTCATGTCGAACCCCGATTACAGGAGCCTGTTCTTTTATACGCCGCTTATTGCCGCGATGGCCGGTAATGTTGGGGTGCAATCGTCTGCGATCATCGTACAGGGTCTGGCGAACGACGTGGTGCGTGGCAGCTTGCTCGAGCGCTTGTTTAAAGAGGTTAGCCTCGGACTCATTAACGGACTCGCACTTTCGCTTTTGGTGGTGGGGTTCGGATTCGTGATCAAGCAGCCTATCCTGGTGAGTACCACCATCGCCTTGTCTATGATGGCTGTGATCGTTGTTGCCGCACTTATCGGAACCTTTGTGCCTATAATCCTGCACAAGAAAGGCATAGACCCTGCCATTGCCACAGGGCCCTTTATTACCACCAGTAACGATATCTTCGGGATCTTCCTGTTCTTTTATATCGCCAAGGTGATCCTGGGGTTCTAGAGGCTCCTGCCTACAGGCTTTATTCGTACCTTTAGGGGGTACCTGTTCTCCAAATTTATTCTTTTCTTAGTCTGCTGTTAAATTCGGAAGCATTATATCATGAAAATACTACACGTAGATACGAATCACCCTTTGCTTATTGCCGAGCTCGATACCCTTGGGTTTGTAAATGACGAAGATTATACCTCCGATCGTTCAGAGATCATGGAGAAAATAGATCAGTATGACGGACTCATTATTAGAAGTCGTTTTCCGATAGACCGTGAATTTCTCGATGCGGCATCACGCCTCAAGTTTATTGGTCGGGTAGGCGCAGGACTCGAAAATATTGATACAGACTTTGCCCGGGAGAAAGATGTGAGATTATTCAATGCCCCCGAAGGAAACCGCAATGCTGTGGGCGAGCAGGCCCTGGGAATGCTCCTGGCCCTGATGAATAAGATGATCAAGGCGCATAACGAAGTAAAAAGTGGGATTTGGTTGCGGGAAGAGAATCGCGGATTCGAACTTGAAGGGAAGGTGGTTGGCCTCTACGGATACGGTAATATGGGAAAGGCCTTTGCCAGGAAACTTCGCGGTATGGATGTGGAGGTGATCTGTTATGATATTCTCGGCGGGGTTGGCGATGAAAACGCCCGACAGGTAGGGATCATGGAATTTTGTAAGAATGCCGATGTGGTGAGTCTGCACACGCCACAGACCCCGGAGACCATGGGCCTTGTTAACAAGGAATTTATCGATGCTTTTGCCAAGCCTTTTTGGTTTATAAATACCGCCCGTGGAAAGAGCGTGGTTACCAGCGACCTCGTGGAAGGGCTTAAGTCGGGTGCCGTGTTAGGGGCAGCCCTGGATGTGCTCGAGTATGAAAAGGCCTCTTTTGAAAACCTTTTTGAAGACGAGATGCCAGCGGCCTTTGAGGCATTGCTAAATGCGCCTAATGTGGTGCTTACCCCGCATATTGCAGGATGGACCGTAGAAAGCAAACAAAAACTGGCTAAGACCATTGTCGATAAGATCAAAGCGGTTTTTGTAGAACAAACCAGTTAAAGTAAAAATAAAGCTCATGGAATACCAGGCCAATACCCCGGACGATTATGAAGCAGCCCTGCCGGCAGAGCGCCGGGAGGTGATCAAAAAACTACGCCGGTTGGCGGCCGAGCATCTGCCTGAAGGTTTTGAAGAAACCATGAGCTACGGTATGATAGGGTATGTGGTGCCTCATGAGCGCTATCCTGCAGGATACCACTGCGACCCTTCACTGCCCTTGCCCTTTCTGAATATTGCCTCTCAGAAGAACTATGTGGCTATGTATCACAGCGGACTCTATGCCGATGCCGATCTACACGATTGGTTCGTGAAGGCGTATCCCGACCACGCCCGGTATAAGCTGGATATGGGGAAAAGCTGTGTGCGGTTTAAGCGCATGGATGATATCCCTTATGAGCTCCTGGGCGAACTCTTTAAAAAGATCACGCTGGATAGCTGGATCGCCTTGTATGAGAAAAATGTAAAACGATGAAAAGAAGGGTAACAGGAATAGGAGGGGTGTTCTTCAAGGCTAAAGATCCAAAGGCCCTGCTGGAATGGTATAAGAAACACCTGGGGCTCGATACCGATGCGTACGGATGGTCTTTTGTATGGGGAGATGACGACCTTCCCGCGCCCATGACACAATTGGGGGTGTTCCCGAAGGATACCGATTATTTTAAACCCGCTTCAGATGGGTATATGATCAATTTTCGGGTAGAAGACCTCGATGAATTGCTGAAAGTGCTTAAAGAAGAAGGGGTCCGGATCGTGGGGGAGCCACAAACCTACGATTACGGAAAGTTCGGTTGGATCCTTGATCCGGAAGGGAATAAGATCGAATTATGGCAGCCGCTGAGTCATTTTTAAATGATTCATCAGAAAATTCACTAAATTAGTTAAGTACAATCGATCAATAATAAACCAATGTCTGAGAAGGATGAAGACCTGGGCGAAAAGGCCAGGAAGTTTTTTGATGATGCCGGGAGGGAGGCCAAGGAGACCGCAAAGGAGTTTTCTGATAGCGCCAAGCAAACCTTTAAGGATGGTGAGAACAAACGTATCCTTGTGGGGGTGATCGCGCTCTTGCTCGGTGCCTTTGGGGTGCACAAGTTCGTTTTGGGCTATAACAAGGAAGGGTTTGTGATGCTGGGCGTAAGTTTGCTGGCCGGAGCCTTTACCTGTGGTATGGCTACCTACCTGGTGGCCGTGGTAGGTTTGATCGAAGGGGTGATCTACCTCACTAAAAGTGATATCGAATTTTACAACACCTATATTCACGATAGAAAACCCTGGTTTTAGATCCTGATCTGGTGGCTGTAACCCTAAATCCGCTACAATGGGACATACCAAGCGTTTGGTGCATACTTCCGAACAGAATCAGTTGGCAGAAACCTTAAAGGCCATGGGGCATCCTGCGCGCATTGCGATCATACAATATGTAGCCGATCATCCCGATGCTATATGTACTTCCATGGTTCAGGAAATGGATCTTGCCCAGTCTACGATCTCTCAACATTTATCAGAATTACGTCGGTCCGGGATCATTCAGGGGAGGTCGATCGGTAAAAAAATGGCCTACCGCATCAATGTAGACCGCTTGTACGAAGTAAAGCAAACCCTCAATCACTTTTTTAATGCCACCCAGCAGCGCTCCTGATAAAGGACGCTTTAGAACTTCTTTCTAATTGGTGTTCAAGGGTTACTCTGCTGCCGTTTCGGTATTGTTGTTCAGCCCTTTTTCCAGTTCGGCCTGGAACTCTTCCATAGCAGGTTTTACAGTACTTTCCGGGAGGTCGGCAATACGAATGTACATGAGTCCGTCAACCGAATTGTTAAATAACGGATCTACGTTAAAAGCCACACACTTCGCATTTTGCTTGATGTATTTTTTAATGAGTACAGGCAAGCGCAACTGTCCCGGTTCTACCTCGTCTATAAGCTTATCGAACTTGTTGAGGTCTGCTTTGGTCTCATCAAAGATGAACTCCTTGTCGACATCCTTCAGTTTTACCTTGAACTTTTTCTTCGGACTCACATAATTGGCTACGTATGGATCCCAGTAATGCGATCTCATAAATTCGATCATGAGTGATTTTGAGAAGTTCGAGAACTGGTTGCTTATACTCACCCCACCAATAAGGTATTTATGATCAGGGTTTCTTAGTGTAGTATGCACGATCCCTTTCCATAACAGGAAAAGCGGCATGGGTTTTTGCTGGTATTCCCCAACAATAAAGGCACGGCCCATCTCAATAGACTGACTCATCATCTTGTGTAATTCCGGTTCGAACTTAAAGAGCTCGCACAGGTAGAATCCGTTAATGCCGTACTTTTTGTAGATCTGCATTCCCAGTCCCATACGGTAGGCACCCACTATGGTTTTGGCCTCGTTGTCCCAAAGGAACAAATGGTGGTAGTATTCGTCGTAATGGTCGAGGTCTATCGATTTGTTGGTTCCTTCTCCCACGGCCCTGAAGGTGATCTCTCTAAGGCGGCCGATCTCTCTCATGATGTTGGGCATCTTATTGGCCTTAGCCAGGAATACCTCGTAATTCTTGCTCTCCAGTAAGCGGTGGTCGGTATCCCGCAGGGTGTTGACCTCAGAGGCCATCAGGTCACTGTTTACCGGGGTAGCGATCTCTTTTGGCGAACGCTGAAAACGCAGGTTGGTTGGGATCTTGTCCAGCAAGCGCTCGCGCTCATAAGCATTGGCCAGCATATAGGTCTTACGGCGCAGGAACTGAGAATACTCCTGTACATTATCGATCTCCTCCTGTACCGCTACCGGGATGGGGCGACCTATACGTACTTTGATCACCCTGTTGCGTTGTGATAACAATTCAGAAGGGAGCTTGGCCGTTCTCAGGGAGTCATGCATATTAGAGAGCCTGTAGAATGCCTTGCTGTTTCTCGCGTGAAAATAAATGGGTACCACAGGGACCTTTGCCTTTTTGATGAGCTTTATGGCGGGCTCTTCCCACAGGCGGTCTACGATGAGATCTTCATCTTTTAGCGTAGAAACCTCTCCGGCCGGGAAGATGCCCAGCGGACTTCCTTCGCGGAGGTGGAGAAGGCTTTTTTTGAACCCTTCAAGGCTGCTCTTGATATCCTTGTGATCTTCAAAAGGATTCACCGGCATGATGTAAGGCGAAAGAGGCTCGATCCTGTTCAGTAAAAAGTTGGCCAGGATCTTGTAATCAGGACGCTGTTCCAGCAATAGCTTTAACAGCAGGATACCGTCGATGCCTCCAAGCGGGTGGTTGGATACCGTAATAAAGGCGCCTTCCTTTGGGAGGCGCTTAAGGTCTTCTTCAGGGATCTCAAAATTTACGCCGAACTCATCGAGGATGGCATTGAGAAAATCAAGGCCTTCCTTGTTCTTATTCCGGTCGTAGATGCGGTTGAGCTTTGAGATCTTCAGGGTCTTGATAAGTATCCATCCCGTAAAAGTTCCAAATGGACCGTATTTGTCGACCCCTATGGCTTTAGCCATTTCCCTGGCGGTAACTAATCCCATTCGCTGGTGGTTTATTCAGTGCTACAAATATAGGAATTCTAACCTATGAATGTTTAGTGAACCACCAGTTGCACCGTTTCCTGAGTACGTTGTTCCAGCAGGATCTTGTGGTTGTTTTGCAGGCTCGCAATGGCTTGTTCGTTAAAATGTCTTATGGTATAAAGAGTTACATTCTCATGATGGGTCACCTTGAACTTCGATTTGAGGGTCTGTAAAAGTTCAGATAAACGATCAAATTTATTGTCGACACATACCGAAAAACTAATGGCTGAATTCTGTATCAGGTCTACCTTCATACGGTTATCGTGAAACAGCTTGAAGATCTCACTGATGTTGTCTTCTACGATAAAAGAGAAATCCAGGGATGACAGTTTGAGCAATACCAGGTTCTTCTTTACGATAAAGCAGGGTACTTCGGGCTCTATGGTGTGGCCTTTGGTTACGGTGGTTCCGGGTGCTTCGGGATTCAGAAATGAACGTACCTGCAGGGGGATCTCCTTGCGCTGTAAGGGCTGCAAGGTCTTAGGGTGAATTACCGAAGCCCCGTAAAAGGCCAGCTCGATAGCCTCACGATAGGAGATGTGATTGAGCAGTTGCGTCTCGGTGAAATGTCGGGGGTCTGCATTGAGTACCCCGGGAACATCTTTCCAGATGGTTACCGAATCGGCATTGAGGCAATACGCAAAGATGGCAGCCGTGTAATCTGATCCTTCTCTTCCCAGGGTGGTGGTGAAGTTGTTGTCATCACTCCCCAGAAATCCCTGGGTGATATTGAGCACCTGCCTGTTCACCCCGCCGGTGATGCGTTCCTGGGTGAGTTCCCAGTTGACCTTGGCGTCGCGGTACTCGTTATTGGTTTTGATAAAGTTGCGTACATCCAGCCAGTGGTTGGTAAGGCCCTGGTCGTTGAGGTAGGCGCTTACGATGGTGGTGGAGATAAGCTCCCCGTAACCTACGACCTGGTCGTAAACAAAACTCTTCTTAGGCGATTTGTTCCAGGTAAGGAAACCTTTGAGTTCGTCGATAAGCTGTTGAAACTTGCCATATACCTCGTGACTGGTGTTTTCGAAGAGCTCGTTCATGATCTCCAGGTGGTAGTCTACCACTTCCTGTATGGCCCCGTTGACCTCCGGCTTATTGTTAAAATAGGCGCTGATCACAGCCTCCATGGCGTTGGTGGTCTTGCCCATGGCCGAGATCACGAGCAAGGTGTTCTCGTGGCCGGTCACTTTTAATACATTTACTACATTACGTACGCCGTTGGCATCCTTCACAGAAGCCCCACCAAATTTAAATACCCTCATAGGTCAGATCGATAAAAATTTCTTAATTCCTTCTTCATCCAATTGTACGGTATCCCAGTCGCGGAGAACTCTTGCCCCGTTGCGCTCGTAAAACCTGATAGCGCCATCGTTCCAGTCGAGTACTGCCCATTCAATGCGCTTTACACCCTGTTCGTGGCCATAGGCGATGACCCTTGAAAAAAGGGCGCTCCCCAGGCCTGTGCCCCGAAGGACCTGCCTTACGATGAGGTCTTCCAGGTGAATGGTCTTACCCTTCCAGGTAGAGTAGCGCTCGTATACCAGCGCCATCCCGGCCAGGTGACCATTGGCCTCGGCTACGAAGCAGTGAAACAGCGGCTTTTCTCCAAAACCATCCTGTAAGAGGTCTTTTTCGGTGATCTCTACAGCATCGGGCTCCTTTTCGAATTCGGCCAGTTCTTTAATAAGTTCTAAAACCTGCCCCATGTCTTCCGGGCGGGCGTCGCGAATGATATAATCCATAGTTGTTACAAATATAACATTAGGTTATAAAACTTCAAATACTAATTTTCACGAAAACGTTGTAGTTTGACAAAAATACCGATATTTGTGCGGCAACTCACAACTTCTATTCTTAATGTCAAGAAAAAATCAAACCCTGGGCGAGTTCATTATCGAGAACCAGGCGGCTTTCAAATATTCTTCCGGAGAACTTTCTAAATTGATCAACGCCATCCGACTGGCTGCCAAGGTGGTGAACCACGAGGTGAACAAGGCTGGGTTGGTCGACATTCTCGGGGCCAGTGGTGATACGAATATACAGGGGGAAACCCAGCAAAAGTTGGATCTTTTGGCGCATGAGCGCTTTATAAAAACCCTGGCCAACAGGGAGATCGTTTGTGGGATCGCCTCAGAAGAGGAAGACGATTTTATCCAGATCAACAGTGCCGACAATAACCACCAGAATAAGTATGTGGTCTTAATGGATCCGTTGGATGGGTCCAGTAATATCGATGTTAATGTTTCTGTGGGGACTATTTTTAGTATTTACAGGCGGGTAACTCCGATCGGGACCCCGGTAACCCTTGAAGATTTTCTTCAGCCGGGACGCCGTCAGGTCGCTGCGGGGTATATTATTTACGGAACCTCGACCATGCTGGTGTACACCACCGGGCATGGGGTTAACGGATTCACCCTGAACCCGGCTATCGGGACGTTCTACCTTTCGCATCCGAACATGCAATTTCCGGAAGATGGGAAGATCTATTCGGTGAATGAGGGGAATTACATTCATTTTCCGGAAGGGGTGAAGCAGTACATCAAATACTGCCAGCGGGAAGAAGACGACCGTCCGTACACCTCCAGGTATATCGGATCTCTGGTATCTGATTTTCATCGTAACATGATCAAAGGCGGTATTTATATGTACCCGGAAAGCAGTGCTTATCCCAACGGGAAATTACGACTGTTGTACGAATGCAATCCGATGGCCTTTCTGGCAGAGCAGGCCGGAGGAAAGGCGAGTAACGGATTTGACCCCATAATGGATATACAGCCGGAGGAGTTGCATCAAAGGGTGCCGTTTTTCTGCGGAAGTAAAAATATGGTCACCACGGCAGAGTCGTTCATGCAGGAGCATCACGGAAAGTGATGCCGTGGTATGTGACTTTGGAAGGGTGGTTCGATATCAGTTGTTCTTGGTTTCTTTCCGGTACTTGAATTCATCCCTGAAATGGTCAAAGGTAGCACCGTCCTTTGCCAGCTTTAAGGCCTTGGCGAGGACATAATCTATTTTATCAGACTTGAATCCGAGTCCGATGCACAACCTGCGCATAATACGCACTTCGGTGTCGTCCTTGATCTCATCTGCATAAACCATCCGGGCAATATCGTAGAGCCTCTCCACGCGGCTTTCATGTGAAAGCGGTGGGTTTACCGGGTAGTTGAACGGATTTTCCATGACCTGTTGGTAAAGCTCCCCCCGAACACCCAGATTTCGTGCCAGACGATCCAGAAAGTCCTGCTCATCCTTGGAGATCTCTCCATCGGAAAGTGCTACTCTGACAATGGCTGCAAAATGATCCCTGTTTCTCTCTTGGAATGCGGTTGAATATAGATCGGAAATAGACATAATCGATGCGGTTTTAAATTAATGATCAGGATAGCAAAAGTCTCATTACTGGCATTACTCAATTTGGGGTTAGACCATTACGCCTGACTCTAAGTTAAGTAAAATTTGCCGATGTAAACCTGACCAAACTCATAATTTGAGGGAGGGGCAGTTGGGTAGTTACACGGTGACGCGGTGACACGGTGACGCGGTGACACGGTGATGCCCACCATCGCTAAAGCTACGGTGGATGAAACAGTGACAAGATGAAATGGTTATACAGTGATGTAGTTATGCGGTTTTGCAGTATTATGATATTTCAGGATTCCTCAAATGTTATTCTGCTATGTCGGCATGGGTAGTTCATCAGCCTTATAAAAGTTGAGATTTCTCCACTCCTTTTCAAGGAGGGGTGGCCACGTCTGTGACGTGGAAGGGGTGGTTAGGCAGCTATGAGGTCAGGTTAATGATAATAGGTCTTTGCCATTTATTCCCGACTATCGACTCCCCACCTACCTGCCTACCGGTCTACCTGTGGGGCGTTACATGGTTACGAGGTCGATCCATAATTTATTATTCCAAATCCCTCATCCCTCATCCCCATTCCCGATTCCCCATCCCCCATTCCCCATCCCTCACCTCCCCGTTAATAACTCTTAACAATTCCCCTTTTGCCACCTCTTTTTTCTGTGTAATTTTATCGCCCGCACGCGTTACAAGTAGCGCTCACATTCTTGAGCGTTATTTCTGTTTTCGCGGGTGGTAATGCCCTGTTAATTACAGGGGTTATTCGTAATACGCCTTTTAAATACAGTGCCCATGTACCTGATCTTCGATACTGAAACTACCGGATTACCCAAGCGTTGGGATGCGCCCATAAGCGACACCGATAACTGGCCAAGAGCCATTCAGATCGCATGGCAGCTGCACGATGAGATGGGGAACCTGATAGAGCATCAGGATTATTTGATCAAACCGGAAGGATTTAATATTCCTTTCGATGCCGAGAAGATACACGGGATCTCTACCGAACTGGCAGCCGAGCAGGGGATACCCCTGACCGAGGTGCTGGAAAAATTTAAAAGTGCACTGGAGCGTACCAAGTTTGTCGTTGGTCAGAACGTAGGCTTCGACGTGAATATCATGGGGGCCGAATTTTATAGGGAAGGTGTGGGAAGTATCATGGAGGAATTACCCGTACTGGATACCTGTACCGAGGAGACGGCCATGCTTTGCCAGATCCCCGGCGGACGAGGAGGGAAGTTCAAGCTGCCTACCCTGACCGAGCTGCACGAATACCTTTTTGGAGAGCCTTTTGCCGAAGCCCACAACGCAACGGCCGACGTGGAGGCTACAACCCGCTGTTTTTTTGAACTTATCCGCCGCGGAAAAGGATTTACCACCGAGCAGCTCGATGTGACTCCCGATTATTTCGATCGCTTCTCCAGAGAAAATCCGCAGACCATTCCGCTCATCGGACTTAAGCACCTCAACCTTAAGGAGGCTTCCGATAAGATCCGTGAGGAACTCAAAAAAGCAGAGCCTTCTGATGCGCTTTCTACCGAAGAGATCAAGCAGAATATTGCCGAGCTCGCCGATGCGCAGTTCGCCCACCTGCACAACCATTCGCAGTTCTCCATTCTCCAGGCGACTTCCAGTGTGCCCGACCTGGTGAAAGCAGCAGCCAAGGCCAAGATGCCTGCCGTTGCCCTTACCGATATGGGGAATATGATGGGAGCCTACCACTTCGTAAAAGCCGTAAGTGACCACAATAAGGCCGCTGAAGCCCAGGCTAAGGAGGCTGCCGAAAAAGGTGAAGAACCCGAACTTTTACCTATGAAAGGTATTGTTGGGTGTACGTATAATATCTGTGAGAACCACAAGGATAAATCGGTTAAGGATAACGGATACCAGGTCGTGTTCCTTGCGAAAAATAAAGCCGGTTACCACAACCTGGCAAAAATGTCTTCCATCGCCTTTACCGAAGGGTTCTACTACGTGCCCCGTATCGACAAGGAGGTGGTCAAGCAGTACAAGGACGATGTGATCGTGCTTACCGGTAACCTCTACGGGGAGGTGCCGTCGAAAGTGCTCAATGTGGGTGAAAAGCAGGCTGAAGAGGCCTTGCTCTGGTGGAAGGAAGAGTTTGGCGATGACCTCTATATGGAGATCATGCGACACGGACAAGAAGATGAAGACCGTGTGAACGAGGTGCTGGTGCAGTTAGCCAGGAAGCACGATGTAAAACTCGTTGCCACCAATAATACCTATTACATCAACCAGGAAGATGCCAATGCCCACGATATTCTACTCTGCGTAAAAGATGGAGAAAAGAAAGATACACCCATAGGTCGCGGTCGTGGTTATCGCTACGGATTGCCTAACCAGGAGTACTTCTTCAAAGGGCAGGATGCCATGAAGGAGCTGTTCAAGGATCTCCCGGAGGCGATCACCAATGTGAGCGAGATCGTAGATCAGATCGAACCCTTTATACTGGCGCGTGATGTATTACTTCCGAAATTTGATATTCCGGAGCAATTTGTGGTAGCTGAAGATGATGTTGACGGTGGTAAGCGCGGGGAGAACAAATACCTGCGACACCTTACCTATGAGGGAGCGAAACAGCGCTATGGGGAGATCACCGATGAGATCACCGAACGGCTCGATTTCGAATTGAGCGTTATTGAAAACACCGGGTATCCGGGATACTTCCTTATTGTATGGGACTTTATCGATGCCGCAAGGAAAATGGGGGTGTCGGTAGGACCGGGAAGGGGATCGGCGGCCGGATCGGCAGTGGCCTACTGCCTTGGGATCACCAATATTGACCCGATCGCCTACGACCTGCTTTTTGAGCGCTTCCTGAATCCTGACCGTGTATCCCTTCCCGATATCGATATTGACTTTGACGATGAGGGGCGAAGTCGCGTAATGGACTATGTGATCGATAAGTACGGTGCCAACCAGGTGGCACAGATCATCACCTATGGTACCATGGCAGCCAAGTCGTCTATTCGCGATACGGCTCGTGTACTGGACCTGCCCCTGAGTGATGCCGACCGTATCGCCAAGCTTATTCCGAACATGAAGCTCGGGAAGATCTTCGGCCTCGACGATAAGGCGCTTAAGGAAAAGCTGCGATCAGAAGAACTGGAAAAGGTGAACGAGCTCAAAGGAATCTCTGAAGGAGACGATCTCGAAGCGCTTACCGTAAACCAGGCGAGGGTGCTTGAAGGTTCGGTGCGTAATACGGGGATCCACGCCTGTGGGGTGATCATTACCCCCGACGATATCACCAAGTTCGTACCGGTATCTATTGCCAAGGATTCCGACCTCTATGTGACCCAGTTCGATAACTCGGTAGTAGAGAGTGCCGGATTGCTAAAGATGGACTTCCTGGGGTTAAAGACATTAACCCTGATCAAGGATACCGTAAAGCTTATCAAATACAAACACGGCATTGAGCTGGATCCCGATGAGATCCCACTGGATGATGAAAAGACCTATGAGCTCTTTCAGCGCGGAGAAACCGTAGGGATCTTCCAGTACGAATCGGCGGGGATGCAGAAGCACATGAAAGACCTCAAGCCAACGGTCTTTGCCGACCTTATTGCCATGAATGCCCTTTATCGTCCGGGGCCGCTGGAATACATTCCGTCCTTCATTCGCCGTAAACACGGGGAGGAAGAGATCGTATATGACCTTCCGGCCATGGAGGAATACCTAAAGGAAACCTATGGTATTACCGTATACCAGGAACAGGTGATGCTGTTGTCGCAGTCGCTGGCAGGGTTTACCAAAGGTGAAGCCGACGTACTGCGTAAGGCCATGGGTAAAAAGATCTTTGCCCTCCTGGAGCAACTCAAGCCGAAGTTCCTCGATGGGGGTGAAGCCAATGGCCATCCAAGAGATGTATTGGAGAAGGTTTGGAAAGACTGGGAAGCCTTTGCTTCCTATGCCTTTAACAAATCGCACTCTACCTGTTATGCCTGGATCGGATACCAGACGGCTTACCTCAAAGCCAATTATCCGGCAGAGTATATGGCAGCGGTGCTCTCCAACAACATGAACGATATCAAACAGGTTACCTTCTTCCTTGAAGAGTGTAAGCGTATGGGGTTGGTCGTACTGGGGCCCGATGTGAATGAATCGTTCTATAAGTTTACCGTAAATAAAGAAAACGCCATCCGTTTTGGGATGGGAGCTATTAAAGGGGTAGGCCGTGGTGCCGTAGATACCATCGTAGAGAATCGTAAGGACGGACATTACCGTTCGGTATTCGACCTGGCGAAACGCATCGACCTGCGCGCTGCCAACCGTAAGGCTTTTGAGAACCTGGCCCTGGCAGGAGGTTTCGATTCCTTTTCAGATACCCACAGAGCACAGTATTTTCACGATGAAGGTGATGGGATCACCTTCCTGGAAAAGGCGATCAAGTACGGAGCCAAGGCCCAGGAAAACGAGAATTCATCCCAGGTGAGTCTCTTCGGGGAAGCCAGTGAGGTACAGATCCCCGAACCGGTGGTGCCGCCATGCGATACCTGGGGAACCATGGAAAAGCTTCGCAAAGAACGGGAAGTGGTAGGGATCTATATTTCAGGTCACCCCCTCGACGATTTTAAGATCGAGATGGAAACCTTTAGCAATGGTAATATATCCATGTTCCAGAACCTGGAGGCTATTGTGAATCGGGAGATCGCTTTCGCAGGAGTGGTTTCTGAAGTGCAGCACCGCGTATCCAAGAACGGAAAGGGATGGGCTGCGTTCTTTGTAGAAGACTATAACGACTCCTATGAGTTCAGGATCTTTGGCGAGGAGTACCTCAAGATGCGCCATTTCCTGGTACCCAATAATTTTGTTTTCTTTAAGGTGTTCGTAAAGGAAGGGTGGACCAACAAGGATACCGGGAAGAAAGGCGATCCGAGGTTGCAGTTCAATAGCATGATGCAGTTGCAGGATGTGATGGAAACCTACGCCAAGAAGATCACCCTTCACCTTAAGCTGGAAGACCTGAAACAGGAGCAGGTGCTAAGCCTGAAGGAGATCGTAGCCACCCACCAGGGGGAGCTGCCGCTTTACGTGGCGGTGCACGGCATCGGCGACCAGATCACCATGAAAATGCCGAGCCGAAAAATGAAGGTGAATATCAATAATGAGTTCCTTCAGGCCCTGCAGGAGGCGGAAGTGGTGTATAAGCTTAACTGATTGAGAAACCATATCATTACATAGTAAAAACATATGCAAGGCCTGTAAGGTTTGGAAAAATTATTGACTAACTTTGCGCTTGTTATTTTGACAACAAGAGAATTAAATTAAATCTTTATACAATGGCATTAGAAATAACCGATGCTACTTTTGACGAAGTAGTTCTTAAGAGTGATAAACCTGTTATGGTTGATTTTTGGGCAGCATGGTGCGGTCCTTGTAGAATGGTAGCCCCTATTATCGATGAGCTCAGCAGTGAGTACGATGGTAAGGCCGTAGTTGGTAAGGTTGATGTAGACAGCCACCAGGAGTTTGCTGCTAAATACGGGGTTCGTAACATTCCTACCGTACTGGTATTCCAAAACGGAGAGGTTGTTGGACGTCAGGTAGGTGTAGCGCCTAAGAACGTATATGCTGAGGCACTTGACAAGCTCCTCTAAGAAGGTAAAATATAATCGCATAGAAAAAGGTTTGGCTGTAGGTCAAACCTTTTTTATTTTTATTAGGGTGCATCCCCGTGAAATTGCTTCGCAGTATTTCACCGGGTCGGGCCATTCGCTGTATCTTTTTAAGCTGCGCTTAAAAAGGATGTCGCTACTGTCCCTTGCACAAGAGATGTGTCATTAAAAAAAAGAGCTGTTATGCCGAGTATTTTTACCAAAATAATCAACGGAGAGATTCCTTGCTACAAGATCGCCGAAGACGAAAATTTCTTCGCTTTCTTTGATATTAATCCCAATGCTAAGGGGCATACCCTGTGCGTGCCCAAACAGGAGGTCGATAAGATCTTTGACCTGGATGAAGAACAGTATATGGGGCTCATGGCCTTTTCCAGAAAGGTGGCTCATGCGCTTGAAAAAGCGGTGGATTGTAAACGTGTGGGGATCGCTGTTGTCGGATTAGAAGTGCCTCATGTGCACGTACACCTGATCCCGTTGAACGATATGAAAGAAATGACCTTTCAGCACAAGGTGAAAATGACTCCCGGGGAGTTCGATACATTGGCCGCTAAGGTCAGGGAGCAAATGTAAAAAGCTCCGGGCGCTGCCACGCTAAAAATCCTGCAGCAACGGCTGTTAAAACCAGGATAAGCGTGATATAGCTCAGCGCTTTCAGTTGAAAACGCTTTGGGGGTGTGCCCATGGTTCTCAGGTAGAAGGCTTTGATCTGTTCGATATTCTCCGTGTAGCGAATGGGGTAGATCACCGTTTCGCATTTACCGCATACCATATGCTCAGAAAGCTCCCTGGAAAGGTGGTAGTACCATTTGTTATCGATCTCTTTTTGAAGTACCGTGTATCGTATGGAGTTGTTGGCAAAACACTCCGGACAGTTACTTGAAAGTGTTGCCTCTTTGAACACCTTTCGGTTGATACTCATGATTAAGCGGTTTTTAAGATAATTTGCATGGTCGTACCCTTGTCTGTCGCAGAGTGTAACACCTTTACCTTCCCGTCATGATAATCTTCAATGATCCTTTTTACGAGCGACAAACCGAGCCCCCACCCTCTTTTCTTGGTGGTGAATCCCGGCTCAAATATACGGTTATAATCGTTTTTTGGAATACCCTTTCCCGTATCGGTTACAAGTATTCTTGCAGTTTTACCATCGGTATCTATGCGCACCTTGAGCGAGCCCTTTCCCTTCATGGCGTCTATAGCGTTCTTTACCAGGTTCTCTATAGTCCAGCTGTACAGTTGCGCGTTGATCATACAGTAGATCACTGGCGCCTCAGATTCAAAACTAAAATGCACCTGCTTTGAGGTACGCACCTGCAGGTACTCCAAAGTGGTTCGGGTTTCGTCTACAAGATTGAGACGTTCCAGAGATGGGATGGAACCGATCTTTGAAAAGCGTTCGGTGATGGTTTGCAGGCGGGTAATGTCTTTCTCGATCTCTGTGGTGATCTCCGGGTTTATCCCGTCCTCGTCCTTAAGGATCTCGTTCCACCCAAGCAGGGAAGAGATGGGGGTGCCTATCTGGTGAGCCGTTTCCTTGGCCATCCCGGCCCATAATTTGTTCTGGTCGCTTATGCGGGTGGTCCTGTAGAAAAAGTAAACCACGGCAGCAAAGAGTACGATAATGAGAATAAGCGCTACCGGGTAGTATTTCAGGTTGTTGATCACTTCAGAATTTCCATAGTAAAGCGTACCATAGCATTCCTTTTTATAACACACTTCAATGGGAGCATTTTCCTGGGCGAACTGGTCGATCTTTTGGTAGAGGTAGGTGCTGTCTTTGGCGCGCTTCTCAGAAATATTGTTTAATCGCAGCTCCCCGGAGCGGCCTACATAGATCATGGGCGTGCTCCTGTTGTTGCGGAGCACTTCGAGGGTGAGGTCGCCAAGGTCCCGGTCCAGGTCTTCCGTTTGGAGAAATTCTGCCTGAGCCCTGGCCCAGATGTTCATCTTGGTGCGCTCTTCTTCCTTGAATCGCTGAAAAAAGATGTAGGTGTTGAAAAGTATGGAGACTACGATCGCAAAAGAAGAGATGATAAGTATCCAGCGGGTAGTTTTATTCATTGGTGACAGCAGGTTGACTTAGCGACGACTATAAATATAAAGTAAAACCTTTTGTTTTATTGTTTTGCGGTGGATAAAAACATTTTCTATTCGCTTCGAGAATGGCTATTTTTGTTCAAAATTTCACCATGCTAACCATTGACCCTAAAGAGATTCCTACGGCCAAGCTGCACGGCTATCTGCTGGGAGCGGTAGGTCCCAGACCCATCGCCTTTGCCAGTACCGTGAATGCCGAAGGAATACCCAACCTCTCGCCGTATAGTTTTTTTAATGTTTTTAGTGCCAATCCGCCAATTTTAATATTTTCGCCGGCGAGAAGGGTGCGAAACAATACCACCAAACATACCCTTGAGAATGTCAAGGCGACCAAAGAGGTGGTGATCAATGTGGTGAATTACGACATCGTACAGCAAATGTCACTGAGCAGCACCGAATACCCCGAGGGGGTAAATGAGTTCGAAAAGTCCGGACTAACCATGGTGGCTTCGGAGACCGTGGCGCCCTTCAGGGTGAAGGAATCACCGGTGCAATTTGAGTGCAAGGTGGTTGAGGTAAGGCCTCTCGGAACCGAAGGCGGTGCCGGAAACCTGGTGATCTGTGAGGTCACGAAAATGCATATTGACGAAGCCGTTATAAATGCTCAGGGAGCCATAGATCAGGATCGTATAGACCTGGTGAGCCGTATGGGTGGTAACTGGTATTCGAGAGCCAATAAGGGATTGTTCGAAGTGCCTAAACCATTGTCTAGCCTGGGGATCGGAGTAGATCGCATTCCGGAAGGGATCAGGCTTAGCAAGGTGCTTACAGGGAACGACCTGGGCAAATTAGGTAATGTCGAGGCCATGCCCGATCAGGAAGCCGTTGAGGCTTTTGTGAGCGAGAGTGTGGAAGTGCGTAAAGTACTTAGTTCCGGTGATACCGAAAAAATACATGAATTGGCCAGAACCTACCTGGATCAAAACCGGGTGGTAGAAGCGTGGAAATTGCTGCTGGCAGGAAACAGAGAATAAGGATTTTAATTTTAGCATATTTATGGAAGTACAAGGAAGAATCAAGATGATCGGTGAGACGAAGAGCTTTGGAAGCAACGGCTTTAGAAAGCGTGAAGTAGTGGTAACCACCGAAGAACAATATCCGCAACACCTCATGATCGAGTTCGTTCAGGATAAGACCGACCTGTTAAACAGCTTTAGCGTTGGGCAGCAAGTTAAGGTGAGTATTAACCTTAGAGGTAGAGAGTGGGTGAGTCCGCAGGGAGAAACTAAGTACTTCAATACCATCCAGGGATGGAGGATCGAGACTCTCGACCAGCAACCACAGGCAGGTATGCCACCGGTGCCACCAGCCGATGCTTTTGAGCCGGCAAGTGACTTTAAAGAAGAAGATCACGACGATCTGCCTTTTTAAGGAAGAGATCAGATAATACATGAAAAGGAAGGCTTTTGCCTTCCTTTTTTTATTCCTGCTAGTTAAAAAAACGTCCCGATTAACCTATCGGGACGCCAGTTGTGAATTTTGGATTTGCCTTTATATACACCAAAATAAGCAATGATAAATGAAAGTGATTTTTAAAAGGCTACTTAAAGTTGGTCAATTTTTGCGTGAAAACATGAAATTTTCTTGAAAAATTTATAGTTTATCGATTAAAGTGAGGATAACCGTATTTGTTTATGCTGTTTCTTGATGACGAGCTCTATTTTCCGCCGGTCCATATGGCCTCCCCTGAGGGTGTGATCGCTATAGGAGGCGATCTCAGACCCGAACGGCTTATGCTGGCCTATCGTTCGGGTATTTTTCCGTGGTTTGACGACGGACAGCCTATTCTTTGGTGGTGTCCCGATCCCAGGATGGTACTTTATCCGGGAGAGCTGAAAGTGCGCAAGAGCATGCAGCAATTTATGCGAAACACGACCCTGAAGGTGACCAGAGATCAGGCCTTTGAACAGGTGATCAGGGAGTGCGCCATGATCGATCGCCCCGGGCAGTACGGCACCTGGATCAACGATGATATGATCGAGGCATATACCCAATTGCACAAGCGTGGTTTTGCGCGTTCGGTAGAGGTGTGGGATGGTGAGAAACTGGTTGGCGGATTATACGGGATCGACCTGGGAAGTGTGTTTTGCGGCGAGAGCATGTTCGCTAAAAAAAGTAATGCCTCCAAGCTGGCCTTTATCACCCTCGTTCGCGAACTTGAAGCAGAGGGATACGACCTTATCGATTGCCAGGTCTATACCGACCACCTCGCCAGTCTAGGTGCAAGGGAAGTACCCAGGGAGGTCTTCATGAGCATTCTTGCGTATGGAAGTGCGAAAGACTGATCTGGCCGGGCCCGCGAGCCGCGAAATCTTTCTTCCGGGAAGTAATCGATCAGAATAGCTGTAGACCTAAGCACTCCTGAAGGCTAGTCCTTATCCGGTGTGTTTGGCTCAGGCCCCCTGATGTCCAGTTTGGGGATTCTGATGATCTCTACCGTTGCTGAGGCCAGAACCACCTTGCCGTTCGTTTTTTCGAAGGCCTCCCCGATAAGCGTGTATAAGAGGTCTTTGGTGCTTCTCCGTTTTTTGTAATCTACAATATACCTCAGGTTAAAACGTATCCAGTTGTCGGTCATGGTCAGGGCCAGGGTGGGTTCTACCTGGGCGTCTTCTATATAGTATTTGTCTACGATGTGCTTCCATTGCTCGACCGAACCCCGGGCATAACCGGCCAGCTGATCGGTGGCGACCCCGATGATGATCTCTTTGGCGAGCTCGATGTCCGATCCGTAGCGCACGGGGAGATCGAATTCATCCCAGATAAAGGGGAAGTCCCTGGAGTAATTGTAAACGGGCCCTTTAAACACAAAGGCGTTGCTTAGCTTTACGATCCTTCCGCTGTAGTTGTCGCTGCTTACCCATTGCCCGATCTCCATCATGGTGGTGTAAATGCTGTCGATATCGATCACATCGCCTTTTATGCCGTGGATCTCAATGCGGTCTCCGGGCTTGTATACTTTGACCAGAAAGATATAAAGAGATCCGGCTATGCTCAGAATGAGTTCCTGCAGGGTTATGGTAATTCCGGCGGTAAGCAGGCCTATGGCCAGACCAAAATCCTTGATGTTCCCTGTGAAATAGGTTACGGTGAGCAAAAAGATCAGGAGGTATCCCAGTATCTCGATCCCTTTTTGTGATTTATATCGGGTATCTGAGTCAGGAAGGCTCCTGCGAAGTATCCGCCTTAGGAATTGTATCACAATGATGATGGCCACCAGCCATGCCAGGTACTTGACCACCGCAGCGATCATTGGGTATTCGGTAAACCAGTCTTTAAGGGTTTCCATGATCATGAGTTTGAATTGCCTTGTATTCCGGGGCTCTTTTTATTTCCCTGAGGCCCGGAGCGGGTAAGCTTGCAGGCCCTCGGATCTATACTTTTGCAGGCTACCGTTCCGGCATCTCCTTATATCGAAAGCAATCGGTCGTATGGTCGTTCACCATTCCCGTGGCCTGCATATGGGCGTAGACTACTGTTGAACCAACGAATTTAAATCCGCGTTTTTTCAGGTCCTTACTTATTTGGTCAGAGAGTGGGGTGTTCGCGGGGATCTCTGAAAGGGTTTTGAAGCTGTTTACGATGGGCTTATGGTCAACAAATTCCCAGATATATTCACTGAAACTTCCAAATTCCTCCTGTACCCGCATAAAGGCCCGGGCATTGGTTACGGTAGCCCGTACTTTTAATTTGTTCCTGATGATCCCGGGATTGTCAAGCAGTTCCAGGATCTTCTCTTCCCCGTATTGAGCGACCTTTTTGTAGTCAAAATGGTCAAAAGCCTCCCTGAAGTTCTCCCGCTTACGCAGTACGGTGATCCAGCTGAGCCCGGCCTGGAAGGTCTCCAGGGTAAGAAATTCGAAAAGGGTGGCATCATCTTTTACGGGAACACCCCATTCTTTGTCGTGATAGGCTTCATAGAGCTCATCGCCCTCACACCACTTACAACGCTTCATGTCTTGAGTTTTACAGGTTGGCTAATTACTTCGGCCCTATTCGTAAGGTTTCCGGATATTTACTACTAAGGTAATTTGTTTTACGAAATAAATCTGCCAGCTTATATGATTTTAAAGACATCGAAGATCCTTGCTCCCGACCTTTTGCAAACCGTACTCAAAGAGGCCATGCCCTATGAGGAGTTTCGCAAAGAGGTATTTCAGCTACTGGAAACCAACAGGGTTACCGGGAAGGAACAAAGCGATGCCTACTTGCATTATACGTTAATGAACGAGAAGCGTATGGACCGCTGGGAAAAGACTTTTCGAATACCCGAAGGGGTGGCTGAGGCGGTATCTGCTTTTACCGGGAAGGTTACCTGGCTGGTGATCACCGAAGGGTGGTGTGGCGATGGTGCTCATGCGCTGCCTGTTATGAAAAAGCTGGCCGATCTCAATGAGAACATTACCCTGAAGATGGTGATCCGCGATGAGCATCCGGAACTCATGGATGAATTTCTTACCAATGGCGCACGATCGATACCTAAACTATTGATGTTGGATGAAGCTACAGGAATGGTATCGGCTACCTGGGGTCCCAGACCGTCGGAGGCCGCTCGAATGGTGGAAGATGAAAAACGTGAAAAAGGCGAATTGAGTCCGCAATTCAGAGCCGACCTTCAGATGTGGTACAACCGCGATAAAGGAAAGAATATCGCCGCCGACCTGGCCGATCTACTCTCCCTGGAACTGGTAGGTGATGGTGCCTAATTGCTTCGGTTTCGAGGCGTCTGTATTGAACCGCGCTTTTAAGGCGTAAAATATAGCATTGTCTACCAGGCATTTGTTCGAGGTGGTCGAGCTTTTTTGGTTAAAGCTGGCATCGGTAACCGTACCCTGGGCGTCTACTTCGATATTCACCACGACCTTTCCGAAACTTTCACAGGTATACACCGGGTTAGGGATCTTGATGGTTTCATGCCTTCCTTTCAGCGAATACGAGATGGTGGTTCTTCGCTTGATATTCACCGGGGCAGCATTGGGGGTCTCCTTTTCTTTCAGCTTTTCCATAAGCTCCTTTTGCTTCTTCAGCTTTTCGGCATATTCCTGTGCCAGGTTCAGGTTCTCTGAAAGCTCGTTCTGTTCTTCCCCCTCTTCAGAAGCCTCTTGTTCGGCCTTCATCTCTTCGATCTCCTGCTGTAATTCTTCCAGGGTTTTAAAATCCTCCAGTTCTTTGGCAAAGGTGCTCTCGTTGGCCTCGTTATAGGCCATGTGGGTTTCTAATTCCTGAAGCGGAATCGGTTCTTCTTCAGGGATCTCTTCTTCCAGTAATGTTTCGTCATAGGAGAGCTCGTACAGGTATTCTTCTTCCTGCTTGTCGCGAAGCTTGATATTGTAGGCTGTTAGTACAATGATCCCCGTAATGCAAAAGGTAATAATGAGGGATAATTGCTTGTTGTTGAGGTTCATAAAAGAGGGACTTATGATCTAAATATAGTAATTTTTAGTCATCTCCCTTTTCCAGCATTTCCGGAAATTGAAGAGGTGCTATAGCATTACTTACGTTCAGATCGCCTATTTTGGTTCTTTTGAGTTCAGAAAGATAGGCTCCGCTCTCCAGGGCCTTACCCAGATCGTGTGCCAGGGAACGTATATAAGTACCCTTGCTGCAAACTACACGAAACGAGAGTTCGGGGAAGTTATAGTTGGTGATCTCAAATTCGTGGATCTCTACTTTTCTGGATTTGATCTCAACCTCCTTGCCTTCGCGGGCAAATTCATACAAGCGCTTTCCGTCCTTTTTTAGTGCAGAGAACACCGGCGGATATTGATCTATTGCCCCCCTGAACTGGTCAAGGGTGGCCTCTACCAATGCTTCGGTGATATGTTCTGTAGGATAGTGCTTGTCGATCTCGGTCTCCATGTCGTATGACGGACGCGTAGCGCCGAGGGTGATCGTACCGGTGTATTCTTTGATGAGCCCCTGAAGTTCGGGAATGCGTTTGGTAAATTTCCCGGTGCAGATCACCAGAAGTCCGGTGGCCAGGGGATCCAGGGTGCCGGCGTGGCCTACCTTGATCTTTTTGAGCTTGAATGCTTTTTTAATGGCCCATTTGATCTTGTTCACCGCTTGGAATGACGACCATTCCAGTGGTTTGTCTATAAGGAGAACCTGCCCTTGCTTAATGTCTTCTTCGGTATACTTCATATCACTTCGTGCACAACGCGTTGCGTGCGCAAAGTTAGTTATAATAATACCCGAGTACAATGGCCAGTAGCCCTACAATAAAACAGTAGAAAGAGAAATAAACAAGTTTGCTGCGTCGTACCAGGGAGATCATCCAGGTACAAGCCGCAATACCGGAGATAAAAGCAGCGAGGAATCCGATACCCAATACTTTTACCTGGGCACTTTCGTAAGTGAGTTCCCCCGACAGGATGTCTTTGCAGATCTTACCCATGATCAACGGAACCACCATAAGGAATGAGAATCGCGCTGCCTTGGTCTTGTCGTTCCCCAGGAGTACGGAGGTCGAAATGGTGGCGCCACTTCGCGAAATACCGGGGAGCATGGCGATGGCTTGTGATACCCCGATAACAAATGCGTTGTTGTAGCTTACGTCTTTCAGGGTGGCCTTGGCCTTGTCTGCCAGGTACAGGAGCAGGGCTGTTACGATAAGCATGAACCCTACCAGAAGTACATTGCCGCTAAATAAGGCTTCCAGCTGTGATTCAAAATAGGTGCCTACCAGCACTGCCGGGATCATAGAGATGATGATCTTTAGCGAAAACTTCTTTTCTTCATTCCATTCTGTATTGAAGAGGCCTCCGAGAATTTCAGCAACATCTTTTCGAAATACCACTACAGTACTCAGCGCCGTGGCAAAGTGAAGAACCACGGTAAAGAGCATGCTCTCTTCGGGCACCATCTGGTCGCCGAGAATGGCTTTTCCCAATTCGAGGTGTCCGCTGGATGATACCGGTAAAAATTCTGTGAGTCCCTGGATAATACCAAGGATAATGGCGTCTAGAGTTTCCATAGCGTTCGCGGGGCGCAGGCGTTAGGTATTAGTTGTTCTTATGGGGATTCATCAGGATGGCATACACTTCGATACCTAGTCCGATCAATACCAGGGTAGGGGCCAGACGGATGCGTCTGAAATTGTAGATGTCCGGATTAAAAACTTCAGGATCGTTACTGCCACCACCAGACATGAGTAAAAAGCCCAGGGCAATAATGGCCAGGCCTGCGAACATGACGATGTAATTCTTGCGGTGAAATACAAAATCCTTGCCGGCAGCCGGGGTCGCTTTTCCCTTAGATTGCTTCTTATCTGATGTGTTTTTCATGAGTGTGGTTTAATAGTAAAGATCGTCTGTTCTCAGGTTCAGGAATCTTTGGGTTGCAATATAAGTGCTTATCCATGTAATAACAATTCCGCCGGTCAAAATTGCGCCAAAAAGTATGGCTAAAAGCCGTTTGTCGTCAAGGAGTCCGAGCTCAGGATAGGTTTCTGAAAGATAGTAGAGTAGACCGCCAATAGAAAGTAAGGCAATTACAGCACCTATGATGCCCAGCTGGACGCTCTTTAAAATAAAGGGGCGACGAATAAATCGCTTTGTGGCTCCCACCATTTGCATGGTCTTAATGATGAATCTTTTCGAGTAGATCGAAAGCCTGATGGAGCTGTTGATAAGTAGCACGGCTATAAGGGTAAAGGCA
The DNA here is from genome assembly GCF_016786255.1 of Robertkochia sediminum. GTDB lineage: Bacteria > Bacteroidota > Bacteroidia > Flavobacteriales > Flavobacteriaceae > Robertkochia > Robertkochia sediminum. The sequence goes on from NZ_JADMKT010000073.1 coordinate 39,584, forward strand.
CCACTGGCCACCAGGATCCAGAAGCTAATTCGTTTTACGTTCTCGTTGAGGAGGGAAACCAAAGGCTGGTCATAGGCTACCTCTGCGATATAATCTTTCTGAGCGATGCGATCTGCGATCTGGGCTATACTGTCGGCATCGACATAGTCGGCCTTTAAGTGCACGTCAATGGAGTTTTGCAGCGGATTGTGTCCGAGGAAGTCGAGGAAGTTCTCTCCGATCTCCTTGCTGTGAGCTTCGGCCGCTTCTTCTTTAGAAATAAATCGCGCCGATCGGGTATAGGGTGCCATGGCCAGGCTTTTCTGGAGCTGGGTGATCTCTACCTCTTTGGCATTGTCTTTCAGGAACACGGTTACCGCCACCTGCTCTTTAAAATGATCGGCGAGCTTATTGGTATTGATCACCAAAAGTCCGAGAACGCCCAAAAGAAAAAGTACCAGGGCTATGCTCAGTACCACCGAAAAATAAGAAGAGATAAGTTTACGTCGCTGGTAGCGTTCGAAAGATCTGCTCATGGATAGTAAAATTGGATGTGTAAAAGTAATAAAGTAAATTTAATCACTATAATCTCATAACCGTAAACTCATGCAAATTATTGTGGTTGGTATAGGTGGCGTTGGAGGCTACTTTGGAGGCCGGCTTGCCCTTACCGATCACCGGGTCGAATTCGTGGCTCGCGGAACCCACGGGAAGGCCATAAGGGAGAACGGACTGGAAGTGAAAAGTATTGATGGGGATTTCAGAGCATTTCCCTACAAGGTACATGAGACTTTAGATACCATCGATGCACCCGACCTGGTGCTGGTGTGTACCAAGTCCTGGCAACTGGAAGAGGTTGCGCAACAATTAGCAGGTCGCATAAAAAGTAATACACTCGTTTTGCCCTTGCAGAACGGGGTAGAGAGTGTGGAGAAACTCACCGGGCATCTCGATCCCGGGCAGGTGCTGGGCGGTTTGTGTAAGGTGATCTCTAAGATCGACGGCCCCGGCATTATCGATCATTTTGCCTTTCACCCGCAGGTGATCTTCGGGGAGGTGAACGGGGAGCGCACCGAGAGGGCCATTGCTCTTGAAGGGGTATTTCGTTCGGCCGGTATCGATGTGATACTTTCAGACGATATTCAACTCGCGGTATGGCGTAAATTTCTTTTTATCTGTATGATCTCCGGTATGGGAGCAATTACCCGTCAGGAGATCGGGGTCATGCGTGCCGATGAGCATATCAGAGCGCTCATGGAAACTTCAGGAAAAGAGATCCTTGAATTGGCTAAACATAAGGGGGTGGGACTTACCGAAAAGGACCTCGAGAACGCTTTTCGGGCTATTGATGCCCAGAAGTATCATTCGACTGCCTCAGTGCAACGCGACCTGATGGCCGGAAGGCCTTCAGAATTACACGATTTTAATGGCTACGTGGTCAGGGAAGCTGAGAAGTATGGTGTTGAAGTGCCTGTAAATGCTTTTATTTATTACTGCTTAAGACCAATGGAAGCTAAATCAAGAGCCCATGAGTAATACGATGAACATACGGGAAGAATTGCAGCAGGTGCAACTTTTTTCGAACCTGGAACTGCTTGCAAGACAAGTGGTGGAAGGATTTATTAGCGGACTGCATAAGAGTCCGTTTCACGGATTTTCCTCCGAATTTGCAGAACACAAGATCTACAACCAGGGAGAGAGTACACGCCATATCGACTGGAAGCTCTTTGCGAAAACCGATAAGCTCTACTCGCGAAAGTACGAGGAGGAGACCAATTTGCGGTGCCATCTGATCATCGATAACTCTTCGTCCATGCATTATCCGCCGGTCAAACAGCAAACTATTGCCAACCTTAATAAGATCGGATTCTCAGTTCTTGCTGCTGCCTGTCTTATGCAGTTGTTCAAGCGGCAAAGAGACGCAGTGGGATTGAGTGTGTTCTCTGACACCTACGAGCTTTATACCCCGGAGCGGGGTAGTGAACGCCACTATCACAAGCTTATGGCCCACCTTGAGGAACTGTCGGAGCCACGACTTCCGGGGCAGGGCACAAAGACCTATACCTATTTGCATCATATTGCCGAAAAGATACACCGCAGAAGCATGATCTTTCTTTTTACCGATATGCTCCAGGTGGAAACAGACAGGGAGGCTTTGTTCGATGCCTTAAGGCACCTGAAGTACAATAAGCACGAAGTGATCCTTTTTCATGTGGTCGATAAAGACAAGGAAGTGGCTTTTAATTTTGATAATGCCCCGAGAAGATTTACCGATATCGAGACGGGAGAGACCCTCGATCTCTTTGCCGAAAATATCAGGGAAGCCTATACAGAGAAGGTCGAAGCGTTCTTTGCTGCACTTAAAATGAAGTGCGCCCAGTACAAGATCAAGTACGTGGAAGCCGATACGGCAAAAGATCTTCAAAAAATTATGCTTTCATATTTAGTTGAAAGACAAATGTTTGCCTGAGAGGGAAGAAAAAAGTTTCATTTTTTTCTTCAAAACGTTTGTGGTATTCAAAAACGGGTGTATATTTGCAACCGCAATCACGAAAGGTCTGGTAGTTCAGTTGGTTAGAATACATGCCTGTCACGCATGGGGTCGCGGGTTCGAGTCCCGTCCAGACCGCCAACAATCCGCAGAGGCGGAAGCCCGAAAAGCCTCAGTAAAATGAGGCTTTTTTTGGCAAGTTAAAGATTAGTTGTGTTGTTTGATTGCGCTGCGGCGCGGTCTTGGTTTAGTAGTTAAACCAATGAAAGGCTTTCCTTAATGGGAAGGCTTTTTTTGTTTATACCCTTTTCAATTTTTTCTCTTGCTTTTACTTCCTGTTTTTTCCAATTTTCATAGGCGAGGTCGGAAGATCCTTTTCCCGTAATCTTGTAATTTTTACCGTTACAGGATATTTTCTGCATTTAAACGAAGATGATATTACGAAAACGTTTTCGTAGATTGGAATCTATAATTTTGAATCAACCAATCGATTTTTGAAAATTGCTACCCATATGAAAAAGGAAGTTCTGAAAACCATCTGTAAGAAGACCTTTCTGAAAAATCTCCGGCGCGACCTGCAGATAACAGGTATTCCCGTAATGTCTTCGGGAGACCAGTTCGTTAGCGAAAGCCTGGGAAGGTCAAAACTGATCTGCCATGCATTGCTCCATGAGTTGAGCGAGAGCAGTGATTTCTTTTTATTTCTTGAAGAGCACGAGATAGAAGCCATAATTAATGAGACCTATCTTGAAATGGAGTGTGATAGTACCCTGTTCTGATCATTCAAAGCCTGCTGTCTTGTTCGGCAATTTGCCGCGATCGATCCCCGCGTAAACCGGCCTTTTCATAGGTGTTTGTACTTGATCAGACTGGAGTAGGCGTCTTGTTAAAACTATCTTTAGTAAAGGTTGCCTGAAGGTGAACAATACAGGTCTGAGGTTATGGAATAGTGCTTTTAACGGATAAATTATTAAAATTCAAATATTTATCTTACATTAAATAGAAATTGCATTTAAAAGGAAATTAATCAACCATTGAAAGTACTTATGCTTTCGATCAAAACTAACCCCCATGAAAAAATCACTCAAAAGCAAAGAGCATCAGGAAGCTTTGCTTCGTCTCAAGTCCAGGGGCGAGCAAAAGGTGGTAGAATTCAGGGTAGGTAAACTGTCGTCCAGATTAGCGAATATGATCAAGGAATACAGGGAGCTTACCGAATGTAACAAGGTTCCGGCTGAAAGTCTGGAGGCCTGCTACCTCGAGATGCGTATCCATCAAAAGACCAAAGAACTTGCAGAATTGATTTCCCGCTCAGGGAAGTAATAGTTTGTTTTTTAAGTTAGTTAGTAAAAAAAGGTCCGGTGTGCTGTTAGTACACCGGACCTTTTTATTTATTGCATCAGGGAGCGTAATCGTTCCAGGTCGTCCTGCACGGTAAATACCGAGAAGGATCCGTGATAACGACGATATTCCTTTCCCTCGGCCATAATAATGAGTGTTGGTGCGCTAAACACTGTGTGTTGGGCTGCGAATTCAGGTGCCTCTGAGGCATCGATCTCCCGGTGGGCAATATCTGGAAAATCACTCATGAGCTCTCGTAATTTAGGCTTGAGTACCTGGCAGATACCACAACGCTTTTCTGAAAACAACAGGGTTTCTATAGGGGTGTTCGTCATATCGTATATGTTTTAACCCGTAGTAGTAAAAAATAGCACTTCCTTACAGCATCGCATAGATCTCTGCCTGACATTATTTTTTTACATCGAGTACCGTTCTGAATCCCAGGTGTTCCTGGCCGGAGTCGAGATTGGTAGCCATTCGCGATGATACGCGGTAGCTGGCGCAGTAGCTGTCGCTGCATAAGAACGAACCGCCTTTGACCACTCTTTGCTGTACATAGGGGTCTGCGGGGTTGTAAGGTCGGGATGCTCCCTTAGGATCTTCGGCAATACCTTGTTGCAATAAGGTATTGTAATACCGGGGGTCATACCAGTCGGATGTCCACTCCCAAACGTTACCGGCCATATCGTATAAGCCATAGCCGTTAGGAGGATATGTGCCCACCGGTGCGGTGGTGAGGTAGCCGTCTTCCAGGTCGTTAGACATGGGGAATTTTCCTGTCCAACTGTTGGTGTTCTGTTCCAGGATACTACGCTCATCGCCCCACGGATAAACCGGTTTGTTCAGGGTGCCCATTGCGGCGAATTCCCATTCGGCTTCCGTCGGGAGTCGGCGTCCGGCCCAATTACAATAGGCTATCGCATCTTCATAGGCAATGTGAACTACAGGGTGATCTTCCAGGCCTTCTATAGAGCTTCCGGGGCCCTTAGGGTGTTGCCAATTGGCGCCTACCTTCCATTCCCACCATTGGGAGTAGTTCCTCAGATCGGTTACAGGTTGTTCGGGTTGTTTGAATACCAGTGATCCGGGCTGTAACACCGAATCGTGAGGTTTGGGTGCTCCCGGTGGGAGCTGACTCTTTATTTCTTCCCAATCGATGGCGCGTTCAGCAATGGTAAGGTACCCGGTTGCTGCTACAAAGGCGGCGAATTGCGCATTGGTTACTTCGGTCTTATCGATATAAAAGGGTGAGACTTTTACGGGATGGGAGGGTTTTTCATGAGGCCATGCCTGGCTATCGTTATCACGCGCCCCCATGGTGAAGGTACCACCCGGGATGTATATCATATTTTTCGGAGGGGCAGGAATGGCGATTGGGTCTTCAGATGCATCCGCTGTGCCCGAAAGCGCCTGGTCTTTATTTTGCTTACAGGCTGTGGTCGCGAGTAGCAAGGGGAGTATGATATACGTAATGAAGCGCATGATGAGCCTTAAATAAAATGGTTATCCGTATCAAATATAGGCGATGCTCCTTGCCTTTGTCTTGTTCTATAGCCGAGTGGTGCGTAATCTTATATGAACTACCGCAAGCCCTTATGTTTCTATGCTTAATTATAATTTATGAACTACCTTGGTCCTGAACTTTACAGAATTTGAGCACTATGTACGATCATGCGGACTATAAAGACCATACCCCTGAGGCTATCCACCAATTTATTGCTGCCCACCCTCTGGCCTTGCTCTCAGGGTGTAATAAGAAGTTCGACCCTGTTGCCACCCAGGTGCCTGTGCTCCTGGAAAAAGAAGCCGATGGTTCGCTCTATCTGCGCGGACATATGATCAGGGGATCAGAACATCACAAGGCCTTTCAAGAGAATCCTAAGGTCATGCTGGTGTTCACTGGCCCTCAAAGTTATGTAAGTGCTACCTGGTATGCTAAGGAGAGAAGTGCGTCGACCTGGAATTTTATGAGCGTGCAGGCGAAAGGGAGCATACGCTTTTTGGGTGAGGCAGGCCTGAGGGCCATCATGCAAAAGACTACCCTGCATTTTGAAAAGGGTAACCATCATTCGCCTACAGTATTCAGGAATCTCGATCCTCAATATGTACAACGCCTGCTGAAGTATATTATCGCATTTGAGGTGAAGGTAGAAAGCCTTGATCATGTGTTTAAGCTGAGCCAGGATATGGATGCCGGGAGTTATCAAAGTATCGTCGCTCACTTGCATAAAGGTGATGCTAATGCTCAAATGGTCGCTACTGAGATGGAAAAGCGCATGCCCGGATTATTTGGGGAGCTTTAGTTTTTCTGGGATTCCACTGTTCCTACCAACGTAAATTCACGACTTTTCGAATTATTCTATTTGCTGCTACGGCAGCCTCTTTACTTGAACACCAGTGTTTCAGGCTTTAGTTGTTTTTATAGATTTTAACATTCTCGTAACAGGTTTAAAGGGCTGAAATACAATATATTGGGGTCAACTTCCCCCTCTCATCCATCCGTGTTCTTCTTCCTGCGGTAGCTAATCTGATATAATTTAGCATTAACCATTCAACCAATGTCTTATGAAAAATGTGAGAATACTTTTTATGACTTACGTCCTGCTGGCAGTAAGTTACACAGTACATGCTCAAAAAAATAACCGTCCTAATATCCTGGTGATCTGGGGTGACGATATTGGCTGGTCAAACCTGAGTTGTTATGAACAAGGTGTAATGGCGTATACGACCCCAAATATAGACCGAATCGCAGAAGAAGGAGTCCTGTTTACCGACCATTACGCTCAGCCTTCTTGTACTGCAGGACGTGCCGCTTTTATTACCGGTCAGTATCCCATTCGTTCGGGAATGACTACAGTGGGGCAGCCGGGAGATGCCCTCGGACTTCAGGCAGCGTCGCCAAGCCTGGCGGAAGTGCTAAAGGCGGAGGGGTATGCTACAGGGCATTTTGGTAAGAACCATCTCGGTGATCGTAACGAACACCTGCCCACCGTACATGGTTTTGATGAATTTTTTGGAAACCTCTATCACCTGAATACCCAGGAAGAGGCAGAGCAAAGGGATTATCAGAATTTCGGGAAAGCTTACTCCGGAAATCTGGAAGATTACGAAAAGAAATTCGGTACCCGTGGGGTGATCCACTCTTTTGCAACGGATAAAGTTGATAATACTGAAGATCCTCGTTTTGGAAAAGTAGGAAAGCAGCGCATTACCGATACCGGACCCTTAACACAGGAACGTATGAAGGAATTCGATAGGGAAGAAGTTATTCCGAAAGCAGTAGATTTTATGAAACGGGCAAAGGATGATGATGAACCCTTCTTTGTATGGTTGAACACTTCAAGGATGCACCTGTATACCCGTATCCATGAAGAGTGGCTTAAAAAAGTGGAGAAATACACCAGCGAATCTGATTATTACGGAGCCGGGATGTTGCAGCATGACGACGATATAGGATATGTATTGGACTGGCTGGATGAAATGGGGCTTGCCGAGAATACGATCGTCCTTTACTCAACAGATAATGGACCTGAGCACGCCTCATGGCCACATGGGGGAACTACACCTTTTCGGGGTGAAAAAATGACTACCTATGAAGGAGGGGTGAGGGTGCCTTGTATGGTGAGATGGCCCGGAAATATTCCTGCAGGAACCGCACTTAATGGTATTCAGGGACATCAGGATCTGTTTACGACCCTGGCCGTGGCGGCAGGAGTTGAGAATGTTGTCGAACAGGTGATGAAAGAAAAAAATCAATTCATTGACGGGGTAAATAACCTGGATTACTGGATGGGAAAACAAGACCATTCCAATAGGAACCATATATTTCATTATTACGAAAGTAAACTAACCGCCGTTCGAATGGGTCCATGGAAATTCCACTTCTCTACCAAAGAGGATTATTATGCGAATGTGATACCCCGCACGGTTCCGCTGGTATTCAATATTCGTATGGATCCCTATGAGAGCTATGACTCTACCGATTCTTATGGTCACCTCTTGCAGAAGGTTTCCTGGCTTATTCAGCCGATGGGGGAGCTCATGGGGGCGCATCTTCAGTCGCTGGCTGACTATCCGCCGGTACAGGGGGGGAAATCTTTTGATATGTCTAATGTCGTGGATGAATTTATAAAAAAGGCACGGCAGTAAGGTCAGTACATAATCATCTTAGAAGAGTTCCCGGGGCGTATTGCTTCGGGATCTTTTTTTTAACTGATGTCATGAAGAAGGGATGTGTTCATTTCTGGATGTATTATGGAATCAATGGCATTGCGCAATGGTATTTGGAAGCTCGGGATAAGTCGTCCGTTGCTTTGCTTCTCACCATCCAAGATGGCTATTTATACCCCGGTTCTGTTTTCCTTTAAGGATATGAATGTTTTTTTATCATAATGTAACGTTCATTCAAAAATCATATTGTAATATTGCAATATGGGAATAACAAAAAAAGAAGGTTTCAGAGAAATGACCCTGGATATGGCCGAAGTTCTGAAAGTTCTGGGGCATCCTGCCCGCTTGGCGATCATGGAATTCCTGGCGGAGAGTCCGTCGTGTATATGTAACGATGTCGTAGGAAGTGTGCCTTTGGCGCAGCCCACGGTATCGCGTCACCTTTCAGAACTCAAAAGGGTGGGGCTTATCAAGGGGGAGATATCCGGGAAGAATATCTGTTATTGTATTGACAATGATCGGTGGCATATGGTCATGGACTACCTTCGGAAACTAACAGGGGCCATCGAAGCGCCCGTAGCAAATTGTAATTCATCAATTATTTAATAAAAACGTTCAAGTATGAAATTATCAGAAGTAAAAGAAGCCTTATCAGGGCTTGAAGCCTTGTATTTTGAATTGCCTGATGGAAGTGTGGTGCCACCGCATTTTCACGTTACCGAGATCGGAGAGGTGCAAAGGCGTTTTATTGATTGCGGCGGGACCTTAAGGAAAGAGACCGTGATCAATTTTCAACTATTTACGGCCGATGATTACGATCACAGGCTTCAGGCTACAAAGCTGAAGGATATCATCGCCGTTTCTGAAAAGCATTTATTGCTGGATGATCATGAGGTGGAAGTAGAGTATCAGGGAAATACCATTGAGGTCTATAATCTTGATTTTAACGGTAAGCATTTTGTATTAGTGCCTACACAAACCGATTGCCTGGCAAAAGATAATTGTGGTATTCCTGAAGCCAAGCCTAAGGTGAAGCTTTCGGAGCTCACCGCCACATCCGGTAGCTGTGTTCCCGGTTCCGGGTGTTGCTAGATCACTGTAACTGGCAGTAACGAAAGGATAAAAAAAAGATCCGATACGTACTCCTTAAGCTGGAGGGTGTCGGATCTTTTGTATGGTAAGGCGTCACCGTCGTGATCACATTTTGTTCACCAATTGGTGCGGTAGTAACCTTCGAAGGGTCTCTTCCTGGCCTTTTTCTACCACCAAAAACTTCCAGTTGGTCTTGCCGTTCTCAGAAATAGCGTAAACCGATTTGGAGGCTCTGACCCCGAAAAAGTCGGTTGACGGATCGTAAGATACATTGTTCGATCCAAAGGTTTGCTCCAGGGAGATGCGGGTCATCCCTATTCTGGATTTCTTGTTTTCTTCACTTTCTCCTTCGGTGGGAGCGAACTTCATATTCATCAAATTCGAGTAGGAGAGAAGCACATAATGTTTCCCGTCGATCTCCTGGGCGTCTTCGATATTTTCGATCTTCATGTCTTTGATCTCGAAGGTGATATCGGGATTGTTAAAGGTCTGCTCCATCAGGGTGATGATCTCTTTCTTAGGGTAGATATTGAAGAAGTCGGGAGTGACATACTCCATGGCTGTTTCGAATTCTCCTGATGCGATCGCATCCTGATATGCAGTAAATTCACTGGCGATCTCCTGTTTCGCGTCCTGTGCGAAAAGAAAGGTTCCCGAAAAAAGGAGAAAAAGAGCGATCAGATTTTTAAGGTGCATAATGTCTTGAATTAGGTTAATGGGATTAGGGTTTCTTTTTTTTAAAAGTAGCAATTTATTTTCTTCGTAAAGCTTCCTTTTCCATTGAAAACTTAAAAAGAGAACCGTTCGTATGCTTGAAGCGATAGGCTGAAGGATGGGTCACTGTTAAATATGCTGTATTTCAGTGATTTAGATGCTGTATTTTGTTTGATACCAGGAATTTAATTGGTAATTTCAACGTCCTTCGTTTGCCATGTGCTTCCTTCCCCTGCTTCTATTAAAGGTCAACAATGTTTAACCACAATAAAACTTAGAAATTATGCCAAATACCAAGGGATATGCGGCCTATTCTCCAACAGATGAGATCAAACCTTTTGACTTTGATCGCCGGGAGGTGGGAGCTAATGATGTAAAGATCGAGATCGATTACTGTGGCGTTTGTCACTCTGATATCCACACAGCTCATAACGACTGGGGGATGTCACAATACCCGGTGGTACCCGGCCACGAGATCTTAGGGCGGGTTACCGAGGTCGGATCTGAAGTAAGTCAGTTCAAAAAAGGTGAGCTCGTAGCAGTGGGGTGTATGGTCGACTCCTGTAAGCAATGCGACTCTTGTAAGGACGGCCTGGAACAGTTTTGCCCGAATATGGTCATGACCTATGCCAGTCCCGACCCTGTAATGGGAGGAGTAACCCATGGAGGGTATGCTACACAGATCGTTGTAGATAGTCATTTTGTTCTTAAAGTATCCGATAAGCTCGATATCAAAGGAGTGCCGCCGCTGTTGTGTGCAGGGATCACGACCTATTCGCCCTTAAGGCACTGGGGGATAGGACCCGGAATGAAAGTGGGGGTGATCGGCCTTGGCGGACTCGGACATATGGGGGTGAAGTTTGCATCGGCCATGGGGGCACACACCGTCATGATCACCACCTCGCCCGAAAAAGGGGAGGATGCGAAGCGCCTGGGGGCAAAAGAGGTGTTGGTATCTAAAGATCCTGAACAAATGCAGGCCCATGCCGGAAGCTTCGATTTCCTGCTCAATACAGTTCCTGTGGCTCATGATCTTAATCCGTATATGCCGTTGCTAAAAAATGAGAAGACCATGGTGTTGTTGGGGGCTACGCCTGTAGACCTGCACAGTATGGGACTGGTCTTTGGTAGAAAACATATTGCCGGTTCGCTCATTGGAGGGATCAAGGAAACCCAGGAAATGCTGGACTTCTGTGCCGAGCACAATATCGTTTCAGATATCGAAATGATCAACATCCAGGATATCAACCAGGCCTGGGATCGCGTGATGAAGGGCGATGTTAAGTACCGCTTTGTGATCGATATGCAGTCTTTGAAAGATTAAAGGGGGTATGAGTAAAGAGTAAAGAGTAAAGATGGGGCAATAGATGGTTTAGGGTTCACTAAGTTCGGTGAACGTCATGTCATCTTGGGCATAAAAAGCTGCAACCTTTGCAGGTTCTTCTATTTTCTGTGTCGCCACATCACTGCATCACCGCATCACTGTATCACCGGGATAGCGGGATTTGCTTCGCATGCGCTCAGCGAGTCCCGGAAACGTCATCTTGAGTATAAAAAAGCCGCAACCTTTGCAGGCTGCTCCTTTTTTGTTTCCAGTCACCCTTACAAACACAAGTTTTTGACGAGCTCCTGAAAACAAAAAAGCCGAAACGACAGTTTCGGCTTTTTATGCATCTGTACTCGAGGCGGGACTTGAACCCGCACGGACATTACTGTCCATTGGATTTTAAGTCCAACGTGTCTACCAATTCCACCACTCGAGCTGCTTTCGCATCGGTAAAAAAAATACGCGGTCGATGCAACCCCGTATTTTTATAGGACTTTTGAGCGAAAAACGGGATTCGAACCCGCGACCTCAACCTTGGCAAGGTTGCGCTCTACCAACTGAGCTATTTTCGCATGATCTAATGAACGTTCAATAAGCTGTAATTCGTAGCTTATTGCGGACGCAAATTTAATACAATTCTGTAAAACGCAAAGTATTTTTTGTCAAAAAGAATGTTTTCCGGTCGGTACTATGCTTCTGCCACGCCCGATTTTTTCTTTACCAACATGCGCTTGATCTCATTGAGCTTCATTAAGGCTTCAACTGGGGTCAGGGTATCGATATCGGTGTGCAGGATCTCTTCCTTGATCTCCTCCAGTAAAGGGTCGTCTAAATTGAAAAAACTCAGCTGCATTTCGTCCCTGGCATCCTGTAACTTACTGGTGAGTTCTTCGCTACTGTGCGACTTCTCCAGTTTGGCCAGGATCTTATTGGCCCTTGAGATCACCTGGTTGGGCATCCCGGCCATACGGGCCACATGAATACCAAAACTGTGCTCACTGCCACCGGGAACCAGCTTTCTTAAAAAGAGTACATTGTCCTTGAGCTCTTTTACAGATACATTGTAATTCTTGATGCGCTCAAAGGTCTCGGTCATCTCGTTGAGCTCGTGGTAGTGGGTGGCGAAAAGCGTCTTGGCTCTAGATGGGTGTTCGTGCAGGTACTCTGCAATAGCCCATGCAATAGAGATCCCGTCGTAAGTGCTCGTACCCCTTCCGATCTCATCGAGCAATACCAGGCTGCGCTCACTGATATTGTTCAGGATCGAAGCGGTCTCGTTCATTTCGACCATAAAGGTCGATTCGCCCATAGAGATATTATCACTGGCACCAACCCTTGTAAAGATCTTATCTACGATCCCGATCTCTGCAGCGCTTGCCGGTACAAAACTGCCCATCTGTGCCATGAGTACGATCAGGGCGGTTTGTCGGAGAATAGCCGACTTACCACTCATGTTCGGACCTGTGATCATAATGAGCTGTTGGGTGTCGCGGTTAAGCGATACGTCGTTGGCGATATAAGGTTCTCCCGGCGGGAGTTGTTTTTCGATCACCGGGTGACGCCCTTCTTTGATGTTCAGATCGCAGCTTTCGTTGATCTGTGGACGCACATAATTATTTTCTTTTGCCAGAACGGCCAGGCCGGCAAGGCAGTCTAATCGGGCTACCATGGCAGCATTTTGTTGTACTGCCCCGATGTGCTCGTGCATCCATACGACCAGCTGGGTGAATAGCTGCTGCTCCAGAACACCGATCTTTTCTTCGGCACCGAGGATCTTGGCCTCGTATTCTTTGAGCTCTTCAGTAATATAACGCTCGGCATTGACCAGGGTTTGTTTCCTGATCCAGCCTTCCGGTACCTTGTCCTTATGGGTGTTGCGCACCTCGATGTAATACCCGAAAACATTGTTGCTGGCGATCTTGAGCGAGGTGATGCCTGTAGCTTCAGATTCGCGCTCGAGCATGGCGTCCAGGTAGTCTTTTCCTGAAAAGGCGATGCTTCGTAATTCGTCGAGCTCTTCAGAATACCCCTCAGCAATGGCATTGCCCTTGTTGATGTTTACCGGGGCTTCTTCGTTAAGTACTTCCTTGATGCGTTGTCTCAGGGCTTCGCACTCGTTGATCTTTTCTCCCAGCTGCTTCAGGGCTTCGTTACTACTGTTTATGGACAGCTGTCTTAAAGGTACAATGGCTTCCAGGGAGTTCTTTAACTGGATCACTTCCCGCGGATTGATCTTTCCTGTTGCGACCTTAGAGATGAGTCGCTCGATATCGCTGAGCTGCTTGATCTGATGCACGACCTTATCGAGTAGCATAGCTTCTTCAGTAAGGTGGGTAACCACCTCCTGGCGTTCGGCGATCACGGCAGTGCTCTTTAGCGGTAGTGCCATCCAGCGCTTCATGAGCCTTCCACCCATGGGGGAGATAGTCTTGTCTATAATATCCAGCAGGGTAACCCCTTGTTGCTGAGTGCTCTGGTAAAGCTCCAGGTTGCGAATGGTGAAGCGGTCCATCCAGACGTATGCTTCCTGGGCAATACGGGTAATGGCGTTAATATGGTCGAGCTGATGGTGCTGGGTTTCGCTAAGGTAGTGCAGGGCAGCACCGGCAGCGATGATCCCCTCTTCGAGGTGGTCGACCCCGAACCCTTTAAGGGAACTCGTTTTAAAATGCTTGTTCAGGGTCTCATGGGCATAGTCTTCCTGGTACACCCAGTCTTCCATAAAAAAGCTGTGATATTCCTTTTGATAGGTGTCGAGAAAGGTCTTTTTGTGTTTCTTGGAAACCAATACCTCGCTCGGATGAAAGTTCTGAAGCAATTTGTCAATGTGCTCTTCATTACCCTGGGCGGTGAGGAACTCCCCCGTAGATACATCGAGAAATGCGATACCCAAACCTTTCTTTCCATAGTGAATAGCGCAGAGAAAGTTGTTCGATTTAGAACGAAGGATGTCGTCGTTAAGGGCTACCCCCGGAGTTACCAGTTCGGTGACCCCACGCTTTACGATGGTCTTGGTTTGCTTGGGATCTTCAAGCTGGTCGCAAATGGCCACCCGCTCGCCGGCCTTAACCAGTTTTGGCAGGTAGGTGTGCAGGGAATGGTGGGGGAAACCGGCCAGTTCGGTGCGGTCGCTACCGTTATTTCTTTGGGTAAGTACAATGCCAAGGATCTTGGCGGCCTTGACGGCGTCTTCCCCGAATGTTTCGTAAAAATCACCCACTCTAAACAGTAGCATGGCGTCCGGATACTTGGCCTTGATACTGTTGTACTGCTTCATTAAAGGTGTTGCTTTCTTTCCCGATTTTGCCAAAACACAATACTTTTTGCTGAACCTCAAAAATACATTTTTTTGACTGGTTTTCGGGAGGACCCTCCATTGTTTATAAACACCTTATGTTGATTATTTTTTCTTTTGAAGGCTTGCTGATAAAGGTGTGTGCGTGAATTTTTATTTTCTGCTCCGGGAGGGTTACTTTTGCAGTAAAATTATGGCGGAATGCGAAAATTAAAGAACAGCGAGCTCAACAGGCTGGGAGTGGAAGAATTTAAGAATGCCGAGAAAATGCCCGTGATCGTAGTGCTCGATAACATACGAAGCCTCAATAATATCGGGTCTGTATTTCGCAGTAGCGATGCCTTCCTTGTTAAAGAGATCGTGCTCTGCGGTATTACCGCAACCCCACCGCATAAGGATATTCATAAAACTGCCCTGGGAGCTACCGAAAGTGTCGACTGGTCTTATCGTGAAGACTGCCTGGAGGTGGTAAATGACCTTAAGGAGCAAGGGGTGGTTACCCTGGCGGTGGAGCAGGCAGAAAATGCCGTGATGCTCGATGCCTTTTCGCCAGAAGCCGGAAAGACCTATGCCCTTGTTTTTGGGAACGAAGTAAAAGGGGTGCAGCAAAAGGTGGTAAGTGCCTGTGACGGAGTGATCGAAATTCCGCAACACGGTACCAAACATTCCCTGAACATCTCTGTAAGTGCCGGGGTAGTACTCTGGGATCTCTTCGCTAAACTCAAGGCGCTTTAGCCTTGAACTCAACCTGCTCTATAGGTGAGGGCCACAGCGGTAAGGATAAATTTAAGATGACATTAGCACAATCCCTAAGCGATCTGAAATGCGCATAAAAAAGCCCGCAAGAACGGGCTTAGTGGGTGATTATTAAGTAAAGTTCGCTGGTGTCTTAATTGCTAATGGACGCCTAATTAAAAGATCCTTCAGGTAAAATCCAAGAAAATCCTACAAAATAGAGTTAACTTACACCTTGACCTGATGATCGTGTATTTTATCGATAATAAACTGGTAGTCCTGAGGGTTTTTGACGAAATCCATTTCGGTGATATCGATCACCAGGGCGTTTAGTTCAGGCTGGGTTTTGATAAAATCCAGGTAGGCCCTGTTGATATTTCTCAGGTAGTCGGCAGGGATCTCCTGCTCGTAACTTCTTCCGCGTTTTTTGATGTTTTCCAACAGTCGTTCGGTACTCTGGTACAGGTATACGTAGATGTCGGGTTTGGCTACATCCTTGTACATGAGGTTGAATAACCTGCGGTATAATTTGAACTCTTCATCCTGCAGGGTAACCCGGGCAAAAATGAGGGATTTATAGATGTCGTAATCGCTTACCATGAACGAGCGAAACAGGTCTTTTTGTGAGCTGTCGTTCAGGAATTGCTGGTAACGCTCTGCGAGGAAGCTCATTTCTAAAGGAAATGCATAGCGCTCGTTGTCTTCGTAGAATTTGGGCAGAAAGGGATTGTCTGCGAACTGCTCAAGGAGGAGTTTGCCATTGAAATCTTCTGACAGTTTGGTGGCCAGGGTTGTTTTACCCGCCCCGATATTCCCTTCGATGGCTACGTAATTAAAACTGCTGAAGTCGTTGATGCCTTTTTTGAGACTCCAGCGGGTGTGTTGCAATTCGCTTTGGTCTTCGCAGATTTCCAGCAGTGCATTCACCGTTTTTCCCAGGATGGGGTGCACTATGTCGGGAGCGATATCGGCTAATGGCCGCAATACGAATTTCCTGTTTTGAATATGTGGATGAGGGATCTTAAGGTCCGGTTCGTCGATCACTGCCCCGTCGTAGAAAAGGATATCGAGATCGATGCTTCGGGGTTGGTAGCCTTCCTGTTCAGAGCGAATCCTTCCCAATTGCCTTTCGGTATGGAGCAGCACTTCCAGGAGCTCCTGAGGGTGTAGTTCGGTATCGATAGCGATACATGCATTGAAGAAATCGTCACTTTCAAAACCCCATGCCGGCGTTTGGTAAACTGGAGAAACGCTGGTTACTTCCCCGGCGCGCTCATTGATAAGGGCTACCGCTTGCTGGAGGTTTGACAGCTTGTTTCCGGTGTTACTGCCCAATGAAATGTATGCCTTCTTTAACTGCTTCATCATCGGGGGCAAAGTAACTAAAAGAAATCTACAAAAGTTTATCTTTGTTATTCATGTTAATAAAAAAATGCTTCCTTAGACAGGCTTTTAACATGACGTGTAGTCGTTTACCGATCTGTTAATCAACTTTTATCTATGAATTTTCTGAGAAACCTTCTTGCTTCTATTCTGGGAACGCTTATCGCCCTGGGCATTATCTTCATGTTCTTTCTTTTGATCATGACCGCTGCTACTGCGGGTGCCGAACCTGTTGTTCGCGTTAAGGACAATTCGGTATTACGTATATCCCTGCAAGGAGTCGTGCCGGATTACGGCGGACAGTACCGTATTGATGACCTGGATTTTGAGTTCGAGGAATACATCGGCTTGAATCATCTGGTTCGCGCCATTGATCACGCTGCTACCGATGATCGCATTAAGGGGATCACTATTGAAAATTCTATGATACAGTCGGGGAGTGCTACTACCCAGACCTTGAGAAAGGCGTTGCAACGCTTTAAGGAGTCGGGGAAGTTTATCTATGCCTATGCCGATCTCTATACGCAAAAGGATTATTGGATGGCTTCTGTAGCCGACTCTGTTTTTCTCAATCCGCAGGGGATCTTCGATTTTCGCGGCTTGTCGTCTGAAGTGCTTTTTTTTGGGGATTTCCAGGAAAAAAGTGGTTTGAGAATGGAAGTGGTAAGGCATGGTAAGTATAAGAGTGCCGTAGAACCCTTCCTGGGGAATGCGATGAGCAATGAGAACCGCAAACAGATCAGTGAGCTTTTGGAGGGACTTTGGTCGGTGTACCTGGAGGATATTTCCAATAGCCGAGGGATCCCTGTGAAAACGCTCAACACCTATGCCGATAATTTAGCTGCCAGGACACCGTTTATGGCGGCAGAGAACGGACTTACCGATGGGGTGCTCTATGCCGATGAGTACAAGAACCTGCTGAAAACCACCATGGGCCTCGATACCGATGATGATATTCGCACCATCGATCTGGAAGATTATGCCGAATCTACAGCGCGACTACGCTCGAAAACAGGCGACCGTATTGCGGTGGTCTATGCCCAGGGAGATATTGGTTACGGTAAAGGATCTAACGATATGATCGCCCAGGGTATTATGTACGAGTCCCTGCAGGATGCCAGGGAAGACAGCAGGGTAAAGGCCATCGTACTTCGCGTAAATTCTCCCGGCGGACTCGCCCTGACCTCAGATCTGATCTGGAGAGAGGTTGAGGTGACCCAAAAAGTGAAGCCCGTGGTGATCTCCATGGGGAATTATGCGGCTTCAGGCGGTTATTATATTGCTGCTGCCGGAGACAGGATCTTTGCAGAGCCTACGACCATTACCGGGTCGATCGGTGTTTTTGCGACTATTCCCAACGTTCGTGAGCTCGCGGCCAAATGGGGGATCAATGCTGAGCAGGTAAATACCAATAAGAACTCTACCGCTTACAGTTTGTTCGAAGCGCCTTCTGAGTCGTTCCTGAAATACTCTAAAGAATCCATAGAAGAGAATTACAATCACTTTTTGCAGGTGGTTGCCGAAGGTCGCGGGATGACCCCGGAGGAGGTGAATGAAGTTGCCCAGGGAAGGGTGTGGAGCGGAGTTCAGGCCAGGGAAAAAGGACTGGTCGATGAGCTCGGGTCTCTCGATGATGCAGTGGCCTATGCCGCTCAGCTTGTGGAAGTCGCTGATTATGTTACGGTAGACTATCCCGTATATGAATCTAATTTCGCCGATGCCCTGAGCGACCTGGGAATCGGATTTTTTGACACCAAAGAAGAGCTGCTAAAAGAAGAACTGGGAGAAGAGGTCTACCAGCTCATGATGAAAATAAAACATATGGCGGGAATGAAGGGGGTGCAGGCCAGACTGCCTTACGAACTGAAAATACAGTAACACGCCATGGATATAAAGAAAAAGCGCCTTGCCTTTAAGGTGTATCTCTACCTGGGAGCCTTGTTCATTACTTCCCTCGTGGTTTCTAATCTCATCTTCCAGAAGTTCTTTTACTGGTATCCTTTTGGAGAAGATGCTACCCTGTTCGGAGCACCCTTGTTCGAACTGTCGGTGGGCATATTGCCGTATCCGCTCACCTTTCTCATTACCGATCTGATCTCTGAGATCTACGGACAGAAAAAGGCCAACCAGGTGGTTACCGCCGGGATCTTTGCTTCTCTCTTTTCTATGACCATTATTTTTGTGGCCGATGCGGTGCCTGCCAATCCTTGGTCGCCGGTTAATAATGAGTTATTCGAAACCGTTTTTTCCCTTTCGCCACTGGCGGTGCTGGCATCTATGATGGCCTACCTCTTCGCTCAGTATATCGATATTGGGATCTATCACTTCTGGAAACGTCTTACCAAAGGGAAATACCTGTGGCTCCGTAACAATTTCTCTACCTTTTCATCACAATTCATAGATACCTTTACCGTTATCTTTTTGTTGTGTGTTTTTGGGGTATTGCCCTGGAGCAGTTTTTACGGATTGGTAGTTAGCGGATTCATTTTTAAGGTGATGATCGCCGCCCTGGATACGCCCTTGCTCTATCTTTTTGTGTATATTCTGCGAAAGACATTCGGCCTTAAACCTAACGAGGAGATCGACCTTGGTTTTGGCCTGGAATAGATACGGTACTTCATCTTATAAAATAATTAAGCCCTGAATATGAAAAAGTTCATTAGGATCGCGTTGTTGACATTTAGTTTACTGATCTCAGCTCTTGTATTGCTGCCCATTCTTTTTAAAGATAAGATCGCGAAGTCTGTGAAGGAACAGATCAATGCACAGGTTAATGCCCGTGTTGATTTTGAAGATGCCCGCCTGAGCCTGCTTAGTAGCTTTCCGAATATGGCTTTAGGGGTAAAGGGATTAAGCGTCGTGAATATTGCTCCTTTTGAGGGTGACACCCTCTTTTATGCGGAGCGTATAGACCTCGATATGCCGCTAAAAACGCTTTTTGCCTCCGGGGTAGATCCGTATACCATTTCTCATTTCAAAGTGAGCAGGGCTCAGGTGAATCTGGTGACTGATGCTGAAGGTCGTGCCAATTACGATATAGCTAAGGCGGATACGGAACAGGATGGGGTTCAAAACACGGCAAATGCTGAAGCTGCACCTGCCACGGGACTTCGACTGGAGCGCTATGAGTTTGAAGATGTCTCCCTCGTTTATGAAGACCGGGGGCAGTCACTAGTGGTTGCTCTGGATAGTCTTTACCATAGCGGGAAGGGAGATCTGTCTGCGCAAAACACGGTACTGAGCACCAACAGTAGTGCCTTGCTTACTGTAGTGAACGGGGAGACTACTTACCTGAACAGGAATAACATCGACTGGGAGGCAGCTATTGCTATGGACCTCGAGGCGATGACATTCGACTTTAAGGACAATACCGCCCATATCAACAGGCTCCCACTCATCTTTGAAGGTGGGGTGGCCATGCCCGGAGACGAGATCGCCGTAGACCTCCGTTTTACTGCGCCTTCAACAGAATTCACACGGTTCTTATCCCTCATTCCCGAGGCTTATTCCGGTGACCTGGAAGGGGTGAACGCCGGCGGACGCTTTACTGTAAAAGGGGAGGTTAATGGGGTGTATCACGAAGAGCGCATTCCTCGTTTTGATATCGCTATGGAGGCAGAGAAGGCCTTTTTTAAATATGCCGAAATGCCATTGACCATGGAAGAGATCACCCTGAGAAGCAGGTTGGCCAATACCACAGAACGGGTGGAGGATACCTACCTGAGGGTGGATACCCTGCATTTTAAGCTGGCAGGAGACCGCATGGATATGGTTATGAAAGCCGAGGCACTGGGGGCGTCGCCAAAGATCGAGCTCGATGCTCACGGAGTGCTCAACCTGGAGAACTTTGCCCAACTCATGCCTGCCGAAACCCTACAGGGGCTGCAGGGGGTACTGAAACTCGATATGAGCTCCGGATTTGATATGGCGGCCATAGAAAGAGAAGATTATGCGGCTATTAGGAACCGCGGTGCTATTGAAGTTACCGGGATGAAGTTCAATACACCATACCTGCCTAAGGAAGTGACGGTGGCGTCTGCTGTCATGACCCTGGATGATCGTGTGATGACCCTGAAGGAGTCCCGGTTAACCACTGGAAATTCTGACCTGCAATTGCAGGGGCAGATCGACGATTACCTGCAGGCGGTATCAGAAACGGGAGTCGTAAAAGGGACCCTGCGTATGGAATCAGGGCGTCTTGAGGTGGCTGACCTGGTAGATGTGACTGCTGCTGAGGCAGGTCCTGCAGACAGAGGTGATCAAGAGGGTACGCAGGATGCCGGGGAAGATGAAAATGCAAACGAGCCCTTGTTGCCTGCCAACCTGGACCTCACCATTAGGGGTAAGGCGAAAGAGGTGGTTTATGATGATATTACGCTAAACAACGCTTCGGTGTTCATGAAACTTGCCGATCAGAATCTGGAGATCAGGGAGCTTAGCTCTGAGGTCTTTGGAGGTCGCATTGGTTTGGAGGGAAAACTCAACGGAGCTACCCATAAGCCCGATTACCAAATGGATATCAAAGCTTCCGGATTTGACCTTGCAGATGCTTTTGCACATATGAACGTGTTGAAGGGTGTAATGCCCCTGGCGCGTGCCCTTGAAGGGGAACTCAACGGAAGTATACAATTATCGGGATTGCTTGGTAGTGATATGCTACCCGTGCTGAATTCACTCACGGGAGGCCTTGCCGGAAACCTGACGGTAGAAGAGGTGAAGCAAAGTGAGCTGGGATTCGTACAGTCGCTAAACAGTACCTTGTCGTTCATGGACCTATCAAAACTGGGCGGAAAGGCCCTGAAAGGCTCTTTTGAATTTCAGGACGGTAAGGTGACTTTACAACCGGTAGCCTTTAACCTCAATGGGGTGGAAGCGACCCTTGGCGGGACTCATGAATTCGATGGGGCTATGGATTATACCCTTACCCTTCAGATGCCGGCATCTTACCTGGGTAGCGAGGTCTCTGAACTGGCCTCCTCCGTGGGGGTCAAGGACCTGGATAGCCGAAAGATCCCGGTTGATGTGCTTATTGGAGGCGGAATTAAAGATCCGAAGTTCACGACTAATCTCGATAAGGCTACAGCCAATTTTATCGCTCAGCTATCTGAAGAAAAGAAAGCAGAACTGGTAGAAAAAGGCAAAGGCGAGCTGGGTAAATTGGTAGAACAGGTGATCGGAGGAGAGGCTAAGAAGGAAGGTGATTCTGCAGCGACAGACCCGGTAAAAGAGACGGCAAAAGACCTGCTCAACAACCTCTTTAAAAAGAAGAAGAAGGATACTACGAACAAGCAATAAAGAAAAAGCCCCGGTCCATGTTCGGGGCTTTTTTTATATGGTTAGGTAAGACCTGCGGGCAATTTCCTATTCGGTCTCCGTTATTTCTTCTGTCTGAAGAATGGTGCTTTTCGCTTCGTTGAGATAGCTGCGGCCGATCGTGTAGCGCTTGCCGCCTATTTCCACACTGTTGCCTTCCAGGGCTTCGATCTTTTCAAGCGAAACGGTCACCGACCGGTGAATGCGAATAAACTGATTTTCGGGAAGCTCTTCGGTGAAACTACTCAGGGTCTGGTGCACAATATAGCGTCCTTTTTCGGTAATGATACGAATGTAGTCTTTAAGGCTTTCCACTACAATGATCTCATCAAGGTAGATCTTTTGAAGCTTCTTTTTGTCGATCTTGATGAAGCGAAAACTCCGGTCTCCGTACGATGGTGCGCTTTCCTTACTTCGGTCCTTTTCGATGAGTTCCTTGGCCTTGTTCACGGCCTTTACAAAGCGGGGAAAGGCTACCGGCTTTAACAGGTAATCTGTAACATCCAATTCATAGCCTTCAAGTGCGTACTGCTCGTGGGCGGTGATAAGGATAACCTTAGGCTCAATGTCAAAATCCTTGAGTAGATTGAGGCCGCTGAGCATGGGCAGGTTGATGTCTAAAAACAACAGGTCTACCGGGTTTTCCCGGAGATATTCACCGGCCTTTACAGCACTGTTAAAAGTTGCGGTGACCTCCAGAGCATCTATTTCAGCAATGTAGTTTCGAATCACATTAATGGCTAATGGCTCATCGTCGATAATAACACATTTTAATTTCGTCATGCCGGTATTTTTAATGTTACGCTGTATTCCTTGTCTTTGATACAATTGTTTAATTCGTACGTTCCGGGAGTATAGCTTAGTTCGAGTCGTTTTTTCACATTTTTCAATCCTATACCTTCGCTATTTCGTCCTGATGATCTGGACCTTTCAGGAGGCAGGGTGTTGGTGACCTTAAAGAGGAGCTCGTTTTTCGTGATCTGAAAATTGATATGAATATCTGTTCTCTGAAGGTTTTTTGCCGCCCCGTGTTTAAAGCTGTTTTCTACAAAAGAAATGAGTAACATCGGGGGAATGGTCTTGTTGTCGGGATCGCCCTCTACATTCATTTTAACCTGTACTTGGTCACCATAACGAAGCCTTTCCAGTTCCAGGTAATTGTGAATGCATTCTATTTCCTGTTTAAGGGGCTGTTTGTGGTGTTTGGTCTGGTAGAGTAAATACCGCATCAGGTCTGAAAGCCTTAAGATCACCTCGGGAGCCTTGTCAGACTTTTCCATGGTCAATGAGTAGATGTTGTTAAGGGTGTTGAAGAAAAAATGCGGTGAGATCTGAGACCTCAGAAAAAGCAGTTCTGTTTCCAACTGTTCTCTTTGCAGTACCTTGGCCCGCTGATTCTCTTTAAGCCATTCGATGGTTACCTTGATGGCGGTGACAAAAGATAGCACGTAGATCTCTCCCATCGTAATGGTGATAAGGTAATTCGGGGTGAGGGTGTCTGTATACTCCGGCCCTTCCGGCCAAACGTTCTTGCTGATGAGGTGGTAGGTGAGTTCGAATTTGAGGTACATCATGCCGATCACCATGCCGATCACTATCGCGAAGAAGGAAAAATACCTTTTCGATGGAATAAATCGGGGGATCAGGTAGTATATCGTGGTGTAGCAAATAAGGATGTGTATCGGAAATTCAAGCAGGTTGCCCTTGAGTGAAAAGAGGAAGTCGTCGTAATAGAATCCCCATCGGATTGTGTTGAATAAAAAGTAGATCACCCAAAAAATGATATGGTGCCAGTAGGAGATCCCGTACTTGAAGTAGCGGGTAAGAGGGGGGGTGGCTTTGAAAATATTCATAGTTGATCTGGGGTAGCCGACTTTACTAAACTCCCGGTGTTTAGCTTTTCAGAATCGTTGTTGGTCTAAATAATGGTTATTGTGATTCTAAAAATATAAATATTTATGACAATCAGACAAAATTAATTTCATGAGTATCCATAAGTCGGGAGGATTGTTAAGTAGCCCAAATTTAAGGTCTTTGTCTCATGTTAATGGAGCTTTAGGAACCTCTGCCCTCGCGAGTTTGGTATCGCTACTGCTGCTATTGGTCCCAGGATCTAAAGGCTTTGCCCAGCGACGGGAACTGGTGGTTCCTCAAACCTATGAGGCGTTTTTTGCAGATAGTGAGATCGTTATCGATGGAAAGGGCGATGAGCAGGGATGGGAAAAAACGCCGTTTTCCGATAAGTTCATAGATATTGAAGGGGAGATCACGCCGCAATTCGAAACGCGAATGAAAATGCTTTGGGATGAGCACTACCTGTACTTTTATGCCGAAATGGAGGAGCCTCACGTATGGGGTACGCTGAAGCAACGAGATACCGTGATCTTTTATAACAACGACTTTGAGATCTTTATCGATCCGGATGGGGACACGCACGAATATTACGAGTTTGAAATGAATGCCCTCAATACCGTTTGGGATCTGCTGCTGGTAAAACCCTACCGAAACGGGGGTAGCGTTCTCGATCATTGGAATATTAACGG
This sequence comes from Robertkochia sediminum, assembly GCF_016786255.1. GTDB lineage: Bacteria > Bacteroidota > Bacteroidia > Flavobacteriales > Flavobacteriaceae > Robertkochia > Robertkochia sediminum. Next base: position 63,967 of record NZ_JADMKT010000073.1, read on the forward strand.
ACTAAAAACCGCAGTGCATATAGACGGGTCGCTTAACGATGCTTCTGATGAAGACCGGGGGTGGAGCGTAGAGATCGCCATGCCCTGGGATGTGCTCTCGGAAGCTTCCCACATGCCGGTGCCTCCTGAAGGGAAGTTCTGGAGGGTGAATTTTTCGCGGGTCAACTGGGATCATGATCTGAAAGATGGGAGGTATTCCCGTAAGAAGGATGAAGATGGAAATTTTGCTCCGGAGTACAACTGGGTGTGGTCTGCCCAGCAGGTTGTAAATATGCATGAGCCTGAACGCTGGGGTTATGTTTATTTTAAGCCTCAGGGGGAAGTGTCGACCTTCGAGATCCCGGAGGCAGAGGTTGTAAAATGGCGGTTGTATGCCATTTACAGGGAGTTGATCAGGGATAATGGAAGCCTTACTGAACAAATCAGGCAAGGAAAAAGTAAGCTCCCTGCGCTATGGGTTGATGGCAGTGAGGTGGCAGTTGCCATAGAATTTCACCATGGTGGCTGGAACCTTGTGGCTACAGATCCCTCGGGACAAGGGGTGCACATGATTCAGAACGATGGAAAATATAGATTTAAATAACCAGATCGTGAATATGTTTAAAAAAATATGCTTGCTCATAGTTGTTGTAGGAATGTTTAGCTGTAACCAAGTGCCAAATACTGAAAAAACGGAGGCTGAAGTTGCTCCGGAACCTTTTAAATACTGGGCCTGGATGGGTAGTAGTGCCGATCGTGCAGATTCCCTCTATATTGATCAGTTCGAGCAATTAAAAGCCGGAGGTATTGATGCTGTACTGATCAATACGAATACAGATACCACCTTATTGTCGAGGCTAACCCCCATGGCTCTTGATGCAGGACTGGAGGTGCATGCATGGATCATGGCTATGAACCGTCCGGGGGATACGGTAGCCTTGAAACACCCTGAATGGTATGCGGTAAGCCGGGAGGGGAAGTCGTGTTTTGATACCCGCCCTTATGTAGATTATTACCAGTGGATGTGTCCTACCCGGGCCGAATCCAGAGAGCATGTGCTATCCCTGACCGAAGATCTGGCCAAGGTTGATGGGATAACCAGTGTACACCTGGATTATATCAGGTATTCTGATATTTTTCTTCCCATTGGATTGTTGCCAAAATACGACCTGGTACAGGAGGAGGAACTTCCCGAATTTGATTTTTGCTATTGTGAGGTTTGTGTCTCTGCCTTTGAGAAGGAACATCATAAGAGTCCGCTGGTGCTCAAGGATCCTGCCCTGGACCTCGAGTGGAAGCAATTTCGCTTAAATCGCATCAAGAGTGTGGTAGATGAAGCCTATGAGCGGGTTCATGCCCAGGGAAAAATACTCACGGCAGCCGTTTTTCCTTATCCGGAAATGGCAGACCATATGGTGCGCCAACGATGGGATAAGTGGAAGATCGATGCTGTACTCCCTATGGTCTATCACAATTTTTACAATGAAGAGATCGACTGGATAGGCTATGCGACCGGTCAGGGAGTAAAAGACCTCGAGACGAAGAACACCCAATTGCATACCGGACTTTTTATTCCTTCACTTTCGCCTGAAGAATTGCGTATGGCTGTTCTTGAAGCGAAAGATCACGGTGCAAAAGGGGTGGCCCTGTTTGATGCAGGAGCCCTTAAGCCTGCGCATCTCGAAGTGATCAGCGAACTCAAAAGATCCGAACAGGAATAATAAAAACAGCATATAGATCCATGAAGCGAAGAGAATTTATACAAAACGCTGCCCTTAGCACCCTTGCTGTGGGTACATTGCAAGCCTGTAATACCGCCATTCCGGAACAGACCAAGGATGTTCCCCCAATACCTGAAGCAGATGGAAACCGATCGCCCCTGGTGATCTCCACCTGGAATCACGGTCTTCCTGCGAATACTGCGGCCTGGGATATACTCCGGGCCGGCGGTCAGGCATTAGATGCTGTAGAGGCCGGAGTGAGAACTGCCGAAGCAAACCCTGAGGTGAGCAGCGTAGGCTATGGAGGGTGGCCCGACCGTGAGGGGCAGGTTACCCTTGACGCCTGTATCATGGATCATAAAAGCAATGCAGGGGCAGTTGCTTTTTTACAGCATATCAAGCACCCGATCTCCGTAGCCAGAAAGGTCATGGAAGAAACACCCCATGTGATGCTGGTGGGAGAAGGGGCATTGCAATTTGCCCTGGATCAGGGATTCAGGAAAGAAGAGTTGCTTACAGAGAAGGCGCTTGAAGCCTATCGCAATTGGCGTGAAAAGTCCCAGTACAAACCTGTGATCAATATCGAAAATCACGACACCATAAGCATGCTGGCTCTGGATGTTCGCAATAACATTGCCGGTGCGTGTACCACCAGCGGAGCAGCATGGAAAATGCATGGACGCGTGGGCGATTCGCCTCTTATCGGTTCAGGTCTGTTCCTCGACAATGAGGTGGGGGGTGCTGCCGCAACCGGTCTGGGGGAGGCTATTATTAAAACTGCCGGAAGTGCTATGGTCGTAGAGCTCATGCGTAATGGCGCCAGTCCGGAAGAAGCCTGTAAGGAGGTGGTTGATCGTATCGAAAGGATCTATCGCAATTCACCGGACAGAGAATACCTTCAGGTAGGTTTTATCGCTCTTAATAAAGCGGGAGGCTATGGATCGTATTGCCTGAGACCCGGATTTAATTACGCCGTGCAACACGGCGAAATGGAGAGCACCCTTATTGATGCCACGTATAAAATAAGCTAGCGCACTGTAGCCGTCAGGGTGTATTGATGTGTATGTAATTGCTGTTCGACCGGAGGCGTGCCAAAAAGCGTGCGGCTCAGGGCGTGTTCCGGCGGCTTTTCACGATGGCTTATTCTTAGTTTTCCACTGTTCTTTTTAAGAATCATCAAATAAATAGAGGCCTGACGGGCCTTTATTTTGCAATTCTGCAATATTGGAATTTACCGTTGTTCAGAACTTTAGCGTTGTTATTGGTCGAAAATTCTGAATCTTTCGTAGGTAAATAGATACATTTATAGAAATGTGTGAACCAACTTTTAAACATCCCAACTTTAATTAAAATCAATTTTATGTCAAGAACTTTTCAAAGCTTTTTGTTTTGCGCAGTGCTGTTGTTAACACAATGGGTGCAGGCGCAATCGCAGACAGTTTCCGGAACAGTTACAGACGCCGTGAATGGAATTCCGTTAACGGGTGTTAGTGTGGCTGTAAAGGGAACCACTGTGGGAACAACCACCGACTTTGATGGTAATTATTCCATTACTGTTGACGGTGAGTCTGTTCTGGTTTTCTCGTTTATCGGTTTTTCTACCAGAGAGATCAGTGTAGAAGGTCGTAGTGTGATCGATCTGGAAATGCTGGAAGATCTCGAACAACTTGATGAGGTAGTGGTAACTGCCTTAGGTGTTTCCAGGGAGAAAAAGGCGCTGGGTTATGCCGTGTCAGAATTGAGTAGTGAAGACCTCAATACGGCCAAGGAGCCCAACGTGGTGAATTCACTTTCCGGTAAGGTTGCCGGGGTGGTGATCACCCAGTCTACTTCCGGGCCTGCCGGAGGTGCCCGTGTAGTGATCAGGGGTAATAATTCGATCACTGGGAACAACCAGCCATTGTATGTTGTAGATGGTATTCCGATCGATAACTCCGGATTTGGATCGGCAGCAGGTGCGAATACTTCAGAATTCTCCCGTTCCGATTACGGTACCGGTATTTCTGATATTAACCCTGAGGATATCGAATCGATGACCGTTCTTAAAGGTCCTAACGCAGCGGCACTTTACGGGTCGCGAGCGAGTAACGGGGTGATCCTGATCACCACCAAAAAAGGAACTTCGGGAAGAGGCCTGGGAGTTACCATTAGCTCATCGGCTACAGTTGATACGCCATTGCTTTTGCCGGAGTATCAAAACAAATACGGTCGTGGTAGCCAGGGGAACTTTCCGCAGATCCCGGCCGGTGGTACTTTTGAAGAGCAGGTGAACGCCGTTAAGAGCAACAGCTCATGGGGTCCTGCCTTTGATGGGTCTGATCAATTTTACTACACCGGGGATACACGTCCTTATGTGGCGCAACCCGATAATGTAAAGGATTTCTTCAGAACGGGAACCACCTTTATCAATGCGCTCACCCTTACAGGAGGTGACGATAAGTCGAATGTGCTTTTCTCCTACACGAATACAGAGGCGAATGCCATTCTTCCGAATTCAGATGTGGAGAGACACAACTTCAACCTTCGTGGATTCTCTAAGCTAACCAATAAGTTAACGCTGGACGCCAAGGTGACCTATTTCGAGCAATATGCGCAGAACAGGGCAACCCAGGGTACCGAGGGGGTGTTGGCCTATGTGTATACCATGCCAAGAAATGTGGCGCTTAACGACGTGAAGAGATATCAGGATATTGATAATCCTGTTAATCCGGATTCACCCTATAACGTGATCTCCTGGGGAACGGCAGGTAACCCTTACTGGATCCTCGAGAACGATATTAATGAAGACACCAGGAAGCGTATTACCGGATTTGCAAAGGTAGATTATCAGTTTACAGATTGGCTGTCTGCTTTTGCCCGTGTCGGTACCGATATGGTGAGCCAGGATATCTTTACTGCGAATCAATACGGACATCACTTTAACCAGGAGGGGGCATTATTCATTAATGAGAATACCGTTGGAGAGACCAATGCCGACTTCCTGATCACTGCTAATAAGAATATCACCGAAAAGCTTAATGTAAATGCCAGTTTCGGGGGTAACCACTCTTACAGGACGTATAAGGCGATCGGGATCAACGGACGCGGATTTAAGATCCCGACCAGGATCACGGTTTCTAACCTTCAGGATCCTATGCAGTCGTATGTGCCTTTGCAGGAAAAGAAGGTGAACTCACTTTATGGGGCGGCATCTTTTGCCTACGATAATTTCCTTTATCTCGACCTTACAGGAAGAAACGACTGGTCGTCTGCCTTATCAGAAGATAACAGGTCGTATTTCTATCCTTCTGCGAGTTTCAGTTTTATACCAACTTCAGCATTTGACTTTAGCGGCTCGCCGTTCGACTTTATGAAGTTCAGAGCGAGTTGGGCCCAGGTGGGTAACGATACCGGGGTGTACCAGTTAAATGAGACCTACAGTCTTGCAGCGAACGGATATCTCGGACTCACCCAGATCTCCAGGCCTTCTGTTAGGGCTAATGAGAATTTGAGACCGGAGGAGGTAACTTCAATAGAATTCGGGGTAGAGTTTAGCATGTTCTCGAACAGGCTCTTCCTTGATGCTTCATACTATAGCATTTCTTCTAAAGACCTGATCTTTGACGTTCCTGTTCCGCAATCTACCGGGTATAGTGCTTTCCGTGAAAATGTGGGAGAACTTACCAACAAAGGTTTTGAATTGCTGGTTGGAGGTACGCCAATTCAGAGTGATAACTTCACCTGGGAGATCTCTGCCAATATCGCAAAGAACGAGAACGAGCTGGTATCGCTTATTGACGACCTTGACAATTTCTCTTTCACCGGGAATAATGCCGGAACTGTTAAAGTACAGGCTACCGTAGGTGGCGGATTCGGAGAGATCTGGGGAACAGACTTCAAGAGAGTGGAGTCCGGGCCTAATGCCGGGGCTTTGCTGCTCGATAATGTGGGACGTCCGCAACGCTCTGATGAGCTCGTGAACCTGGGGAACTATCAGCCTGATATGATCGGAGGGGTAACCAACTCCTTTACGCATAAGAACTGGGGACTTCGTTTCCTTATCGACTATCGTATCGGAGGAGAAGTGTACTCAGGAACCGATGCATCTCTTGATGCCTCAGGGGTGTCAGAGAGAACGCTTAAGTATCGTGAAGAGGGTGTGGTACTCGAAGGATTTATCGATGACGGTGCTGGTAATATTACGCCAAACACCTCTTCTATCACAGCTCAGCAATATTGGGGAGCCGTTAGTGGTATTGCTTCCAATTACGTATACGATCAAACCAATGTTCGTTTACGCGAGGTGGCACTAACCTATAATTTTCCTTCGAATATGCTGAAAGAGACCTTCTTAACAGGTGCGTCCCTTAGTCTTACTGGAAGAAACTTATTATTTTTATACAAGAAGATGGATAACTTCGATCCGGAGTCCAGCTTCTCGACCAGTAACTTCGCTCAGGGAGTTCTTTATAACAACCTGCCTACAACCCGCAGTGTTGGTATGAATCTTAATCTTAAATTTTAAGCAGGTATGAAAAGTTTTATATACAAAGTGGGTGTGGTAGCAGGATTGGCATTAGCCTCCTGTACATCCGATTTTAACGAGATCAATCAAGACCCCAACGGGTTTTTACCGGAGGAAGTAAGTGCTAAGTATTTCCTTACTGAGCCCCTGTTCCAGCTTTATGGTCCGAACCGTTTTCCTTATTGGAGGGCGCATTTGATTCACGCCGACCGCTATGCCGGGCATTTTACCTTCGGACACAGTGGTTCATGGTGGAGTGACGGACTCGGGTATGCCTACAACACAGGGTATACTGATGCCTCATGGGGATGGCTGGAAGGCGCCTTCGGAGGTATCGATAATTTTATTAAAATGACTAGCGAAGGCGGGGAGTTCGAAAATCAGTATATGTATGCTATCGGACTTATATCCAAATCGCTCTATTTCCAGATGTATACCGATATCTTCGGGATGATCCCTTACAGTGAAGCCGGTGTTGAAGGTATTGTGACACCCAAGTTCGATACCCAGGCAGAGATCTATAAAGGTATTATATCCGACCTCAATATGGCCATGCAGATCATTGGCGATACAGAGCGTACCGGTGTTGGTATTGACGACGTTGCCGAAAACGACGTGTACTGTAATGGCGATCTTCAGAAATGGAAGCGGCTGGCCAATACCCTTAAGTTGCGTATAGCGCTTAGAGCCAATGGAGCTGCCGGAGACGATTTCTCTTCCACGGCCGTCAATGAAGCCCTTAGTGCTCCGCTGCTGGATGAAACTTCAGGAAGTGTATTAATGGCAAAAGATGCCGAGATCACCCAATGGGCCAGTGCGGCTTATGGGGATATCTGGCATAACTTTGGTGGCCTCGGTTCAAAGTGGACCATGGGGAAAGTGCTAATCGATCACCTGAGAGATAATAACGATCCAAGGCTTGCTGTTTATGCAAAACCTGCTGCCGGTGGCGATATGACCTTTACGCGACCTGCTGAAGGAGAGGCAGCGACCAACTTCGATGCCAGAGTAGATTTTATCCTTGGTGTTCTTGATGACGCTAATGCAGACTATACCGTTACCGGTGTGGGTACCGATGAGGTTACCGTTAGCCTGGCTTCCGGTCAGTATATCGGGCAGCCAACAAGACTTAACGGTTTAACAGCTCCCTATGCGAATTACAACTTGTTTAGTACGCCATCAGACCTGGTGATCCAACCTAAGTTGGCAGGTAAAATGTATCCTGAGATCGTGATGACCTCTGCCGAAGCTTTCTTCCTGAGAGCTGAAGCTGCCGTGAAAGGGTTGAGTTCAGACGATGCTCAGATGATGATGGAAATGGGGATCGTAGAAGCGATGAAGGTTTGGGAGATCGGAGAAGGTGATGCGCAAACATATATCGCCAATGCACCCCTTGCCGACATTACTGTTGGAACCACAGAAGAAAAACTGGAGAAGATCGCTATCCAGAGATGGATCGCCAACTATACCGACGGTTTTGAAGCCTGGGCAGTGGTTAGGGATACAGGGTATCCTTCTGAGCTGGCTCAGGGCGTTTCTGACCAGGTGATCTATGAACCGGGAACGCTTAATGGTGCTTATCCGCAGCGTATGCGGTACGGATCAGGAGTGCAAACCGGAAACGGATCTAATTACAATGCGGCCGTTTCAGAGCAAGGCCCCGACACCCAGGCGACCAAACTTTGGTGGGCGCAATAAAATGACTTGTTCATATAGTTAAATGTATGTTTTAATACTTGTGAAAGGAGGGGGGAACCCCTCCTTTTTTTATACCCCTGAAAATGGAGGTCGATATCCGGTTTTCCATAGGGTGTTTTCTCAGTTATTAAGCGTTTGACACTCGTTATTAGTCGAATAAATTCTCACGGCGGGCACTCTTTTAAGACCTTAGTTATCGTAGTTTGGGCAAGGTGGCGGTGAAATTGCATGCAGGGGAACCGTGATCTTCAGGAATGCTGAGACTGCTCATATGCACCCGGAAAATTGAAAGTAATAAAAGGGAGGTCCCCGAATGATATATCCTACTAACCAATAAAACCGTTACAAGAATGATCGCTGAAGAACAGTTACGTAACCTTACCGACATCAGTTACCAGGAGGCAGGTATTTATGAAAACACCCGCTTTGAGAAGATCCACAATGTGGTTTACGATGACGCATACCACGCTTCTGCAATAGTAGCCCGCGAGATCGCCGACCTCATTCGTCAAAAAGAGAAAGAAGGGAAGCCGTGCGTTTTGGGACTGGCAACAGGTTCGTCTCCGATCAGAGTGTATAGTGAGTTGGTCAGACTCCATAAGGAAGAAGGTTTGAGCTTTAAGAATGTGATCACCTTCAACCTCGATGAATACTACCCGATGACAAAACAGAACGTGCAGAGCTACCATTACTTCATGCACGAGTATTTGTTTAAGCATATCGATATTCCGGCAGAGAATATCAATATCCCCAATGGGGAGCTGCACCCTGATGAGGTGCTGGATTTTTGTGTGGCTTATGAAAATAAGATCAAAGCTTGTGGCGGACTGGATTTTCAGCTTTTGGGTATTGGTAGAACCGGGCATATCGGATTTAATGAGCCCGGGTCGCATTTTAATTCCCGAACGCGTATGGTTACCCTGGACCATTTAACCCGGTCTGATGCTGCCCCTGCATTTTTGGGCATAGAGAATGTGCCTAAAAAGGCCATTACCATGGGGATTCGTACCGTGCTTGAAGCCCGAAGAGTTGTGCTGCTCGCATGGGGGCAGAATAAGGCGGAGATCATTCAGAAAGCTGTCGAAGGACCGGTAACCCCTCAGGTGCCTTCTACCTACCTGCAGGAACACCATAACACCACCTTTGTAATGGATGTGGGTGCAGCCTCTGAGCTTACCCGTATAAAGACGCCATGGTTGGTAGGTCCTTGTGAATGGAATACGGCACTTACCCGTAAGGCAGTGGTGTGGTTGTGTGATAAGACCGGGAAATCGATCTTGAGACTTACCGACAAAGATTATAATGATCATGGTATGGAAGGCCTTCTTACCAAAGAAGGGTCGTCTTATGACCTCAATATCAAAATGTTCAATGTGCTACAGCATACCATTACAGGATGGCCCGGTGGTAAGCCTAACGCAGATGATGCAAAACGTCCGGAGCGATCTGCGCCGGCAAAGAAAAGAGTTATTATATTTAGCCCCCATCCGGATGATGATGTGATCTCCATGGGAGGTACTTTCGATCGATTGGTAGAACAAGGGCATGAAGTGCATATCGTGTATCAGACTTCGGGAAATATCGCAGTGTCTAACCATGAAGCGATCAAGTTTGCAGAGGTAAGTGCAAGCCTTACCCCTGACGCTTCGGTATTCACCGACCTTATTGAGAATATGCGATCTGCTGCCGATGGTGGGATTGATTCTCCGGAGGTGCTGAAGCTTAAAGGACTTATCAGAGAAAAAGAATCGCTTGGGGCAACCCGATATATGGGGCTGCCGGATGAGCAGGTTCATTTTTTGAAACTGCCATTCTATGAGACGGGCGCGATCAAGAAAAAACCTTTGGGTAAGGAAGATATAGACCTTATGTGCGAGGTGATAGATAAGGTGAAGCCACATCAGATCTATGCTGCCGGAGATCTTGCCGATCCGCATGGTACGCATAAAGTGTGTCTCGACGCCCTGTTGGAGTCGCTCAAAGTGCTCAAGGAAAAGCCGTATATGAGCGATTGCTGGGTTTGGCTTTACAGAGGCGCATGGCACGAGTGGGATATGCATGAGATCGAAATGGCCGTACCTATGAGTCCGGACCAAGTGCTTAAAAAGCGCCACTCGATATTCTTCCATCAATCGCAAAAGGATGGAGTGATGTTCCAGGGCGACGATTCCAGAGAATTCTGGGTGAGAGCCGAGGAGCGTAATAAAGAAACTGCAGCCAATTACCACAAGCTCGGCCTTGCCGACTATGCGGCAATGGAAGCGTTTAAAAGGTACTATTTTTAAAACTAGAAGATGATAGCAATTGCAGACGGCGGCTCAACAAAATGTGACTGGATACTTTTTGATCAGTCAGGGTCATCCAGGTTTAAAGTGCGTACAAGGGGGCTAAACCCAAGTATGCTTAAGCGCAGTGAGATCGAAAGACGACTCTATGAATCTTTGGATCTTAGCGATTTCAGACGCCTGGTAACCGAAGTGTATTTTTATGGAGCCGGCTGTGGCACTCCTAAGTTTGCCGGTTTCCTGGAAAAGAACCTGGGGTCATTTTTTGAAAATGCTACCCGTATCAGGGTAAGTGAAGACCTTATCGGTGCCGTGCATAGCTGTACTTCAGAGCCTGGGGTGATCGCTATTCTGGGTACCGGTTCCAATTGTTGTTATTTTGACGGAAGAGAGATCAAGGTGCGCATGCCTTCTCTTGGTTATACCCTGATGGATGATGCCAGTGGAAACCACCTGGGTAAACTCTTGTTAAGAGCGTATTACTTCAAGCAATTGCCTGCAGACCTCGAGGGCTTGTTCGAAGCTAATTATAAGGTGAAGCCAGCAAAGGTGAAGAAGAATCTGTATAAAAAAGATTACCCTAATGCCTACCTGGCGAGCTTTGCGCCCTTTGTGCTGGAAAACCAGGGTCACCCTTTTATGCAGGCATTATTGGATGAAGCCTTGAATTCGTTCATAGCCACCCACCTGTCTTTTTATAAGAAGGAGTTGAAACAATACCCCATCCATTTCGTTGGGTCTATTGCTTATCATTGTCGTGAACGTCTTTCGGCCATGTTGGAAGAAAGAGGGATGATGCCGGGTAAATTCATACGAAGGCCTATTGATGGCTTACTCGAATACCATATGGATCATATGTAAGGGGAGTTGGGGTCAGGCTTCCACAAGACGCATCACGCTATCCCAGCCATGCATACGCGCGTGGTCTGCAGCGGTGTGCCCGGCACTGTCGGTAATCCCTTTGTCGGCACCGTGATCCAGTAAGACCTTTACCATTTCTTCCTTGCCGAAGGTGGCGGCATAAATAAGGGCTGTAGCACCATTACCGTTAACCAGGTTTGCATCGGCACCGGCCTCCAGCAAACGTTGGGCGATCGTGGTAAACCCCTTAAAGGCTACGCCCATCAGGGCGGTATTCCCGGAAAGATCCCTGGCATTAACGTCCGGTTTAAATTCCAGCAGAACATCGGTCATGTCGGTTAGTCCGGAATAGGTCGCTAATAGCAACGGGCTCGATCCGCGCTCGTCGGTAGCGCTTATCCATGTTGGATTTTCGGTAAGGAGGTCCCGAACCTTGTGAAGTTGGTTCTCCCTGATGGCTTTGAAAAGAAGTGGTGTTTCCATAGGTTAAATATAGGGAAAGTTATGGGGTTATACGGTTATGAAGTTATACAGTTATACAGTGACACGGTGATACGGTGATAAAGTGATACGGTGACGCGGTTATGCAAGTAACAAGTAACAGGTGATAAGCGCGCAGTGAATCCAAAATTCACAATCCAAAATTCACCATTCTCTTAACCCTTAACTCATACCCCTTAACCGTCTTTACTCTTTGTTCTTTCTTCTTTACGCTATTTCGATCTTCACCACAAATCCCTCATAGCTTCTCACGTTAAACACGGTCTGGTCTTCGAAAATGAGGTACTGCCCCTTGATCCCTTTCAGTACGCCTGAGTATTCGGGGGTTTTGGTCAGGTTCAGGCTCTTTACTTTCTCCGGGTATTGCAATACGGGGAATTCGATGTTCGTTTCCTTATTGTTCGCGATAAAGTATTCTTTAGCCTCCTCCGGGATAAATTCCCTGAGTTTTTCCCTGTAGCTTTCCAGGTCTTCATCGTCGATGTCATTCTTAAGCATCTTGCGCCAGTTGGTCTTGTCTGAAACGTGGTCTTTGAGCGCCACCTCGGTGATCCCTGCCAGGTAGCGGTTGGGTACCTCGACGATCTCAATGGCTTCATGAGCGCCCTGGTCGATCCATCGGGTAGGCACCTGGGTCTTTCGGGTAACGCCAACCTTAACACTGCTGGAGTTGGCGAGGTATACGATATGGGGTTGCAACTGCACCCTTTTTTCGTATTCGAGGTCCCGGTCTTCTTCGCCGGTATGTGCCTTTGAGAGCTCCGGCTTCATGATCCATTCTGCGGCCTGGGGCACTTCAAAGAAACAGCTCTGACAAAACCCCTGGCGGTAGATCGGCTTGTTGAGTCCGCAATTCAAACACTGGTGTTTTACGAAGGTGATCTTTAGTTTTTTGTCCAGTAGTTGGTTGAGGTTCAGGAAATCATTTTCAAATACCAGGTAGTAGTTAACGGGGCTGGTAAATTCGGTTTCCATTTTAGTGAGAACGCCTTCGTACATGGTGAAACTTTTTTGCTATTTTTATCCAAATATAAATCAAAAAAATGCCAATCCCCTTATTTCATTCCGTGGCATCCTGGCTTCTGAAAAAGCGGTTCCACCAGATCGAACTTTTTCTGAAATATCCTGAAGAAGTGCAAACCGAAGTGCTCCACCAGCTGCTCAGTGCTGCTCAGGACACCGAAGTAGGTGTGCAATACGGATTTACCTCGGTGGTGAATTACGAAGATTTTGCTGAAAGGGTGCCGATTAGTCGCTACGAGGATCTCGAGCCTATGATCGAAAGGGCGCGGAAAGGGGAGAGCAATATTTTCTGGCCTACACCCATCAAATGGTTCGCAAAGAGCAGTGGTACCACCAATGCGCGAAGTAAGTTCATTCCCGTAAGTAATGAGTCGCTGGAAGATTGCCATTTTAAGGCCGGTAAGGACATGCTGTCATTGTATTTTAACAACAATGAAGATTCCAGGCTTTTCGATGGTAAGAGTTTACGACTGGGAGGAAGTAAAGAGCTCTACCAGGACCGCAATACCTTTTTTGGTGACCTCTCTGCCATTATTATTGATAACCTGCCCTTCTGGGCCGAAATGAGCAGTACCCCCAGTCATAAGGTTTCCCTGATGACCGAATGGGAGTCCAAGCTCGAGGCTATCGTTGAAGAAACCATAAAGGAAGATGTTACCAGTTTTGCCGGAGTACCTTCCTGGATGCTGGTGTTGCTTAACCGGGTGCTTGAAAAAACCGGGAAAGACAACCTTTTCGAGGTGTGGGAGAACCTCGAGGTGTACTTTCACGGAGGGGTGAGCTTTAACCCCTACCGCGAACAATACGAAAAGTTACTGCCTAAGGAAGGCTTTAAATACTACGAGATCTACAATGCCTCAGAAGGTTTCTTTGCGATACAGGACAGGAACGATTCTGACGAGCTTTTGCTAATGCTCGACTACGGTATATTCTACGAATTTATTCCTATGGATACCTATGGAACACCTCGTCAAAAGGTGATCCCCCTTTGGGAGGTCGAGGCCGGGGTGAACTACGCCATGGTGATCTCTACCAATGCCGGTCTCTGGAGGTATCTCATTGGCGATACCGTGCGCTTTACCTCGGTGAGCCCTTACAGGATCAAGGTTACCGGTCGCACCAAGCACCATATCAATGTGTTTGGAGAAGAGCTAATTATTGAGAATGCCGAAGAGGCGCTCAAGCGTGCGTGTAAGGTTACCGGTGCCGAGATCATAGATTATACTGCTGCTCCTGTGTTTATGCAGGGAAAAGAAAAAGGTGCCCACGAATGGATCGTGGAGTTTAGAAAGCATCCGGAGAATGCAGAGGAGTTCACCGATCTGCTCGATGCGTCCCTGCGGGAGCTTAACTCTGATTACGATGCCAAGCGCTATAACAATATGACCCTGAACAGGCCACTTCTCAACGTTGCCCGACACAACCTGTTCTACGACTGGCTCAAGGAGCGCGATAAGCTGGGAGGGCAGCATAAGGTGCCTCGCCTGGCCAATAGCAGGGATTATCTGGAAGAATTGCTAAAGATGAATGCATAAGGGCTTTCCGGAGTGTCGGGGCATAATTTGTTAAACTACTATTCGGCTAAACCATAATCATGTTAGGTCATGATCTTGCTGAGCCATAACCTAGCTCCTCGACTATCCCTTATTCATCCTGAAGTAGCCTGTACAGAAGGATGGCTGTTCGTTCCGTTAGCGCTTTAAAGGTGTTGAGGTCTATCGTTTCCTTTGGGGTGTGTGCATAGCTTCCCATGGCACCCAAGCCATCGAGTCCATCAACATACGACGCTACAAATGAGATGTCGGCTGCACCGCGTTTTCCGGGGTCATAGGCCATAACTTCACACTGATTAAGGTCCTTGCTCACTTCGTTTAGCAGGTCTAATAAGGCTGTATTTCCTTTGGTTGGGGGCATGGACGGATAACTGTCTGTAAAGGTGATCTCTGCAGTGGTTTGTGGCAGGTTCTTGCTAACGATCTCCTTCATTACCGCGCGAACGCTATCCTGTTGTTGTGCTGAGATACACCGGAGTCCGCCGCTCACAAAAGCGGTTTGGGGTACGACATTGCTCTTTCCGAAAACCGTTCCTTTTGAGGGGTTTTCCAGGTCGAGGTTGGTACCTCCCATGATCGCCCCGGCATTAAAGGTGAGGTAATTTACATCGCTTAGGCGGGAGTAGAATTCATGGAGTATGCGCGATGCTTCAAAAATTGCTCCGGCACCGGTATTTTCGCTAAAGATCCCCGACGAGTGGGCTCGCTTCCCTGTAGTCTTTAATTGCCAACCGGAAGATCCGCGTCTGGCTACAACGGCATATTCAAATCCGCTGGAGGTTTCAAATCCGAGAGCAATATCGCTTTCTTTTGCGGCTGCGATCAGATCCCTTCGGCTTATGGAGAGGGGTTTTCCTGTGCTCTCTTCATCTCCCGTAAGGGCTACGGTGATCTGAGTATTCTCGAGCAATCCGTTCTCGTAAAGGGCTTTTAGGGCGTAAACGATGATCGCGTTACCTCCTTTCATATCGTTGATCCCGGGCCCGGTGGCCGTGGAATCATTGATCACGGTATATTTCTGGAATGGGCTGTCTTCTTCAAATACGGTATCCAAGTGACCGATGAGCAGGATCTTTTTTCCTTTCGCGCCCTTTCGGGAGGCGAAGAGGTGACCTGCACGTTCCATTGCTTCAGGCATTTCGATCCATTGGGTGGCGAACCCCATTTCACTCAACGCTTCATTATAGAGCGCGCTTACCGCTTTGACGCCGGCTTTATTGAGTGTACCGCTATTGATGTTCACTGTGCGCTCCAGGAATTTTAAGGCAGCTTCGTGATTCTGTTCAATGCTTTTAACGATGGCTTTTTCCTGTGGTGATAATCCCTGGGCGCTAAGGGATAGTGATAGTAGGGCGCAGGCGATGAAAAATAACGGATTGCGAAACATAATGAAGTGGTTAGTTGATCTAATGTAAGGATTATCCGGATTATAGATAAAAAAAATCCCGAACGGAGGTTCGGGATCTTTATAATATATGCGTGAAGATTATGAAACGGCCTTCAGCTTATTGATCTTAGATCGTGTGAGCTTTTCTTCAGCGTAGTCCTTATCTACCACGAATTCCTTGTCGTCCTGACTTGGCAGCTCGAACATGGCATCGGTGAGAATGGTTTCGCAAAGCGAGCGAAGACCACGTGCTCCCAGGCTGTATTCGATAGCCTTTTCTACGATAAAGTCAAGGGCGTCGTCGGTAATGTCGAACTTCACATCGTCCATTTCAAACAGTTTGATGTACTGCTTGATGATGGCGTTCTTAGGTTCGGTAAGGATCGAACGCAGGGTTTTCGCATCAAGCGGATCCATATGCGTAAGTACCGGTAAACGGCCAATGATCTCCGGAATGAGTCCGAAGTCTTTCAGGTCCTTAGGGATAATGTACTGCAGCAGGTTATCCTGATCCACCTGGTCCTGGTCCTTTCCTGAGTTGTATCCAACGGCCTGCATATTGAGGCGCTTGGAGATGTTTCTCTCGATACCGTCAAAGGCACCACCGGCCACGAACAGAATATTCTCGGTGTTCACCTCGATAAATTTCTGATCCGGGTGCTTACGACCGCCTTTTGGTGGTACGTTCACGGTAGTTCCTTCCAGAAGTTTCAGCAAGGCCTGTTGTACACCTTCTCCCGAAACATCGCGGGTAATAGAAGGGTTGTCGCTTTTACGGGCGATCTTGTCGATCTCATCGATAAATACGATCCCTCTTTCCGCTTTCTCCAGGTTGTAGTCGGCTGCCTGTAGTAAGCGGGTAAGGATGCTTTCTACATCTTCTCCCACATATCCGGCCTCTGTAAGCACGGTGGCGTCTACAATGGCAAGCGGTACATTGAGCATTTTGGCGATGGTCTTAGCCATAAGGGTCTTACCGGTACCGGTTTGCCCCACCATGATAATATTGCTCTTCTGGATCTCGATATCGTCCTTGGTGGTAGGTTGTAAAAGCCTTTTGTAGTGGTTGTACACCGCAACAGACATCACCTTTTTGGTCACATCCTGTCCAATGATGTACTCATCAAGGAAAGATTTGATCTCCATAGGTTTTTTAAGCACTAATTCTGATGAAAGCTCATCAGATTTTGATTGACTGGTCTCTTCCAGAACAATACCGTGTGCCTGTTCGATACAACGATCGCAAATATGAGCATCAAGCCCCGCAATAAGCAGGTTGGTCTCCGGTTTTTTGCGGCCGCAGAAAGAACATTCTAGATTCTCTTTTGTCATTTTAAGTAACTTGCATTCCCGGTCGATATCCGGACCGGTTCGGTTAACACTTCATTACAGACCGAAAAGGGGGTTATTTTCCTCTTTCCAGTACTTCATCTATCATTCCGTATGCTTTGGCTTCTTTAGCCTTCATCCAGTAATCGCGATCACTGTCTTCGTTCACTTTCTCGAGGGTTTGCCCTGAATGCTTGGAGATGATCTGATAGAGTTCATCTTTTAACTTCAGTATCTCTCTGGCAGTGATCTCGATGTCGCTTGCCTGACCCTGAGCGCCTCCTAATGGCTGGTGGATCATTACTCTGGAATGTGGCAGGGCCGAACGTTTTCCTTTCTCCCCTGCACATAGTAAAACAGCTCCCATTGACGCAGCCATACCGGTACAGATGGTAGCCACATCGGGCTTGATGTACTGCATGGTATCGTAAATACCTAATCCGGCATATACACTTCCTCCCGGGGAGTTAATGTAGATCTGGATGTCTTTGGTGGCGTCGGTACTTTCCAGGAACAACAACTGGGCCTGTACGATATTGGCCACCTGGTCGTTGATACCCGTACCGAGAAAGATGATACGATCCATCATAAGCCTTGAAAATACATCCATGGCCACGGCATTCATTTGGCGTTCTTCAATGATATTTGGAGTGAGCCCCACCGGGATGAGCGAGCTTACGATCTTGTCGTAATACATGCTGTTGATGCCCTGGTGTTTGGTAGCGTAGGCTTTAAATTCTTTTTCTAAATGCATAGGGTTTCGATTGACTAAACGGTTTGTATAAAAAAGGCGTTAAACCTTACGTTCTAACGCCTTAAATATACTTATTTATTTTATACAGATCTACCCGTAAACCTCTTTTACGAAGTCGTCGTAAGTGATCTCTTTGGTCTTAAGATTCGCCTTTTCTTTGAAAAGAGTGATAAGCTTCTGACTCATCAGTTGTTCAGAAAGACGCTTGGCTTCTTCCTGGTTAGAAAGTACACGTCCGGCGATATCGTCAAGAACGCTGTCTTCAGGATCGGTTTGTCCGAACTGTGCCATTTGCATTTTCACGTAATCCTTGGCGAAATCCTTAAGATCCTGGTACTGCATTTCGATCCCGTGATCTTTTACCAGTTTCCCTTCGATGAGTTGGTAGCGAAGTCCTTTTTCAGACTTTGCATACTCCTCGCTGGCTTGCTCTTCGGTAAGCTCTTGCTCTCCGGTCATCTGGATCCATTTCTTAAGGAAGGTGTCAGGAAGGTCGAATTTGGTGTTCTCTACCAAATACTCAACGATGTCGTTCATTAATTTCTGATCGGCTTGTTGAGCGAATTGCTTTTCAGCATCTTCCTTGATCTTCGCTTTCATTTCCTCTTCAGAAGCAACGGTGTCTTTTCCGAAAAGTTTGTCGAAAAGCTCCTGGTTGAGTTCTGCAGCTTCTCTTTTGTTGATCTCCTCAACAGTGAACGTAAGCTCGATGTCCAGGTCGTGAACTTCGTCATGGCTAACGGCAAGGGCCTGCATGAGTTGGTGCTCGTCTTCAAAAAGGTTCTTGCTTTTCAGGTTAAGCACATCACCAGCTTTTGCTCCGGTGAATTTCTTAGCATTGGTCTTTCCTTTTATGGCGTCAAGCGAAAAGGTGAAACGGTTCTCGATCTCTTTCTCTTCGTTCTTGAAGGTTCCGGTGATCTCGCTGTCTTCGGTAACTTCTTCCTGAGAGATCAGTTTACCGTATTGTTTAGCGATACGCTCAACCTGCTCGTTGATCATTTTCTCGTCTGCAACGATGTTGTATTGGGTGATGGCATCCTTGGTAGCTAGTTCTACTTCGAATTCAGGAGCCAGTCCGAGTTCGAATTCGAAATTGAATTCTTCGGCATCCCAGTCCAGATTATCCTGCGCCTTAGGAAGCGGATTCCCGAGTACGTCGAGTTTTTCTTCTGTAAGGTAGTTGTTAAGGGAGTCCTGAAGAAGCTTGTTTACTTCGTCAACCAGTACGGCTTTCCCGTATTGTTTCTTAACCAAGCCCATGGGAACATGACCTTTACGGAAACCTGGAATGTTTGCATTCTTGCGGTAGTCGGTCAGGATCTTGTCAACACGGTCGCTGTAATCTTCTTTGGTGATGGCAACTTTTACAATTGCATTCAGCTCATCAATTTGCTCTCTTGTAATATTCATTCTTACTAAAAATATATTATATACCCCTTAATTTCGGCTTGCAAAAATAGCACAAATTGTGAACTCCCCAAAGTTTTTAAGTTGCTGAATTACAAATTATTAAAATTTTAATATTCGCGAACGGCCAAACCGGGTGCCGATGATCAATGTGGTGTAGGAATTGTTTTGAAATTGAGCGTATTAACGCTTTTTGACCTTGGCTAGGGATTGCAGGAACGATTGCAGGATAGAGAGCAATAAGCTAAAGAGCAGGGCCCACCAAAAGCTGTCAACGTGAAAATTATCGACCAGCGAACCTGCCATCATGATAATAAAAGCGTTTATGGCCAGGAGGAATAAGCCAAGGGTAAGTATGGTCACCGGAAGGGTGAAAAGAATGAGCAAGGGTTTTACGAACAGGTTGAGCAAGCTTAGTGCGAATGCCACCCAGATGGCAGTGCCAAAATTGTCGGCAGAAACGCCGGGAAGTATTTGTACGAGGATGAAAACGGCTAAAGCGCTCAGGAGGAGTTTGAAAATGTAATTCATAGCTCAGTTTAATTTATACTAAAGATACAGAATTTTCAAACGTCCCCCTGATACTTCAGCTGGTGATTATTGAATAAATACCGTTGGGTAATCTCCTGGGTTTACGCCCGGGATCGAAGCGTTGTAACCTTCGTTGATCGCCTCGATGATCTCGTGGGCAACGATGGCGTATCCTCTTGGGGTAAAGTGGATCCCGTCAAGAGAGAAAGCGCCTCCTGTTCCAAAGTCGGTGGTTACACTACCACTTCCGTAATCGTATCCCATTTCGGCAATACGGGTAAACAGCGATTCAACATCCATAAGAACGAGGTCGTTCTGCGCAGCAAGGGCGCTTAAGGTGCTGTTGTAAGCTGCTCTGGCCTGGTTCACCGCGGCGATCTCATCATTGTCAAGAGCGTCCTGGTCGTCAAGTCCGCTAACAGCGCCGATCACTAATGCACCTTCTTCTGCAGTGATCTCCATGCCTTGTTGTAGTTTTCCGAGTACCTGAAGTACTTCCGGAGTAAGAACAACACTCCCGTATCCGGAAGCCAGTGCGGCCTGATCTACCGTAAGGAGTACCAGTTCTTCTTCTGTCATTTGACGGAAACCAAGCGGATTGGTTTGAGAAACCGGTACGTCGATGATCCAACGGTTAGGGCCTTCGTTAAAAGTAATGGCGTACTGGCTGGCCAGGGCCTGAGCCGTTGCCGGGTCTACCCCTTGTTGAATAAGTCCTTGTGTGGTGATCCCTGCTACTGCCTGGAAGAATCCGGTAAGTTGTCCGGCTAGCTCAGCGCTAAGTACAAGGGCGTTATTAGGAACGGTGCGGAAGAAAGGTGCCAGGGTAACATCAGGGATGTTGATCACGACTCCTTTGGCTCCGTTTGCGCTCATATTGTTGATGATCTCACTGGTAACAGCACCAAAAACGTTAGGGTCTGTGATGTCGTTGCTGCCATAGCTCGACGGGTCAAGGTTTCCTGTTTGGTCTGTTCCTATACCTCCAGAAGCGGCGTAGCTCAATACGTCGTTGTTCCCGATCCAGAGCGAGAAGAAGGTAGGCTGTTGTGCCAGGGCGTCTCCCAATACGGTAGCTTCTGCAGAAGAAGCCATTCGGGCGAAATAAGGGTTGGCAGTAGTGCCGATCCCAGCCACATTTCCGTAGCCTGGGGTTACCAGGTGGAAACTCTTGGCGCCCGGAACGCCCATATTGTTGAAGGGACCTTCCGGAGCATTGGTGATCTCTGTGGTAGGTGTACCGGCGAGACGTGTTGGGAACGGATTTCCGTTCTCGTCAAAATTGAGTACAAGTCTGGTGTCTGCAATTTGTTGCCCTCCAAGAAGGAGTCCTCCAAGATTGTCGTTAACCAGAGGTTGGGTGAATGCACCTCCGCCTGCCATGGCGAATTTTTCGGCCATGATGTTCGGGTATGAGCTCATTTGAGCGTCGAGGTAAAGCGCGCCGTCGGTATATCCTGAGGTTAGCGAGTTACCAAGGGCTACGTAGTTTGAAAGGTCTGCTTCTCCCTGGGTGTAGAATCCGCTCTCGTCGATCGGATCGTTGAATTCGGGTTCACAACTGGTGAAGGCCGCCATGGCCAGAGCGATATATATGAACTTGTTTTTCATGAGTGTTTTCTTTTTCTGAGGTTATTAAAGGGAATAAGTAATTCCGATCCCGGGAATAAATGCGTTGTTCTTGTACGTCCCTCCAAAAGGAGCTGCAACACCGTTCTCGAGGTAGTAATCGTAAGAGGCGTCGATCTCGCTAAAGTGAATGTAAAGGAATGAGGCGTCAAGCGCAAAACGCTCGCTAAGCTGAACGCTAAGTCCGGCGGTAAAGTTGTTGGAATCGTTTCTTGGCGTCTCCGGAGCGAAATACCCTTCCTGTACCGGTGACTCATCAAAGTAATAACCTCCTCTAAGGGTAAAGGTTTCGTTGGCTTTATACTGGAATCCGAAACGGTAGCTTGAAGCGTCTTTATAATTTCTTGGGTTGATCGATTCGAGTCCGTTAGAAAAGATCACATCAAGTGCGTCGTAAGAGTTCCAGAATACGCGGTTGTAATCGAAGGCAACCATCCACTGATCGTTGATCTGGTACGAGGTTCCCACGCTGAGCTCTGCAGGTAGTGGCAGGTCGGCATCGAACGTGCCATCGGCAAATTGTCCTTGCAGGAAGGTGGGTACATTACGGAAATCGGCATCTCCACCGCGGGCTTCCATCACGATCTCCGAACGGTAGTTAAGTCCGAGGGTGAGTTTTTCGTTCGCCTTGAACATCACACCAGCGTTGTAACCCCAGGCACCGATACCTTTTTGATCGATGGTGACACCCAGTCTTTCGCCTTCGGTATTGGTGGTGGCGCGGTCCAGGTTTCTGCTGAAGTTCACACTTCCGCTTACGTAGATGGGTCCTGCGCCGATGCTCAGTTTATCGCTTATTTTATATGAGATCGTAGGCTGAAAGAAGATCGCTCTCAGGGATATGTCCTGAACGAGGTGTGAACCTTCCCAGTTCTCCGGGTATTCAACACTTGATCCATAGGGGGTGTAAACCGCGATACCCAGGCTTAGTTTCTCATTGATCTTGTACGACCCGTAAAGGCTGAAAGGGGTGCTCAGCGGATTGTCGGCTGCAGTGCTGTATCCGAAAGCTTCGTTTTGAAAAACGATGTTACTGAAGATCGCATTTGCTCCGAAACTTGCAGTGAACTTCTCTTCTAAAAAGCTCATTCCGGCAGGATTGAAAAATGCCGTCTCTGCATTGTTTACCACGGCTACTCCGGTGTGTCCCATAGCCAGGGCACGTTGCCCCTGAAGCGCTACTCTGAAACCTCCGGCATAGCTAATTGCCATAGCCATAAGGGCTACCATTGTTGTTAATCTTGTTCTCATAAGAATGATTTGATTTTGGGCTTCGGCTCTTGTTCCGATATACCCTTGATTCTAATTGTAGGTTATAGAAATTAGTGTTTAAAAAAATCCAGGCTTTCCTCGAGGAATGCTGCTGGGTTTTCTGCGTGTAACCAATGGCCTGCATTGGCTATTTCCCTGATCTGTGCATTTGGGAAATGCGTTCGGATCAGAGGTGTGTCTTCTTCTCTTATATAGTCTGATTTTGCCCCGCTTAAGAACAGGGTGTCTCCATTATAGGTGTTATCGGCTTCCAATGGTTCACCGATCTCCTCGAGCCTGTTGGCCAGCACATCGAGGTTAAAGCGAAACGCGAATTGATCGGGCTGCTTTCGGTACAAGTTCTTTAACAGGAACTGACGGATTCCGGGTATCGAAAGGTGCTCGGCCAGCATGCGGTCTGCGTCTCCTCTTGATCTTACCGCCCGGAGGTCTATTGCTTTAAGTCCGTTGATGATCTCCTGGTGGTGAGGGGCGTAATACCTGGGTGCGATATCGGCAACAAGTAATTTTGCTGTTCTTTCCGGGTGATCGCATGCAAAGGTCATAGCAGTTTTGCCTCCCATGGAGTGCCCGATGATATTGAAGTCTTCCAGTTGGTGTTGGTCTGCATACCTTGCCAGGTCGTCACTTAAGGTAGGGTAATTAAAGGTCTCGGCGTGAAAGCTTCTTCCGTGGTTACGCTGGTCGATGAGGTGAACCTGATATCCGTTCTTTGCGTATTCTGCTCCCAGGGTCTTCCAGTTGTCAGACATCCCGAGGAAGCCATGCAGGATCAGCAGGGGGGCGCCTTCTCCAAGTATTTTACTGTACAGTTGGTCTGTCATTTATCTCAATCTTTCCAGATACATTTGAACTACGTTCTCAAGTCCCATGTAGAGGGCCTCCGAGATCAGGGCGTGACCTATGGAGACCTCGAGTAGTGAAGGTAGCTGTTGTCTGAAATACTTTAGATTTTCAAGGTTGAGGTCGTGACCGGCATTGACACCCATGCCTAAGGACGTGGCTAAAGCCGCTGTTTCGGCATAGGGTTGTACTCCGTTAGTATTTCCTCTGGCAAATTCTACAGCATAGGCCTCGGTGTACAGTTCGATGCGATCGGTACCCGTGGCGGCAGCACCTTCTACCATTTCGGTTACAGGGTCGACAAATATAGAGGTTCTGATATTATTAGCCTTGAATTCTGAAATAACTTCTTTCAGGAAGTCGCGATGCTTGATGGTGTTCCATCCTGCATTTGAGGTGATAGCGTCTACGCTGTCGGGCACTAGGGTTACCTGTGTGGGCTTGACCTCAAGAACCAGGTCGATGAATTTTTTGATCGGATTACCTTCAATATTGTATTCGGTGTGCACGATGGGTTTCAGGTCGCGGGCGTCCTGGTAGCGAATGTGTCGCTCGTCGGGCCTGGGGTGTATGGTGATCCCTTCTGCTCCAAAGTCCTGGATGTCCTTTGCGGCTTTGAGAACGTCGGGTACATTACCTCCACGTGAATTTCTCAGCGTTGCGATCTTGTTTATGTTCACACTTAACTTCGTCATGATTCTGCAAGGTTTGAAAAAATCTTGTCAAAAATACGAAGCTTCGCCTGCTTTATTGTTATATAAATTAATTAATTTGCTAAAGAAATATTGGGAAATGAATTTGCAATCACACATATCGAACGAGTGTTTACCCCTGTTGCCTAATTACACCATAGGGATGGCTGCAGCCTTGTTTGCAAAAACAACCTGTTCCCATATCCCGGTGGTCGATGATGAGAAATTGCTGGGTTTGCTTTCTGAAGAAGATGTTGAGGGATTTGATAGTGAGAAGAAGTTAAGTGATTACCTCTATCTTCTCGATCATTTCTTTGTGAGTAAGCATACGGTTTGGCTCGATGTGCTGGAGGCTTTTGCAAGGAGCGATTCGAACGTTATGCCGGTTCTCGATCGCAAGGGTAATTATCTCGGATATTACGAATTGGTAGATATCATAGGGCTATTCAGAGAAACTCCGTTCTTAAGTGAGCAGGGTGGGGTGCTTATCGTGGAAAAAGGGACCAACGACTATTCGTTTAGTGAGATCTCCCAGATCGTGGAGAGTAATGAGGGCAGGGTGCTGGGAGCTTTTATCTCAGACATGCACGACGATATTACCCAGGTAACGGTTAAGGTGGGGTCTTCCGGATTGAACGAGATCCTGCAAACCTTCCGGCGGTATAATTATAATGTGGTTTCAGGTACCGAGGATGATGCGTATCTGGATGAGCTTAAAAAGCGTTCTCAATACCTCGATCGCTACCTTAATATTTGATCGTTCCCCAAACTTCCCCTAAGGCATACTTCAGAGAAATTAATCAATCATAAAAGAGCATACTTTTGAAAATAGGAGTTTACGGTCAGTATTACCAGGAAGACGCTGCGATCTATGTTAGTGAATTGCTGGATCTGCTTCAACAGAAAAATGCCGAAGTACACATAGAGCGTAAATACTGCAAGGACCTGGAGCGCCACGGAGTGCTCAAGCGCACTTACGATACCTTTTCTTCTTTTTACGACCTCGATAACAGCTTTGATCTGTTTATAAGTGTTGGAGGCGATGGCACCATGCTTCGCTCCGTCCTTTTTGTGAGAGATCTCGATATTCCTATCATGGGGGTTAATACCGGAAGGTTAGGGTTTTTATCGACCGTGCAAAAAGGCGATATCGAAAAAGCGGTAAATGCAGTGGTTTCCGGTGAATACGAGGTGCGCAGACGATCCCTTCTGCAGGTAACCACCACTCCCGGTGTTGAGGAGCAGACCGAGGTGAACTTCGCGCTGAACGAAGTTGCAGTAAGCCGGAAGAATACGACGTCTATGATCACGGTGAATACCTGGCTTGACGATGAATACCTTACGGCCTATTGGGCCGACGGGCTCATTATCGCGACACCCACCGGGTCTACCGGGTACTCTCTGAGTTGTAACGGTCCGGTGGTGACCCCGGCGACCGATGCCTTTGTGCTCACCCCAATAGCTCCCCATAACCTGAGTGCCAGGCCGTTGGTGATACCCGATAAAACCCATATAAGGTTATCTGTGAGTGGGAGAGAGGAGTATTTTTTGATCGCTCTGGACAGCAGGATCGCCACCTTGCACAACGATACCGATATTAGGATCGAAAAAGCGCCATTTACTATAGGAATGGTATACCTCACAGAGGAGAGTTTTTTAAATACGCTGCGGCAGAAATTGCTTTGGGGAGAGGATAAGCGAAATTGATAGTGCCCCAAAACGAATTATAAGAGCAATAATTGCCCTAAATTTTTGTTTTTAAAGCAGATTCATTCACGTGATACTACCTTTGGTATGTCATATTGTATATATTTGCAAACCTTGAATTATATGAGAGCCTTACTTATTGCCATACTGCTTTGTGCTGCCTGTGCGGTCCATGCCCAAACCTATGAACTAGGTGTTTTCCTGGGTGGGTCTAATACCATAGGCGATGTAGGTTCAGAACGGTATATTAATCCGAACGAACTGGCAGTTGGAGGTATAGGGAAGTGGAATTTAAGCGATCGCTATTCATACCGTGTAAGTGTGATCTACTCAGAATTGAGTGGTGATGATGCAGATGCCTCGAGTACAGCGCGTAACCAAAGAAATTACAGGTTTACGAACAAAGCCCTCGAAGTGTCTCTCGGTATGGAATTTAATTTTGTGGAATTTAACCTACATGATTTCAGGCATCCGTTCACGCCCTATCTCCACGGTGGTGTATCGGTTCTCATGCACGACAACCTGTATTACAATGCTCCGGGTACAGCAGCGCTGGCCGACGGACGAAAAAGTACTGTGGCCTTCCCGATGACCGTAGGGGTTAAAGGTAAGGTCGGACAGCATTTTGTTCTGGGAGCAGAGGTGGGGGCCAGGTATGCCCTGACCGATAACCTCGACGGGAGTAATCCCGGTGATCAGGCGGGTAGTAATTTTGAGCGATTTGGAAATTTGTACAGTGACGACTGGTATGTATTTACAGGTGTAACCCTAACCTACACCTTTATACGCAAGCCGTGTTACAGTTGTTATGAATGATGTCTGATGAATGAACAACTAATTAATAAGGAAAACCTGCCCAGGCATATTGCCATCATTATGGATGGTAATGGAAGATGGGCAAAACAAAAAGGGAAACTGCGCATTTTTGGCCATGAGAATGGTACCAAGGCAGTACGCAGAACCGTAGAGGCCTGCGCCCGTCTGGGAGTTGAGAACCTTACCTTATACGCCTTTTCTACAGAGAACTGGAAGCGCCCAAAAATGGAGGTGCAGACCCTGATGAAGCTTCTCGTGTCTTCGCTGAAAAAGGAAATGAAGACCCTCACCAAGAACAATATCCGACTCAACGCCATTGGTAATTTGAATGCATTGCCGGAGAAGGCGAGACAAGAGTTGCATGAAGTGATGGATAAGACCAGTGAGAATTCACGAATGACCCTCACCCTTGCCCTGAGCTATGGTTCTCGTGAAGAGCTGAAAACCGCAGTACAAGAGATCGCAGACAAAGTTAAAAATAACATAATTTCTAAGGATGATATTGATGAAAAGCTCATTAATAATCATCTTTATACCCACAACCTGCCAGATGTAGACTTGCTTATCCGTACCAGTGGAGAACATCGGATAAGCAATTTTCTTTTGTGGCAGATCGCCTATGCCGAATTGTACTTTACCAGTACCTTATGGCCCGATTTTACCGAAGAACACTTGTTCGAAGCAATTTTAAATTATCAAAACCGAGAGCGCAGATTTGGAAAGACAAGCGAACAACTTAGCTGAAAATATCATGCTTAAAAGATTTTTAAGTGTATTTTTTGTGGTCCTGTTCACAGCAATGACTACAGTAGTAACGGCTCAGGATACCTCATACGAACAGGGTAAGACCTATACCCTTGGAGGACTCGAAGTTACGGGACTCAAAAGTTTTAACGAACAAACCGTACTTACCTTTACAGGACTGCGTGTTGGACAGGAGATCACTATTCCCGGTGAAGATCTGAGTGAGATCATTAACAGGCTCTGGGGACTCAGACTCTTTAGCGATATTAATTTCTACCAAACCCGTATCGAGGGTGATAAGATCTTTCTTGAACTCGAGATCGTAGAATTGCCTACCCTTACCGATGTAAAGATCAAAGGTGTAAAAGAGCGCAAGGCAGAGGCGGTTTTAAAAGAAGCCGATGTTAAGAAGGGAGAGAAAGTAACCGAAGGGTTCTTGTCGAATACCCGAAACTACCTGGTGAATAAATATAAGAAAGAGGGTTACCTCAATACCAAGGTGAACATCAATACCATTCCCGATACCACTCAGGCGAACGGAGTAAAAATGGTGATCAATGTTGATACCGGAGAGAAAGTGAAGATAAATGATATCCAGATCTCCGGAAATGAGAAGCTCAACAATGCCAAGGTGAAAAAGTCCATGAAGAACACCAAAGAGAAATTCTTTGGACGCTTCTGGAAAAAATCAAAGTTCATTCCCGAAGATTACCAGGAAGACCTTAAGGGTATCGTTAATAAATATAAGGAGAACGGTTACCGCGATGCCAGAATTGTTTCAGATTCTATTATCTATAATGACGATAATACCATTTCTATAGCTATAGATGTTGAAGAGGGAAGCCGTTACTACTTTGGTGATATCGATTTTGTAGGGAATGCTGCCTACACCGACGCCTACCTTCAAAACCTTCTGGGTATCGGTAAGGGAGAGGTGTATAACGGGGTGCTTCTTGCCGAACAGGTGAGCGATCCTAATCCCGACGCCAACACTATTGAAAACCTATACCAGAATACAGGATATCTTTTCTCTTCGATCAATACGGTAGAGGTTGCGGCTGTGAACGACACCATCGATTTTGAAATTCGTGTGAACGAAGGAAAGCAGGCTTATTTGAATCGCGTTGATGTTATTGGAAACGATAAGACCAATGATCATGTGATCTACAGGGAGCTGAGAACCCGTCCGGGACAGCTTTATTCTAAAGATCGTGTGGTTCGTACGATCAGAGAGCTTGGTCAAATGGGATTCTTCGATCCTGAAAGCATAGATATCCAGGTACTTAATCCCAATCCGCAGGAAGGAACTGTAGATCTGCAGTACGGAGTGCAGGAGCAGGGGTCTTCGCAGATCGAACTCCAGGGTGGATACGGTGGAGGAGGCTTCATTGGTACCCTCGGACTGTCATTCAATAACTTTGCGATCAAAGACCTGTTTAATAAAGATGCCTATAAACCGATCCCAATGGGTGACGGACAGCGTTTATCGCTGCGTTTACAGGCGAGTAGATTCTTCCAGACCTATAGTTTCTCTTTCTCAGAACCGTGGTGGGGAGGTAAAAAGCCGGTACAGTTCTCTGTGTCGCTTTCAAGGACCCTTCAGTTCCAGTTCAATCCGCTTACCAGGGATGTAGATCGCGATCAGCGTTTTGCAATTAACGGGGTCACCCTCGGATTGGCGAAGCGGTTGAGATGGCCGGACGATAGCTTCCAGCTTTCGCACGCCCTTACCTTTCAGCAATACGAACTGAAGAATTACTTTATTTCGCTTTTCCCTTTCCCTGACGGAAACGGAAATGCAAAGAACTTTGCTTATACCGTTGCCCTCACAAGGAATAATACCTCGGTAAACCCGATCTTCCCAATGAGTGGTTCGCAGTTTAATATCAGTCTTAAGTTAACACCTCCGTATTCATTGTTTAACGGAGTTGACTATGCTAATCTGGAGAACGATCCCGAATACCAAACCCTTAATGAGCAGGGTGAGGTGGTTCCTGATGAAGGGAAGATCTCTCAGAAAAAGCTGGATTGGCTTGAATTTTACAAGATCAAGTTCACCGGTGCGTGGTATACCAATATCATTGAAAAGCTGGTGCTGAAAAGTGGATTCGAATTTGGATTCCTCGGAGCCTATAACCAGGATCGTGGAGTGATCCCGTTCGAGCGTTTCTTCCTTGGAGGTGACGGACTCGGAAACTTTACCCTGGATGGTAGGGAGAACATTCAGTTGAGAGGTTATCCTAACCAACAGCTGTCTACCGTAGACGGTTCGGCTATTTATAATAAGTTCTCACTTGAATTGCGTTACCCGATCACCTTAAAGCCTTCGGCTTCGATCTACGCACTTGGATTTGCAGAGGGTGGAGCCGGATTTGACGACTACCAGCAGTACAATCCTTTCGAGTTGAAAAGATCGGCCGGTTTAGGGATCAGGATCTTTATGCCTGCCTTCGGTCTTCTTGGGATCGACTTTGGATATGGATTCGACAGAGTACCGGGTGAGCAGGAGATCAGTGGATGGCAAACCCACTTTATCATAGGACAGCAGTTTTAATTTTTGGCACGATATTTTCTATAAGTAAATCGCTGTTAATATATTTGGGCTGCTTTCCGATCGGGATTAAATGCTTATTTTGATCCTGGTTTACCAAAGGAACAAAACAGAAAGTCCCATGAGAATAAAAGTTCTTTTTTTATTGCTTTCAACCTTAATGCTTCAGGCCGTTAGTGCCCAGAGAAGTGTTCGTATCGGTTATGTTGATATGGATTACATCCTGGCACAGGTGCAGGAGTATAAGGTGGCCAATGAACTGCTTGAGAAAAAAGTAGATCGCTGGAAACAAGAGGTCGAAGAACAACAACTGGCTATTGACCAGATGAGACAAGACCTCGATACCGAGCGTATTCTTTTAACCAAAGAGCTTATCGAAGAGCGTGAACTGGAGATCAAGGCCCTTGAACAAGAAGTGCTGGACTATCAACAGGATCGTTTCGGGCCGCAAGGCGACCTGGTGCGTCAACGTACACAACTGGTGAAACCTGTGCAAGACCAGGTGTTCAGTGCAGTTCAGGAACTCGCCCAAAGTCGCAAGTACGATTTTATTTTCGATCGTTCTGCCGATGTGGTCATGCTCTTTGCAGAAAAGCGCTATGACCTGAGCGACCAGGTATTGCGTATGATCGATGTGACCCGTAAGACCACACAGCGTAATGGTGAGCCTTCGGTGATGGATGCCTATAAAGAGGAAGACCCGGAACTTAAGGCCAGAAAAAGCGCTTATGAAGAAAAGGTTTCCGAAAGGGATTCGATCATTGAAGCCCGAAGAGCTGCCAAGTTAAAGCAGATCGAAGAGCGTAAGAAAGCATACGAAGAACGCAGAAAGAAAATGCTCGAGGAGCGCGAAGCCAAGCGTAAGGCGAGAGAAGAGAAGAAGAAAGAAGAAAATGGAGAAGAAAACTCCGGGAGTACAGAAGAAAATAAATAAAAATAATACTAAATCTATTTTTGAAATTTAAACACCATGAAACACTTAAAGACGTTAGTAATTGCCGTTGTAATTGCAGTAGGATCGATGAGTTTCGCCAATGCGCAAACCAAAGTGGCTCACATCTTTGTTGACCAACTTATGGCCGAAATGCCGGAAATGAAGGCTGCAGAGGCTGAGCTACAGAAATTAGGAAAAAGCTATGAAGCCGATATAAGATCTACATTCCAGGAGCTTCAGAACAAAGCTCAGCTTTATGAGAACGAAGCTGCTTCTAAGACCGATCAGGAGAACGCTAAGAGAGCTCAGGAGATCCAGGGAATGCAGGCTAACATTCAGCAGGCACAGCAGGTAGCTGCTCAGGAGATCGAGAAAAAGAAAATGGAGCTTCTCGAGCCGATCCTTAGAAAAGTGAATGACGTGATCCAGAAAGTAGGAAGAGACAAAGGATTTAACTACGTTCTTGACGCTTCAAGCGGATCAGGGATCATCCTTGCTGAAGGTACCGATATCACTGCCGATGTTAAAGCGGCTCTCGGATTCTAAGTAAAGATCCGTGTAAAATATTTTTGAGAACTGCCCGCGTCAATGCGGGCAGTTTTTTTATTTTTAGACTTCATGAACCAAAAGCCTATCGGAATATTCGACTCAGGGGTAGGGGGGACTTCGATCTGGAAGGAACTCCACGGGCTTTTGCCCGGTGAATCTACAGTGTACCTTGCCGATAGTGCCAATGCTCCCTATGGAGAACGCAGTAAGCCCGAGATACTCGATCTGAGTATTAAAAATACAGAATGGTTGCTCTCCAAAGGATGTAAGCTCATCGTTGTAGCTTGTAATACGGCTACCACCAATGCCATTGCTTATTTAAGGAGCAATTACGACCTGCCCTTTATTGGTATCGAACCGGCCATAAAACCTGCTGCACTGCATACCCGAAGTGGGGCCGTGGGGGTGCTTGCTACCCGTGGGACCCTGAGCAGTGAGCTTTTTGCAAAGACCTCGGGAAACTACGCCTCAGGGATCAGGGTGATCGAACAGATGGGTGACGGACTCGTGCCGCTTATCGAGCAGGGACGTATAGACTCTGATGAGATGACCGAACTGTTACACCGCTACCTGGCACCTATGATCACTGCAGGGATCGACCACCTGGTGCTCGGGTGTACCCATTATCCTTATCTCATAAGGCGTATTAAGGAAATTCTTCCGACTCACGTGAATATTATCGATAGCGGCAGGGCAGTGGCAGCCCAGACCAAAAGGATACTCGAAAAACACGATCTCCTTGCCGATCGACCCTCAGGAAAGGCAGCGCTTAAGTTTTATACGAATAGCGATCCGCAGCTTCTTAGTTCCTTCCTTACAGATGTGGAGGATTCTTATACGGTAGAGAAAATAACGATTTGATGGTGGATCCTGAATGATGAATGTGGTGTTTTGTCTTCACGAGTGAGCGCAGTGAACGCGGCGATCTCATAAAGGAGGTAAAGCACTCCTTCGCTAAAGCTACGGAGTGTGAGAGGGTAAAGAGGTAAAGGGGTGAAGATGTAAAGAGGGTAAAGGAGGTGAAGAAACTGGAGTATTCCGTTCCTGAGGTGTTTCAGGCACTTCTCCCAATTCCAATTCCCTACTCCCAATTCCTTACTCCCAATTCCAATTCCCCCATTCCCTATTCCCTATTCCCTATTCCCTATTCCCTATTCCCTATTCCCTATTCCCTAATCCTTGTATCCCGGCGGGCTGGGTGATTAGGAATACCTTTTAATGATCTGCATACACCTCGAGTAATATCCGGCACCAAAAAGATTGAGGTGTACCAGGATGTAATACAGCTGCCAAAGCGGGATGCGTTCTTTCCAGCGGGGGTAAAGTGCATAAGCCTCGTTATAGCTATCGGTGTAATTTTTAGGAAATCCACCGAATAGGGCCATCATAGCAAGGTCCATTTCTCTGTTGGCATAACAGGTGGCGGGGTCAATCAGACAAGGTTCTCCCCGGTCGCTTACCATGAAATTCCCGCTCCACAGGTCTCCGTGAATGAGGGAGGCAGGTTCTTGTGGAATGAGATCATCCAGATTTTTCAGAAAGGTATCCAGATTGCGAAAGGTGAAGCCTTTGTTCTTTGCGCGTTTAAATTGCGGTAACAGGCGCTCTTCTCTGTAAAAGGCAATTCCGTCCTTATGTTGGGCATTCGATTGAGGCAGGCTGCCTATGTAGTTGTCGTGATCCCAACCATAAACTTCAGAAGTAGTCTGGTGTAAGCTGCTCAGGGCTATACCCAGGGCTGCCCCTTTCACCTGCTGCTGCGGCCCAGGAGTAATGTATTCAAGAGCGATATACGCATCGCAGGTATAGTGCACTTTGGGGATGCGAAATCCCGCTGCCTTTGAAAGCGCGATCAATCCGCTGGCTTCCGCCTCGTACATTCCGGGATAAGGGGTTGCGTGGGTTTTAATGACCACCCTGTCGTTAGCGATGTTGACAAGGAAAACATTATTGATGTCACCGCCGTGCAGTGTACTTGGATCGCCGGTAATAGTCCCCAGTTGCTGTTCGATATCGCACCGTACCGTTTCTGGTAGCATGGATCAGTTCCTTCTTTTGTATGTGAGGTAGGTGAAAGCGTAGTTATGACGATCGTCTGCTGGGTGAAACTCTTCTCCGACAAGCTCCCACTCGTTTTCGTCGATCTCCGGGAAATAGGTGTCTGCTTCAAACTCACCGTGTACCCTGGTGAGCTCGATCATATCTGCTTTTTCCATGCCTTGCTTGTAGATCTCGCCTCCACCGATAATGAACGGCTGTGGGTCGTCTTTCGCAATTTCAATAGCCTTGTCAAGGCTGTTGGTCACGATACAACCTTCAGGAGCATAGTCCTTTTGCCTGGTGATCACTACGTGAGTGCGTTTTGGAAGAAGCTTAGGGAAACTCTCGAAGGTCTTACGGCCCATAAGGATATAATGGCCGGTAGTAAGGGTTTTAAATCGTTTAAAATCGTCCGGAAGGTGCCAGACCAAATCGTTGTCTTTGCCCAGGGCATTGTTCTCGGCTGCTGCCGCGATCATGGTAATCATTTATTCGGGTGTTTTAGTTGGGTCTTGAGGTAAGGGGTGTTCTTTTTCAACTTCCTTTTGTAATGCTGCAATACGCGTTTTTTGTTTGAGCACCAACTTCTCACGCTGCTCACGCTCCCATTCCTTTCCTAAGAATACAGAGGTGATATATACGTTGATGAAGTGGATGATGAACAGAAAAGCCCATCCGGAAATGGCCCATACAAACCAATCGTATTGTTCACCGTATTTAAGCACCTTGTTGAGTACGATCATAAAGACGCTGCCCAGCAGGAAAATAACAAAGTGATAATACAATCGCTTTTTTTGCCTGATCCGGCTTTGTGCCTTCTCGAGCATTTCGTGTTGCTCGGGGTCGATCTCTTTGATGGATCTCTGCTTTGAGCGCATATTCATTACCTTTAGGTGTGTAACAAAGTTACGCAAAGCAGATCATTTTTCTGCGGTACTACCCTTAAACTAAACGATAAGAAGATGAAAGGTAAATTTTCAATGCATTTTCCGTATACGGCACAGTATACCTACTTGAATACTCCCGCCTATGGCTTGCTGTCTGAAGAGCTCATGGAGTGGCGCCAGGAGCATGACCTGGATCACCTCATAGGAGGGAGCAGGTTCAAGGAGCGGTCGCTTGCCGGTCTTGATCAGGTGCGATCAACGGTGGCAGCGTATTGTGCTGTCGACGCAGATAAGGTTTACCTGGTGCCCAATTTCTCCTTTGGGTGGAAGGTATTGTGTGGAGGCTTGGATAAGAAAACCTCTTTTTTGTTGCTCGATGGAGATTATCCTTCCCTCAACTGGCCGGTGATCACCGGGGGCTTTAGCTCGGTGAGAAAGGTGGCTGCATCCCCGGAGATGGAGGGTGCCATTTTAAAAGCCTTTGAAACAGCGGTACCCGATGTTTTTGCGTTTAGTATGGTGCAATACCTAAACGGATTGCAGTTGGCCGGTGATTTTATAAAAGAGCTCAAAGGGATGTACCCCGATACCCTCTTTGTGGCCGATGGTACGCAGTACCTGGGTACCGGTGTTTTTGATTTTGATGATTCCGGAATTGATATCCTGGGAGCAAGTGGTTATAAGTGGTTGTTGGCCGGAACGGGTAACGGTTTCTTTTTGGTAAGGTCAGGTGTCGACGAGCGTTTTTATGCGCATACCCTACCCTTTGAGCCGCAAACGGAACCTTTTTTAAGAGACAATGATCATTTGCAAAATCATGTAGAGCCCGGCCATCTGGATAGCCTGAGCATGGGGAGTCTGAAGAGGGCTATTGAATTATTGCAGGAAACAGGGGTGCAGGAGATCGCATCAGAGCTAAAGATACTGCGGTCTTATGCAGGGGAACAACTAACATCTCATGGTTTTCTCGATCCCCGTATCATGGAACGTAAGGAGCACGCTCCTTTCTTCGCCTTGGAGGTTAATGAGAAGCAGCAAAGCGCACTGGAATCCCGGGAGGTGATTTTTGCAGTACGAGGAGGTAAAATGCGCGTAGGATTTCATTTTTACAATAAAAAAGAAGAGGTCGATCGGCTGTTGAATATTCTTAAAAAGAGTTCGGGGAATTAGAAAGGAGTAGAAATAGCACTCATTTTTTAATGATCTGTTGTTTTGAAGTTGTCTATTTTAGGAAATTGCTAATTCTTTGTAAAGCAGTTGTTTGGGTGTGCTTTATTGATAAATTTGCTCTCATAAAATCGCTTAAACAATTTATATTATGGCAATTTCTAAGCAGTATCTAAAATCGAAGCCGGTATGTAAGGTAACCTTTACCGTTCCGGCAGCGGAAGCTAATAAGGTGGCAGTAGTTGGTGACTTCAACGATTGGGATCCTGCCAAGGCAGACCTGAAAAAGCTGAAGAACGGAAACTTTAAAGGGACTATTAATATTCCTGTAGACAATTCATACGAATTTCGTTACCTCATAGATGGCGCTTATGTGAATGAAGCAGAGGCCGATGCCTATCGTTGGAACGACTATGCAGGAGCCGAAAATGCTGTGCTCAGCGTTTGATCACAATCGGTTCTTGAGAGTCGGGACAACATCTTCGTAGAAGGCAATGATCACCCTTAGGTCCAGGGCCTGGTTTACAGGGATCAGGGCGCCTTTCCATTTGTTGAGATGCCAATAGCCGTGTTTTAACTCCGGAAGGGCGCTGTGATCGATCTCCTTGTCAGACCAGGCGCTGGCATAATAATACGGTGTGTTGGAGACCGCATTGGCCGGGGAGTAACCCAGAGATATTCCTTTATGCTTGTTTTTCGCTTCGGGATACATGAGCATCGCAGTGTCAAAATGATGCGGCCATACCCGTATTTCAGAACAAGTCATCTCACTCTCTTCACTGAGCGTGCTTAGCGCTTTCTGTGCAATATTGCGCTCTTCTGTGAGTTGCAGTAAGATCTTTTCATCGTCGTTGTCCAGGCTTATAAATACATCGACGGGAGTGGATAAGGTAAATCCCATATCCCGGGAAAAAGGAGATGGGTCGATTCCGACCTCCGAGAGGGTTTCCCGTATCCAGTGATCCAGATCACTGAGGGTAGCTCCCAGGGGATCGTAGGAATGTTTCTTGTCTTTATGCACCAGATGGAACATGAGTCCGGGGTATTCCAGCTCGAGGTGAACGTCTTGATAGGTTTGCGATATCAGGGAGCTCTTTGCGATACTCCATTCCATAGTAGTTTGACTGTGATCTTCACGGGCGGGTAAAAAGCTTGCTCCGAAGGCAGCCGGGAATTGGGCGAGGTGATGAAGCTTGTTCTGGTGTGTGTTAATAAGGTTCGGACGTTCCATGATCTATCTTACTTCATTGTAAAAACATAATTCTTGTAGCCACCATCAGGACTTTGAAATATCCTGCTTATTCTCAAGTCGGCTTCGTTGGCGAGCCAACTCACTGTTCTGTCGTCGTATTTTTGAGAAATTTCTGTATGTATGGTTTCCCAGGGGTCGAAGGTTATGGTAAGGTCCAGTTTTTTAATGGTCACCTCCATTTTGGTTTGCGCTACCAGGAAGCTCTTGGCAGTGCCTGTTTCCGGATCGTAACTTTCCCAGTGTTTGAAGTTGTCGATATCGAAATTAGCATCTAGCTCCCTGTTGATCCTCACCAAAAGGTTTTTATTGAATGCTGCTGTAACTCCTGTAGGATCATTATAGGCGTTTAAGATCACCGAAGGCTCTTTTTTCTGATCAAACCCCATGAACAACAGATCGTTCCTGCTAAGGCTGTCTTTGATCTTTTTGAGAAATTCGATGGCTTTTGGATGAAGCAGGTTGCCGATGTTGGATCCCAGGACCATGATCACCTTTTTTCTGCGATTATAACTGCTCAATCGCTTTAAGACATCGAAGTACATGCCCTGTCCCGGTTGAACTTCGAGTTCCGGTAGTTCTTGTTTCAGGCAGAGGGTGAGTTTGTCGAGAGCATTAAGGCTTATGTCAATAGGAATATAAGTGAAATCGGCCTTGCGATACAGTAGTTCGCTTAGCACCAGTTTTGTTTTTTTGCCGTCTCCGGCCCCCAGTTCGATAAGGTCAAAGCCATCGGGATCTTCAAAAAGTGCAGCGATATCGCGTTTATTGGTATCCAGCAGGTCGTACTCGGCGCGGGTAAGGTAGTACTCCGGCAGTGCCATGATCTCCTGGAAGAGGGCGTCTCCTCTTTTGTCGTAAATGTATTTGGAAAGTAGGTATTTTGGATAGGCTGTGAGCCCTTCAAAAACATCTTTTTCGAAAGTACTTTTAACCGTTATTGGATGCTGTTCCGATTTCATGAAGGCCGTTATTTGGCAAGTCTGATCCCGGTGAACTGCCACCTTAAATGGGGGTGGAAGAAATTACGGTAGGTTGGCCTGCTGTGATTTTTTGAGGTGGCCACAGAAGCGCCCCGCAACACCTTTTGGTTGATCATGAATTTACCGTTGTATTCTCCCAGGGTGCCCTTTTGTGGTTTAAAACCGGGGTAGGGCTGGTAGCTACTGTCTGTCCACTCCCAGCGTTTTCCCCAGTCAAATCGGTCCTGGGCAACCTCCCACTCGAATTCTGTCGGGAGTCTGGCATCCTGCCAGCGTGCAAAAGCTGCTGCCTCGTAGTACGAGATGTGCGTCACCGGACTTTCCGGATCTATTTCTTTGTATCCTTTAAGGGTGTAGTGTTTCCATCGGTTCTTGTGCCAGTACCAATACAGCGGTGAGCGAATGCCTTCTCTCTTGATCCAGTCCCAGCCTTCGGCGTGCCAGAGTTCTACATTGTCGTAACCGCCACTCGCCATGAATTCCATGAACTCCCCATTGGTTACCAGTTTGTTGCTGATCTTGTACGGTATGAGATGTACCTTGTGAGCTTTGAGCTCGTTGTCAAAGCAAAAGTCATGACCGTTATGGCCGATCTCGTAAAGGCCCTTGTTTACACGTAGCCATTTTGGCTTTTGCTTCTCCAGATCGTGTTCTTCGAAGGTTTGGGAATATCGTGGAAGTAAAGGATTATGGCCAAGGATGTATTTGATGTCTGTAAGCAGTAGTTCCTGGTGCTGCTTCTCGTGGTGGATTCCCAGGGTAACCACTTCATGGATCTCTTCGTTGAGATGGTCTTCCAGGAATTCGGTAAGCTGTTGGGTGATAAAATCCCTGTAGGCGTAGACCTCTTCTACTGTAGGACGTGTAAGATTGCCTCTTTTTGTTCTCAGGATATGGTCTCCTGCAGTTTCGTAATAACTGTTAAAGATGTAGGCGTAGCGCTCGTCATAAGGTTCGTAGCCCGGTTTGTATTTCTGAAGTATGAACGTTTCAAAGAACCAGGTAGTGTGTCCGAGATGCCATTTTGGGGGCGATACATCCTGCACAGGTTGTACCACGTAGTCTTCAATTTTCAGGGGGGCGCAGATCTCATCGGTTGCCTGCCTGGTTTGGAGGAATTCGGTGATTATTGAGCTGGTGATGATCATATTTGGTTGTTGTGCTTTTTTCTTAAAAATAAGAATAAAGCGCTAATATAGAGGGAGGTACGTAATAAAATATTTCAACACCCCGATACCGCAATAAAAAAGACCACCGGAAGGGTGGTCTTTAAAGGTTATTTTTTGTCTGCTGCCCAGCAGATATGACGTTCTCCATGTCCTAAACCGCTACGCTGGCTTTAATGTGCGGGTGCGGGTCATAGTTCTCCAGGGTGAAGTCTTCAAATTTGAAGTCGAAGATGCTTTTAACCTCAGGATTGATCTTCATTTGTGGCAGGGCACGCGGTGTTCTGCTCAATTGAAGTGCTACCTGATCCATATGATTGTTGTAGATATGAGCATCGCCAAAGGTGTGAATGAATTCACCGGCTTCATAGCCGCATACCTGTGCCATCATCATGGTGAGGAGGGCGTAGGATGCAATATTGAAAGGCACTCCCAGGAAGATATCTGCGCTGCGCTGGTAAAGCTGACAAGATAGCTTGCCATTGGCCACGTAAAACTGGAAAAAGGCATGGCAGGGCGGGAGGGCCGCTTTGTTGTTGGCTACATTCTCTTCGAACGAAACCGAAGTATCGGGAAGCACGCTGGGGTTCCATGCGGAAACCAACATGCGGCGGCTGTCTGGGTTGGTCTTCAGAGTTTCGATGATCTCTGTGATCTGGTCGATATCTTCAGAATTCCAATTGCGCCATTGATGGCCGTATACAGGGCCGAGGTCTCCGTTTTCGTTGGCCCATTCGTTCCAGATGCGAACGCCGTTCTCCTGAAGGTACTTGATGTTGGTATCGCCGTTAAGGAACCATAACAGTTCATGGATGATCGATTTGAGGTG
The DNA here is from genome assembly GCF_016786255.1 of Robertkochia sediminum. Classification (GTDB taxonomy): domain Bacteria; phylum Bacteroidota; class Bacteroidia; order Flavobacteriales; family Flavobacteriaceae; genus Robertkochia; species Robertkochia sediminum. The sequence goes on from NZ_JADMKT010000073.1 coordinate 103,561, forward strand.
GAGCTTTTTGGTGGTGACCATCGGGAAACCTTCAGACAGGTCGAAACGCATTTGATACCCGAATACACTTTTTGTACCGGTTCCTGTGCGGTCTTCCTTTTCTACTCCATGTTCCAGTACGTGTTTTAGCAGGTCGTGATATTGTTTCATCCTGTTCGGGTATTTTAATATTAATAATTCGGGTGCAGGGATCTAAGAAATCACCTCCGTGGCGAATATAGGCATAAGGCCTTATCCGGAGAAGTGTTTAACCGGTCTAGTTATCAAAAAATTATCAACGGTTTAACCAATGATCATTCCGGCAATGGTCGCCGACATGAGGGAGGCTAAGGATCCGCCAAGTACAGCTTTGAGTCCGAATTCAGAAAGTGTTTTTCGTTGTCCGGGAGCGAGAGAGCCGATACCTCCGATCTGTATACCGATAGAGGCAAAATTGGCAAATCCGCAAAGCATATAAGTGGCCATGATCACCGATTTGTTATAGGTGAAGTTAATGGCAGAACTGGCGTCCTTGAGTTCGGCCAGCTGCACATAGCCCACGAATTCGCTGGCTGCGAGTTTTATTCCGAGCAATTGTCCCATGAGCATGATGTCTTCCTGGGCAACCCCTATAGCCCACATGAGCGGGGCGAAAATGATCCCCAGAATACTTTCTAACGAAAAGCTGTTATAGGGGGTGTGGGTAGCGAGAAGGTCATTTAGCGTGGTGAATCCGCCAACCCAATTCAGAAAATAATTGATCATGGCGATAAAGGCGATAAACACCAGGAGCATGGCTCCTACATTAGCGGCCAGTCGCAGTCCTTCAGTCGTTCCATTGGCGATGGCGTCTAGGATATTGCTCCCTATTTTTTCGGAAGAGACCTCTACATTAGTGTCTACTTCCTGCTGCTGCGGGTGAAGTATCTTGGATATTACGATAGCTCCGGGTGCGGCCATTACGGAGGCGGCAAGGAGGTGTTTTGCAAATTGTACGCGCAGTTCAGGGTCATCACCACCCAGGAATCCGATGTAGGCGGCGAGTACACCACCGGCAACGGTAGCCATACCACCAACCATGACCAGGAGGATCTCTGATCGGGTCATGCGTTCCAGGTAGGCTTTGATCATAAGTGGGGCTTCAGTTTGGCCCAGGAATATATTACCCGCCACAGACAGACTTTCTGCTCCGGATATCCCAAGGGTTTTGGACAGTAGCATGGCAAGTCCTTTTACCACGATCTGGATCACCCCCAGGTAAAACAGTACGGAGGTTAACGCAGAGAAGAAGATAATGGTTGGCAGGATCTGAAACAGGAAGATGAATCCGTATGAGCTAACATCCATCATGCCTCCCAGTAAGAACTCACTACCCGCTTTGGTGAAGTCGAGGATGAGCACGAAGATGCCTCCGACCCATTCGAAGCCGCTCTGAACAAAGGGTATAAGTAATACTCCAACAGCTAGTAGCAGCTGTGCCGCCAGGCCTATGGCCACAGTTTTCCAGCGTATTGCCCTGCGATTGTTGCTGAAGAGCCATGCGATGAAAATGAGTACGAACATCCCCAGGGCTCCTCTCAGGATGCTGCTCATGCTGAGCCCGGTACTTGGAATAAGGCCGGGGGCTTCCGTAAGGCTTGTTGGTGCCATAGGTTTGTTCGTAAGATAGGAGAGTATTCCTGTTTTGTGTTCCAGGGTAAGGGTCGAATCGGTCAGGGTCCGAATTTTAAAGCGAGACGTACTGTCTGCAGGCTCGTCAAAATAGAGGAGGAGGTTGTTTTGCTGTACAAAGTAATTGCCTTTATACATGATGGTGTCGGCAAGGTGCAGCATCTCAAAATCCCCATCGGTGAATTCGATGGTATGCGGAATGTTGGTCGATGTGTTGTCTTCAAGAGTCCAGGTTTTTTCCAATTCCTGGGAAAATATAACAGTACTGCTTAGTAATGCGAGTAAAGCGATCAGAAGTGTTCTCAAAGTGTTCTGAATTTTGTTTGCTAAAATAATTCCAGGCATTGAAAGGTTTTATCCCTAGTTCTGCTCTCTTCTGGAGATCTCATCTCGGATCTTGGCGGCCTTTTCGTAATCTTCATTACCTACGGCCCCGTCGAGCAGGGAATACAATTCCTGGAGGGAATAGGTGCGGTAGTCTTCTCCGCTTCCCTGGGAGGGTTTTTCTTCACCACTGAGCACTTCGTCTACAATGATGCTTTCTTCGTGTTCCTCGTTCTCTTCCTTTGGAGTGAACTTGAGGTATATTCCCGCCTTGTCCAGAATGTTCTTATAGGTAAAGATGGGGGCGTTAAATCGCAATGCCAAAGCAATGGCATCACTGGTACGTGCATCGATGATCTCTTCGATCTTATCGCGTTCGCAGATGATACTGGAATAGAAAACCCCATCTACCAGTTTGTGAATGATCACTTGTTTGACCACGATGTCGAAACGGTCTGCGAAATTCTTAAAAAGGTCATGGGTTAACGGTCGGGGAGGTTTGATCTCCTTTTCAAGGGCAATGGCAATAGACTGAGCTTCAAAGGCGCCGATCACAATGGGAAGCTTGCGTTCTCCATCAACTTCATTCAGGATAAGAGCATAGGCACCGTTTTGTGTCTGGCTATAAGAAATCCCTTTGATATTTAATTTAACTAAGCTCATAAGTGTGTAAAATGATTAAGGGGCTGTCTGTTACGAACTTATCCGCAATCAGACAGCCCCTTAAGGGCACAATTTAACAAAAATTATGCGTTATTCGCTTTAAATGCTTTCAATTTTTCGATGAGTTGTGGCACAACTTCGAAGGCATCACCAACCACACCGTAATCGGCTGCTTTAAAGAAAGGAGCCTCAGGGTCGTTGTTGATCACCACCTTGGTTTTTGAAGCGTTGATCCCGGCAAGGTGCTGGATGGCACCAGAGATCCCGATAGCGATATACAGGTTGGAAGCTACCGGTTTTCCGGTTTGTCCGACATGCTCACCATGAGGTCTCCAACCGAGGTCAGAAACCGGCTTGGAACACGCCGTTGCTGCACCGAGAACATCGGCCAGATCTTCAACCATTCCCCAGTTCTCCGGACCTTTGAGTCCGCGACCGGCAGACACCACTATTTCAGCATCGGCAATGGTCACTTTCCCGGTAACCTTGTCTACAGCCGTCACTTCTGCACCGAAATCATCTGCACTAAGTTCCGGAGTAAAGTCTTCGGTAGCTCCTGCTCCCTGGGCTTCTTTTACCCCGAAAGAGTTCTTGGAGAGACCGATGAGTTTTACCTCGGTAGTGATCTCGGTATGGTTAAAGGCTTTGTTGGTAAAGGCTGTTCGCTTTACTTTAAAAGGTGAGGTGCTTTCCGGTAAGGCTACCACATTAGGAGCGTATCCGGCCTCCAGGTTTACCGCCAGAATGGGTGCCAGATATTTGGCATTGGCGCTGGAGCTGATCACAACTACTTGACTATCTTCTTTCTTTGCCGCCTGGGCGATGACATCGGAATAGGCCTTGGCATTGAATTTTTCGAGTTTATCTGAAGCGACCATAAGGGTTTTATCTACCCCGTAGTCGGCCAGAGCGCTGGCATCTTCAGCATTGATCGCAACTGCAGTAACTGAGGTGCCCATGGTGTTGGCGATCTCTCTTGCGTAGGCAGCTACTTCGAAAGCGGTCTTTTTGAACGTTCCGTTTTCAGATTCAGTATATACTAATACAGACATGGATTTTTAAATTTTTTGGTTCATGAAACTTGGAGGTGGTGCTTAGATCACCTTGGCCTCATTGTGTAAAAGATCGATGAGCTCGTCGAGATTCTCCGGCGATACCAGCTTAACGTCTCCTTTAGGCGCAGGTTTACTGAAAGCAGTGGCCGCGGTAGGTTGAGCAGATTCTACTGCTGGCATCACATTAAGCGCTTTCTTTCTGGCCATCATGATACCACGCATATTAGGTATTCTCAGGTCTTTTTCTTCTACCAGCCCCTTCTGTCCTCCCAGAACCAAAGGAAGGGTGGTCTTAATGGTCTCTTTACCACCGTCGATCTCTCTGATCGCTGTAGCTTCATTACCTTCAACCTCCACAGAGATACAGGTGTTCACGAAATTGGCTCCGATCAGGGTGGCCAGCATTCCGGGAACCATACCTCCGTTGTAGTCGATAGATTCACGTCCTCCGATGATAAGGTCGTAATTTCCCTGGGTGGCTACGTTAGCAAGCTGCTTCGCAACAAAGAATCCGTCGGTAGGATGAGCATCAACGCGAATAGCATCGTCGGCTCCAATGGCCAGTGCCTTCCTAAGTGTAGGTTCTGTATCGGCTCCTCCTACGGTAACCACCGTTACCGATGCGCCTTGTTTTTCTTTAAACCACATGGCGCGGGTAAGTCCGAATTCATCATTTGGATTGATCACGAATTGTACGCCGTTAGTGTCGAACTTGGTGTCGCCCTCAGTAAAATTGATCTTTGAGGTGGTGTCCGGCACGTGGCTTATACACACTAATATTTTCATACGTTTTGTAATGGTTTGATTCGAATTATGCGACGCCAATATACTGATATTTTATCAAAAATACTATGCATGCATAATATATTTTTCTTTGTTCTTCTTGGAGTAAGTTGGTTGAGAATTACTATTTTTGTTAACCTTTTTAGGATAAGGCTAATCGATTAATATTTTTCAATTAAAGAATACATGAGAACAATTCAGTTTAGAGAAGCTGTGTGTGAAGCCATGAGCGAGGAGATGCGCAGAGATGACACCGTTTATTTAATGGGTGAGGAAGTTGCTGAGTATAATGGTGCGTATAAGGCTTCCAAAGGGATGTTAGATGAATTTGGGCCTGATCGTGTACTTGATACACCTATTTCAGAGCTTGGTTTTGCAGGTATTGCTGTAGGTTCTGCCATGATCGGGAACCGTCCGATCGTTGAGTTCATGACCTTTAACTTCTCACTGGTAGCGATCGATCAGATCATTAATAATGCCGCGAAAATGCGTCAGATGTCTGGTGGTCAGTTTAACGTTCCTATTGTTTTCCGTGGTCCTACTGCTTCTGCAGGACAGCTGGCAGCTACGCACTCACAGGCTTTTGAAAGCTGGTATGCCAACTGTCCCGGATTAAAGGTTGTCGTACCTTCTAATCCTTATGACGCCAAAGGTCTTCTTAAGGCTGCGATCAGAGATGACGATCCAGTGATCTTTATGGAGTCGGAGCAAATGTATGGAGACAAGGGAGAAGTGCCGGAAGACGAGTACATGATCCCACTTGGAGTTGCCGATATCAAAAGAGAAGGTACCGATGTGACCATCGTGTCTTTCGGTAAGATCATCAAAGAAGCTCTTAAAGCAGCAGAAGAACTGGAAAAAGATGGTGTTAGTTGTGAGATCATCGACCTGCGTACAGTAAGGCCAATGGATCACGACGCTATTTTCAATTCAGTTAAAAAAACCAATCGCCTGGTTATTCTCGAGGAGGCATGGCCTTTTGGAAGTGTGGCTTCCGAGATCACATACCAGGTTCAGGAAAACGTATTTGATTTCCTTGATGCCCCTATTCAACGTATTACCACTGCAGATACACCAGCGCCTTATTCGCCGGTACTTCTGGAAAAGTGGTTGCCTAACGCCGACGATGTGGTGAAGGCCGTGAAAAAGGTGCTTTACAAATAATAATGTAAGTCATATCTTTTATATAACTTCACCGCTTGAACAGAGCGGTGAAGTTTTCTTTTTTTATGAGATACCTATTTAGCTTTTTCTTTATACTATCCTGTGTTTTTACCTATGCTCAGACCAAAGTAAGTGGTAAGGTGATCGATGAGCAGGGAGCGCCTGTGGCCTATGCCAACGTGCTTTTTGCCGATTCTTTTGAAGGGACCATTACCGATGAGAATGGAAGGTTTTACCTGGAGAGTGAGGAGAACTATAAGGTGCTTGAAGTAACACTGCTAGGCTATACCGCACAGCAGATCGATCTGGTAAAACGGGTGACCTATAATATGGAGGTGGTCCTTATTGAGGGGGAAGAACTGGATGAGGTGGTGCTCTATGTGGGGAAGCAGCCTAAAAAGAACAACCCGGCCATCGATCTTTTACGAAAGGTCTGGGAGAAAAAGCGTGTCAACGGCCTCAATATGTTCGATCAGTATCGTTACGACAAATATGAGAAGATAGAGTTTGACCTCAACACCATCGACAGTACCCTGATGAAGAACCGCATCTTTAAGGGGATGGAATTCATCTTTGATAAAGTCGATACGTCCAATGTTACCGGTAAGACCTATCTGCCTATATTTATTAATGAAACTGCCAGCGAGGTTTTTGGTGATAATAAGCTCAATGCCGAACGGGAGATCGTTAAGGGGAATAAAAATTCGGGATTCGATGCCAATCAGGCAGTGTTGAGTTTTATCCAGGACCTCTATGCTACCTACGATATCTACAATAACTATATCAAACTCTTTGATAAGAGTTTTGTGAGTCCGCTCTCCAGAACCGGGGTCGATGTGTATAATTATGTGCTTACAGACAGCACCTATCGCGACAATAAGTGGTGTTACAATATTGTGTATTATCCGCGGCGTTCCAATGAGCTTACCTTCAAAGGCGATTTCTGGGTAAACGATACCACCTTTGCCGTGAAGGAGATCAATATGCAGGCGTCAAAAAGTGCCAATGTGAACTGGGTAAAAGACCTCTATATCGAACAGGAATTCGAGGTGCTTAATGACTCGGTGTTTGTATTGAAGCGCGATTATGTGATGTCTGACTTCAGTTTGCGTAAAAAGGAAGAGTCCAGGGGGGTCTATGGTAAACGCACTACCATATATAATGGTTATGAATTTGACCGGGAGAAACCACGAAGCTTCTACGACCAGCAGGTAGATCCCTTTAATGATCTGGTTTTTAATCGCTCTGATGAGTTTTGGCGTATGAACCGCCTTGAGGAGCTCAATGAAGATGAGCAGGGCATTTATACCATGCTGGATACCTTGCAAACTGTGCCCAAGTTCAAGATGCTCTACAATGCAGGGTCGATACTTGCCTCGGGGTATTACGAATTTGACCGGCTTAACCTCGATTACGGCCCGATCTTTTCGAGTTTTGGATATAACGATGTGGAAGGGATCCGGTTAAGAGGTGGCGGACGAACGTATTTTTCGCAAAACGACCAGTGGCGACTGGAGGGGTATCTGGCCTACGGCTTCAGGGATCGCAGGTTTAAATACGGGATCTCGGGGCGCTGGATGCTTGACCGCAAACACCGGTTCATTATTTCGGCGGGAACCCGAAGAGATATCGAACAGCTGGGGGTGAGCCTTACAGCTACCAATGATGTATTGGGCCGTAGCTTTGCGTCGTCGGCCTTATTCACTGCCGGGGCCAACAATACCCTCACCAATATCAGGCTCACAACAGCAGCTGTACAATACGACTTCTTTAAGAATTTCACTTTTCGTTGGGGTGTTGATTACCGTAAAATGCGATCGGCCTTGCCCGATCAGTTCAATCTGAGTTATGTAGATCCCGATGCTCCCGATGGCGTGAGCGATGAGGTGCGACAGTTTGCTCTGGTTACCCAGATGGCCTATACGCCCGGTAGAAGGGTAATGGGATATGGAGTAGATCAATACGCGGTGAATGACGATTTTGCCCGTATCATCGTGAGGTATACGCTGGGGATGAAAGATGTGCTTAAAAGTGATTTTAACTTTAAAAAGATCCAGTTCTATTACAATCAGCCACTACAGATAGGCGGGGTTGGGCGTATGACCACCAATCTCGAAGCCGGAAAGATCTTCGGTGAGGTTCCTCTTAGTTTGCTGAGTCCGATTCCCGGGAACCAGACGTATTTTTCGATCTTTAACACCTTTCCGAACCTGAATTTCTACGAATTCGTTACCGATACCTACCTGAGCGTGCAAATGGAGCACAATTTTAATGGCAGGTTGTTTGCGCGTATTCCGTTCCTGAAAAAACTGAATCTTCGTGAGCTTATCGGGTTACGAGGTGTCTGGGGGAGTATTTCTGAAGAGAATATAGCGCTAAATGCCCCTTCAGGAACCGTACTACTGGCGCCCGAAAGCACGCCTTACTATGAATATTCAGTTGGGATCGGTAATATTTTTAAGGTTTTTCGTATCGATTTTAACTTCCGCGGTAATTACCTGGATCTGCCGGATGCCCGTCCCTTTGGAGTTACCGGGGCTTTCCAGGTGACTTTTTAACGATTTGATCATCTTTATCTTAAGTAATGTAAATTACCTTTGTGATTCATTGTAAATTAAGAGATGCTTGCTTACTTTTGCAGCCCTTTTAAAAGAAGAAACTATGAGTCCAGTAAAAATTAATTCATTTGATGTTTTAATCGAGATCCCTAAAGGGAGTAGGAATAAATACGAATATGACTTTGAACTGAAGAAGATCCGTTACGATCGTATGATCTTTTCTTCGATGATGTACCCGGCCGATTACGGATTTATTCCGGAAACTCTTGCCCTTGACGGTGACCCGCTGGATGTACTCGTTCTGGTAACTGAGCCTACCTTCCCCGGATGTGTGATGGAGGTGAAGCCTATCGGAGTGTTCCATATGGGTGATGAAAAAGGACCGGATGAGAAGATCATCTGTGTGCCTGTGTCAGACCCGATCTGGAATAAGCTCAACGACCTTCCTGAAGTGAATCCGCACCTTATTAGCGAGATCGAGCACTTCTTCCAGGTATACAAGGATCTGGAGCAGAAGAAAGTAAGTGTTGGTGGATGGGGAGATGCCGGTGAAGCCAAAGAGATCATCTCTAAGTGTATCGACAGATTCCGCGAGAGTGACACTCCTTTCCAGAAGGTGAGTATTCGATAAAGCATACTAAAATATGTTGATAAAGAAAGCAATAGCATGATGTTATTGCTTTTTTTATTACCCGCTATTTACTACTTTTAAACGCTTTAACGAATATTTAACTACTATATATTATGGATTTTAATTTTGTGTATATTCCCGTGGCCCTCGCTTTGCTGGGGCTCGTCTTTATGTTGATCAAGGCGTCATGGGTTAAAAAACAATCTTCCGGGAATGAACGAATGAAAGATATCTCGGAACATATTAAAGAAGGAGCTCTTGCCTTTCTCAAAGCTGAATATCGTATTCTATTTATTTTCGTGATCATCGCTTCTATTGCCCTTTACGGGATCTCGATGATCGTAGCCACTACCAGTTGGCTTATTGTGCCCGCCTTTATCGCGGGCGCGTTGTTTTCTGCCCTTGCCGGTAATATCGGTATGCGTATTGCTACCGAAGCGAACGCGAGAACAGCAGAAGCTGCCCGTGAGAGTCTTCCTAAGGCACTACAGGTGTCTTTTGGAGGAGGAACGGTAATGGGGCTTGGTGTTGCCGGACTGGCAGTGCTGGGGCTTAGTTTGTTCTTCTTGTTCTTTACCAATATGTTCATGGGGCAGGAAGGTTCTTTCTATGACAATATGACCATGGTGCTTGAAGCCCTTGCAGGTTTCTCACTGGGAGCTGAGTCTATCGCTCTTTTTGCACGTGTAGGTGGAGGTATCTACACTAAAGCGGCCGACGTAGGTGCCGACCTTGTAGGTAAGGTAGAAGCGGGTATCCCTGAGGATGATCCGCGTAACCCTGCTACGATCGCCGATAACGTTGGTGATAACGTTGGTGATGTTGCCGGAATGGGGGCCGATCTTTTCGGGTCTTATGTGGCAACCGTACTGGCATCGATGGTACTTGGAAATTACCTGATCCGCGATATGAAAGTGGTAGGGGAATTCTCTGATAATTTTAATAATATGGGGCCTATAATCCTTCCGTTGGTGATCGCCGGGGTTGGTATCCTCGCCTCTATCATTGGAACTTTCCTGGTGCGTATTGGCAGTAATGATGCTAAAGAAGCTCAGGTGCAACGCGCTTTGGATATCGGTAACTGGGTAGCTATCGGGATTACTGTATTTGCGAGTTGGTTCCTGATCCAGTGGATGCTTCCGGAAACCATCGAAATGAGCTTTTTCCAGGAAGGGTATAAGAGTGTTCCTTCCCGTCACGTATTCTACGCAGCACTTATCGGATTGTTCGTGGGGTCTGTGATCTCTTATGTGACCTCTTACTATACCAGTTTAGGTAAAAAACCGGTACTCGATATCGTAACCAACAGTTCTACGGGGGCTGCTACCAATATTATTGCCGGACTTGCAGTAGGTATGAAATCTACGTTCTGGTCGGTTACCCTGTTCGCTGTAGCGATCTACGGGTCTTATGCCCTGGCAGGTTTCTACGGGGTTGCCCTTGCAGCTTCTGCTATGATGGCTACCACCGCGATGCAGTTGGCTATTGATGCCTTCGGACCTATCGCCGATAACGCAGGAGGGGTTGCAGAGATGAGCGAGATGCCTTCTGAAGTACGTGAGCGTACCGATATTCTCGATTCTGTGGGTAATACTACCGCTGCGATCGGAAAAGGGTTCGCTATTGCTTCGGCAGCACTTACTGCTTTAGCGCTTTTTGCGGCCTATGTGACCTTTACAGGTATTGATGGGATCAATATCTTTAAGGCGGAGGTGTTGGCTAACCTGTTCGTGGGTGCTATGATCCCTGTGATCATTTCTGCCCTTGCCATGAAATCGGTTGGTCGTGCAGCTATGGAAATGGTTCACGAGGTGCGTCGTCAGTTCAAGGAGATCCCCGGAATTATGGAAGGGAAAGGAACTCCTGAATACGGAAAGTGTGTAGATATCTCTACGCAGGCCGCACTTAAAGAAATGCTGCTTCCCGGAGTGATCACTATTGTGACTCCTATCTTTATCGGATTGGTATTCGGTGCTGAGCCTCTTGGAGGGTATATGGCCGGTGTCTGTGTGTCTGGTGTGATCTGGGCTATCTTCCAGAACAATGCCGGTGGTGCATGGGATAATGCTAAGAAATCGTTTGAAGCCGGTGTTATGATCAACGGCGAAATGACCTATAAGGGATCTGATGCTCATAAAGCAGCTGTAACAGGAGATACCGTTGGTGATCCGTTCAAAGATACTTCAGGGCCATCGATGAATATCCTGATCAAGCTTTCTTGTTTGGTAGGTCTTGTGATCTCTCCAATTCTTGGACATCACACTGTAGAAGGTACTGCTATGACTGCTGAAGAGGTGCGTAAGGAGATCCGTGTTGAGGTGGTGGCTGAACAAGGTGAAGGTGAAGAGGCTACTGCTGTGATCACTACCACCAAAGTTGTTGCCGGAGAGGAGACCGTTGAAGAAGTAACCGTTGAGGGTACTAAAGAAGACATCGAGAAAGCGGTTGAAGAGGTTGACGGTGATGCAGTAAAAGTGAAAATTAAGAAAACCGAGGCAGAAAAGAACTAACCACAGGTTTTGTAAATACAAAAACACCGCCCAATGGCGGTGTTTTTTTGTTATTGGGTTATGCCCTCCTTCGCTAAAGCTTCGGGGGATGACAAGGTTATACAGTTATGAGGTGACGCAGTTACGCGGTGAAACGGTGCCTGCTGTCAAAGTCGCTATCTTTGCTCTTTATTCATTACCCTTTACTCCTTTACCCTTTTACCATCTCTAAAACAACCCGTGTAACTCGGCATCGATCTTATTGATGATCTCCCCAAGGTCTTCCTGGTTGTCTACGAAATCATAACGGTCTACATCTATTATAAGTAGTTTGCCCTTATCGTATTGGTGGATAAATGCTTCGTAGCGTTCGTTCAGGCGACTCAGGTAGTCGATAGAGATCGAGTTTTCGTAGTCTCTTCCTCTCTTGTGTATCTGTTTTACCAGGTTAGGGATAGAGCTTCTCAGGTAAATAAGCAGGTCCGGCGACTGCACCAGGCTCTCCATGAGTTGGAAGAGGCTGCTGTAGTTCTCGAAGTCCCTGTTGGTCATGAGTCCCATGGCGTGCAGGTTGGGCGCGAAAATATGGGCATCTTCATAAATAGTCCTGTCCTGAATGATCTGCTTACCACTTTCTCTGATCTGAAGGATCTGGCGAAAACGACTGTTGAGAAAGTATACCTGCAGGTTGAAGCTCCAACGCTCCATCTGGTTGTAAAAATCGTCCAGGTAAGGGTTGTCTACCACGTCTTCAAAATGTGGCTCCCAATTAAAATGTTTTGCTAATAAACGTGTGAGCGTAGTTTTACCCGCTCCAATATTTCCGGCAATGGCAACGTGCATCTGGTTCTGAAATTATAAATTTAAGGATAGCTTCTTGTGGTAAATATACAAGTTATGCCTAAGGAGGGAAACAATTTTAAAAGCGAATTTTAAAAGGGCCTTTTGGTGATTCGTTTTTCTCTAAAACCGGTGGTTTTAACCGTTATTCCTGTAGAGCATAATCGATGTTCATGATATGATCCGCTGCGGTTTCACGTGTTCTTATACTTTCCTGTTGCAGGTAAGGTGCTCAGTGCAAACTGGTAATAATTTCTAAAAACGTTTTGCAAACAAAACATAATGTCTATTTTTGTCGTTACAAATTATCGGAGGACAGATTTGACTGATTGCAACCTCAATAAAAAATGCTAAAGCAGTTATCGCCTTTCCGAACCCGGAAGTGTGGTAATCTCCTTTAGACGACTTTCGTCAGATCTCCTCCCGCAACAAAATTTTAGTATCGTATGGCGTATTTATTCACATCAGAATCGGTGAGTGAAGGACATCCGGATAAGATCGCAGATCAGATCAGTGATGCTTTACTGGATAATTTTCTGGCTTTTGATCCCGAGAGTAAGGTGGCTTGTGAAACCCTGGTAACTACCGGGCAGGTAGTATTGGCAGGAGAGGTGAAGAGTGATACCTATCTCGATGTGCAGTCTATAGCAAGAGAAGTGATCAATAAGATCGGGTATACTAAGGGAGCCTATAAGTTCAGCGGCGACAGCTGTGGGGTGATCTCTCTTATCCACGAGCAATCCCAGGACATCAACCAGGGGGTTGATCGTGCAACCAAAGAAGAGCAGGGAGCAGGAGACCAGGGAATGATGTTCGGTTATGCTACCAGCGAAACAGCCAACTTCATGCCTCTGGCACTGGATATCTCTCACAAGATCCTTCAGGTGTTGGCAGAACTTCGCAGGGAAGGTGATCAGATCGCCTACCTGAGACCCGATGCCAAATCACAGGTTACTATTGAGTATTCAGACGATAATATTCCCCAGCGTATTGATACCATTGTGATCTCTACACAGCACGATCAATTCCATGATGATGATGAGGTGATGCTGAAGCAGATCCAGAAAGACCTTAAAGAGATCCTTATGCCACGTGTTCAGGCGCAGTTGCCTGCCTATGTTCAGGAGCTTTTTGATGCCGATGTGAACTACCATATCAATCCTACCGGGAAATTCGTTATCGGAGGTCCTCATGGAGATACCGGTCTTACCGGAAGAAAGATCATCGTAGATACCTATGGTGGTAAGGGAGCTCACGGTGGAGGAGCTTTTAGCGGAAAAGATCCGAGTAAGGTAGACCGCAGTGCGGCTTATGCTGCAAGACATGCTGCCAAGAATCTGGTGGCTGCCGGGGTGGCAGAAGAAGTGCTTGTACAGGTGAGTTATGCCATCGGAGTGGTAGAGCCTACCTCGATCTTTGTAAACACCTATGGTTCGGCTAACGTAGACCTTACCGATGGGGAGATCGCTAATAAGGTGAAAGAACTCTTTGATATGCGTCCGTTCGCGATCGAAGATCGTCTGAAACTTCGCGAACCGATCTATCAGGAAACCGCAGCTTACGGACATATGGGGAAAGATCCTCAGGTGATCACCAAGGTGTTTGAATCTCCGTATAACGGAAGGGTAGAGAAGGAAGTGGAGCTCTTTACCTGGGAAAAATTAGACCATGTTGAAAAAGTGAAGGAGGCGTTTGCCCCTGCTTTTAAAGAAGCGACTGCTGCCAAGCTCTAAAGAGCAACAAAGCACGCTTGTATAGTTCATAAATTTACTGACTGAAGTTATCAGGAAAGGCGGAGGGACTAGACCCTGCGAAGCCTTAGCAACCCTTTTGAAATAAAAGAAGGTGCTACATTCTACCCCGAATTGGGGGAAGATAACCTTATTCTACTCTTGTAGTTCTGCCTTTCAGGGTACTTCGGCATAACCCCTCATTTTATGAGGAATAATTAGTTTGATCATGCTGGATCTGAAAACAGAACTGTTGTCATTACAACTCAAAGAATTTCAAACCCTGAGCGGGGCTGTTCAGGATGTTGCCCTGTCTTACCAGGTATTCGGAAAGCCTTTGCTTTCTGCACCTGTGGTGCTTGTAAATCACGCCCTTACCGGGAATTCTAACGTGAGTGGTCCCGACGGCTGGTGGAACGAGCTTATCGGGCCCGGAAAGTGTATCGACACCCATACCTACACCATTCTTTCATTTAATATTCCCGGAAACGGTTACGACGGTGTTCTTATTGATAATTACCGGGATTTTGTGGCCAGAGATATCGCTTCGGTCTTCTTAAAGGGACTTGAAGTGCTCGGGGTCGAAAAATTGTTCGCCCTTATTGGGGGCTCCCTGGGGGGAGGTATCGCCTGGGAAATGGCAGCGCTGGCTCCCCATATCACCCAACATCTTATTCCCGTAGCTTCAGACTGGAAATCTACCGATTGGCTTATTGCCAACTGCCAGATACAAGAGCGAATTCTCAACAATTCGAACGACCCCGTTCACGATGCACGTATGCATGCTATGCTGTGCTACCGTACCCCTGAATCGTTCAATGAGCGGTTTGGCAGAAGTACCAATGAAACCCTTCAGGTGTTCAATGTGGAGAGCTGGTTGTTGCATCACGGCAAAAAACTACAAGACCGTTTTCAGCTTGCTGCCTATAAGCTCATGAACCAGTTGCTGAAAACCATTGATATTACCCGCGACAGGGGGGCTGATTTTAAGATCCTGGAAGAGATCGATGCCAATATCCTTATTGTAGGTGTGAGTTCAGACCTGTTCTTCACAGCCAAAGAAAATCGCGATACCTATAAGCGACTGGCTGCCTCTAGCGGTCGCGTGGGCTATGGAGAGATCGACTCTGTACACGGGCATGATGCCTTTTTGATCGAGACCGGACAATTGGCAAAATTGATCCAACCTGTATTCAGGCCTGAGCTTAGCAGTGAGAAGATAGCCGTATTGAAATTCGGAGGCCGTTCCCTGGCCAATGGACAGGGGGTTTCAAATGCGATCAACATCATTAAAGATAAGGCAGCGCGAAAAGAACGCCTGGCCGTTGTAGTCTCTGCCAGGGGGAGCGCCACCGACGAGTTGGAGGCTCTGCTTGAAAGTGCGGCTCAAGGCAGGTCTTATGCTGAGGCTTTGGAGCAATTTAAAACATATCAGCAGGTATTGGCTCCCGATGCTCCTGTGGGGAAGGTATTCGATAGGCTGGAGAGCTTGCTTTCCGGAGTGCGATTGCTCGGTGATTACAGCGATAAGATCAGGGATGAGGTCCTGGCCCAGGGGGAAGTACTATCCGGAATCACTGTGAGTCACCTGCTGCAGAAAGCTGGGGTGAATGCATATTTTGCAGATACCCGTGAGCTGATCAAAACAACCGGAGATTTTGGTGACGCTCAACCTATAGATGAGGTGTCGCGAGCCAATGTAGTGCGACATTTCACCACTCATAATGGCACTACGGTTAATGTGCTTACCGGTTTTATAGGAACCAACCTGAAGAATGAGACCACCACGCTTGGGCGTAATGGTAGTAATTATACAGCGGCTTTGTTGGCCAACTATCTCGATGCTGCCGAGGTCCAGAACTATACCCATGTAAGTGGGATTTTTACAGCCGATCCCGAATGGGTGCCGGGAGCGAGGCGCATAGAGAAGCTGTCCTATAATGAGGCGAATGAGCTCGCTAATTTTGGGGCGACCATACTCCACGCTAAAACCATTATTCCGCTGCTGGAAAAGAATATTCCCCTGCGCATTCTCAACACCTTCGATCCGGAAAACAAGGGTACCCTTATCAGTGCAAATTCTGAGGGCGAAGGGATACGGTCGTTATCGGTGCTCGACCATATGGCTCTTGTAGATCTTGAAGGTCGCGGATTGCTGGGGAGGTCTGGGGTCGATGCCCGTATCTTCAGGGCGCTGGGTGAAGCGCATATAAGTGTGAGCATCATCTCCCAGGGGTCTTCAGAAAGGGGTATCGGACTCGTGGTGAATGCCAATAGAGCCGGGGATGCGGTTGCAGCGCTAAAAAAGGAGTTCGAGGCCGACCTCCGTACTCATGATGTGAATGCTATTTCGGTAACAGACGAGGTTGGGGTGATCTCTATTGTGGGACAGGATCACAGTACTTTCCATCAGCCTTATACCACCCTCATCAGGAACAAGGTGGTCCCCCTGCTTTTTAATAATGCAGTGACCGGAAAGAATGTGAGTTTGGTGGTGAGGAAGAAAGACCTGCATAAGGCGGTCAATGTGATTCACGGTGAGATCTTCGGCATCTCAAGGGTGATCAATATTGCGGTCTTCGGTCATGGTACCGTTGGTGGCGTGCTTATCGATCAGATCCTTAATTCAGCGAAGAATATTGAAAAGCGCAAAAAGGTGCGACTCCGTATTGTTGCCATTGCGAATTCCAGGCAGGTGCTTCTGGATCCTTTCGGGGTTGGTAGCGACTGGAGAGAGCGATTGAAAGAAAGCACGGTTACGTCATCGGTGGAAGGGGTGGTAGCCTTTGCAGAAAAACACCATTTGGGTAATCTTATAGCCGTAGACAATACGGCAAGTTATGTGCTTCCCGCGAGTTATGAGCGGCTGGTAGCGGCAGGGTTCGACCTGGTGTCGTCCAATAAGATCGCCAATACGCTGGGGTATCGCGAGTACAGGTCGCTTCGTGAGACCCTGGAGCGCAACCAGAAACAATACCTGTATGAGACCAATGTAGGGGCGGGATTGCCCCTTATCGATACGATCAGGTTGCTACATCTTTCCGGTGAAAATATTACCCGTATTCGCGGGGTGTTCTCCGGGACCCTGAGTTACCTCTTCAATCGATTCTCTGTAGAAGACCTTCCTTTTAGTGTCATCCTCAAAGAAGCTCTTAACCAGGGGTATACCGAGCCTGACCCCAGGGAAGACCTTAACGGGAACGATGTGGGAAGAAAACTGTTGATCCTGGCCAGAGAACTCGAACTTATGAACGAGCTCGATGATGTGAACGTGCAAAGTCTTGTTCCGGAGACGCTCGAAGCCATGGAGCCGGCCGAATTCCTGACGCGACTTAATGAATTCGACGGGTATTTTCAAAGTTTGAAAGATGCCCTGGAACCGGGTCACGTGCTTCGGTTTATCGGAGATCTTCACGGTGACCTGCAGCAGGATAAGGGGATCCTGGATGTAAGCCTTGTTTCGGTGCCCCGGGAAAGTGCTCTCGGACAGGTGCGTGGTGCCGATTCGATCTTTGAGATATATACCGAATCCTACGGTGAGCACCCTATTGTGATCCAGGGAGCAGGTGCCGGGGCGGCCGTTACCGCAAGAGGGGTATTCGGAGATATCCTGAAATTAAGTGAGAGAAATTACGTTTGACCATTAACCTGAAAACCATATAGTATGAATAATGATCATTTTGAAACCAACGCCATAAGAACCCAGCTAAATCGCACGGAATACCAGGAGCATTCCGTGCCAATGTACCTTACTTCCAGCTTTGTCTTCGAAGATGCTGAAGATATGAGGTCAGGCTTTGCCGAAGAAAAAGAGCGCAATATTTACAGCCGCTTCACCAATCCGAATACCAGTGAATTCGTTGAGAAGATCTGTAAAATGGAGGGGGCTGAGTCGGGATATGCCTTTGCTACAGGGATGGCAGCCGTATTTTCCACCTTTGCGGCACTCCTCAACAGCGGGGATCACATTGTATCCTGTCGTTCGGTATTTGGGTCTACCCATGGGTTGTTTACCCGATACCTCCCGAAGTGGAATATCACCACTTCCTATTTTAAGGCCAATGAGGTCCATACGCTGGAATCGCTTATCAGGCCCGAAACGAAGATACTTTATGCCGAGACCCCTACCAATCCCGGGGTCGATGTGCTCGACCTGGAAGCCCTGGGGGCGATCGCAAAAAAACACAACCTGATCCTGGTCATCGATAATTGTTTTGCAACCCCTTACCTGCAGCAACCCATAAAATTTGGTGCCGACCTGGTCATTCATTCGGCTACCAAGCTTATCGATGGTCAGGGCAGGGTGCTTGGAGGTGTAACAGTAGGTCGTGCCGATCTGATTAGAGAGATCTATCTGTTTGCGAGAAATACGGGTCCGGCACTGTCGCCCTTTAATGCCTGGGTGCTTTCGAAGAGTTTGGAGACCCTCGCTGTTCGCGTAGACCGGCACTGTGAGAATGCCCTCAAGGTAGCGCAGTTCCTTGAGAAACACGATGCTGTTAATTGGGTGCGTCATCCCTTTTTACCATCGCACCCACAGTACGAAGTAGCAAAAAAACAGATGAAACACGGGGGGAGTATCGTGGCCTTTGAAGTTAAAGGCGGTATAGCGGGAGGAAGAAGGTTCCTTAATAGCATACAGATGTGTTCCTTGTCTGCTAACCTGGGTGATACCCGTACCATTGTAACCCACCCCGCATCGACCACCCACAGTAAGCTGGCTGAGGAGGACAGGCTCGAAGTGGGGATCACCGATGGCCTGGTAAGGGTGTCTGTAGGATTGGAAAATGTGGAAGATGTGCTGGCCGATCTGGAGCAGGCATTACAGACGGCGGTAAAAAGAGCGAAAGTCGGATCCCATACATCAGAGAGCAGCGATGCGTGATGGGGAGAAGATCCCCGGTTTTAGAGGCTTTTGCGGGAAATATTATAGTGGTTATATTTGCAGCTCAATTCACTAAGGTATTGATGTGTTATCAAGAAAGGTGAAGGGATAAGACCCGTTGAAACCTTAGCAACCCTCTAACCGGAGAAGGTGCTACATTCTGCCTGAAAAGGAAAGATAACGAATGCTTGATCTCCCTTTTTTTGCACAGATAACATACCGGGAATATTAAAAAATAACAGTAAAGCAACCTGTGTGTTTTGCTTTACAGAATAGGATCATGAAGGATATAAGAAAAGCGTTAGAGAAGCGCATACTGGTGCTGGACGGAGCCATGGGAACCATGCTTCAGGAGTATAAATTTACGGAAGCCGATTTTCGGGGAGACCGTTTTAAAGAGGCGGCCCATTCTCAAAAGGGTAATAACGACCTGTTGTCACTTACCCAGCCGGAGGCGATCGCTGCCGTGCATGCGAAATACCTCGAGGCCGGTGCCGATATTATAGAGACCAATACGTTCTCTTCTACAACGATCGCCATGGCCGATTATGGCCTGGAAGATGCCGTGTACGATCTGAATTTTGAAAGCGCCCGTATCGCCAGGGAGGTTGCCGATCAATTTACGTCCGGTAATCCCGAAAAGCCACGTTTTGTAGCGGGGTCTATGGGGCCTACCAATAAAACGGCAAGTATGTCGCCAGATGTCAACGATCCGGGGTTCAGAGCGGTGACCTTTGATGAGTTACGCCTGGCCTACAAACAGCAGGCAGAAGCTCTGGCCGATGGTGGGATCGATGTTTTTCTGGTAGAGACCGTGTTCGATACCCTTAACGCCAAGGCAGCTCTCTTTGCAATCGAAGAGGTGAAAGAAGAAAGAGGTGAAGATATCCCGGTTATGGTAAGTGGCACCATTACCGATGCTTCCGGCCGGACCCTTTCCGGACAAACGGCCGAAGCCTTTATGATCTCCGTGTCTCATATTCCGCTGTTGAGTATCGGATTTAACTGTGCCCTGGGTGCCGATCAATTGCTTCCTTATGTGAAACGACTGTCCCGAAAATCACATACCTACATTTCGGCCCACCCCAATGCGGGACTGCCTAACCATTTTGGGGAGTACGATCAGACACCTGAAGAGATGCAGGCTCTGATCAGAAAGTACCTCGATCAACACGTGGTGAATATTATCGGAGGGTGTTGTGGAACCACCCCCGAGCATATCCGTGAGATCGCCAATGCCGTTGCCGAATATGAACCCAGAACGCTTACCCCAACAGCAGAATGATGATGAACTGTAACAGATATTTGAAACTCTCGGGCCTGGAGCCCCTGATCATAACACCCGATACCAATTTTGTAAATATCGGGGAGCGTACCAATGTAACCGGTTCCCGTAAATTTCTGCGCCTGATCAAGGAGGAGAAATACGAAGAAGCACTTGAAGTTGCCAGGGCACAGGTTGAAGGAGGAGCACAGATCATCGATGTGAATATGGATGAGGGGATGATCGACGGGGTGCACGCCATGACTACCTTTTTAAAACTTATCGCATCAGAGCCCGATATTGCCAGAGTGCCGGTGATGATAGATAGCTCAAAGTGGGAGATCATAGAAGCAGGACTCAAAGTAGTACAGGGAAAATGTGTGGTTAACTCCATATCCCTCAAAGAAGGAGAGGCCGAGTTTAAGGCCTGTGCAAAAAAAATAAAACGCTATGGGGCGGCGGTGATCGTCATGGCCTTTGATGAAAAAGGGCAGGCCGATAGCTACGAAAGACGTATCGAGATCTGCGAGCGCTCTTACCGTATCCTTGTCGATGAGGTGAACTTTGCTCCCGAAGACATCATTTTCGATCCCAATATCTTTCCGGTAGCTACGGGTATGGAAGAGCACCGTAAGAATGCGGTCGACTTCTTTATGGCGACCAAGTGGATCAGGGAAAACCTGCCCTGTGCCCATGTGAGTGGAGGGGTGAGCAATGTGTCGTTCTCCTTCAGAGGGAATAATGCCGTTCGCGAGGCGATGCATTCGGCATTCCTGTATCATGGGATACAGCACGGAATGACCATGGGAATCGTGAATCCGCAAATGCTGGAGGTCTACGATGAGATCCCAAAAGACCTGCTGGAGCATGTTGAAGATGTGTTGCTTGACCGTCGCGAAGACGCGACCGAACGCTTGCTGGCCTTTGCCCAGGAGGTAAAGGGTAGCGATAAGGTCGTGGGAAGAGCCAATATGGAATGGCGGGAAGCCCCCCTTCAAGACCGATTAACCCACAGCCTCGTGAAAGGTATCGATGAGTTTATTGAGGTCGATGTGGAAGAAGCGCGTCAGGAGGTAGAGCGCCCGATCCAGGTGATCGAAGAGCACCTCATGAATGGAATGAACGTGGTGGGAGACCTGTTTGGTAGTGGGAAAATGTTCCTGCCGCAGGTAGTGAAGTCTGCCCGGGTGATGAAAAAGGCGGTAGCCTATTTATTGCCTTTTATTGAAGAAGAGAAAGAAGAGAATTCCAGAAGTGCCGGGAAAGTATTGCTGGCAACCGTGAAAGGCGATGTTCACGATATCGGAAAGAATATTGTAAGCGTAGTACTCGCGTGTAATAATTACGAGGTGGTAGACCTTGGGGTTATGGTGCCACCGGAAAAGATCATCGAGCAGGCGGTCGCAGAAAATGTTGATCTTATAGGGTTGAGCGGACTCATTACGCCATCGCTGGATGAAATGGTTTACCTGGCTAAAGAGCTCGAACGTCGCGAGATCACTACCCCGCTGCTTATTGGTGGAGCTACGACCTCAAGAGCCCATACGGCAGTAAAGATCGCACCGGAGTTTTCGGGTAGTGTGGTGCATGTTAACGATGCTTCAAGAGCCGTGACCGTGGCAGGTAACCTTTTAGGAAGAAAAGATGCCGATGCCTATAAAGCGGGATTAAGGGCAGAATACGATAAGCTCAGGGAAGGCTACCTGAGTCGTTCCAAAACTAAGTCGTACTTAGACCTGGAATCGGCCAGGGCTAATCGCTTGCAACTCGATTGGGAGGCTTTTGACCCAGTAACGCCCGCCACCAAAGAAATAGTAGAGGTAACGGTAACCGCCGCAGAACTTGAGCCGTATATAGACTGGACCCCATTTTTTAGATCATGGGACCTTCACGGAAAATATCCTGCCATTCTTAAGGATGAGAAGGTTGGTGCTCAGGCTACCGAATTATTTGCCGATGCAAAGGCCATGCTGAAGCAGATCAAAAATGAAGATTGGTTCGACATCAAGGGTGTTTTTGGTGTTTTCCCTGCGAACACCGTAGATCACGACGATATTCAGTTGTACGACGCCCAGGGCGTTCCAACCCATAAATTCCTCACCCTTCGTCAGCAATCAAAAAAATCAGGACAGGTGCCTAACCTGGCACTAGCGGATTTTATTGCGCCTGAGGCTACCGGAAAGCGCGACCATATCGGGGCCTTCTGTGTGACAGCAGGATTTGGGGTGGCCGAAAAGGCCAAAGCCTTCGAGGAAGCCCATGACGACTACAACAGTATCATGGTAAAAGCCCTTGCCGACCGACTTGCTGAGGCGTTTGCAGAATACCTGCATGAAAAAGTACGTAAGGAGCATTGGGGCTTTGCCGCTGAAGAGCAATTAGACAACCAGGCCCTTATTGCGGAAGCATATCGCGGTATTCGTCCGGCACCGGGATATCCGGCGTGTCCGGATCACCTGGAAAAGAAAACCATATGGGAATTACTGCAGGTAGAAGAGCGCATTGGAGTTTCCCTGACAGAGAGCCTGGCGATGTGGCCGGCGGCTTCTGTTTCCGGATACTACCTGGCCCATCCTGAAAGTAAGTATTTTGGTCTCGGGAAGATCCTTGCCGACCAGGTGGAGGATTATGCTTCAAGAAGAGGTATAGCCCTGGAAGAAGCGCAAAAATGGCTTAATCCGAATATCGCAGATCGTTGATCGTAGCTCAAAAAGAAACAACAAAGAACTGAATGAAAGTAACCGAACATATTAAAAAGGCCGAAGGTAAAACGCTTTTTTCCTTTGAGATCATTCCGCCGAAGAAGGGGAGTAGCATAGACGAATTGTATCGCAATATCGATCCGCTTATGGCGTATGATCCGCCATTTATCGATGTGACCACCTCAAGAGAGGAGTTCGTGTATATCGATAAGGGAGGTCTGCTCGAACGCAAGATCACACGTATGCGCCCCGGGACCGTAGGGATTTGTGCCGCGATCAAACACAAGTATGATGTAGATACCATACCTCATGTTTTGTGTGGCGGATTCACCAAAGAAGAGACAGAATACCTGCTGGTAGATTGTAACTACCTCGGCATCGATAACGTTATGGCTCTGAGGGGTGATGCTATGAAGCATCAGCGGTACTTTGAAAAAACCAGGGGAGGTCATGAGTATGCGTCCGAGCTCGTAGAGCAGATCAGAAACCTCAGAGAGGGTAAATACCTTCATGAGACCATGGAAGCCGGAAACCGTGCCGATTTTTGTATCGGGGTGGCCGGATATCCTGAGAAACACCTCGAGGCGCCTTCCCTGGAAACAGACCTGAAAAAATTAAAGCACAAGGTCGACATGGGGGCCGATTATGTGGTTACTCAAATGTTCTTCAGAAATGAGGCCTATTTTGAATTCGTGGAACGCGCAAGAGCTATGGGGATCACGGTGCCTATTATACCGGGGATCAAGCCTATCGCTGTCAAGCGTCATCTGCAGCTCCTTCCGCAGGTGTTTAAGATCGACCTGCCGGAAGCGCTTATTGCCGAAGTTGAAAAATGTAAGGACAATAAAGCGGTTCGCCAGGTTGGGGTAGAATGGTGTATACAGCAATCCCGGGAGCTTAAAGAAGCCGGGGTTCCCGTATTGCATTATTATTCCATGGGGAAATCAGATAATATTAAGGCTATCGCAGAGTCGGTATTTTAAATAATAAACTTATTTTTGGGTGTAATGATCGCTAATCGTAACGCCCTAAGTTTGTTGTTGCTATTGTGTTTTGTTCTTGTCCGCGGGCAGGAAGAAAGGCGCAATAGTTTTCTTGATCTTCACTATTATTACGGTACGATCATGGAGCATAATCCCGATCTCCTCCACCTGATCACCGAAAACCCAAACGGGGTTATTGTGAGCTGGAATAAGCGAACCGATGGGTCTCAGGATTGGCATCATCTGTACAACTTTCCGGATTACGGGGTGAGCTTTACCTATCAGGACCTTAAAAACACGTATCTGGGTGAGAACTTTGGTCTTTATGCCCATTATAACTTCTATTTTTTTAAGAGACGTCTGATGTTTCGCGTAGGGCAGGGAGTAGCTTATGCTACCAACCCCTATGATAAGGAAACTAATTTCAGGAACAATGCCTATGGCAGTACCCTGCTAAGCAGTACCTATATGATGCTCAATTACCATCGGGATCGCATCTGGAAACGCCTCGGACTCAATTTTGGGGTGTCGCTCATTCATTACTCCAATGCGAATGTCAAAGCCCCAAATACCAGTACGAACTCCATCGTGTTTAATCTGGGAGCTAATTACGACCTTGATTCCGAACCTTTGAGAAGAGAACGGCGAGAGGTGTCTAATGCCTACACAGAGCCCGTGGGGTATAATCTTGTCCTACGTGGAGGTGTTAATGAAAGTGATATCGTGGGTAGCGGACAGTATCCGTTTGTTGTTGGGTCTTTCTACGCCGATAAGCGCATTAATTTAAAGAGTGCCCTTCAGGCCGGAGTCGATGTGTTCTTTTCAGAGTTCCTGATCGAATACAACCGGTACAGGGTAGTTTCGTTTTTTGAAGAAGACCGTGAAGCAGATGCAGATTACAGGCGTATCGGACTTTTCCTTGGACATGAGCTTTTTCTTGGGAAAACAGGCATCCTCTCCCAGATGGGGTATTATGTGTATAACCCCATTGAGTTTGAGAATGATGTATATTTAAGGTTGGGCCTCAAAAGGTATTTCCGGCCACATATTTTCGGAGCGGTCACCCTGAAAAGTCATTGGGCAAAGGCCGAAGCTGTTGAACTTGGAATTGGATACCGATGGTAAGAATGTTTAAGATCCTATGCAATACGATATTGTTGTTTTTGCTTATGGCAGGGGCACAGGGCTGTGATGTGAGTACGGACTGCCTTGGTTCGGCTGGAGAATCGGTACGCAGGGAAATAACGCTGTCTTCATTTGATGGGATCGTAGTCTATGAAGATATTGAACTTATTGTCGCAAAAGGAGAGGCGCAGAAGGTGGAAGTAATAGCGGGGAAGAATCTTATCGATGATGTTGCACTGGAGGTGGCAGAAGGTAAACTTATTGTAAGTACAAAAAGACCCTGCGCGTTCACTTCTGGGAACAAGGTGGTGCAATTAGTTGTAACCACGCCCGAGCTTTCGGAGATCAGAAGTTATACCCAGTATGCAGTACGCTCGGAGGGGGTGTTGGATTTCGATCGCCTGAGATTAATATCGGTAGTCTTATCAGAGACAACGGGGGTCGCTATTGGAGAATTCTTTTTGAATGTAGATGTCAATACCCTGGAGATAGAGGCCAATGTGCTGGCGAATTTTGAAATAAGCGGTAAAGCAGACCATTTACGGTTGCGAATGGTTGATAATTCCGTTCGTGGGTATATGCCCGATCTTGAGGTGATGACAGCCGATATTTATCACCGAAGTGCTCATGATATTACGATAAGGCCAACAGTTTCTGTTACCGGATCGCTTTGGGGTACAGGAGATCTGATCTTGCTTAATACACCTCCGGTGGTCGAGGTCGAAGAGAACTATACCGGAAAGGTGATCTATGATTGATCTGCCGTTAGTTCCCGGAAGAGGTTTTCCAGGTTCTTGTTCTTTTGGTTGAGTTGCAGGGTCTTTAATCCGTTGTCGTGGGCGAAATCAAAAACTGCCGGTCGCATATCCTTTTTGGTGCTGAACTTTAACTGGTACAGGAACCCCGCTACATTCTTAACCTCCGTAACGCCATGGATATTTTGCAATAAGACTTCTTCTACACGATAGTCGAATTCCACCTCAATGATCTGCTCCTGGTCTTCCTTAAGTGCAGTAAGTTGTTTGTCGGCTACGATAGTACCCTTTTTGATCATGATCACCCGATCGCACATGGCTTCTACCTCCTGCATGATGTGTGTAGACAACAGAACAGTTTTCTTTTTCCCGAGGCCCTTGATGAGCTCCCTGATGTCCATAAGCTGATTCGGGTCGAGTCCGGTGGTGGGTTCATCCAGGATCAGTACTTCTGGATCGTGGAGCAGGGCTGTGGCCAGGCCTACTCTTTGTTTGTACCCTTTAGACAACTCCCTGATCTTTTTGCCGGCTTCAGGGGTTAATCCGGTCATGGTGATCACCTCTTCTATACGCTCCTTACCCACTTTGTAGATCCCTGCGTTGAACTCAAGGTATTCGCGCACATACATGTCGGGGTAAAGCGGATTGTTCTCTGCCAGGTATCCTATACTTCGCTGTACGTCGCGTTTCTCTTGGTCTACCTGCTTTCCGTTAACCGCTGCCTTTCCGCCATCGGCTTCCAGGTAGGTGGTGAGGATCTTCATGAGGGTCGACTTTCCCGCACCATTGGGTCCTAAGAACCCAACGATCTCCCCCGTTTTGATGCTGAAACTTACGTTGTTAAGCGCTTTTTGGGCTCCATAGTTCTTGCTGAGGTTTTCTACTTGTATCGACATGCCGTAAAGAAAGTTTTAAAAGAGATTGAGAATTCTTAGCGATCGGGACTTAGGCCGGGGGAAAATATAAAAAAGAAGGCTGAAAATAAATATATCTTTAAAAAATAATGGTGGCACTTTGTTGTTTCGTTTTAATTTTTACCTTAGCATTAATCTTAGTTAAGAACGATGAACGCATCTAGCTATATCTGGACCTTCTTTTACTTCTACTTTTATTTTTTTAAAGGGGAGAAGGGGACCTGTATAGCATAATATTAAGCAACAATATTTAATATAAAGTCCCGGAGAAACCGGGACTTTTTTTTTGTTATGGATCAAAGAATCGCAATTCAGGGAATTAAAGGGTCATTCCACCATCAGGTCGTTATGGAATATTTTGGCGATAGCGCCGTAGAGGAGTGTATGTCTTTTGACGCCCTCGTTGATGCGGTGATCTCCAAAAAGGCCAATGCCGCTGTCATGGCTATAGAGAACTCCATAGCGGGCTCTATTATTCCGAACTATGCCCTGATCGATGCGAACAGGTTGCATATTATCGGTGAGCACTACCTGAATATTCACCATAACCTTATGGGGCTAAAGGGGCAAACCATAGAAGATATCAAGGAGGTTTACTCGCATCCCATGGCCTTGTTGCAGTGTAAGAAGTTCTTTAAGCAATACCCCCATATTAAATTGGTGGAAGATGCCGATACGGCAGAGGTGGCCCGACGTATCCACCAGGGGAATTTAAAAGGAGTAGGGGCTATTGCCGGAAAGGCGGCGGCCGGACTCTACGACCTGGAGATCCTGGCTGCCGAGATACAGACCATACGTAATAACGAGACCCGTTTTGTGGTGGTGCAACCCACAAATTCGGTGATCCCGACAGATAAGATCAATAAGGCTTCTATGAAGTTCGAGCTTGATCACAAAAGAGGCAGCCTTGCAACAGTGCTCAATGTTATGAGCGATTGCAAGCTGAACATGACCAAGATCCAGTCGTTGCCCATCATGGAGACACCCTGGAAATACGCCTTTTTTGTTGATGTCACTTTTGAAGACTATCAGCATTTCCAAAAGGCCAGATCGGTACTGGAGATCATGGCAGAAAAATTTAGAATTCACGGAGAGTATATAAATGCAAAACGATGATTGAACAAGCGCACAGATTAAACACGGTAGAAGAATACTATTTCTCACGTAAGCTGGCAGAGGTGCGAGCAATGATGGCGGATGGGAAGCCGGTGATCAATATTGGTATCGGAAGTCCTGATATGTCACCGTCGCCCGAAGTGCTCAAGGCACTTACCAGCGCTGTATATGAAGAAAATGCTCACCAATATCAGAGTTATCAGGGTATTCCTGAGCTTCGGGAAGCAGCTTCCGGTTTTTATCGGCGCTTCTTCCACGTAGAACTTGACCCGACGTCAGAGATCCTGCCGCTTATGGGGTCAAAAGAGGGGATCATGCATATTTCCATGGCCTTTCTCAATAAAGGCGATGAGGTGCTTATTCCCAATCCGGGATATCCCACCTATACTTCGGTAACCAACCTCGTGGAGGCCATACCAAGGTATTACGATCTCAATGCAGAAGGAAATTGGCTGCCCGATCTCGAGCAGTTGCAAAAAGAAGACCTGAGCAAGGTGAAGCTCATGTGGTTGAGTTATCCGCATATGCCAACCGGAGCAAAGGCTTCAAAAGAAGATTTTAAAAAGATCATTGACTTTGCAAGGGAGTATAACATCCTCCTGATCAATGACAACCCGTATAGCTTTGTTCTCAATCATGAACCTGTAAGTATTCTCGAGGTCGAAGGTGCAAGAGAGGTAGCGCTCGAGCTCAATTCCCTCAGTAAGAGCTTCAATATGGCCGGATGGAGAGTAGGCTTTGTCATGGGGAGTGCAAAATATCTGAGTTCCATACTTAAGGTAAAGAGCAATATGGATAGCGGTATGTTCTACGGTATCCAGAAAGGGGCTGTGAAAGCCCTTGAGCTCTCATCGCAATGGTATGCGAATCTCAATCGTGTGTATAAAGAACGCCGCGAATTGGTCTATGAACTGGCAAATTCCCTGGGGTGTGTATGCGACAGGGAAGCAGTGGGTATGTTCGTATGGGCAAAGATCCCGGAAGGTGCTTCGGGTGCCGAGGCATTTGCCGATGAGGTACTGTACACGAAGAACATTTTTATTACACCAGGAACGGTATTTGGTAGTAATGGCGAAGGCTATGTGCGCTTTTCCCTCTGCGTTAATGCAGATACCCTTGAGGAAGCGATTAGCAGATGTAGCGATAAAGATATAGCAGTATGAGAATATGTGTTGTTGGATTAGGACTTATCGGAGGATCGATCGCAAAAGACCTCAAGGCTTCGGGAGTGTATACGATTACCGGGATAGATCATAATGAGGATCACCTGAAGGAAGCCTTGTCCTTAGGGCTTATCGATAAGGCGGGTGATGAGAATGACCTGGCAAATACCGGGGTGGTGGTTGTAGCCATACCGGTAAATGCAGCTGTAGCGTTGTTGCCGGAGATCTTGGATAAGGTAGATGATGACACCCTGGTCATGGATGTGGGTTCTACCAAGGCCCTGGTATGCGACCGGGTGGCAAACCATCCTAAAAGACGTAATTTTCTGGCTACCCACCCTATTGCGGGAACTGAATTTTCCGGTCCTGCGGCAGCAGAGAGCGGTCTCTTCTCCGGAAAGACCAATATTGTTTGCGAGGTAGAGAAAACGGCATTTAAACTACAGGAACGCGCCAAAGATATCTTTGAGACCCTGGGCATGCGTATTCGCTATATGGATCCTAAATCTCATGATAAACATATTGCATATGTATCCCACCTTTCGCATATTAGTTCGTTCATGCTGGGGAAAACAGTGATCCAGGAAGAACGTAACGAAAGAGATATTTTCGATATGGCGGGAAGTGGATTTGAAAGTACCGTGCGACTGGCAAAAAGTTCGCCGGCTATGTGGACTCCCATATTCAAGCACAACCGTGAGAACGTCATGGAAACGCTTGACGGGTATATAGAAAATCTGCGGCATTTCCGTGACCTGCTGGCCGAAGAGAACTACGAGGCTATCTATAGCGAAATGGAGAACACCAACAGGATCAAGGATATATTAAAAGGAATTACAATAAAAACTTTATAAGAGTTAACCAATGAAAAATACACCGGAACTAAGAAATTGGCTCGATAACTTAAAATTAGAACACCCTGTGGTGATCGCCGGGCCGTGTAGTGCAGAAACCGAAGAACAAGTGTTGGGCATAGCGCACCAACTTAAAGATACCGATGTTAATTACTTTCGCGCTGGGATCTGGAAACCCAGAACACGCCCCGGGAATTTTGAGGGAGTTGGGGCTATAGGCCTCAACTGGTTGAAGCGTGCAAAGGAAGAGACCGGATTAAAGATCGCGACCGAAGTGGCGAATAAGAACCACGTAGAGCTCGCCCTGGAGGCCGATGTGGATATGCTGTGGATCGGTGCCCGTTCTACTGTGAGTCCGTTCATTGTTCAGGAGATCGCCGATGCCCTGAAAGGAACCGATAAGATCGTACTCCTTAAGAATCCGGTAAACCCTGACCTGTCGTTGTGGCTCGGAGGTATCGAGCGCCTATATAAGAGCGATATCAAAAACCTTGGCGTGATCCATCGTGGATTCTCAACCTATGAGAAGACCAAATACCGCAATATCCCGGAATGGCAGATCGCTATCGAATTGCAGAACAGATTCCCTGACCTGCCTTTGATCTGCGACCCTTCGCATATTACCGGAAAACGCGATATGATCTATGACGTGTCTCAGACGGCACTGGACCTTAACTTTGACGGACTCATGGTAGAAACCCATACCGATCCCGATAACGCATGGAGTGATGCCGCACAGCAGGTAACTCCGGATTCCCTGGTGCAGATCATGAAAGACCTTAAGATCAGGAAAGAGACCGACCCGGAAAGTGAGTACAATATGAAGCTCGATAATTTAAGAGCTCAGATCGATTTTATCGATAACAGTATGATCGATCTGCTGGGAAGAAGAATGAAGGTGTCTGATAATATCGGGGCGTTGAAGAAATCTCGAAACGTTGCGGTGCTGCAAACTAAGCGATGGAATGAGATCCTTGGTAAGATGATACTTGAGGGGGAGCAACACGGACTTAGTGAAGAATTCGTGCTGCGAATCTTTAAGGCGATCCACCAGGAATCGATCAACCACCAGGAGAAGATCCTTAATAAGTAACCATAAAAAAGCGGCTTTTTTCAAGCCGCTTTTTTATTTGCTGGTCTTTAGTCTTGGGTTAACGGTCTTTTGAAGATGAATCGGGTAATAAAGATCCCGTTACCGTCCTGCTCCCCCGCATCGCTTTCTACACCACTGGTAACAAAGGCGAGCTCCCAGCCGTTTTCGGAAAGATCGTTTAATTTCGAAGTGATCACCGCATCATTGGCCGCGATATTCTGGAAACGGATGCCGGTGAGATTGTAAAAATTAAGCAGTTTGGTTTCTTCAAAATTCTTTACCCTTATGTCTTCTCGTTTAGATCGGTTACGACTGTCGTCTTCTTCGCTGCGCTTTGAGGTGTAGTCCTGGTAATTGCGATCTTCATCTGAAGAGATAAGCCGGGAACGTCCCAGGCCGGCTGGCACGATTGATTCAACACTTGTTATTACCATGTATTCGTAGGTTTGAGAAAGTGCTTCGCCGGTAATAAATACGATGAAAATGAAGGTGAAGAGCTTTTTCATATTTTTATCAGATTAATGGTATGCTGTATTAAATGTAGTTAATTTTGCTTTTTAAATATCTAATATTCAAGTTTCAGACCCTATGATCACAGGAACAGTGTATAAATCAACCGGTAGCTGGTATAGCGTGAAAACCGCCGAAGGCCAATTTTACGATTGCCGCATTAAGGGGAAGTTCCGTATCAAAGGGATCAAGAGTACCAATCCGCTTGCTGTTGGCGACAAAGTAAACTTTGAATTGGAGACCAATGGGGATGAAACCTACGGGGTGATCTCAGAGATCCTGGACAGAAGGAATTACGTGGTTCGAAAATCGGTGAATCTTTCGAAGCGTACGCATATCATTGCCGCAAATGTAGACCTGGCATTTCTTTTGGTAACGATCGACAATCCGAAGACCTTTACCGATTTTATCGATCGTTTCCTGGTAACGGCCGAAGCATACGATATTACGCCTGTGCTTCTTTTTAATAAAATAGATACCTATGATCCTGAACAATTGTTCGAGGTCAAATACCTGCGCTCCATCTATGAAAAGATCGGATACCAATGTATGGAGCTGTCGGCAGTAACCGGTGAAGGGGTCGATGGTTTAAAAGACTTGATGCAGGGTAAAACCAGTATGTTCTCCGGGCATTCCGGAGTAGGGAAGTCTACACTTATCAATGCCTTGCAACCCGGGTTGGAACTCCGTACAGCAGAAATATCAGAACAGCATAAACAAGGACAACATACCACCACCTTTGCCGAAATGTTCGACCTCGAATTTGATGCACAGATCATCGATACTCCGGGAATAAGAGGTTTCGGGATCGTGGATATGGAAAAAGAGGAGGTGGGAGATTATTTTCCTGAGTTCTTTGCCTTGAAAAGTGAATGTAAGTTTAATAACTGCCTGCATGTAGACGAGCCTAAATGTGCGGTAAAAGAAGCTCTGGAAAACGACGAGATCTCGTGGAGTCGTTATAAGAGCTACCTGCAGATCATTGAGGGGGAAGACGAAAACTACCGCACCGATAACTACACAGCAGATTGATCAAATACCTTGATTTTTTATGAGAGTGGTCATTCAACGGGCAAAACAAGCCAGTGTGATTTCTGATGGAGTGCCAACCGCCAATATAGAAAAAGGTCTGGTGGTATTGCTCGGAATCGAAAACTCCGATACACAAGAAGATGTGAGCTGGCTGTGCCGTAAGATCGCCGGTCTCCGAATTTTTAACGACGATCAGGGGGTGATGAATCTTTCTGTAAAGGATGTTCAGGGAGACGTGATCGTCGTCAGTCAATTCACCTTACATGCCGCTACCAAAAAAGGCAATCGCCCTTCTTACATCCGTGCTGCCGGTCCTGAAACAGCCATTCCGCTCTACGAGAATTTTATTGCCGGAATAGAACGGGAGATCGGGAAGAAGCCCGGAACCGGGGTATTCGGGGCTCATATGGAAGTGAGTCTGATCAATGATGGTCCTGTTACGATATTGATTGACAGTAAGAACAGGGAATAATTACCTTTCGTTTCTTTTCGTATGTGCGGAAAATACTTACATTTATAGCAAATATTTTCTACACTCATGTCCAGAATCCTTCTCGCTATCGTATGGGGTGTTGTGTGTTTTAATACTACAATTGCCCAGGATTACAGCACTTTTCTCATTCCCGAAGACCTTAAACACAATTCAAATGCCGTAGTACGTAAAGATCAGGTGCGCTACGAAATGTCTGATCAGGATAAATTTGAAGTTCAGGCTACCTGGGCGATCACCGTCTTTAATAAGGACGGACTCGAATTTCTGTATCCCGTTGTAGGGTACAGCCCTTCTGTAAAGGTGAAAAAGGTGGAGGCTGTGATCTACGACCGTAAGGGAGAGCGCCTGGAGAAATTCCGCGAGCGTGATTTTCACGATATCAGTGCGGTTAGCGGTGGAACCTTATATTCTGAAAGCAGACGACTGTACCTTGACTATACTCCGGTTTCGTATCCCTTTACCATGGAGTTCTCCTATGAGGTTACGACTGCCAACACTTCAGGAGCGGGAATGCGATTCTTAATGGGGTATGATATTAGTTCGGAACTGGCCGAGTTCGAAATGATATACGCCGAAGGGTTAGAACCTCCAAGGATCCGGGAGATGCACCTGGAAGGTCTGGATCTTCAAAAGGAAGTGACCCCGGGTAGGGTGTATTATGTTGCCAAAAATGTCAAGGCTATAAAAGATGAGTACATGGCCCCTGAGTTCAGTAAGATCGCTCCGCAGATAGAGATCGCGATGAATGCCTTTCACCATGAGGGTAAAGATGGCTATGGGGCGAACTGGGAAGAAATAGGCGCCTGGATGTATTCCGATATCTTAAGCGGACGACAGGAGATCTCTGAAGCGACAAAACAAGAGGTAAGAGCCCTTACCGATGGTGTAGATGATGTCTACGAAAAGAGTAAGATCGTATACAATTATGTGCAGGATCAAACTCGTTATATCAGTGTGCAGGTGGGTATCGGAGGTATTCAGCCTATTGCGGCTATCGATGTTGATAAGGTGAAATACGGCGACTGTAAAGGGTTAACCAATTACACCATCGCCCTGTTAAAAGAAGTGGGCGTTGAAGCGTATTACGTGCATGTGGAATCCGGAGCCGGTATCTATGATTTTCCGGAAGATTTTGCCAGCCTGGGAGCCGGAGATCATGTGATCCTGGCCATACCCTATGAAGATGACTATATCTGGTCTGACTGTACCTCTAAGATCCATCCTTTCGGATTCCTGGGAGATTTTACCGATAACCGCAATGTACTTGTGATCACCCCGGAGGGCGGAAAGCTCGGACACACCGTTGCCTATCTGGATCATTCGAATGGTCTGGTTACGAAGGCCGACTGTCACCTTACAGAAGATGGTGCGCTAAAAGGAAAGGTTTCGCTAACGGCTACAGGGATACAATACGACCGGTACTTTTCAAAGTGGGAGATGACCAGGGATGAACAGGATATTAAAAATTGGTATTCCCGTTTCTGGTCCTATCTCAACGGGTTTACCCTAAAAGACTACAGCTATGATAACAATAAAGATGAAGTGGTGTTGAAAGAAGACCTGGAGGTTGAGGTGGAAAGCTATATGTCTGAGGCTGGCGACCAATTTCTGCTTCACCTCAATTCTTTTAATCGCAAGATCCAATTGCCCGACCGTTACAGAAACCGGAAATTACCTTTTCAAATTAAACGCGGATTTTTAGATCAGGATGAATACACCTATCATCTGCCGGAAGGGTATCGCCTGGCAGACCTGCCTGCTTCAGAAACCATAGAAACCGAATTTGGCATCTATGAGGTCTCCTGTTCCCTCCTCGATGCACAAACGGTGATCTATAAACGGTCTCTGCTGTTAAAGAGCGGATCGTATCCTAAAGATAAATACAAAGATTTCAGGGCTTTTATGAAAAAGGTTAACTCCCTGGATAACGCTAAGGTACTGCTGGTGCCCGATGGGGAGTTGGCAGAGAAATAAAATAACGCAACCCAAACCACCTTATAACCGATCATTAAACCAAACACCAAATTACAATGAGATCTACATCTTTATTAACCATCATCTTGGTGGTTTTTACGCTCACCTTGGGTAATTCCCAGAATTTTAAGTTCAGGAAAGTGTCAAAGGAAGAGGTCATGGAAAAGGAACATCCCCTGGAGAAGGATGCCGAGGCGGCCTATCTCTATCATTACCGAAGTTCCTATTATACCTTTCAGGGAGATGGTATACAGTTAACTACAGACATCCATCAACGTGTTAAGATCTACACTGATGAAGGCTTTCCGTATGCCGAATTCGAGATCGGATTGTATGATGGAGGTAGTGGATCGGAGCGCCTGGTTGGTCTTAAAGCCTACACGTACAATATAGAGAACGGTAAGCTGGAGGAATATAAGCTCGATAAGGACGATATCTTTAAAGAGGAGATCAATGAGTACAGGACCAAGGTTTCTTTTACCATGCCTAATGTCAAAGAAGGTTCTGTGGTCGAGGTTCGTTATACGGTGAATTCTACCTATTATTTTAGTATCGATCCGTTTCGTTTCCAATACGGTATTCCGGTGAACAAGCTGGAAGCGAAATTTAGTGCTCCCAAGACCTTTACCTTTAACATGAGAAACAAAGGGTACTATTTTGTGAATCCGAAGGTGGAGAGTAAGCAAAATCCACACACCCAGACCGTAGATATGTCTTATGTGTATAACGAGTCTGATATTCCTTCCCTAAAAGCGGAGCCCTTTGTGGATAATATCGAAAACTACAGGGCTGGGGTGAATTTTGAACTTTCTAAGATCGAGATCCCCGGTTCTTACTACAAGAGCTTTACCCAAACCTGGGAAGACGTAACCAAATTTATTTACGAGAGCGGACTGGAGGCTGAATTGAAGAAGGAAGGGTATTTCAGGGAAGACCTGGACCCTGTATTACAAAAAAACTCCGGCCAGGGCGAGCGCATAGCCGCAGTTTTCGAATTTGTGAAGGCCAGAATGAACTGGGACGAAACCTATGGTTACAGCGCACGTAACGGAGTTCGAAAAGCCTATAAGGAAACCACGGGTAATGTAGCCGATATCAACCTGATGCTTATCGCTATGTTGCGGTATGCAGGTTTTATGGCCAATCCGATCC
This sequence comes from Robertkochia sediminum, assembly GCF_016786255.1. Taxonomy (GTDB): domain Bacteria; phylum Bacteroidota; class Bacteroidia; order Flavobacteriales; family Flavobacteriaceae; genus Robertkochia; species Robertkochia sediminum. The sequence continues at coordinate 139,463 of NZ_JADMKT010000073.1, forward strand.
TGGTAAGTACAAAATCCCACGGTATCCCAATTTTCCCTACTTCAGACGGATTCAATTATGTGGTTGCTGCGGTAGAACTGGATGGACAGCTCGTGCTGCTCGATGCTACCTCCAAACTTGCCGTGCCTAATATTATGCCCTACCGGGTGTTGAACTGGAATGGAAGGCTCATTCGCGAAGACGGGAGTTCAGTTTCCGTAGACCTTAGCCCTTCAAAAAAGGCTAAAAATATGATCAATCTGAGCGTGCAGGTCAATGAGGATGGTAGTGTAAAAGGGCGAGTGCGTAAGCAGTATACCCATCACCGGGCATATGGCTTCAGAAATGAAAATGTAAATATGATCGAAGAAGAATACCTTCAGGAACTCGAGAACGAATACTCCGGGATCGAGATCGAAAATTATGAGATAGAGAACCTGAAGAATCCCTACCAGCCGGTAGTGGAGAACTTCGAGTTTTATAAAGACGAAGGGGTAGAGTCGATCTCCGGGAAGATGTTCCTTGAGCCTTTAATGTTCTTTACGACCACCGAGCATCCCTTTAAATCAGAAAAAAGAGAGTATCCCGTAGACTTCCTGTTTCCGCAAACAGACTCATACATGGTTAATTATATGTTGCCACAAGGCTATCAGGTAGAATCTCTGCCTGAAAGTACTAAATTTGTGCTGCCTGATAATCTGGGAAGTTTTCTGTATCAGATCGTAAACCGCGGTAATGTGTTACAGCTAAGAGTGAGCACGGACCTGAATACCGATGTGGTTTCATCTGAGTATTACGAGCATTTGAGAACCTTCTTCAGAGAAATGATCAAGAAAGAGGCAGAGAAAATTGTAATCACCAAAGCATAACAACATGAATATTAAAGATGCCCAATTGGCGGTAGATGAATGGATCAAAGAACACGGGGTGCGCTATTTTAATGAATTGACCAATATGGCTCAGCTTACCGAAGAGGTCGGTGAGGTGGCAAGGATCATTGCCAGGAGATATGGAGAACAGAGTGAAAAGGAGAGTGATAAGGATAAGGACCTGGGAGAAGAGCTGGCCGATGTGGTATTTGTGGTACTTTGTCTCGCCAATCAAACCGGGATCGACCTACAGGGGGCTTTTGACCGTAAAATGGAGAAGAAGACCAAACGCGATCACGACCGGCATCACAACAATGAAAAACTAAAATAAAAGCTTTAAAAGATTCCCGTAACTGCGGGAATCTTTTTTATTTTTATCGGCCTATCCCAAAAAAAAACGCGCATTGAGATTAAGGCTTACATTTCCGGAAAAGAATATTAATGGAAAGATCCGTGTTACCGGGTCTAAGAGTGAAAGTAACCGTTTACTATTGTTAAAGGCGCTTTATCCGAACCTTGAAGTGACCAACCTATCGAATTCTGACGATACCGGCGTTATGCTTCAGGGCTTGGAAAAGGAGCGGGGTACGGTGGATATTCATCATGCGGGAACCGCAATGCGTTTTCTTACCGCCTATTTTGCTACCCAACCGGAAAAGGAAGTTGTGCTCACCGGGTCGCAACGTATGAAGGAAAGGCCGATAGCTATTTTGGTTGATGCCCTGAAAAGCCTGGGATCCGATATTCAATACATGGAAAATGAAGGCTACCCGCCACTTCGCGTTCGCGGAACGGCTATTACAAACCCTAAGGTGACCATGGCCGCTAATGTGAGCAGTCAGTACATTTCTGCATTACTGCTTATAGCCCCTGCTTTGGAAAACGGTTTGGAACTACACCTGGAAGGAAAGATCACTTCTGTTCCCTATATCAAAATGACCCTGTCTTTGCTAAACGAGATCGGGGTGGAAACCGATTTTCACGGTGGTGTCATTAGGGTGAGTCCGTTAAGAGCTGCCAAAGCGCGTACACTAACCGTTGAGTCAGACTGGAGTTCGGCATCGTATTTTTACAGCCTGGCTGCTATCGCTAACCAAAGTTCAATTGAACTGGAAAGCTATAAGTCAAACAGCCTGCAGGGTGATAGTGTATTGCAAGAGATCTATCCGGCACTGGGAGTGAGTACCTCCTTCGATGGTCATCGATTGCTGTTGACCTGTGATGGAGATGGACAACCGTCGGAAAGACTCGTGCTTGACCTGGCCAATGCACCCGATATCGCCCAGACCATTGCGGTAAGCTGTTTTGCCAAAGGGGTGGGGTGTGAATTAACCGGACTGCATACCCTGAAGATCAAAGAGACCGACAGGCTTGAAGCACTTAAAACGGAGCTCCAAAAACTTGGGGCTGATATTCGCGTTACCAACGAAGCGCTGTACCTTGAGCCGGGCGGACAGATCAAAACTGAGGTAGCCATTGATACCTATAACGATCATCGTATGGCTATGGCCTTTGCCCCCTTGGCTGTTAAAGTGCCTTTGATCATTAACGATGCGGAGGTGGTGTCCAAATCATACCCCGATTTCTGGACCGATATGCAAGCTCTTGGATTTCATGTGGAATCGTGTTAAGGAGCTGTCCGGATCTTACCCTGATCTCGGGACCGATAAGCAAGCCTTTTGATTTTATATAGAATCTTGACAAGGGTGAATTTTACTTGTGAGGCATCGTAACCACGAAACCTCCCCTCTAGCCGCAAAGACACAACATTGATTGGCAGGGAAATAATTGGCGATTTGCTTGACAACCCCTGTACCGATATTGTATATTTGCTCCCTCCCGGGCGATTCCTGTAAGAAAAGAACGTATAATTTATTATTCTCTAGAGATCACCGTCTTTGTGCCTGTATTTCGCCGGGTTCTGGTTTCAGAAAAATTACAGCAAAAAGGCCGGTAAAATAAATATGGCTATGAAATTATCAAACTTCAACTTTGAGCTCCCAAAAGAACTGCTTGCTGAATACCCTTCGGAAAATCGCGATGAAGCCCGTTTGATGGTCATTCACCGTGAAACCGGTGAGATCGAACATAAGATGTTCAAAGACCTTATCGATTATTTTGATGAAGGCGATGTAATGGTGCTTAACAATACCAAGGTATTCCCTGCCCGTTTGTTCGGAAACAAGGAGAAAACCGGAGCCAGGATCGAGGTTTTCCTGCTTAGGGAACTCAATGTAGAGCAGCGCCTCTGGGATGTGCTCGTAGACCCTGCAAGAAAGATCCGTATTGGTAATAAGCTGTATTTTGGAGAAGATGAAAGCCTGGTAGCTGAGGTGATCGATAACACTACTTCCAGAGGACGTACCCTTAGATTCCTCTATGATGGTTCGTATGAGGAATTCAGAAAGAAATTAAACGAGCTGGGTGAAACCCCGCTTCCTAAATACATCAAAAGAGATGTAGAGCCTGAGGACGAGGAGCGTTATCAGACCATCTATGCCAAAGAAGAAGGAGCAGTAGCTGCGCCAACCGCCGGACTGCACTTTTCAAAGCACCTCCTCAAGCGTCTTGAGATCAAGGGTATTGATTTTGCAGAAATGACCCTTCACGTTGGGCTGGGTACCTTTAACCCTGTTGAGGTAGAAGACCTTTCTAAACACAAAATGGATAGTGAGGAGCTCTTTATTAGCGAAAAAGCTGCCGATATCGTAAACAAGGCAAAGAGTAATAAAAGAAAGGTTTGTGCTATCGGTACCACGGTAATGCGCGGCCTGGAAAGTTCTGTATCTTCAGAGCAAACCCTGAATCCTTATGAAGGGTGGACCAATAAGTTCATCTTCCCTCCTTATGAATTCAGTATTGCCGATTGTATGGTAACCAACTTCCATACACCAAAATCGACCCTCCTTATGATGATCTCTGCCTTTGTTGGACACGATCTGATGATGAAGGCATACAAGGAGGCCGTTAAAGAAAAATATAAGTTCTACTCATACGGCGATGCGATGCTCATTCTCTAAGTGAGTCATGGCATACGTTATTAGAAAATATAAAGACCCCGGAATACCACCGGGGTTTTTTATCAAACAGCTGTTTGTGGCCATATCAAGAACAGGCTTTAATTAAGCAGCTAAATCGCTTATCTTTGCACAATTATGCAGGACACGAAGAAAGATATCAGGGCCTTGACCCGTGAGCAATTGAGAGCCTTTTTTGTTGACCGGGGCGATAAAGCCTTTCGCGGCAATCAGGTGTATGAATGGTTGTGGAGTAAATCGGCCCATACCTTTGAGGAAATGACCAATATTTCCCTGGAGACCCGCGAGATCCTGGAAGCCCATTTTGTGATCAATCACATTCGCGTTGACCAAATGCAGCGAAGTAACGATGGTACCATAAAGAATGCTGTCAGGCTTCACGACGGACTGGTGGTCGAGTCGGTACTTATACCTACCCCCTCGAGAACCACGGCCTGTGTCTCCAGTCAGGTAGGGTGTAGCCTGGATTGTAAATTTTGTGCGACTGCGAAGCTTAAACGCATGCGCAACCTGAATCCCGATGAGATCTATGACCAGGTCGTTGCCATTGATAACGAGAGCAGGTTGTATTTTGACCGCCCCCTGAGCAATATTGTTTTTATGGGGATGGGAGAGCCACTCATGAACTACAATAATGTGATCAAGGCCATTGATAAGATCACGTCGAAAGACGGATTGGGCATGTCGCCAAGACGAATTACCGTCTCGACCTCCGGTGTGCCAAAAATGATCCGGAAACTGGCAGACGACGAAGTAAAGTTCAAGCTTGCCGTATCCCTCCACTCGGCTATTGACGAGGTGAGAACCTCGATCATGCCGTTTAACGAACATTTCCCGTTATCCGAACTCAGAGCAGCCCTTGAGTATTGGTATGAGAAAACCAAGAGTAAGATCACCTATGAGTATGTGGTCTGGAAAGGGGTCAATGACCGCATTGAAGACGTTCGTGCCCTGGTGCAATTTTGTCGTTTCGCACCCTCTAAGGTCAATCTTATCGAATATAATCCCATAGGTGATGAGCAGTTTCGTCAGGCCGATTTCGCTGCCATACAGATGTATCAAAGAGAATTGGAGCGCAATGGGATCACGGTAACTGTAAGGCGTTCAAGAGGAAAGGATATTGATGCTGCCTGCGGACAGCTGGCCAATAAAAAGGGCTGAAGCATATGATCAAATTGCCAGTGAACATTGTCTTAAAATACCTTCAAAATAGTATATTTGAGAACTAGATGAAGGTCGTAGAGCAAATAAAAGAACCCATTCATGAGGAGATGGAACTTTTTGAAAAGAAGTTTCATGATGCCATGTCTTCAAGGGTTGCTCTACTTAACAGGATCTCCCATTATATCGTTAACCGCAAAGGGAAGCAAATGCGCCCTATGTTCGTATTTCTGGTGGCTAAAATGGCTTCCGGAGGTAAGGTGAACGAGCGTACCTACAGGGGCGCTTCGGTTATCGAGCTCATTCACACGGCAACCCTTGTTCATGATGATGTGGTAGACGACAGTAATCGCAGAAGAGGGTTTTTCTCTATCAATGCCCTCTGGAAGAATAAGATCGCTGTACTTGTTGGAGACTACCTCCTGTCTAAGGGGCTTCTGCTTTCTATCGATCACGGTGACTTCGACCTGTTAAAGATCATTTCGGTAGCCGTACGTGAAATGAGTGAAGGAGAATTGCTGCAGATCGAAAAAGCCCGCCGTCTCGATATTACAGAAGAAGTCTATTATGAGATCATAAGGCAAAAAACAGCCACCCTTATCGCTGCCTGTTGTGCCCTGGGCGCCTGCTCTGTGACCAACGACGAAGAAGAAGTGGAGCGCATGCGCCGTTTTGGTGAATTGATAGGAATGGCCTTTCAGATCAAAGACGACCTGTTTGATTATACCGATGGTCCTATCGGAAAGCCTACCGGTATCGATATTAAAGAGCAAAAAATGACCCTGCCGCTTATCTATAGCCTTAACCAGGCGGATAGACCTAAAAAGCGCTGGATCATCAATTCGGTTAAGAATCACAATAAGGACAAGGTCCGGGTGCGTGAACTTATTGCCTACGTAAAGTCTTCCGGCGGACTGGAATATGCAGAGCAAAAAATGTTCGCCTTCCAAAAGGAGGCTTTGGATATTCTCAATACCTATCCTAAAACGCCCTACCGGGATGCCCTGGAGCTCATGGTGAATTACGTGATCGAACGTAAAAAGTAGCCTTCAGGAGGTTATGCCGCCCTGGTATGGGTGTCGAATCTTTCTTCAATTTCACCTGTTTTTCTGTAACATTTTAGCGATTTGAGCTTCTTTTAAATAAAGTGGCAGGGAATTTTTTCAAAAAAAATACAATTCCCGGGCAACCCGATATGCTTTTTCTGCGTCTGTATAAACAGAAGACCAAATGAAACCTTTGTTGAAAGTAGTTAGCTTACATAACCATCTGTCATCGCTCATCAAGAGGGCTAAAGCCGGCGATCGTGAGGCTCAGAACGAGATCTACAAGCGATATGCTCCAAAGATGCTGGGTGTTTGCAGGAGCTATGTGAGCGATCTTCAGTATGCTGAAGATATTATGGTAACGGGCTTTTTCAAGGTTTTTGATCAGATCTCAAAATTCAGGGAAGAGGGGAGCTTCGAAGGATGGATGCGGCGTATTATGGTACGCCAGTGTATCGATCATCTGAGAAAGAAAAGACCGGAGCAATTTGTAGATCCTTCTGAAGACGCCTTGTTAGACGGGGCTGATCCCGGAAATTGGTCTGATACTCTGGAGGTAGAATTACTGCAGCGCCTTATAGATGATATGCCGGAGGGCTATCGTTCGGTATTTCTCTTGTATGCCGTTGAAGGGTATCAGCATAAAGAGATCGCAGCTGTTCTCAATATCTCTGAGAGCACGTCTAAAACACAGTTGTTTAAGGCCCGCAAGTTGCTTCAGCATAAGCTGGTCGAAATTAAGGATAAAGCATATGAAGTCAGAAGAATTCGATAAACAAGTCCGGTCTGCCCTGGAACATCGGGAGATCCAGCCTAGCGAAAATGCATGGGAGAAACTGCAGTCGCAATTAGACGAGCAGGAATCCGGTGGCTCAAATAGCCAAAAGATCTGGTGGTTCGCCGCGGCTGTAGCGGGTATTATCCTGATCGTGTCCGGATTTCTATATACTCCCGACGACCGCATCGATACGTTTCCGATAGCAGAGCAAGAGGCAGCGCCGGAAGCACTTCCTGATAAGTCATCGGAGGTGATCCCAGAACGTCCTGTGCAGGAGCCGCAACCGGAAGGAGAGATCGCTTTAGAAGTAACCGATCTGACCAAAGCTGTTGTCGCGACGCCACGTCAGAATAAAAATTCTCCGGCTATAGCTCCATCAGATCATTCGGAAATGCAGAAACCTGAGACCATTGTGGAAGAGCTCCATGAAGAGTCGGCTCAAGCGGTCGTAGCCGTTGCCGATGAGGTGTCTCCGGACGAAGCGTATAACAAGGAGGTCGATGCCCTCCTGGAAGCTGCTATGCGTGAGGTTGGTGCCGGAGATCTTCAGACTCAAAAGAAAGTAGATGCAGCGGCATTGCTGGCCGATGTTGAAGAAGAGCTGGACCGTAACTTCAAGGATAAGGCATTGGACGCTATCAAAAAGAAGATCGTTAAACTTCGATCGGCTGTAGCCGACAGAAACGAATAGTTCATTCATTAATCAATAATTTTTTAGATCATGTTTAAATCAACCATCATTGCCCTCTTCGGGGCCATGCTTCTCACGGCCTTGCCGCTACAGGCTCAGGAGGGAAAATCAGAAATGACGCCTGCCGTTAAGGCCCGGCTGGAGCGTCTGGAAAAGGTAAAAGCAGAAATGCTTGAAGAAGAACGCGCCCTGCTGAAGCAAAAGTTAGAAGAGATAGACAAAGAGCTCTCCGATGGGCTGATCACAGCAGAGCAGGCAAAACAAAAAAAGGAGGCCGCTGCCCTGGTCACTGCCCGCAACATTGAGAATCGTACAGCCATTATCGAAAATAAAATGGAGCTCGTTAAAAGAGGCGAGTTCGTAACCATCTCCGATGAGCCCGAAGAGGTAGTGTACCGCAAAAGGGAGGGAAAAGACCGGGACGAGTGGTTTTATTTTGGCGACTTTGATTGCTTTTCATGTCACGAAGGTTGGTCGGTGAGCAGACGAACCAAAGGAAATCTCGTGATCGCAGCCGGGTTTAGTAATGCCCTGGTCGATGGAGGCTCTCTGGATGATAGTCCGTATAAAATTGGCGGTAGTCGCTTCTTTGAAATAGGGTGGCAATTTAAAACCAGGGTCTTTGAAGACACCAACTGGCTGCGTTTGGTCTATGGGATCAACTTTCAATTCAACGGATTTAAGCCGGAAGACGATCGTTATTTTGTTCGCGATGGCGACCTGACCCTGCTGGAGCCCTTTGATGGTGATCTTAAGAAATCCAAGCTCCGAATGGATAACCTCGTAATACCTGTGTATTTTGAGATGGGGCCTTCAAGGCGTATCGAGAGTAATAATAGCGTTCGTTTTAGTACGCATAGAAAATTCCGGGTCGGACTCGGGGGTTATGCGGGGTTAAACTATACCACACGGCACAAGCTAAAATACAAGATCGATGGCGAACGTACCAAGGAGAAGATCAAGAACAGCTACAACACCTCTAATACCGTATACGGTCTCGCAGGGTATGTGGGGTTTGGCGATCTCACCCTGTATGCACGCTACGGATTAAATACGATCTTTAAGGATCCTAACCCCGATCAGCATGAGGTTGCATTCGGGCTGCGTTGGGAGCTCTGATCACTAAATAGAATTTGTTTATTTTTGATTCCCGCTTCACGGCGGGAATCCTTATTTTTAATCCAAAGTCTTATCCATTGATCAAAAAAGAGACCATAGACAAGGTGTTCGATGCCGCCCGCTTAGAGGAGGTGATCGGCGATTTTGTGCAGCTCAAGCGCTCAGGTTCGAACTATAAAGGGCTCAGTCCCTTTACCGATGAGCGCACCCCCAGTTTTATGGTTTCTCCCGTAAAGCAGATCTGGAAAGACTTTAGTAGTGGGAAAGGCGGTAATGTGGTGGCATTCTTAATGGAGCACGAACATTTTAATTACCCTGAAGCCATAAAATATCTCGCTAAAAAATACGGTATCGAGATCGAGGAGACCGAGCAAACCAATGAGCAGAAAGAAAAGGCCAGCGAACGCGAAAGTATGTACCTGGTCTCTGAGTTTGCGCGGCAGTATTTTGAAGATACCATGAACAATACAGAGCCCGGAAAGGCTATTGGACTCAGCTATTTTAAGGAGCGCGGATTTAAAGATGAGACCCTTAGAAAGTTCCATTTAGGGTATTGCCTCGATGAGTGGGATGCCTTTACCAGGGCTGCTCTGGATAAGGGGTATCAACTCGAATTTCTCGAAAAGACCGGACTTACCATCGTAAAGGGAGAAGATCGGTTCTTTGATCGCTTTAAGGGGAGGGTGATGTTTCCTATTCACTCCATGAGTGGTCGGGTGCTCGGTTTCGGAGGAAGGATCCTGAAGAACGATAAAAAGGCAGCCAAATACCTCAATTCTCCCGAGAGTGATATCTACCATAAAAGTAAGGTGCTTTATGGACTGTATCAGGCAAAGCAAACCATAGCCAAGGAAGATAATTGTTACCTGGTAGAAGGATATACCGATGTGATCCAGTTTTATCAAAGTGGCATCACCAACGTGGTAGCTTCCAGCGGTACTGCACTTACCTCAGAGCAGATACGCCTGATAAGCCGTTTGACCAGGAATATTACCGTTCTTTTTGACGGGGATGCTGCCGGATTAAGGGCTTCCATGCGTGGTATCGATCTTATCCTGGAGCAAGGTATGAACGTGAAGGTGGTTACTTTCCCCGAGGGGGAAGATCCCGATAGCTTTGCTGCGTCAAATACGCCCGAGGAACTTCAGTATTTTCTCGAAACCCAGGCCAAGGATTTTATTCAGTTCAAGGCTTCTGTTCTGGTGAATGAAACACAGCATGACCCGGTTAAAAAAGCGGCTACGATCAGGGATATCATCAACAGTATTGGAAAGATCCCCGATCGCATACAACAGGAGGTCTATATACGAGAGTGTTCCCGTATTATGGATATCTCAGAAGAGGTCTTGTACAGTAGTCTTGCGCAACAGGACAGGAAAGATCTGGATGAGGCCAATAAGAAACATAAAAGGGAGCAAAAGGCCTTTGAAGTGGTTCGACCTGAACCCCAGGTGGAAAAGATCGATACGCAGCAGTTCCTGGAACGTAAGATCATTGAGCTTTTGTTATTGTACGGACTCGAAGAAGGCGATTTTCAGGATCTTTTTCTAAGGGAAGATGAAGACGGGGAGCTTGTGCTCGAGCCTGAGACCCAACAAGCAAAGGTGTTTGAAAAGATCTACCTGGATCTGCAACAGGATGAGGTAGAACTCTCTAATCCGATGTTCAGGGAGGTCTACGAGCGCCTTATTAGTCAGATGAATGCCGATGAGGCGTTCTCGGTAGATGGTTTTCTGAATAATTTAGACACGGCCATAGCCTCAGAATTGTCGTCCATGCTTATGGACGATGAAAAGTACAGTCTGCATAATTGGGAGAAGAATAACATCCTGGTAAAAGAAAAAAAAGCAGGAATGACCCAGCTGGTGAGTGAAACCATCCTTTCGCTACGGTGCCATCTTATCGATAAGCGGGTAGATCAGTTGCAGGATGATGTCTTAAAAGCAGAAGGTGGTACTCATGAAATTCTCGAAGAGATCATGAATTACCACCAACTAAAAAAGTTATTGTCTTATAAATTGAACCGCGTACTCTAGTAAAGCTCGAGTGCCTTAGCCTGCTGTAGCATATCTACCATATTGTCTACATTGAGCTTTCTCATTAGGCGGGCCTTGTAGGTGCTTACTGTTTTTTCGTTCAATCCCAGTTCTTCTGCTACGTGCTTATTGCGTTTTCCGGAGGCGAGAAGTTTAAGGACTTCGACCTCACGGGTAGAGAGTTTTCGGAAAAATCTTCTTGGTTTGTTCGTGCTTTCATCAAAGGCAAGGCGCTGTGCGAGTTCATTGGTAATAAACATGCCGCCTTCTGCAACTTTACTTATGGCATTCTTTAAGGTGCTAATGGTAGCGGTTTTTGAAACGTATCCCGAAGCTCCTGCCCTTAGTGTGGACAGCGCGTAAACATCTTCTGCCTGTGCGCTGAATATAAGCACTTTTACATCGCTATAGTCTTTCTTCATTTTTCGGAGTGCCGTGATCCCATTTACTTCCGGGATGTCCATTTCCAGGAGTACAACATCTGGCTTTTCCATTGCCAGAGCGTCAAACAATTCTGATGTGGTACTGACACTGGCGATAACATCAAACTCTTCAGTCCTTCCTAAGGCAGCATTCAGTCCCTCTCTCACAACGGGATGATTATCGGCCACTAATACTTTGATCATAATGCGTTTTTTTAATTAATTAAAAAGACAGCCAAAGTGACGCAAGCTCAATTATAAGATCTGTGAAGGGAAAATGGGGATGAATTATACGTAAAAATAACTAAAAAAAATACTACCACAAAATAGTTGAAAAAACTTTCTTTTATTCTGTAATTATTTCAGGTTCAACGGTATAGTGCATACCGGAATTGGCTCCATTTTATGCTTATTTGCCCTGTTGAGGCGCTTGTAGATATCAAAAACTTCTTTTTTTCTACCGCTTAATTCATCAGAAGTAGTGCCTTTTTCATCTTCAGCCATCGCCCATTCCAGTTCAGGGTAGGAGGCTCCGATCTGGTCTTCATCGGTGCGGTCATCACCCCAAAGTCCGTCGGTGGGAGCTGCCTCCATGATGTCTTGATTGATCCCTAAATAGGCAGCTATTTCGTACACTTCGGTTTTTAGAAGGTCGGCTATCGGACTCAGATCGACTCCTCCGTCGCCGTACTTGGTGTAAAAGCCAACTCCGAAATCTTCCACTTTATTACCCGTTCCTGCCACCAGGAGTTTTTCAAGGGCAGCAAAATAATAGAGGGAGGTCATGCGCAGTCTTGCGCGTGTATTAGCAAGCGACATAAAGCGGTCTTCCTCTTTTTCGACCGCCGGTAGCGTGTCGATAAGAGCATCGAAAACCGGGGTCAGGTTTACCTGGGTCATTCGTACAAGGTCGTGGTGCTCCTGCAGCCAGGCAATGTGGTTGAGGGCACGGCTTACCTGGTTTGGAGCCTGGTGAATGGGCATTTCAAGGCAGAGAACTTCCATTCCCGTTCTGGCGCATAGGGCAGAGGTGACGGCCGAATCGATCCCGCCGGAGATCCCGACCACAAATCCTTTCATTCCTGCGTTCTGCGCGTAGTTTTTAAGCCAGTTTACGATGTGATTGGTTACTGCTGCTGCATCCATAATGGGTGTTTGATTTTATTCGTCCCGGTTGGAGTCGGGATTTACGTTATTATTTTTAGTTTTGAACAATCTCACACAAAAATAAATCATTCTCCTGTCATTCAACGGGCAGGTTGTTAAGTAAAATACGAACAAATGAAGAAAATCCTGATCTTATTAATGGTGGTTGCCGGCTTTTATTCCTGTTCTCAAATGGATCAAAGGGAAAAAGAGATCGCAGCTATAGATGTCGATCTGGAGGTAAAACGATTTGATCTTGCTTTTGCTGCTGCCGGTCAGAATGACCTGCCGGTGCTCAAAGAGCAGTTCCCGTATCTTTTTCCGGCGCAGTTTGCCGATTCGGTGTGGTACAAGCGAATGGAAGATACCTTGCAGCAGGAGCTACTGATCGAGGTGAGTAATAAATTTTCGGGATTCGATTCGCAAACCAATACACTTGAAACCCTTTTTAAGCACGTTCATTATTATTTTCCTAACCTAACGATACCCGATGTGGTTACCGTAACCTCTGATGTGGATTATCGTAACCGGGTGATCTACGCAGACTCTCTTTTGCTTATTGGACTTGATAATTACCTGGGTGCAGATCACCGATTCTACGAAGGGATACAGCAATACATCAGGAAAAACCTGGAGCCTGAGCGTATTCCGGTGGATGTTGCAGAACAGGTGGCGCTTAGATTGGTTAGTGGTCCGGAAAACAGAAGCTTCCTGGCTAAGGTCATCTATTTTGGTAAGCTTCATTACCTTATGCAACAACTGTTGCCGGAAGCTTCCGGTGCTGCGGTCATGGGGTATACAGAAAATGAGTTTGCCTGGGTGCAAGCCAATGAGAGTGAGATCTGGAGGTATTTTATAGATCGTGATCTCTTATTTTCTACCGATAGTAAACTGGATCAGCGCTTTTTGAATCCCGCCCCCTTCTCCAAGTTCTACCTCGAACTGGACCACGATTCCCCGGGACGCGTTGGGAGGTATATAGGTTGGCAGATCGTAAGTGCCTATATGGAAAATAATGAAGTATCTTTGCAGCAAATGCTGGGAGAACCGGCTGAAAAGATATTTAATGATTCCCGTTTTAAACCTTTAAAATAATGGCAGTTAAGCATACTTCTGATATTAATATAACCGTAGGTCTTGATGAGAACAGGATTCCCGAAAAATTAAAATGGAGTGCTGAAGATGGCGGCGTAAGCAATGCCGATACCAAAGCGGTGCTCTTATCGGTCTGGGATAGCGCCCGTCAGGAAACCCTGAAGATCGATCTCTGGACCAAGGATATGCCTGTAGACGAAATGAAGAAGTTCTTTCATCAAACCCTGGTTTCTATGGCAAATACCTTTGAGCAAGCCACCCAGGACGAGAAAATGTCGGCTACGATGAGGGATTTTTGCGATTACTTTGCAGAAAAACTCGAACTCAAACAAGAGTAATAATACCCTTTTACAACTAAAGATAAGTTAAAATACTCCCGGAGTTCTGAGAGATTCCGGGGTATTATTCGCCATCTTTTATTTTAGGATTATGGGGTTTCCCCTGATGTCTAATACTTATAGCCTGCAGCGTACAGCTTACAGCCAACAGCTTAAAGCGTACAGTCTACAGCTTACAGCGTACATCTTACAGCCTGCAGCCAACAACCTATAGCTTACTGCGTACAGCCTATGGCTTGCAGCGTACAGCTTACAGCGTATAGCCTACCGCCTACAGCTTAAAGTGTACAGCATACAACCTACAGCACAATACCTACGGCTATAGCAATGTGTAACGTCTAAAGCGTGAAGTTTGGTTTTAGGGTGCCTGGCCACCGATCTCTTTGTTGATCGCGTCGATATACTCCAGAACATCTTCCCTTCCGAGGCCGCTGGATGAAGAGGTTACAAAATGATTCGGAGCCTGCTCCCAAACGCCTTCTTCCATTTTTTTTAGGTAGTCTTTTACGTTGCGTTCCAGGGCCGCGGGCTTGAGCTTGTCGCCCTTGGTAAAGATAATGGAGAAAGGGATCTGATGTTCTCCGAGCCACTCCATGAATTCCTGGTCGATTTTCTGAGGTTCGTGACGAACATCGATCAGTACAAAGGCAGAAACCAACTGTTCTCGCTTAGAGAAATAGTTGGTGATGAATTTCTGAAAGGTCTTCTTTGCAGTTTTTGATACCCTTGCATATCCGTATCCGGGAAGGTCTACCAGGAACCAGTTCTTATTGATCAGAAAGTGGTTGATGAGTTGGGTCTTCCCCGGTCTGCCGGAGGTCTTGGCTAGGCTCTTGCGCTCGGTAAGCATGTTGATGAGGGACGATTTGCCCACATTCGACCTCCCGATAAAGGCGTATTCCGGAAGACGGTCCTTAGGACATTTCCCGACATCGGTATTACTCATCACGAAAGAGGCCGATTTTATATGCATGATCTAAAAATTACGTGAGGTAAGCCACTCTTCGAGGATCCTGTTGAATTCGTCAGGATGTTCCATCATGGGGGCATGACCACACTGATCTATCCAGAACAGATTGGAATCCGGAAGCAATCGGTTGAATTCGTCGGCAACATTAGGAGGGGTTACCGTGTCGTTCTTACCCCAGATAATACAGGTAGGGGTATCCATCGCCGGAAGATCTTTAGCCATGTTATGTCTTATAGCACTTTTGGCTATGGCGAGTGTCTTGACCAATTTTGCGCGATCGTTAACCGTAGCGTAAACCTCATCTACGATCTCTTTCGTGGCGATCTTAGGGTCGTAAAATACGTCCTCACTCTTCTTTTTTATGTACTCGTAATCTCCGCGCTTAGGGTATCCGTCGCCCATGGCATTTTCATATAGTCCTGAGCTTCCGGTGATCACCAGTCCTTTTACCTTTTGTGGGTATAATTTGGTATGTAGCAGTCCGATGTGTCCGCCGAGGGAATTTCCCAGCAGGATCACCTGGTCCAGTGCTTTGTATTCTATGAATTCTTCAAGGAAATTGGCGAAACTTTTTACGGTGGTCTTCAGCAGTGACATGCTGTATATGGGTAGTTCCGGGATGAGTACCTTGTATCCCCTTTGTGAAAAATAATCGGTAACTCCACTAAAATTACTCAGACCTCCCATGAGTCCGTGCAAGACGATGATGGGTGTTCCCTGGCCAACTTCTATATAGGTAAACTTGCCTTCCTTCTTTAATTCGTATGCCATTAATGGTCGGTTACATGTTTTGATGGAAACAAATATAGGCATTTCAACGATATTTTAACGTTTTTGAAATACAGGTATTCATGGCTGCTCCATGTTGGTTTTTTTCGAGGGTTTTTGTGATGCGTTTACCTCGATTCCCACTTTTTCACACTCTTGTACCCCAGACTGTTGCTTGGTTTGCGAGGGATGTCGGGGTAATTTATCAACAATGTGGTAAAAAGTGTTCACTTGTGGTAAAAAGTGGTAAATATTTCTATATATTTGAAAAATAACACCGAATCCGTATTGTCGTATGTTCGAATTTACCGAAGAGTATGAGTGCAAGGCAGATAGCAAGGGGCGCGTTATGGTGCCTTCCTCGCTAAGGGCCAAACTTGCGCCTGTGCTTCACGAGGGTTTGGTGATCAAAAGGTCCATTTTTCAGCATTGTCTGGAGATCTATACCGTGGAGGAATGGAAGAAGGAAGCTGCGAAAGTGGGGAAGTTGAATCGGTTCGTAAAAAAGAATAATGACTTTATTCGTCAGTTTACGGCTGGTGTTCGCCTGGTTCAGGTAGACGGAAACGGACGCTTGTCCATTCCGCGTAATCTCATGGAATTTGCCGGGATTACCAAGGAGGTGGTGTTGAGTGAGACTATTGGTCGAATGGAGCTTTGGGATAAAGAGCGGTATTATAATGTGTTGGACGAAGGGGCCGATGGGTTCTCTGAGCTGGCAGAAGAGGTAATGGGGAATTTAAGTTTGGATCAGGATGAGTGAGTATCATAATCCCGTATTGTTAAAGGAGACCGTAGATGGTTTGGCAATTAAGCCCGATGGGGTTTATGTTGATGTGACCTTTGGCGGGGGTGGTCATTCAAAAGAGATCCTGAGCAGACTTGGGTCTCAGGGGCGTTTGATCGCCTTTGATCAGGATGAGGATGCTTTGGCTAATGCCCTGGATGATGATCGGTTTACGCTTATTCATGAGAACTTCAGGTTTATCAAACGCTTTTTACGATTTGAAGGCGTAAAGCAGGTGGATGGTGTGCTTGGTGATTTCGGGGTTTCTTCCCATCAGTTCGATGTGGCGGAGCGCGGATTTTCAACACGATTCGATGCAGGTTTGGATATGCGAATGAGTAAGAGGAGTGAGTTGTCGGCCTATCAGGTGGTTAATGAGTATAGTGAAGAAGACCTTCGAACTGTATTGCGCATGTATGGTGAAGTTAAAAATGCCGGTGCGGTTGCCCGGGCCATTGTTGCTCATAGGGAGAAGGGTGAGATAGAAACTACCGACGGGTTGAAGAAGGCGATGGGTAGATTGTTGCCTGCACATAAGGAGCAAAAGATCCTGGCGCCCATTTATCAGGCCATCCGGATCGAAGTAAATCAGGAGATCGAAGTGTTAAAGGAATTCCTGATGCAAATGCCGGAGGTGTTAAAGCCCGGGGGGAGGTTGAGTTTGATAAGTTATCACTCCCTGGAAGACCGGTTGGTGAAGAACTTTATAAGGAGTGGAAAATTTGAGGGCGAGCCGGAGAAGGATTTTTACGGAAATCTTCTTGTGCCGTTCAAAAAGGTTGGAGGGTTGATCAAGCCTTCGGCTGAAGAGATAGCAGAAAATAACCGGGCCAGAAGTGCTCGTCTGAGGATAGCAGAACGATTGTAGTTTATGAAGGGGAGACTTTTAGATGTCTTAAGAGGAAATTTTTTGATAAGTGGTGATGCGGGAAAGAACTGGAGGTTCATATTTTTTGTTTCACTGCTGGCGGGGATCATGATCACAAGTGCGCACCAGGCCGATCGCAAGGTGCATCAGCTGGCAGAGCTCAGTGATGAAGTGATGGAGTTGAAGAGTGAGTTCGTTGATGTTCGAACCCGGTTACAGCAGCGAAGGCTGGAATCGAATGTAAGGAGCAACGTAGAAAAGTATGGGTTGGTGCCGTCAGAGGCACCGCCGAAAAAAATAAAGGTAGTAAGCAGGGATTAATAAGCATGGCAATAACCGAAAAGAACATATCAAACCGATTGTATTTTGTGGCCGGCTGTATGTTTCTCTTTGCCATGGCTGTGGTGGTTAAACTTGTAACCATCCAGGTGGTCGAAGGGGATCATTACAAGAAAAAAGCAGAAGACAGTACGATCCGGAATTTCGTGATCGAGCCCAATCGTGGGAATCTCTATTCGGACGATGGGAGCCTTCTTGCAACATCGGTTACGCGCTACGATGTGAGATTCGATGCTGTAACGCCAAAACAAGAGGTTTTTGAAGCGCATGTAAAGGCGCTTTCCGATTCACTGTCGTTGGTTTTTGGTAAACCTTCTTCGTATTACCAGAACCTCATGCGTAAGGCAAGAGCTTCTAAGAATAGGTATTTACTCCTTGCCCGTGACCTGGGATATACCGATTATTTACGGGTTAGTAATTTCCCGATGTTGGATCTTGGTCCCTATAAGGGCGGACGCATCGTAGAGCAGGAGACGCAACGCGAGCACCCGCTCGGGGCTATTGCCGAGCGAAGTGTGGGGTGGGAGAAGTTCAATGCCGAAACGTCAAAATATTTCGGGGTAGGGCTGGAGCGCGCCTTTGGAGAATACCTGAGAGGGAAGCAGGGGAGAAGGTTGAAGCAAAAGATCGCCAAGGGGCAATGGAAGCCTATTACCGATTACAATGAGGTGGAGCCAGTTGATGGGTACGATGTTGTTTCTACGATCGATATCAATATCCAGGATGTTGCCCATCACGCCTTATTGACCCAGTTGGAAAAATACAATGCCGACCACGGTTGTGTGGTGGTCATGGAGGTCGAGACCGGAGAAGTGAAAGCGATCTCTAACCTCGGAAGAACAAAAAGCGGAACATATTACGAACGCCTCAATTATGCTATTGGAGAGTCACTCGAGCCGGGGTCTACCTTTAAGCTTATGTCTATGATGGCAGCCCTTGAAGACAAAGCGGTAGACACCAGCACGGTGATCGATACAGAGAATGGAGTGCTCCGATTCTACGGGAAGGCCGTAAGGGATTCCCGGAGGGGTGGATACGGAGAGATCACAGCCTCTAAGGTGTTTGAAGTTTCTTCGAATACCGGAGTGGTGAAGGTGATCGATGAGTTCTACGGAGATCAGCCGGAACGTTTCGTAAACAGAATATATAATATAGGCCTCAATAAGCCTCTCGGCTTGCCTATTGAGGGTGAAGCAAATCCGATAATACCCTATCCTAACGATAAAGACTGGAGTGGGATCTCTTTGCAGTGGATGGCTTACGGGTATGGGGTTGAGCTTACGCCATTACAGATCCTAAGCTTGTACAATGCCGTTGCTAATGATGGAGAAATGGTGAAGCCAAGACTCATTAAGGAGGTAAGGCAATGGGATCAGCCTGTAAAGATCATGGAGAAAGAGGTGCTCAATCCGTCGATCTGCTCAAAGGAAACTGTAAAGAAATTACAGTCCATGTTGAAGAATGTGGTGGAGAAAGAGCATGGAACGGGACACCGGCTCTATAGTCCGAACTTTTCCATGGCCGGAAAAACGGGTACTGCACAAAAGGATTACCGCGATAAGAGTAAACTTAATTATATCTCGTCTTTCGTGGGGTACTTTCCTGCCGAGGCGCCTAAATACTCTTGTATCGTTGTGATCCATGAGCCCGATAAGAGTGTTGGGTATTACGGTGCAGATGTATCGGGTCCTGTATTTAAAAGTATCGCTCATAAGATCTATACCAATTCACCGCTTATCGATACGGTCGATGAGTTGAATAAAGAAAATAAACCGGCTCTTAAAAGTTACGAGGCCTATTACGCCAAGGTGCGCGGTTCCCATCAGGCTATTCCCGATGTAAAAGGAATGAGTGGGATGGATGCTGTTTCGCTCCTTGAAAACCTTGGGTTGCAAGTAGAGGTCGAAGGTCAGGGAAGAGTTGTAAAGCAGATGCCTAAGAGCGGTGTGAAAATTGAAGATAATAAAAAGGTGGTGTTGAAGCTGTCATGAAGATATTAAAAGACATACTCTATAAGGTCAATATTGAAGCTGTAGTCGGAAGTACCGATATCCGCATCAACGAGGTCAATTTCGATTCGCGAAAGGTTGGGCTCGATGATGTTTTCGTTGCTATCGGCGGAGTGCAGGTCGATGGCCATGCTTATATTTCCAAGGCTTTAGACCAGGGAGCTTTGGCTGTGATCTGTGAGGTGATGCCGGAGCAATTGGTCAATGGGGTTACCTATGTGCAGGTGGCCGATACCAAGCTGGCGCTTGCAGTAATGGCTTCGAACTTCTACGATAATCCTTCAGCAAACCTACAGCTGGTCGGAGTGACCGGTACCAATGGAAAGACTACCGTGACTTCTCTTTTATATCAACTCTTTATCAAAGCGGGATACAAGGTAGGATTACTTTCTACAGTTAGGGTGATGGTGGGTGAGAAGGAATACCCTGCCACCCACACCACCCCTGATTCCATGAGCATCAACAAGTACCTGCACCTGATGAACCAGGAGGGTGTGGAGTTCTGCTTTATGGAGGTAAGCTCGCATGGTATCGATCAGGAGCGCACAGGCGGATTGACCTTTAAGGGGGGTATTTTTACCAACCTTAGTCATGACCACCTGGATTACCACAAGACTTTTGCTGCTTACCGCGATGTGAAGAAACGCTTTTTTGATGGTCTCCCGGCCGGAGCTTTTGCTTTGACCAATAACGACGACAAGAACGGAATGGTCATGCTTCAGAATACCCGGGCGCAAAAACATACCTATGCCGTGCGTTCTTACGCCGATTTCAGGGCGCAGGTGCTGGAGAACCAATTAAGCGGTCTAGTACTGAAAATCGACGATCACGAAGTGTGGAGCAGGCTCATTGGGAAGTTTAATGCGTACAATTTGCTTGCAGTGTACGGGGCAGCAACGCTTTTAGGGCTGGAGACTTTTGAGGTGCTTCGTATGTTGAGCGAACTGGAGAGTGTGGGTGGTAGATTTCAGCATTTTGTGTCTGCCGGAAAGATCACGGCCATCGTGGATTATGCGCATACTCCCGATGCATTAGAGAATGTGTTGAGCACCATTAACGCAGTGCGTACGGGTAATGAAGTGCTCATTACAGTTGTGGGGTGTGGAGGCGACAGGGATAAGACCAAGCGTCCGGTTATGGCCGATATCGCATCACGTATGAGCAATAAAGCCATCTTTACTTCTGATAATCCGAGAACAGAAGACCCACAAACCATTATTGGAGAGATGGAGCAAGGGGTGCAAGCCCAAAACTTTAAAAAGACCCTTTCTGTTGTTGATAGAAAGCAAGCCATAAAAACCGCATGTGCCATGGCCGAAAAAGGAGATATTATCCTGATCGCCGGAAAAGGGCATGAAACCTACCAGGAGGTGAATGGGGTGCGTACCGATTTTGACGACCTCAAGGTGGTAAAAGAACTGTTGAACCAATTAGATAAATAAGACCGGATCCTGAGTGTTATAGGATCTCAAAATAAGATATATGCTGTACTATTTATTTGAGTTTTTGGAAAGAGAATATCAATTGCCGGGGGCGGGACTCTTTGAGTTTATCTCCTTTAGAGCGGCAGCGGCGATTATATTGTCTTTGCTGATCTCGACAATTTACGGTAAGAAGATCATTAATTATCTGCGCAAAAAGCAAATAGGAGAAAGTGTGCGCGAATTGGGCCTTGAGGGGCAGTCGCAAAAGGCCGGAACGCCTACCATGGGTGGGGTTATTATTATCCTGGCTACCCTTATTCCTGTACTGCTTTTTGCAAAACTGGATAATGTGTACATCGAGCTGCTTATTGCTACCACCATTTGGATGGGTGTTATCGGGTTCGTAGACGATTATATCAAAACCTTCAAGAAAGACAAGGAAGGATTAAAAGGTCGCTTTAAAGTGATCGGACAGATCGGGATCGGGATCATTGTTGGGGTTACCCTGTATATGCACCCGGAGGTGACGGTCAAAGAAGAGCTTAAGGCGCCGGCCGGTGTTCAGGTTGAAAATGTGCAGGTAGACGCATCAGAAAGATTGAATAAGGAATATACGGCCGAAGAGAAGTCTACCAAGACAACCATCCCCTTTGTAAAGAATAACGAATTTGATTATTCCGAGCTTTTGGCCTGGACCGGTGAGAATTACCGCGATTACGCCTGGTTACTGTTCATACCCATCGTGATCTTTATTATCACTGCCGTTTCTAACGGGGCCAACCTTACGGATGGGATCGACGGACTCGCTGCCGGAAGTTCTGCCATTATTGCCTTGACCCTCGGGATCTTTGCCTGGGTTTCTGGTAATATCATCTTTTCAGATTACCTGAATATCATGTACATCCCCAGAGTGGGAGAGATAACCATATTTATTTCAGCCTTTGTTGGAGCTCTTGTCGGGTTCCTGTGGTATAACACCTATCCGGCCCAGGTATTTATGGGTGATACAGGTAGTCTTACTATCGGTGGGATCATTGCTGTGATCGCTATTGCTGTACGCAAGGAATTGTTGATCCCTGTGCTTTGCGGGATCTTCCTGGCAGAAAACCTGTCGGTGGTTATGCAGGTGTCCTGGTTCAAGTACACCAAGAAAAAGTTTGGAGAAGGAAGGCGCATTTTTCTCATGTCGCCTTTGCATCATCACTACCAGAAAAAAGGGTATCACGAGAGTAAGATCGTAACCCGCTTTTGGATCGTTGGTATTATCCTCGCCGTATTGTCTATAGTGACTTTAAAACTGAGGTAGTATGCAACGGCTGGCAGTGCTTGGTGGTGGAGAGAGCGGTGTAGGAACCGCCATTTTAGGAAAAAAGAAGGGCTTTGAGGTCTTTGTCTCTGATAAAGGCCGGATCAAGCCCGAATATAAGAACGTTCTTATTCATAACGAGATCCGCTGGGAAGAAGGCGGACACACAGAATCGGAGATCCTTAATGCCGATCTGGTCATGAAGAGTCCGGGGATACCCGATACGGCTCCTTTGGTGAAAAAACTTCATGAAGCCGGGGTCAAGGTGATCTCAGAGATCGAATTTGCAGCCAGCTATACCGATGCAGTGCTTGTAGGGATCACCGGGAGTAATGGGAAAACCACTACGACCATGCTTACCGATCACGTCTTGAAAGAGGCGGGATTAGATGTGGCCATGGCCGGAAATATCGGTGATAGTTTCGCGCAAATGGTAGCAACGCGATCGCCGGAGTACTACGTGCTTGAGATCAGTAGTTTTCAGCTCGATGGTATCGTTGATTTTAGGCCGCATATCGCGGTGATCACCAACATCACCCCCGACCATTTGGACCGTTATGAATATCAGTTTGAAAAGTATATCGCATCGAAGTTTCGGATCGCTATGAACCAGACAGAGGAAGATTACCTCATTTACGATGCCGATGACCCGGTGATCACCGGGTGGCTGGAGCAGCACCCCGTGCGCTCCCGTTTGATACCGTTCTCCCTGGAGAAGGAGCCTGAAGAAGGCGTTTGTATAATAGAAAACGAAATAAAAATAAACATCAATAACCAGCAATTAAACATGTCTACAGAGACCCTAACCTTGCAAGGAAAGCACAATCAAAAGAATGCCATGGCAGCTTCGGCAGTTGCCCAGCTATTAAAGATCAGAAAATCGACCATCAGAGACAGCATGCAGAGTTTTCAGGGGGTAGAACACCGCCTGGAGCAGGTGCTAAAGATCCATGATGTGGTTTTTATCAACGACTCTAAGGCTACCAATGTGAATGCTACCTACTTTGCGCTTGAAAGCATGAAAACGCCTACCGTGTGGATCGTTGGAGGTGTAGATAAGGGAAATGATTATTTGCCTTTGATGTCTATGGTACGCGAGAAGGTGAAGGCGATCATCTGCCTTGGGGTTGATAATGCCAAGCTAATGAACACCTTCGGTAATGTTGTCGATGTGATGGTGGAGACCACCTCCATGAGCGAGGCGGTGCAAATGGCGCATAAGATCGCCGATAAAGGGGAGAGTGTGTTGCTTTCTCCGGCGTGTGCCTCCTTTGATCTCTTTGAGAGTTATGAAGACAGAGGGAATCAGTTTAAGAATGCTGTAAGATCGTTGTAGACGTAGTAACCAATAAACTAAGTACCTGCTTAAGTGCAAGCTATATTTAACAACATAAAAGGAGATAGGACCATCTGGGCCATAGTGACCCTCTTGGCGGTGATATCGTTTCTGCCTGTGTACAGCGCCAGTACCAACCTGGTGTACGTGGTAGGTAACGGGACCACCCTGGGGCACCTGATAAAGCACGGTGGATTGCTGGCCGTTGGATTCGGGATTATCTATGGTGTACATAAAATACCTTACCGTTACTTTAAAGGACTGTCTATTCTGGCCTTACCGCTGGTTTTGGGGTTGTTAGCCTATACTCTGGCTCAGGGCACCACGATTGGAGGTGCCAATGCCAGCCGATGGATACGCATTCCGTTCGTGGGTGTCTCTTTTCAGACCTCTACCCTGGCGGCTATTGTGCTGTTACTCAATGTGGCACGTTACCTGTCGCGTATAAGGAATGAAAAACCTCGTTTTAAAGACTCAATTCTTCCGCTTTGGATGCCTGTTTTTTTGGTTTTAGGTTTAATTTTGCCAGCCAATTTTTCTACGACGGCGATCCTTTTTGTAATGGTTCTTATGGTGTGCTTCCTCGGCGGTTACCCGATAAAATACCTGCTGGGTATTCTGGGAGCCGGACTGGTAGTATTTGCGATGTTCGTGCTTACGGCCAAGGCCTTCCCGGGTGTATTTCCCAACAGGGTGGATACCTGGATAAGCAGGATCGAAAGTTTTACGGGAGATAATGAGGATGCCTCAGATAATTACCAGATCGAGAAGGCGAAGATCGCCATAGCCCAGGGAGGTATCGTAGGAATGGGTGCAGGAAAGAGCGTTATGAAGAATTTCCTGCCTCAAAGTTCATCAGATTTTATTTTTGCCATTATTGTGGAAGAGTACGGCCTTGCCGGCGGATTGGTACTGGTGTTCCTGTACCTGTTATTGCTGTTTCGCATTGTAGTGGTAGCCCATAAGGCCGATTCGGTCTATGGAAAGCTGGCTGTTGCCGCAGTGGGCTTGCCCATAGTGTTTCAGGCCTTTGTGAATATGGCTGTTGCTGTAGAATTATTTCCCGTAACCGGGCAAACCCTGCCGCTCATTAGTAGTGGAGGTACCTCTATATGGATGACCTGTGTTGCATTGGGGGTTATATTAAGTGTGAGCGCCAAAAGACAAGAGTCCTTGGAGCAAGAAGAAGAAATGAATGAGAAAGAATCTAATCCGATAGCGGTATTAAGTGAGTAATTATAAGTTCATATTATCCGGAGGAGGTACAGGAGGACACATCTATCCTGCTATAGCCATTGCGAAGGCACTCCAGGCCCGTTATCCGCAGGCCTCGTTCCTTTTTGTAGGAGCTAAGGATAAAATGGAAATGGAGAAAGTGCCACAAGAAGGATTTGATATCAAAGGATTGTGGATCTCGGGAATTCAGCGTAAGCTAACCCTTACCAACCTGATGTTTCCCTTTAAGCTTATAAGCAGCCTTTTCCGTTCAAGACAGATCATCAAGGCGTTTGAGCCGGATCTTGTTGTTGGTACGGGTGGTTTTGCCAGCGGTCCCCTTTTAAAGATGGCTGCTTCGATGCAGGTGCCTTGTGTGCTTCAGGAGCAAAATTCTTATCCCGGGATCACTAATAAGTGGCTGGCACCACAGGCCGAAAAGATATTTGTTGCCTATGACGGCCTGGAGCGATTTTTTCCGGCTGCTAAGATCGTTAAGACCGGTAACCCGGTAAGGAGCGACCTTTTAAAGATCGATCATCTCAAAGAAGAGGCCATGTCCTACTTTGACTTTGAATCCGGAAAGCCTGTACTCTTTGTGATGGGAGGTAGCCTGGGGGCAAAACGCATCAATGAGCTGGTGGCGCAACACCTCGACCTGTTCAAAGAGCTCGGGGTGCAGGTGCTTTGGCAATGTGGTAAGCTGTATTATGAGCAGTATAAGCATTTAGCGGCTGAAGGTGTAAAAGTGAAGCCTTTTATAAGCCGGATGGATCTGGCCTATGGGTGTGCCTCGGTAATGATCTCACGTGCGGGAGCAAGTTCGGTTTCCGAGCTTTCGATCGTTGGAAAACCGGTGCTGTTCATTCCTTCGCCTAATGTTGCCGAAGACCATCAAACAAAAAATGCGATGGCGGTGGTGGAGAAAGGTGCTGCCCTGATGTTGTCCGAAAAAGAACTCGATGCGAGTTTTGAAACCGTGTTTCGTGAGCTTATTACATCTAAAGAGCAACAACAGGCGCTGGGAACAAATATCAGGAAAATGGCCCTGCCACAGGCAACAGAGAACATTGTAGACGAGATCGTGAACATATTAAATATCCGAAAGAACAAATAAGCATGAACGCGCTTGATCTTAAACATATCGATAAAGTATACTTCCTCGGGATAGGAGGTATAGGTATGTCCGGACTTGCACGTTATTTTAAGTTCAGAGGGATGGAGGTGGCCGGATACGACCGCACTGCAACGTCTATTACACGTGCCCTTCAGGAAGAGGGGGTCGATGTGCATTATGAGGACCATCCGGATAGTATTCCCGAGGCTTTCAGGGTAAATACCCCGAGGCTTTTGGTAGTGTATACTCCTGCTATTCCTCAGACTAATGTGGAGTGGAATTATTTTGTCGATGGTGGTTTTGCCATGCTCAAGCGGGCAGAAGTGCTTGGTCTCATTACCAGAGATTCTAAATGTCTGGCCGTAGCAGGTACGCACGGTAAAACGACCACATCGAGTATCCTGGCGCATCTCTTAAAGGCATCAGGATACCCAATAACAGCCTTTTTGGGCGGGGTGTCTGAGAACTTTAACAGCAACTTCCTTATCGAAGGTGAGGAGATTACTGTGGTGGAAGCCGACGAGTTTGACAGGTCGTTCCTGCAGCTCGATCCGGATATTGCCTGTGTCACCTCTATGGATGCCGATCACCTCGATATCTATGGAGAGAAAGCGGTTCTCGAAGAAGGCTTCAGGGCCTTTGTGAAGAAAATAAAACCCGGAGGCAAGCTTTTGGTGCGTTACGGTTTACCCCTGAATGGGATAACCTACGGATTCGAGCCTGAAGCCGATTACCGGTTTGAAAATATTAAGATTTCCAATTCAGCCTACACATGCGATTTGGTTACGCCTTATGGCGAGGCACGCGAGGTGGTGTTCAGAAAGCCTGGACAGCACAACCTGCTTAATGCTTTAGTAGCACTGGGAATGGCGGTCGAACTGGGTGCCCCCCTCGACCGCCTTACTAAAGCCCTGGAGAGCTTTAAGGGTGTAAAACGCCGGTTCTCCTACCAGATCTTCACCCCTGAATTGGTGTATATCGATGATTATGCCCATCATCCAACAGAGATCGAAGCGGTGCATGAAGCAGTTCGAAGTTTTCATCCGGATCGCCGGATCACAGCTGTTTTTCAGCCTCATCTCTACAGTCGTACAAGGGATTTTCTGGAAGCTTTTGCCGGAGCTCTGGAGAAGTTCGACGAGATTATTTTAATGGAGATCTATCCGGCACGTGAGCTGCCCATACCCGGGATCAATGCCGACCTTTTGCTGAGCAAGATCGAGCATCCCCGAAAGCAGGTCATGACCCGCGAAGCGCTGCTCGGATATTTAGGAAAGAGCCAACACGAGGTCGTGGTTTCTATGGGTGCCGGAGATATCGGCGCCATGGTGAATGATATAAAAAATGTTCTGATATCGTGAAAAAGTACGTGCAACATATCAAGATCGTGCTGATCGTACTCCTGGTTATCGTGTCATTCTCGTTCGCTAATTATCGCAACGATAAACGTACAGTAAATAAGGAGACAAAGATCGAATTTCTCAATGAGGAATCGCTCTATATCACGCACTATGCGGTTAATAACTTGTTGATACAAAACAAGGACACAGCCTCGAAGGTGCACCGAGAAAGTTTAGATTTAAATGAGGTCGAAATGCTTCTTAATGAGCATGATATGATCAAGGATGCGGAGGTTTGCCTCACCGTATCCGGAACATTGGGAGCTCGTATCGTGCAGCGTACCCCGATAGCCAGGGTCGCCGGGAAAGAACATTATTATGTAGACGATGAAGGAAAGTGGATGCCTTTGTCGCCGGTATATGCTGCCAGGGTGCCGTTGGTTACAGGGCAGGTAGCAAAAGATAGATTGCAGGGGGTTTTTCACCTTGCGGATTTTATTTACCATGATGATTTTTTAAAGAAGAATGTCATTGGTATTCACAAGGACAAGGCCGGATTTAAACTCCGGTTTCGAACAGACGATTTCGTTTTGAGGTTGAGTGACCTGGAACGACTCGATAAGAAGTTTAACAATTTTAAAGCTTTCTACCAGAAAGCCACCAAAGATAAGTCGTTGGCCGCGTATAAGGCTGTAGACCTGGATTTTGACAACCAGGTGGTGTGCACCAAAAAATAAGATATGGAAAGTACTAATTACGCTGTTGGATTAGATATAGGTACCACAAAGATCGTGGCCATGGTTGGCCGTAAGAACGATTACGGTAAGATCGAGATCCTGGGTATAGGAAAATCGAAAAGCCTTGGGGTACATCGCGGGGTGGTGAATAATATTACCCAGACCATACAATCTATACAACAGGCTGTGGAAGAAGCCGGTAGTGCTTCAGGTGTTAAGATACACGACTGTGTAGTGGGTATTGCAGGTCAACATATCAGAAGCTTGCAGCACAGCGATTACATTACCAGAACCAATTCTGAAGAAGTTATTGGAGAAGAAGATGTAGACGACCTTTGTAATCAGGTGTACAAATTAGTGATGCTGCCGGGTGAAGAGATCATTCACGTGCTTCCGCAGGAGTATAAGGTAGACGGACAAGCAGAGATCAAGGAGCCTATAGGAATGTATGGCGGTCGCCTGGAAGCAAATTTCCACGTTGTGGTAGGGCAGGTGAGCTCGATCAGGAATATTGGTCGCTGTGTAAAGAATTCAGGGCTCGATCTTTCGGGTATCACCCTTGAGCCATTGGCTTCGGCAAATGCAGTGTTAAGCCAGGAAGAGAAAGAGGCCGGGGTAGCCCTTATCGATATAGGAGGTGGAACTACCGACCTGGCCATTTTTAAAGATGGAATTATAAGACATACAGCAGTGATCCCCTTTGGAGGTAATGTGATCACTGAAGATATTAAGGAGGGCTGTTCGATCATTGAAAAACAGGCAGAGCTGCTTAAGATCAAATTTGGGTCTGCATGGCCCGGAGAAAATAAGGACAACGAGATCGTATCGATACCTGGTCTTCGTGGGCGTGAACCCAAAGAGATCACACTTAAGAACCTCTCGAAGATCATCCATGCCCGTGTGGTAGAGATCATCGAGCAGGTGTATATGGAGATCAAGAACTACGGTCATGAAGAACAAAAGAAAAAGCTGATCGCCGGGATCGTTCTTACCGGTGGGGGCAGTCAGCTTAAGCATTTGAAGCAATTAGTGGAATACATTACGGGCATGGATACCCGTATCGGTTTTCCAAATGAACACCTGGCCGGTGATTCTGATGCCGAAGTAGCCAGTCCGATCTATGCCACGGCAGTAGGATTGGTCATGAAGGCTCTGGAGCAGCGTGAGCGCAATGCCGCCGCCATGGTGATTGAAGAAGAGCCGGAAGTGATCGATGAGCCACAGGTTACAGAGGGGCCTGAGGATGGGGAGACTGAGGAGCCGGAAAAACAGGAGCCGCCAAAGAAAACGTTCCTGGAACGCTTTTCAGATAAGCTTAAAGATTTTTTAGATAACGCCGAATAACCCAACCCGTTTCGGAGTTAACTAACCAATAATAATAGGGGTAAAAAAGTGTAATTATGAGTGGAGAAAACAACAATTTGGGCAACATTTCATTTGATCTGCCGAAGCACCAGAGCAATGTGATCAAAGTGATCGGTGTAGGCGGAGGAGGAAGCAATGCGATCAACTACATGTACCAGCAAGGGATCAAAGGGGTCGATTTCGTGGTGTGTAATACAGATGCTCAGGCATTGCAGAACAGTCCGGTACCGAATAAGGTCCAACTCGGCGTTTCACTAACTGAGGGGCTTGGAGCAGGTGCTAACCCTGAAGTAGGAGAGCAGGCTGCGGTAGAAAGTCTTGAGGAGCTGCAATCCATGCTCGACACCAATACCAAAATGGTATTTATCACTGCCGGAATGGGTGGTGGTACCGGAACAGGAGCGGCGCCGATCATTGCTAAGATCGCCAGAGATATGAACATCTTAACGGTAGGTATCGTAACCAGTCCGTTCCAGTTCGAAGGAAAGAATCGATGTGCACAGGCTCAAAAAGGGGTAGAGCGCCTGCGTAGTAATGTCGATTCACTCATTGTGATCAATAACAATAAACTTAGAGAAGTATACGGTAATCTTGGGTTTAAAGCCGGATTCTCTAAGGCAGACGAAGTCTTAGCCACTGCAGCTCGAGGTATCGCCGAGGTTATTACACATCATTACACGCAAAACATCGACCTCAGGGATGCTAAAACGGTACTCTCTAACAGCGGTACCGCCATTATGGGGTCTTCTACATCTACAGGGTCCAACAGGGCGCAGGAAGCGATCATGAAAGCGCTTGATTCGCCACTGCTAAATGACAATAAGATCTCCGGGGCTCAAAACGTATTGTTGCTCATAGTTTCCGGAACCGAAGAGATCACCCTCGATGAGATCGGTGAGATCAATGATCATATTCAGGAAGAGGCCGGTCATAATGCGAACATCATTATGGGTGTTGGTGAAGATGAAGAGCTGGGTGATGCCATCTCTGTAACCATTATCGCCACCGGATTTAATTCTGATCAGCAGCACGAGATCACCAATACTGAGGTAAAACGCATTATACACACCCTTGAAGACGAACAAAAGGCAACTCACGATCTGAGTCCTGAAGGAAGTGCGACAGGGATGATTAAAACCGACCGTCCGGTACAGCAGCCTCCCAGGCCGGAAGCAGCAAAACCGGTAGTGCATCAGTTGGAAGATCCTGAAGAGGCTCCGGTGCAGCCGGAACTTCCTATGCAACAGGAGCAAACAATACAGCAGCAACCTAAGCAGGAGGTGCCAACCATAGATCTCGTACCAACTTCAGAGTTGATCAGGAATATGGAGGTGACCTTTGAGGAGGTAAAGGCTAAAGAAGAAGATTTTGTGATCATCGATACTACAAATGAGATCCGCGGAATAGATGTGGTCGATGCGCAAGAGCTACAGAGAGAAGAGGAAGAGAAGCAGATCTCTTTGTCTTTTGATCTGCCTCTTCAGGAAACTAAGCCACAGGAAGAAGAAGTGAACAATACGATCACTTTCGATCTCGGCGACGAGGTAAACGACATGGAAGTTAAGGACCCTGTAGAAGTGGTGTCAGAGACGCCTAAGCCTGCAGATGAGCCTACGATATACAGTTTAGGAGATTACCTGGACGTAGAGGAAACGTTGAACAGCGCTCGTGCAGAACAACCCGGGCCGGCATCTAAACCGACACCTAAACCTGCAGAGGTTATGGAAGAAGAGTTTCAGGTAGAAAAGAAAGTGGTTCCTGCAGAGGAAGTGCCTCAGGTGAGGCCTTCAGAAGAAGCCGATCCGTTCAACAGTTCGATCGAAGACAGCTTGAGAAAGCGTGCAGAAGAGCGCAGACGCAAGCTTAAAGATTTCAATTATAAGTTTCAGAATAACACCGCCAGGATCGATGAGATCGAGAAGCAGCCGGCCTATAAGCGCATGGGTATCGACCTTCAGGACCATCGCTCTCAGGACACTTCTTCATCGCGTATGAGCATTGGTTCAGACAGCAATGACGAGGTGCAGCTAAGAAGTAATAATTCGTTCTTACACGATAATGTTGATTAATAGCAAAACGACATGCAGTGTTGCGCGAAAACCCGGGAACCGATCAAGGTTCTCGGGTTATTTTTTTATCTTCGCAAAGCTGTTTTTAAGAAGTTAAAAAGCGAGAATTTATGAGCTTACAAGATAAAGTAATGGCCGAAATGAAGGCCGCTATGAAAAACAAGGACGCCGCAGCTCTGGAGGCTTTAAGAGCGGTGAAATCAGAACTCTTACTGGCTAAGAGCAATGCAGAGACCAAGGACGGACTCACTGAAGAGCAGGAGATCAAGATCTTGCAAAAATTGGTGAAGCAGCGCAAGGAAAGTGCTGTTGTGTTCACCGAGCAGGGACGTGAAGATCTGGCCGGTCCTGAATTGGCACAGGCTGCCATCATCGAGAAGTTCCTGCCTGAGCAAATGAGCGTAGAAGAGATCGAAAAGGTAGTTGTGGCTATCATCGAAAAGACCGGTGCTTCAAGCATGAAGGAAATGGGGCAGGTTATGGGAATGGCCTCTAAAGAATTGGCCGGAAAAGCCGATGGAAAAACCATTTCTACTATTGTGAGAAATAAATTAGCGGGTTAAATTAGCCCCCGTCAATACGTAGTGGTTCGTATACACGAACAGGCCCCGTAGTTCAACTGGATAGAATATCAGATTTCGGCTCTGAGGGTTAGGGGTTCGAATCCTCTCGGGGTCACTACAAGCAGAAAACCCATCGCGAAGGCGATGGGTTTTTTTATACCCTGAAGTCTCCCGAGCTTGCTCGTAGGAGACGGAAGGGTATAAAAAACATCAGGCCTGTAAGGCCTGTGGGTTTTCTATTTGCAAAGGGGAATTCACCGAGGATCTGCAACCCTCTCCCAACCTGCCAGCCGGCGCGTTGGATGGGGTGCTTGATGGCTTGTAGGTGTTAAGTACAGTAGTTCGCCGTAATTTCTACCTGGCCTCTTTCCGTCTCCAGCGTTCGCTGAATGCACCTTCCGCCAATCGGTGCAATGAGCTGTCTGGAGTTTAGGTATTTGGAGTAGGTGGGATTGTCTTTCTATTTGCAAAGGGGAGTTAACCAAGGATCTGCAATCCTCTCCCAACCTGCCAGCCGGCGCGTTGGATGGGATGCCTCATTGCCTGGTGTTGTTATGTGCAGCAGTCCGCCACTATTCTTCCTTCTCCTTATAGGTAAACATAAATGCTGCACTAAGCGCGATCAATAATCCGGTACCAAAAATAAGGTCAGACAATTCCACCTTTAGAAAGTGCAGGGCAATGCCGATCACTGCCAGGGCGATGCCAAGAAACAGAAGTTTATATCGGGTAAGATTCATAGTGGTATATAAAATTTGGGAACGTTAAGATAGTAATTCCTATGCCTATAAGGTAATTCTTACATATTATTGATGTGAAACGCCTTGTTTTTGTGGTTAGGATGAAAATTCCGAAGTCTCTTAAGGACTTCTTTAATTTGTTGACATTAGCACAATGATTATTTCTTATACACGAAACCTTTTCGTAACAAGTTTGGCTTAGGTTTGTCTCCGACTACAGAGCACTCTGTTTCAGGATCACATGCAAGGCAGGTGATCCGGTCAATAATCAATTTACTTACTTCGTTCTTAAGAGGTGTCTGTATTTAGTTACAGGCACTTCTTTGTTTTGTAACCTCAACTATTTTCTTTTCATGCCGGTTGTATCTCATGTCGCAACGCCTTATCTTTAGTTAAAATACTGGTAATGAGATCTATAAAATTAATTTTCTTGCTTGTGGTACTTCTTGTGGGGTGCAGGCAGGGAGCGCAAAAGGAGGCAGGACCTAATGGTGGTGAATTGGAAAAGCAGGAGGAAGAAACACCGGTTGAAACGGTAAAAGACAGTCTTGATCCTTTGGTGGCCGATACTCCTGAAATGCAATTGGAAGAACGTGCTCCTGATACCCTTTATAATTACTTCGGTCGAACGCGCCAAGGGGATGATGGTGTAGCAGAGCTCATAGGTTCTGCGGCCTCCGTCAGGTTCAGAGCGTCAGGAGATACGGTAAAGCTCGATCTGGAGGTAACGGGTAATGATCACGGGTATGCATTGGTAACCCGAAACGATAAGTTAAGCTGGAAGTACAAGCTCTCCGGTGGTAAAAGAACTTCTATTGCCATACCCTTGACAAAAGATCCCGGATGGAACGAGATAGGTGTCTATAAACTTACTGAAGCGGTTAATGGTGGCTTGTTGTTTCACGGTGCCAGGGCCTCTGGTTTGAGTCGGACCTCGTACGATCCCGAATTGGCAATAGAGTTCATTGGGAACTCTATGACCTGTGGATATGGTGTAGACCAGGATCAGGTAGCTTGCGGCGAGGGTGTTCCTTTTGATCACCACAATCCTTACGAAGCCTTTGCAGCTAAGGCGGCCAGGACCATGGGAGCTGCCTATAATTTGAGTGCCGTAAGTGGTGCCGGTGTGTATCGCAATTATGGGGAGGCCGATGTGTTAACCATGCCGGAGCGTTATGGGGATCTCTATCTGGGTGAACAGGGTCAAGATACCTGGCCACCGGAAAATTGGGATCCGGCTATTGTGAGTATATGCCTGGGCACCAATGATATTGGAGGTATGCGTAATGGTGCTCGTGCCGACTTTGATAGGGATGCTTTCGTGGGAAGTTATATCGAATTCGTTAATTCCCTGAGGGTGATCTACCCTGAGGCGGCTTTCGTTCTGGTAGACTCTCCCATGCTTAAAGCAAATGATGATCAACTTCTGAAGGAGTCTCTGAACCAGGTGCGCGATCATTTTTCTGATGAGCTCATTATTGGCGTACTGAACTTTAAAGACATTGGTATTTCGGGCTGTGAAGGGCATCCGGGAATTCAGGATCACGATCAGATGGCCAGGCAACTCAGGTCTTTCCTGATACGTACCCTCGACGAGATCGCGGAAATGGAAGAGAAGACCATGTCGTGAACAATGGACTTAAGTACACCAGTTAAACCGGAGATTATAACGACTTTTCGGTTTTGTAATGACAACGGTCATGTTTTAAATTGTTGTGTAGTAGTATTTTAGGTAAAGATGAAAAGGAGTAATGAAGTTTAGGGAAAGTGCTGGATCATAGGTGATTCGATCTTCTTAAAATTACTTCCTGCCGGATTACCGGCAATGCTAATCTTAATGTTAAACTTTTGGCGTAGATAAAACTACGAACCTGGAAATAAATACTGGAAACTATGGATACCAAGGAGAAAGTAGCGAAGATCATGACCACAGAAATGGTTCAGTTAGACCTTAATGACGATCTGTACAAGGCGGAGCGACTGTTCAATAAACACAAAATACGCCATATTCCCGTGACTGACGGTAAAAAGATCGTTGGTATTCTGAGTATGACCGATCTGATGCGAATAAGTTATGCTGATGTGATCGATGAAGACGATGACACTGTAGAGTCTGTGGTGTATAATATGTTTAAATTACCACAAGTAATGACCCGTGTACCTGAGACGGTGACTGCAGATACCACCATCAGGGAGGCTGCAGCCATTTTAGCGACCAGGGAGTTTCACGCCCTGCCGGTCGTTGATAACGACGAGCTGGTGGGTATTGTTACCACTACCGATGTGATACGCTATTTCCTGGAAGAATGTTATTGATCCGGGGTAAATCCTTGAGGAAACGGTTTTAGTGTAGTTGCTTTCTTTTAGACTCCAGGTGGTCAAGGATGATCTTAGCATGTATCCTTGAATTTTCTATAAACCATAGGTGGGTGTCCATTCCCCCGCAAATTACTCCTGCAAGGTAAAGGCCGGGAACGTTCGTTTCCATGGTTTCTTCATTGTATTGAGGGTAGTATTTACCGTCATCCGATAGTTCGATCCCCAGGGCACTTAAAAACTTGAAATTGGGTCTGTATCCTGTAAGTGCAAGAACGTAGTCGTTCGGGATGCTTATCTTTTCACCTTCCTGATCTATGAGGATATGGTCTGCTTTGATCTCGAGGACCTCTGCATTGTAGTACGCGGTCACAGAACCTTCTTTGATGCGATTCTCAATATCCGGTTTAACCCAATATTTTACGCGATTTCCTATAGCGGGGCCTCTTACGATCATGGTCACCTCGGCTCCCTTTCTGTAGCATTCCAGGGCAGCATCGACAGCCGAATTACTGGCTCCGATCACGGCCAGCTTTTGCATGGCGTAAAAATGCGGGTCTTTATAATAGTGGCTCACTTTGGCCAGTTCTTCTCCAGGGACGTTTAAAAGATTAGGGAGGTCATAGAACCCTGTGGCTACCACCATGTAATTCGAGGTATACGTCCCTTTTGATGTTTTGATGTGAAAGAGCCCGTCTGCTTTCTTTTGCGCCTGTTCAACCTTCTCGAACAGGTTGATGCGAAGTTTGTTGGAAGTAACGATTCGCCGGTAGTACTCCAGGGCTTCATCCCGTTTGGGTTTTGCTTCCTTGCTGATAAATGGAATGCCGTCGATCTCCAGTTTCTCAGAAGAAGAGAAAAATTGCATGTTCGCCGGGTAGTTAAACAGGGAGTTTACCAGCGCTCCCTTTTCCAGGATCAGGTAGTCCAGTCCTTTTTTCTGAGCTTCGAGCCCACAGGCAATACCTATGGGCCCTCCGCCTATAATAATGAGTTCTTTGTGGATCATTTAGTGATCACCTCTTTTAGGTTTGCAATGGTATCCATTGGCGATTCGCTGGAAAAAACAAAGCTTCCCGCTACCAGGGCATTGGCTCCTGCTTCAATAAGTGCCGGAGCATTCTTGGCATTAACACCTCCGTCAACCTCAATTAGGGTCGAGGCGTTATGTGCATCGATCATCGCCTTGAGCTGACTAACCTTTTTATAAGTGTTCTCGATGAATTTTTGACCACCGAATCCGGGGTTAACACTCATGATCAAAACCAGGTCGATATCCTGAATGATGTCTTCCAGTACCGAAACAGGGGTGTGCGGATTCAATGCAACTCCGGCTTTCATGCCTTCTGCCTTGATCGCTTGCAGTGAGCGGTGAAGGTGGGTACATGCTTCGTAATGTACGGTGAGCACTTCTGCTCCCAGATCGGCAAAATGTTTGATGTATCGATCCGGATCTACGATCATAAGGTGTACGTCAAGTGGTTTTTTTGCATGCTTACCGATGGCCTTGAGCACAGGCATTCCGTAAGAGATGTTGGGTACGAAAACGCCGTCCATAATATCGATGTGAAACCAATCGGCTTTCGATTCGTTTACCATTTCGGTGTCTCTCTGAAGGTTACCGAAATCGGCTGCCAACATGGAAGGGGCAATGATCTTGTTTTTCATAGGAAGTTTGTGTTTCCCTGCAAAAATAAGGTAAATTAATATATGTTCCGGTGTGTTTGGCGAGGGTGTTTCAGTGAGTATATCAGGCTGGTGGTAATGCTCTTTTTGTAGGGTAGTGTATAGAAATGAAAAACTCCGGTAATCAGCCGGAGTTCATTCATCAATCAAAAAACGAACAGTTATGATAAACTGTTGTAATTGTATATGCGGTTTAAAGATATTATCACTTATGCGAGTGAAAAATACAGAAATATATGCTTAATTCCAAAACCTAACCAAGATAGGTCTTAAGGATCTTGCTTCTCGAGGTATGCTTTAGCCTGCGAATCGCTTTTTCTTTGATCTGTCTAACACGCTCTCTTGTAAGGTCGAAGGTCTCTCCGATCTCTTCAAGGGTCATTGGGTGCTGGTCGCCCAGTCCGAAGTAAAGACGTATCACGTCTGCTTCTCTTGGGGTAAGGGTTTCCAGTGCTCTTTCGATCTCTGTGCGAAGTGAATCGTGTAAAAGGTCCTTGTCCGGGTTTGGAGACTCTCCACTGCGAAGTACGTCGTAGAGGTTAGAATCTTCACCTTCAACAAGGGGTGCATCCATGGATACGTGGCGTCCGGAGTTCTTCATAGACTCTTTCACGTCGTTTACAGACATATCCAGTTCCTTGGCGATCTCTTCAGCAGAAGGTACACGTTCGTGGGCTTGCTCAAGAAATGCAAAGGTCTTATTGATCTTGTTGATCGATCCGATCTTGTTAAGGGGTAGCCTAACGATCCTTGATTGCTCTGCCAGAGCTTGAAGAATAGACTGGCGAATCCACCATACGGCATAAGAGATGAACTTAAATCCGCGGGTCTCATCAAAACGCTGAGCTGCTTTGATCAATCCGAGGTTTCCTTCATTGATAAGGTCTGGAAGTGTGAGTCCCTGATTTTGGTACTGCTTGGCCACAGAAACAACAAATCGAAGGTTGGCCTTGGTTAACTTCTCAAGGGCACGCTGGTCTCCGGCTTTGATTCTTTGGGCCAATTCCACCTCCTCATCTGCGGTGATAAGGTCAACTTTACCAATTTCCTGTAGATACTTGTCCAGGGAAGCAGTCTCACGATTGGTAACCTGCTTCGTAATTTTGAGCTGTCTCATCTAATCTCTCCTGATTGTTTAATAGGTGAATAATGGGTATGCAGGTA
Organism: Robertkochia sediminum; assembly: GCF_016786255.1. Lineage (GTDB taxonomy): Bacteria > Bacteroidota > Bacteroidia > Flavobacteriales > Flavobacteriaceae > Robertkochia > Robertkochia sediminum. Next base: position 177,300 of record NZ_JADMKT010000073.1, read on the forward strand.
TTTATACGTACGAAACCGTGAAAAGGTTACAATAATTTTGAAAAAAAATAATCTTGAAGTGTTTATGGGGTTCTAAAGGCGAGGCCTAACGCAGGCGTTTCATATACTTTGGGCCATACCACAACCAAAATCCCGTAACCGTAAAAATGAGTAATGCCAACCCACTGATCACCGTATACATCACTTTAAAAATACCGTGGGGAATACCCAGGGTGTCGTCTACAATAGAGCCGTCATGAACATCTTCCAGCCAATCGCTATGGCGCCTGCCTGTGCTCAGGATCGCCCCGCTGCTACCATCTACCTGAACTTCCAACTGCCCTTCTGTAAAAATGAATTTGGCAATACCCTTTTCCTTGCGTACGTCTATACGGTCAAGGACTCCTGCGGTGATTCCGTTCTTTTCCATATGAGTGGTCACCAGTGCTTCCAGGGTGTGTAGCGGAAGCCATTGGCTAAGTTCTGTCGAAGTTCCTTTTTGAGTTTCAGGCAAAATATAACCTCCGCTGTGCTTTTTTAAACCCAGTGCCAATCCCGAGACGGCTATAAAAAGAAAGCATAAAAAGAGAAAGGCTCCCGTGTATCGGTGAACTTTTCTGAAGTTTCTCAGGATCCTGGCATGTGTTTGACGATGGGTGGCCATGGGCTTGATTTAAGGCCATCAAACATAGAAGTATTTTTTGTTCTCTTTTGCTTCCTGTTTTGTTTTATGAACAATTTAACAGCGCAGGGGTGCGTTTATCCGGGAGGTCCTGTCGGGAAATAATGTTTTTAAGCCGGAAGAAAAGTCCGGGCAGCGTATAAAAAAACACCACCGAAAAATGCGTTTCCGGTGGTGTTCATATAATGGTCTTTAAGATGATCAGTCTCTTAGGATGCCTCTTGAGATCACGATCTTTTGGATCTCGCTGGTTCCTTCGTAGATCTGAGTGATCTTGGCATCTCTCATAAGGCGTTCTACATGGTATTCTTTCACATATCCGTTACCACCGTGTACCTGTACGGCTTCAGTGGTTACATCCATGGCAACCTGTGAAGCGTAAAGCTTTGCCATAGCTCCACTAAGGTCGTAGTTCTCTCCGTTGTCTTTGTCCCAGGCCGATTTTAACACCAGGTGTCTTGCGGCCTCGATCTGGGTGTGCATATCTGCAAGTTTAAAGGCAATGGCCTGGTGTTTGTAGATCTCTTTTCCGAATGCTTTTCTCACCTTCGCATATTCTTTGGCCAGTTCGTATGCACCTGCGGCAATACCAAGGGCTTGGGAAGCGATCCCAATGCGACCTCCTGCAAGGGTCTTCATCGCGAATTTAAATCCGAAGCCATCTTCACCGATACGATTCTCTTTGGGAACCTTGACGTCGGTGAACATTAACGAATGGGTATCACTACCGCGAATTCCCATTTTTTGTTCTTTTGGTCCGATCTCAAATCCCTCCATGCCTTTCTCCATAATAAAGGCGTTTATGCCGTGGTGGCCTTTTTCCGGATAGGTCTGTGCGATCACCAGGTAATAATCGGCAGTACTCCCATTAGTGATCCAGTTCTTTGTTCCGTTGATCAGGTAGTGGTCTCCTTTATCAATGGCTGTGGTCTTTTGTGAGGTGGCATCACTACCTGCTTCGGGCTCGGAAAGGCAAAAAGCTCCAAGCTTTTCACCGGTAGCCAATTTGGTCAGGTATTTTTGTTTTTGCTCTTCAGAACCATAGGTTTCAAGTCCCCAGCAAACGAGAGAGTTGTTTACACTCATGGCCACAGAGGCCGATGCGTCTACTTTTGAGATCTCTTCCATGGCTATAGCATAGGAGATGGTGTCCATACCGCTTCCTCCGTATTTGGGGTCAACCATCATACCCATGAACCCAAGCTCACCCATCTTTTTGATCTGCTCGGCAGGGAATTCCTGTTTTTCATCTCTTTCGATAACCCCTGGTAATAGTTCGGTCTGCGCAAAGTCACGGGCAGCCTGTTGTATCATTAAGTGTTCTTCAGAAAGCTTATAATTCATTCTTTTTGGATTTTTTTTAGAAAAGTCGGTCAAATATAGTTTTTAAATGCAATTTTATCAATCCTGGTTGGTTAATTTTGTCATAATGAAAAAGAAGCGCTTCTCCGTACTGGGAGTTATGTCCGGAACCTCTCTCGATGGTGTCGATATTGCACTCTTACATTTTGAAGAAGGTGATCCCTGGACCTACACCATTCTTAAGGCCGAAACTATAGGCTATTCTTCCTATTGGAAGCAACAACTGCAAGATGCTTTTTACCTGGATCAAGACGCTCTCCAGGTCTTTGATATCGCCTACACCGAATACCTTGCCGGTGTGCTCTCTGCCTTTATTGGCAAATACGCTATAACCGAACTCGATGCGATATGCTCTCACGGCCATACCATATGGCATAGGCCGCAGGACGGGGTTACGGTACAGATCGGGAATCGCCCGGAACTGGCGACGCTGGCCGGATTTCCTGTAGTGTGTGATTTCAGGGGGCAGGATGTTGAACTCGGGGGGCAGGGCGCCCCGTTGGTGCCGATTGGAGATCGTATGCTCTTTTCAGATTATCGCTATTGCCTCAATCTTGGTGGTTTTGCCAATGTATCGCTTGAAGGGGCGCATGGCAGGCTGGCCTATGATATATGTGCTGTGAATACGGTTTTAAATCACTACGCCTCTAAATTGGGATTTGCTTATGATGCAGAGGGGGAGATAGCGCGTTCGGGTAAGCCTCATTCCGGTTTGCTGGCTGCCCTTAACGATTTGGATTTCTATAGTGAGAAGCCTCCAAAATCCCTGGGAGTAGAGTGGGTGGGAGCGCAGGTATTGCCGCTCATCGATGGTTTTGGTCTGAACGAGAAGGATGTTCTGGCCACATATACCTTACATGTGGCAGAACAATTAGCTCTTGCAGTTGGAGACACCGGCAATGTGCTGGTTACCGGTGGTGGTGCGATGAACGCCTATTTGATGGAATTGTTGCAGGAACGCTCTTCTTCTACGGTCGTTATACCGGAGCAGCACCTTGTTGATTATAAAGAAGCATTGATCTTCGGGTTGCTCGGGGTTTTGCGACTTCGGGAAGAAGTAAATTGCTTAAGCAGTGTTACCGGGGCTCGTCGGGATCATTGTTCAGGCAGGGTGTTTGAACCTTGATTTTCGGGCATAACCCACAGAGTCATTATTAGTTTTTTATATTTGGGGGCATTTACCTAAAAACTACTATGAAACAACTTTTAAAGAAGTACGAAGAAAAATCACCAGAGATCGTATTCAATTGGAAGGATCCGCAAACCGAAGCAGAAGGCTGGGTAGTGATCAATTCACTGCGCGGCGGAGCTGCCGGTGGGGGTACCCGCATGAGAAAGGGACTTGATATGAACGAGGTACTTTCTCTGGCCAAGACCATGGAAGTAAAATTCACCGTGTCGGGGCCTGCTATCGGTGGTGCGAAATCGGGAATCAACTTCGATCCTAAAGATCCCCGAAAAAAAGGAGTGCTCGAAAGATGGTATCAGGCTGTTTCTCCCTTATTAAAAAGTTATTATGGTACCGGAGGTGACCTCAATGTGGACGAGATCCACGAAGTAATCCCTATCACAGAAGACTGTGGGGTATGGCACCCGCAAGAAGGGGTTTTCGCAGGGCACTTCAGACCTACAGATGCCGATAAGATCAACCGTATTGGTCAGCTCAGGCAAGGGGTGATCAAGGTGCTTGAAAGTGAAGGGTACTCTCCTGATATTAAACGAAAATATACCGTTGCCGATATGATCACCGGTTTTGGCGTTGCAGAAGCGGTGAAACATTACTACGCTATTTATGGCGGTGCCGTAAGGGGTAAAAAAGCGATCGTGCAGGGCTTTGGCAATGTAGGATCTGCTGCAGCGTATTACCTGGCGCAGATGGGTGCCAGGATCGTAGCTATTATCGATGGTAACGGCGGACTCATTAACGAGGCAGGGTTTAGCTTCGAGGAGATCCGTCAGTTATATCTCAATAAAAAGGGTAATACCCTCGGAGGGCAGGATCTGCTTTCTTTTGACGAGGTGAACCAAAAGATCTGGGACCTGCAGGCAGAGATCTTTATGCCTTGTGCTGCGTCCCGTTTGATCACCAAGGAACAGATAGACCGACTTATTGCCGGCGGACTGGAAGTGGTGAGTTGCGGGGCTAATGTGCCTTTTGCAGATGAGGAAGTGTTTTTCGGGCCTATTATGGAAGACACAGATAAGCGTATAAGTCTTATTCCGGACTTTATCTCCAACTGCGGAATGGCAAGGGTATTCGCCTATTTTATGGAACGAAGGGTGGAGATGACCGATGAGGCTATTTTTAACGATACTTCAGAGACCATTAGAAAGGCACTTCAAAATACCTATGATCGCAATAGCGCCACAACAAATATCAGTAGCACTGCTTTTGAAATCGCATTAAAACAATTAATTTAGATTATTCTAAACCTAACAATCTTTTATGGAAACGATAATTATTCTGGTTTTTATTCTCGGATACCTCCTCATAACGCTGGAGCACAATATTAAAATTGACAAGCTTATCCCTGCATTGGGAATGATGGCCTTGCTTTGGGCGATCATCGCGTTAACGCATCTGCCTGTTTTCGAGGTAAATGCCGAGCTCCGTGAGCTCGAAGGCACACACCTGGAAGAGATATTGCTGCATCACCTGGGGAAAACGGCCGAGATCCTGGTGTTCCTGCTGGGGGCGATGACCATTGTAGAGATCATCGACTACTTTGATGGCTTCGCTACCATCAAGGGGTATATCCGGGTAAAGAATAAGAAATCGCTCTTATGGATCTTTGCAGTACTGGGATTCATTCTTTCTGCTATAATAGATAACCTTACCGCTACCATTGTTTTGATCACCATTCTTCAAAAAGTGATCAAGGATCGCAATCTGCGTTTGTGGTTTGCGGGTATTATTATCATTGCTGCCAATGCCGGTGGTGCATGGTCGCCTATTGGAGACGTGACCACTACCATGCTTTGGATCGCTAACAAGGTAACGGTGATGCAGCTTATCCTGCACGTGTTCCTGCCTTCTATTGCCTGTATGGTCGTGCCTGTATTTATCGCCTCGAGAATGAGTGTCTTTAAAGGGCAGATCGAAGGGGATTTTGGGAGTGATATGCCTAAGAGTCCTTACAGTTCAGTTATGCTGTATCTCGGATTGGGTTCGATTGTTTTTGTACCTGTTTTTAAGACGATCACCCATCTCCCTCCCTATGTCGGAATGATGCTTTCTCTTGCTGTGGTTGCTGCTTTTGCAGAGATCTACAGTAGTTCGAAGTTCAGTATCTCTGAGGTTACCATAGATGAGGATAATGATCCGGTAGGACATCATAGTCCGGTACATCACTCGCTTTCACGAATCGAAATGCCGAGTATTCTATTCTTCCTTGGGATCCTGATGGCCGTTGCGGCCCTGGAATCTCTGGGAATGTTATTCCACTTTGCAGAAAGCCTGGAGGCCTCCATGCCTAAGTTGGGTACTGAAGGAGTTGCTGCCACGGTTTCAGATCTTGTTGTACTTATCCTGGGAGCCGGTTCGGCCGTTATCGATAACGTACCGCTGGTAGCAGCGAGTATTGGGATGTTCTCTGTTCCTGTAGACGACCCTGTATGGCATTTTATCGCCTATGCAGCGGGTACAGGCGGAAGTATGCTTATTATTGGTTCTGCTGCCGGAGTGGTAGCAATGGGGATGGAAAAGATCGATTTCTTCTGGTACCTCAAAAAGATCGCATGGCTTGCCCTCGTTGGGTTCCTGGCAGGGGCGGTGATCTTTGTTCTACTCCGTAATTTTGTTCTTTAAAGCATAATTAAATCCAAATTTTACCGTTATAAATTTTAACCTATTTCATCGCTTATGATACTTTTTCAAGACGCCTCACAAGAAGTGGCCACAGAAATGCTCCCGGAAGAGCAAACGCTATCAGTTATCGATCTTATCGCTAACGGAGGTACCGGTAGTGTGGTGATCATCGCTATCCTGTTCGTATTGTTGTTCGTTGCCTTGTACATCTATTTCGAAAGACTGTTTGCTATTAAAGCGGCGTCGAAGATCGATAAGAACTTTATGAATCAGATCAGGGATCACGTATCAGGTGGTAAGTTGGAATCGGCACGTATTTTATGTGCGCAGACCGATTCACCTGTAGCCCGTTTAACAGAAAAAGGGATCTCCAGGATCGGTAAGCCTTTAGAGGATATCAATAAGGCGATCGAAAATGCCGGAACCCTGGAAGTGTATAAGCTTGAGAAGAATGTGAGTATCCTTGCAACCGTTGCGGGTGCAGCTCCTATGATCGGATTCCTCGGAACCGTGATCGGGATGATCCTTGCTTTCCACCAGATGGCAACCAGCGGCGGACAGGCAGAGATGGGGCAGTTGGCCAGTGGTATTTATACTGCGATGACCACGACCGTAGCAGGTCTTATTGTAGGTATCGTAGCCTATATTGGTTACAATCACCTTGTAGTGCGCACCGATAAGGTGGTGCACGCTATGGAGAGTAATGCTGTTGAATTCCTCGACCTGCTCAACGAGCCGGCTTGATCGTATCGTACAGCAGTGTAATCTGTGAACGTCCCATTAGGTAATTAAAACCTGTCTTATGAAATTAAAAGGAAGAAATAAGGTGTCTCCGGAATTCAGTATGAGTTCCATGACCGATATCGTATTCCTGCTATTGGTGTTCTTTATGATCACCTCTAACGCACCGAATGCACTTGACCTGTTGCTGCCAAAAGCTAAAGGAAAATCCACCAATACCCAGAACGTGGCGGTGAGCATTAACAGGAACCTGGAGTTCTTTGTAGATAACACCAAGGTGAAGCCCGAATTTCTTGAAACGGAGCTCAAGAGACGTCTTAAGGACGTTGATAAGCCAACCATCATTCTAAGGGCCGAAGAAAGCGTACCTATTACCAATGCTGTGGAGGTAATGGATATAGCGAATCAAAATAATTATAAGGTAATTCTGGCCGTAAGGCCCAAATAATGTCGTTTCTCGATACCAGACATAAACGCAAGTCGTTCACCGTAACTTCTATTATCCTGGCAATGCTAATTGCCCTGATGTTCTACGTTGGCCTTTCTTATCTCGATCCGCCACCGGAAGAGGGCATCTCTGTGAATTTTGGCTATATGGATACCGGTAGTGGCGATGTACAGCCAAAAGAGCCGATACGCTCCAAGCCTGAACCGGTTCCCGAGCCGGAACCTGTACAGGATGAAGTGGAGGAGGTAACCCCACCTCCGCCAGAACCGGAGCCTGTTGAGCCTGAAGCCGAAGAGGTGGTAACCCAGGAGTCGGAAGAATCGGTGGTCATGAAAAAGGCAGAAGAAGAGCGTTTGCGTAAGCTCGAGGAAGAACGCAAGGCTAAAGAACGCGCCGAGCAGCTGGAAAGAGAGCGTATCGAAGAAGAGCAGCGTAAGGAACGTGAGCGTATCGAAGAAGAACAACGTAAGGAGCGCGAACGCCAGGCCGAGCAAGAGCGTGTTCGTAAGGAGCAGGAGGCCAAGAAAGCCCGTCTTGACGCTATGATGGGCGGACTCAATAACAGTGATGGTAAGGCTACCGGAGGAGAAGGAGATGACAATTCCCCCGGAGATAAAGGGCAGCTCAATGGCGATCCCTATGCCAGTAGTTATTTTGGAAGCCCCGGAAGCGGGTCCGGAGGTTCCGGTTACGGACTTAATGGTAGGAATAAGGTGGGAGGTCAAAAGATCATCCAGGACTGTAATGAAGAAGGTAGGGTGGTCGTAAAGATCGTCGTAGACAGAAATGGCCGTGTAGTAGAAGCCCAGCCTGGAGTGCGGGGAACTACCAATACCGCCAGTTGTCTTTTAGAACCTGCCAAAAGAACTGCACTAACATTTAGATTTAATTCAGACCCCAAAGCACCTTCCAGACAGATCGGATTTGTTGTGGTGAACTTCAAATTGGGAGAATAAATGATGACATATCAGGAAACGGTAAACTGGATGTACGTTCAGTTGCCCATGTATCAGCGCGAAGGAAGATCGGCTTTTAAACCTAAGTTGGTCAATATCACTGCCCTGGCAGCCCATTTGGGTAACCCTCAGAACACGTTTAAGAGTATTCATGTGGCCGGAACCAACGGTAAGGGTTCTACCAGCCATATGATCGCATCGGTGCTGCAGGAAGCCGGCTATAAGGTCGGATTGTATACGTCGCCACACCTCAAAGATTTTCGGGAACGCATCAGAATAAATGGAGAAACCATATCCGAGGCCGATGTGGTGAGATTCGTAGATCGTAACCTTGCCTTTTTTAAGGAGCATCAGTGTTCGTTCTTTGAGATGACCGTGGGGATGGCTTTTGATCATTTTTCAAGAGAAGAGGTCGATTACGCAGTGATCGAAGTGGGTCTTGGTGGCCGTTTGGATTCTACCAATATTATAACGCCGGTGGTTTCGGTGATCACCAATATTGGGATGGACCATATGGATATGCTTGGCGATACCCTGGAGGCTATAGCAGGAGAAAAGGCCGGGATCATTAAAAAGGGTGTGCCTGCTGTGATCAGTGAGTACCAGCGGCAAACATGGCCGGTATTTAAAGAAAAGGCTGCTAAGGAGCAAGCACCTTTAATACTTGCAGATGAGCTTTCTGAAGATTTTAAAACAGATCTTAAGGGGAAGTACCAGGTGAAAAATATACGGGCTGTTGTTGCAGCAGTAAGAAGTCTATTGTTGCCGGAAGTGAGTGAGGAGGTGATCAAAAGCGGACTTTTAAAGACCGTTGAGAATACCGGATTGCTGGGGCGTTGGCAACAATTGGGGACAGATCCGCTTATCATTTGTGATACTGCTCATAATCGCGAAGGGCTGGAGTTAGTAATGTCGCAACTTCAGGAAGAGGATTATGACCATTTGCACATAGTTATAGGTGTAGTAAAAGATAAGGACCTCGATCGCGTATTACCTGTTTTCCCGGTGAATAATGTTACCTATTATTTTGCCCGTCCGGATATCCCAAGGGGAATGGATGCTGCCGATCTTCGTGCAAAAGCATCAAAGTATGGTTTGCAGGGGGTGGTATTTGATTCTGTTTCAGAAGCTTTCCGGGAGGCTCAAAACAAAGCGGCCTCGGGAGATCTTATATTTGTTGGAGGAAGTAATTTTACGGTTGCAGAAGTACTTTGATTATTTTGAGTTTTTCTTTTGCAGGATTAAAAAACTGTTCTATATTTGCATCCGCAATCAGGGAATAGCAAGCTATTTCAGAGAGTAAATTAAAAAGGGCGATTAGCTCAGTTGGTTCAGAGCACCTGCCTTACAAGCAGGGGGTCACTGGTTCGAATCCAGTATCGCCCACAACCCAAGATCCCGATAGG
>NZ_JADMKT010000074.1:0-22466 GCF_016786255.1 Robertkochia sediminum
GCCACCCCTGCCTGCCGGCAGGAAGGTTCGTAAAGACACCATCGGTGATGGAGTGATGGAGTGATGCGGTTACAACGACTGCAACTCACAAATCGGTCATAACGGTCTAAAGAAACGTTGACACTTCAAACACCCCTTCCGACAGCGCTGAAAGCGCTGCCACCTTCCCCTGGGAGGGGAAGGTGATCGTTTTTTAGTAATAAGATGTTGATGTTTGAACGAACCACCCCGCCCACGACAGGGTCGTGGCCACCCCTCCTTAGAAAGGAGGGGATAACTTCCTTCTTCTATATACATATGATCTATCGAAGTACGTTCTCCTCCCCCTGATCCAGGGGGGAGGCGCCCGAAGGGCGGAGGGGGTCTATTTCCTGGCAGATTGCCGCGTCGGCCTTCAGCCTCCCTGCCTATCGTCAGGCATGCTCACTTCACCCCCTATTACCCACTACTTGTTACCTGTAACATTCAGGCATAAAAAAACCCCTCACTATCGTGAAGGGCCTTATACTATATAATGATCCAATAACATCAATTCAATCCGAGCCCGCTTAGTGCAGCGTCTCCAAATCCAATATGATACCCTCTCCAAAAGAAACCTTCTCCTTTAAACTGCCAAACCACCTCTTTCTCCGGGGTTACCTCCCAATAACCAAAAGTCCCTACCGCAATAAGGGTATTCCCATTAGGCAAACGCTCTGCTCCGGAAACCTTGGCCGAATACATATCGGGATGACTATACTCCCAAACCACTAATGGCTCATTATCGGCATCGGGATCCAAAGCGAACACCTCCGGAAGATCCAACTCATAGACGACTGATGGTCCGCCGGTATGATTTCCATTCATATACACCAGCATATGATCTGTACCCGGAACAAACTTAGGCGAGTGGTTATTATAGAACAACCTCCCCCCTGCAACATTCCTATAAACAGAAGGATTCCCAAAACGATACACCAGGTCTCCGCCGTATCCCATATTACCACCTTCCGAACCCGCTGCCTCTTCGGTAGTTGTACTGTGATCGATCACCCATACTTCACTATAATAATTCACAGACATATATATAAGGTCATTCGCTTCATCATAGGCAAGTCCGTTGGCATGCATCAGATCTCCGTTATCCAGGTTGGAAGTCACCTCCTGATCCCAATAATTGATATCGATCTTTCTCGGCGACGCTGCAACCTCACCAAAATTACCTGCTTCAGGCATCGCATCCTGCACCAGGTGATCCCTGGAATCCCATCGCCACACGACCTCACTACTTACCGGGTCGATCTCCACCAGCGTTTCCGTATAGATATCGGGTTGTTCTCCGGCATACCCTATTGCTTTTGCATCCTCCAGCCCTGTTCGCTCCCACAGCATGGTAAGCACATTGCCATTTGGCAACATCACCACATCGTGATGCGCTATAAGATCGGCCGATTGCAGATCATAACGCCACAGCGCTTCATTATTCGTATCGATCATTTGCAGGATCCCGCCATATCCGCCGAAGTTAAAGTCGGGATCTTCAGCCCTCATCGAGATCAGCAACACACCATCATCCATTAGCTTGGCATCATTACCTAAATGATAAGGCAAAGTCCATTCATATGCAGAAGATCCATCGGCCTTATTCATCAGGTAAACACGGTTGGACCCGGGGTCATTCACCAAAACATACCCCTCCTGCCTTTGGGAAGCCACATCTACCAAAACTCCGATATCGTTGCCGGAATTATCATCATCTCCTTCATCTACAGGATCATCAACAGGCGGCACTTCGGTATCCGGTTCAGGATCCGTATGCAAATTATCATCGTTACTACAACTACCTGCTAAAAGCATAAGGACGGCAAACAACATTACAGGAAAATAGAATCGGGATCGGTTCATGAGATTCAACTAATTGATTTATAAGATTAATTGACTGTATTCAGGAGGACGGGCCTTAAACCCCATACCTCATGAAAGCAGCATCGAATTTCAATTTCTAAATATATCACAATATTAACATGAATACACCTTCATTTACCATACTATTTCATCGCACTGCTATTGTACGCCTTGCAACAGTCTATTATCTTTGCAAACCATATAATAACACATTTACATTACAATGATCAAGATCACATTACCAGATGGCTCAGTGAAGGAGTTCGAAAAGAACAGTACTCCTATGGATGTTGCACTGAGCATTAGCCAGGGGTTGGCTCGCAATGTTATTTCTGCAAGATACAATGGAAGAAAGGTTGAAGTAACCACCCCCATGACCACCGATGGTGATCTTACTCTTTATACTTTTAACGATGATGAGGGTAAAAAAGCCTTTTGGCACTCCACCTCTCACATTATGGCTCAGGCCTTTGAAGAATTATACCCCGGAATTAGCCTGACCATTGGTCCGGCGATCGACAACGGATTCTATTACGATATCGACTTTAAGGAACACAGTATTTCTGAGAAGGACTTCCCAAAGGTGGAAGCCCGCATGCTGGAGATCGCCCGCGGAAAGCACGACTTCAAACTACGAGAAGTAAGCAAGGCCGACGCCCTTGAGTTCTATAAAAAACAAAACAACCCCTTCAAGGTCGAACTTATTGAAAACCTTGAAGACGGAGATATCACTTTTTGCGATCACGACACCTTTACCGACCTTTGTCGCGGAGGACACATTCCGAATACCGGGATCGTAAAAGCGGTTAAACTATTATCTGTTGCAGGTGCTTACTGGAGAGGTGATGAGAACAAACCACAGCTCACCAGGGTTTACGGGATCTCCTTCCCAAAACAGAAAGACCTCAAGGAATACCTTGCTCTTTTAGAGGAAGCTAAAAAACGTGACCACAGAAAGCTCGGAAAAGAACTTGAACTTTTCACTTTTTCCCAAAAAGTAGGCCAGGGCCTCCCATTATGGCTCCCTAAAGGAGCTGCTTTAAGAGAGCGTCTGGAGAACTTTTTGAAGAAGGCTCAGAAGAAAGCCGGATACGAGCAAGTGGTATCGCCACATATCGGACAAAAAGACCTTTACGTTACTTCAGGCCACTATGCCAAGTACGGAGAAGACAGCTTTCAGCCCATTCATACTCCTAAGGAAGATGAGGAATTCCTGCTAAAGCCTATGAACTGTCCGCACCACTGTGAGATCTTCAATGCTCGTCCGTGGAGTTACAAAGAATTACCGAAGCGTTACGCCGAATTCGGTACTGTTTATCGTTATGAGCAAAGTGGAGAGCTACACGGACTTACACGTGTTCGCGGTTTCACCCAGGATGACGCTCACATTTTCTGTACTCCGGAACAGCTGGATGAAGAATTCAAAAAAGTGATCGACCTGGTACTTTACGTTTTCGGTTCTCTTGGATTTGAAAACTTTACCGCTCAGGTTTCATTGCGCGATCCTGAGAATCCTGATAAGTATATAGGAAGTGCAGATAACTGGGATAAAGCAGAAAATGCTATCATCAATGCTGCAAAAGAAAAGGGTCTTAACTACGTGATCGAAACCGGAGAAGCGGCCTTCTACGGACCAAAGCTTGACTTCATGGTTAAGGATGCTCTCGGAAGAAGCTGGCAGCTGGGTACCATTCAGGTAGACTACAACCTGCCTGAGCGTTTCGAACTGAGCTATATTGGTAGTGACGACAAACACCACCGTCCGGTAATGATCCACCGTGCCCCATTTGGAAGTATGGAGCGTTTTATCGCTATCTTATTGGAGCACACCGGAGGTAATTTCCCATTATGGCTCATGCCTGAACAAGCTATCATCCTGTCTATCAGTGAGAAATATGAAAATTATGCGGAAAAAGTTTTTAATTTATTAGAAAATAACGAAATTCGCGCCCTTGTTGATAACAGGAACGAGACTATCGGGAAGAAGATCCGGGAGGCTGAAATGAATAAGATCCCATACATGATCATTGTCGGGGAAAATGAAGAGAAAGAAGCCACTATCTCTGTTCGTAAGCACGGAGGTGAGGACCTTGGAGCCCTTAAGGTTGAAGACTTTGTCAATTTGATTAATTCAGAAATCAATCGTACATTAAAGTCGTTTTAAATTTAAGTTTAATTAAAATTTTTAAGCCATAGCAATTAAAAGATTCAGGCGCAACACGCCACGAAGAGAAATTAAGAACCCACATCGGACTAACAAAGAGATCCGTGTACCAGAAGTACGATTGGTAGGAGATAACGTTGAAATGGACGTGTATCCAACCAGGAAAGCTTTAGCCATGGCAGAAGAGCAGGGATTAGATCTTGTAGAGATCTCTCCCAACGCCAAACCTCCTGTTTGTAAGATCCTGGACTATAAAAAGTTCCTTTACGAGCAGAAGAAGAGGGAAAAAGCCATGAAGGCGAAAGCTTCGAAAGTTACCGTTAAGGAGATCCGTTTCGGACCTAATACGGACGACCACGATTATGAGTTTAAGAAAAAGCACGCCGAGAAATTCCTGAAAGAAGGTGCTAAGCTAAAAGCTTATGTATTCTTTAAAGGGCGTTCTATCGTGTATAAAGATAAGGGTGAGATCCTCCTTTTAAAACTGGCCTCCGAACTGGAAGAACTAGGTAAGGTGGAGCAAATGCCTAAATTGGAAGGAAAGCGTATGACCATGTTCATCGCTCCTAAAAAGACCAAATAAGGTCACCTTTCAAAGGAAAGAGTATAAGCGCGATTATAGATAAATCTTAGGAATTATGCCTAAAATGAAAACCAAATCCAGTGCCAAAAAGCGTTTTAAGCTTACCGGTACCGGGAAAATTAAAAGAAAGCACGCTTTTAAAAGTCACATCTTAACCAAGAAGTCTAAAAAGCGTAAGCTTGCACTTACTCATTCAACCCTTGTTCACAAGGCAGATGAGTCTAACATTAAGGAACAATTACGTTTGAAGTAACCGTTCCTTCGGTTCATTAAATTGTTTAACCCTGGAGTCAGGCCCAATTAAAAGTCTCAGATTTTCTGAGCGCCTGCTACAAAAAATTTAAAATTATGCCAAGATCAGTTAATTCTGTAGCTTCCAGAGCCCGTAGAAAAAAGGTAATGAAGCAAGCAAAAGGCTACTACGGTAGACGTAAAAACGTTTGGACAGTTGCCAAGAACGCGGTTGAAAAAGCTATGCTTTATGCATACAGAGACCGTAGAAACAAAAAGAGAACATTCAGAGCCCTTTGGATCACCCGTATTAACGCTGGTGCCAGATTGCACGGAATGTCTTATTCGCAATTCATGGGGAAAGTTAAAGCCAATGATATCGAGCTTAACCGTAAGGTTCTTGCCGACCTGGCTATGAACCACCCAGAAGCGTTCAAGGCGATCGTTGAGAAAGTAAAGTAAACGTTTAACAATATATTTTCGCGCTTATCAAAAAAGGTCCGGTTTTTCCGGACTTTTTTTTTGACCGTAATGAGTAAACGGCCATACGTAACAGGCTTAACAGAGGCAACAGAGGCAACAGAGGTAACAGGGGCAACAGAGGCAACAGAAATCAACGGTGATATCTCCCCACTTCCCCATTTCCCCTCTTCCCTACTTCCCTACTCCCCTACTTCCCTACTTCCCTACTTCCCTACTTCCCTACTTCCCTACTTCCCTACTTCCCTACTTCCCTACTTCCCTACTTCCCTACTTCCCTATTCCCTAAATACCCTCTCCCAAATAAAATAACACCACATTAACGCATTCTCTGACTTACCGCCCTATTTTTGCAATGAAAGAAATACACCCTATGGATCTAAGCAACGTCAAACTGGTGGTCACAGATATGGACGGTACCCTGCTCAACTCAAAAGGAGAAGTGAGCGACCGTTTCTTTGAGCTATACCGCCTCCTCAAGAACGATATTCATTTTGTAGCAGCCAGTGGCAGACAATACCACAGTATCAAACACAAGCTGGAGCCCATTTTTCGGGACATCACCATTGTCGCCGAAAACGGAGGGATGGCCAAAAGAGACCAGGAAGAACTTCTTTTTACGGGATTACCCGAATCGCACTTACACAGCATTATCGACAGGGCGCGTGAGATAGCACAAACAGAGATCATTCTCTGCGGTAAGAATGGCGCCTTTATTGAGAACGGCGATACATCATTCACCGATATCCTCAGGGAGTATTACCACGAGTTTCAAGTCACCAACGACCTGGCATCTGTAGATCCATCGGAGATCATCAAGGTCGCTCTGTACCACCACGAAGACTCCGAGGCGAATATCTTACCCAAAATAAAGATTCTGGAAGGCCAGCTACTGGTAAAGGTTTCCGGAAAACACTGGGTAGACATTTCTCATCCGGACGCGAACAAAGGCAAGGCCGTAAAACTCATCCAGGATCACATGCAAATTACCCCGGAAGAAACCATGGCTTTCGGTGATTACAATAATGACCTGGAAATGCTGGAATGCGCACACTACAGTTACGCCATGCAAAATGCGCACCCTAATGTAAAAGCTATGGCACGCTTTCAAACGGGAAGTAATGAAGATAACGGAGTAGAAAGTATTCTCGAACAACTGGTAGAGGCCAAAACAAACGCTTAGTTCAGATGCCTGCTACCCGGTTCGATCAAATTCCCTGAAGGGTTAGTACAAGCTTTCGAGAACCGCCGTGATCGCGATGCTCACAAAGATAGATACCCTGCCAGGTTCCCATATTCAACTTACCGCTCAACACAGGTATGGTAACCGACGTACCCAACAGGGCAGCCTTGATATGCGCCGGCATATCATCTGGTCCCTCATAGGTGTGAATATAATAGGGGGCATTTTCAGGAACCATCTTATTGAAGTGACTCTCAAAATCGGTCCGCACCTTTGGATCGGCATTTTCATTGATACATAAACTCGCCGAAGTGTGCTTAATAAACATATGCAACAATCCCGACACCACCTGGTCGAGCTCAGGGATTCCAGCTATCACCTCATCAGTGATCAGATGGAATCCTCTATTATAAGCCGGTAAAACAATTTCCTTCTGGATATTTTTCATCACTCTTCATTTTCTACAGCTTCCCCGAACATATGCTTTGCATAGGTATATCCCCCTTGCTCATACATATTCCTGAGCACCGGCATTCTCTTTTTAAAATCTTCAAAATCCTTTGCTTCTGCCCTGCTCCACAATACTTCCGATAGGGCGGCCATACGCGGCAGCACCATATACTCTACATAATCACCGTCTTTCATATATTCAGTCCATACATTACCCTGAGCACCCAGAACATATTTTGAAGCATCACCCGAAAGTTCCTCCGGCACTGGCTCGTAGCCATAAACGCTTTCTACGGTATTTAGACAACATATCGCATCCGGCTCCTGTGCAGGATCTGCCTGATAATGATCAAAATACAAAGGCGCTCCCGGAGTCATGATCACATTATGTCCCTGCTTGGCGGCTTCAATGCCTCCCTGTACACCTCTCCAGGACATCACCGTGGCATTAGGCGCTAGTCCGCCTTCAAGGATCTCATCCCATCCAATGATCTGACGGCCGTGCTTATTGAGATACTTTTCCATTCTGGTAATAAAATAACTCTGTAATTCATGGACATCTGCCAGTCCTTCCTGCTGCATTCTCAGTTTACAGTTTTCACAAATATCCCAATGCCCTTTTGGACATTCATCTCCTCCGATATGAATATAGGTAGACGGAAATAATTCTATTACCTCTTCCAATACACCTTCCAGGAACTCAAAGGTTGATTCTTTACCGGCACAATACACATCATCGGTAACTCCCCATTCTTCAAATACGACCTTCGGTGTACCTGAGGCCTGAACCTCAAGACTCTTTTCTGAGAGTATCCCGAGCTTAGGTGTTGTTGGTTTATCCGGAAAACAACTCAATTCCGGGTAGGCAGCAATGGCAGCACTACTATGACCGGGCATTTCAATTTCGGGTATCACCGTAATATGGCGATCGGCAGCATAGGCAACGATCTCCTTGATCTCTTCCTGTGTATAGAATCCGCCATATTCTTTATTATCATTCTCCGTCCACGGAAGTTTCCCCACTACAGTACCGTTTCGCCAGGCGCCCACTTCGGTGAGTTCAGGATACTTTTTGATCTCAATTCTCCATCCCTGGTCTTCTGTAAGGTGCCAGTGAAAGGTATTGAACTTATGCATCGCTAACAGGTCGATATAGCGTTTCACAAATGAAACCGGCTGAAAATGACGGGCTACATCCAGATGCATTCCACGATAAGAGAATCGTGGCGAATCATTGATGGTTACTGCCGGGATACTCGCAGAAGGGAGGTCGGTATGCGCCTCGGAAGTGTCCAGTAATTGCCTCAAGGTCTGGATCCCGTAGAATACCCCTTTGGCATCGGCACCGATCAGTACTACGGCATCGGCTTTTACTATTAATTCATAGCCACCTGATTTCATGGTATCGCCATCGTCGATCAATAACATTACCGGGCGCTTCCCAAATCCGGGAGACACTACCACTTCAGGTTGCATTCCCGAAGCGAATCCGGCCAATACCTCACTGAGGTGACCGGCCTCCTTACTTAATTCTTCGGCGGCAACAATAACAACCTCATCATCGACCAAAAACCTCCCATTTTCCGACATCAGTTTATCCGGAATTGGAATTACACTATAATCATCTTCAACATTTGCATAATCGGCGTAGGGCGAGGTACAGGAAATGATCGAAAAGCTTGCAACTAAAAGAAGTACAAACATTCGGTTCATGGGGATAGCTTTCATGAAATAGTTTTTTAAAGGCTTATGAATAGGGTAAATACCTCCTTAAATGTAAGGAAAAACATCACTTGAAAGCAAACTAAAGGGAACTAATAAAGGGAACAGTTTCAACGCGAAACAATTTAGTCCTCTGAACAGCAGTTAAAAACCAGAAATAATAGCCATCTACTATAAAAATCAGGTTTTTTGCTTTTTCTTTCTGGCTGCCGGGAAAAGCACATTATTAAGAATCAGTCGATAGCCGGGAGAAGTAGGGTGCAACTCCAGTTCGGTCTTCGGGTCTCCTACGCGATGCTGGTAGTCTTCGGGATCGTGACCACCGTAAAAGGTAAAGAAGCCTTTTCCCTTGATCCCGTGAATATATCTTGCCTCGCCGTTCACCTTATTTTCTGCCAACACCAGCACCGTAGGCTTAATGGTCGCAGGATCGTAACTGGTGGTTTGCCCCATGAATCCTTTGACCAGAGCCGTATGGTTCTGACATAACATGGTGGGTACGGGATCCCATTTGGCAGAAAACTCCATCAGGGTAAAATAATCGGTTTCCCTTTGCACCGTTGGGCGCTTTGCCGTCATGTCTATAGACGAGAATTCGTAGGCATTAGGATTGCGTTCCAGTAAAAAATTGGTAAAGGCAAAGGTCTTATTAAAGTCGATCTTATTTTGATAGCCCGCATCAGAGGGGTCCCCGTCGAACATAGGCTCACAAATATCGACACCCTCAGCTGCCAGTGCAATATCAAAACTATCGGTAGCCGAACACATCGCGAACATGAATCCGCCACCGATCACATAATCCCTGATCTTAAGGGCTACCGCCAGCTTCTCCTCAGAAACCTTATCATATCCGAGGGCAGCGGCCCGGTCTTCGGCATTGCGTTTATCTTCAATATACCAGGGAGCGGTGCGATAGGCCCCATAAAACTTCCCGAACTGTCCGGTAAAATCTTCATGGTGTAAATGCAACCAATCATAGAGCAGCAATTCATCACCCAGCACCTCCTCATCATATACTACGTCATAAGGGATCTCTGCATAGGTAAGCACCATGGTCACTGCATCGTCCCAGGGTTGATTTCCCTTAGGCGAATAGACTGCGATCTTGGGTGCTTTTTCGAGCACCACAGCATCCTGGTTGCGTCCGGGACTGCTTATTTCATTCAGTATTCCTGCAGCAGCACCATCAGAAAGCACCTCAAAACTCACCCCCCGTATCTGGCATTCCCTGCGAAATTGCTCCCGGTCGGGTAGCATAAACGCCCCTCCCCTGTAGTTCAGAAGCCATTTAACCTTGGTATTTTGCTGTAAAACCCAAAAGGTAATGCCATAAGCCTTTAAATGGTCTTCCTGTCCGTCGGCATCCATAGGGATCAGGATCTGTGAGGCCTGCACTGTTGCGAATGCCAGGAAAATGGCCAGGGTGAGTCCCCGCTTCAGAGAGGTGTAAAAAAAGACATGGTTACCTTCGTTAAAGAAAGTAACCACGCCTTTAAAAGTATTGTTAATCTGAATTATCGTTGTTCTAAAAACCTGCAGCCATGCCGTTGGGCATAGTGTTACAGACCTGTTTTTAGAAAGGTACGTCATCGTCTGGGTTAAAATCGTTATTCATTGAACTCCCGAAAGCCTCGTCTGCACTAGGCAGGTCATTAACTGAGAACGGGCTCTCATCACCGTCATTCATCTTAGACTGGAATTCGAACGGTGTATCGAACTCCTCTAAATTATCAAATTTACCTAGGTGTCCAAGGAATTTTAACCTAATATTTTCAAGTCCACCATTACGGTGCTTGGCTACAATGAATTCTCCCTGACCAGCTGTTGGGCTTCTTTCTTCATCATCCCACTCTTCGATCTTATAGTACTCCGGACGGTAAATGAAGGATACGATATCGGCATCCTGCTCGATCGCTCCGGATTCACGAAGGTCAGAAAGCAACGGTCTCTTACTACCACCCCTTGTTTCTACCGCACGTGAAAGCTGAGAAAGGGCGATCACCGGTACGTTCAATTCTTTTGCGAGGGCCTTAAGGTTACGCGAGATCATCGAGATCTCCTGCTCACGGTTACCTCCCTTTTGAGAACCTCCGGCTGTCATCAGCTGAAGGTAGTCGATCATGATCATTCGTATACCGTGCTGTGATGCCAGACGCCTGGCCTTTGCACGAAGGTCGAAGATCGAAAGCGACGGTGTATCATCAATAAACAACGGAGCGCTTTCCAGATTCTTCACCTTTACGTTAAGCTGCTCCCATTCGTGTTTCTCCAGTTTCCCGGTACGCAGTTTCTCCGAGGACAGTCCGGTTTCAGAAGAGATCAAACGCGTGATCAACTGTACCGAAGACATCTCCAGAGAGAAGAAAGCTACCGGCATATTGGCGTCCACCGCAATATTTCGGGCCATCGAAAGGGTAAGGGCGGTTTTACCCATACCAGGACGTGCTGCCACGATAATAAGGTCGGAAGGCTGCCATCCGGAAGTAAGCTTATCGAGCTTATCAAATCCGGTAGGAATACCACTGAGTCCCTCCTTATTCGAGATCTCTTCGATCTTTTTCTTTGCCTGCATCACCAAACTCTGGGCGGTTTCTGCAGACTTCTTGATGTTACCCTGGGTTACTTCGTAGAACTTCCCTTCGGCCTCATCAAGGAGGTCGAATACATCGGTAGTTTCGTCGTAGGCATCTTCGATGATCTCGTTGGAGATCTTGATCAGGCTACGCTGAATATATTTCTGCAGAATGATCCTTGCGTGGTATTCGATGTGAGCCGAAGACGACACTTTTTTAGTAAGCTGGATCAGGTAAAAGTCACCTCCTACTCGCTCCAGTTTTCCATTCTGCTTGAGTTTGGTCGAAACTGTTAATAAGTCGATAGGTTCTGACGATTCGAACAATTGTACGATCGATTCGAAGATATGCTGATGAGATTCTTTATAGAAAACCGAGGGGTTTAACATATCGATCACCTCATCGATCCCTTTCTTATCGATCATCATAGCTCCTAGCACAGCCTCCTCCAGATCTAATGCCTGCGGGGGGACTTTGCCTTTTTCCAGGTTAATAATGTTGGCTTTATCAACCTTCATTCCGGGGATCGGGTTCATTTTTTCCATAAACACGAAAGTACTTAATTGTAGAACATGTCGGTAAAAAACACAGCGCCGGTTTGTTCACCAAACTTCAACAATTACGTTGTTAATAACTTGATTTTCTTGTTAATAAAGGTAAAAAAAACCGAAGCTCTCACTTCGGTTTTTTAAGCTTTTCCTTTATCTAAAGGGTTACCCCTTAAACACACCCATTTCGGCGTATTTCTCCATACGCTTATGAACGAGGTCTTCGGGTGTTAACTTCTTTAATTCATCAAAAACCTTCACGATCTCTTTTTCAACAGTCTTGAAAGTAGAAACGCGATCGGCATGTGCACCTCCGAGAGGCTCTTTGATGATATCGTCTACCAGGTGAAGTTTTTTCATATCCTTTGCCGTAAGCTTGAGGGCTTCTGCAGCCTGCTCCTTGTATTCCCAGCTTCTCCACAGGATCGATGAACACGATTCCGGAGAAATTACAGAATACCAGGTATTTTCAAGCATAAGCACACGGTCTCCTACACCTATACCGAGGGCACCACCAGAGGCACCTTCACCGATAATAAGCACGATGATCGGCACTTTAAGACGAGTCATTTCAAGGATATTACGGGCAATCGCCTCTCCTTGTCCGCGTTCCTCAGCCTCGATACCGGGATATGCTCCGGGAGTATCGATAAGAGACACTACAGGAATACCGAATTTCTCGGCCATCTTCATCAAACGAAGTGCTTTACGGTACCCTTCAGGGTTCGCCATTCCGAAGTTACGGTATTGTCTGGTCTTGGTATTGTATCCTTTTTGCTGACCGATGAACATATAGGTTTGATCTCCGATCTTACCCAATCCGCCGATCATGGCCTTATCGTCTTTCACATTACGGTCTCCATGAAGTTCCAGGAAGGTATCTCCACAAAGGGCCTTGATATAATCAAGGGTGTAAGGACGCGAGGGGTGTCTTGAAAGCTGCACCCTTTGCCAGGCCGTAAGATTTCTATAGATATCTTTCTTGGTCTTTTCCAGTTTCTTTTCGATCTGCTTGCAGGTGTCTGTCACGTCAACTTCACTCTCTTCACCCAGCACTTTACATTTGTCTAGTTGCTCTTCGAGCTCTTTGATCGGTAACTCAAAATCTAAATACTCCATGAGTTGGTTTTGAAGGTTTCACAGGGCTACAAATATAAAACTTTATGTTATTCTGCCCCTTTTACTGTAGTTTTTCTTTTCAGCGAATTCTTAAGGATCCCGTTCGCCACTACCGTGCTTAAAATAACCAGGGCCCCGAAATAAAATCCGCTGCTCATTTCTTCTTTGGAACCCAATATAAAGAATGCCAGTAAAATACCATAAACAGGCTCCATATTAATGGTAAGCATGACGGTATAGGGACTTATGAACTTCATTACTTTAACCGAAGCGATAAACGCATAAGCCGTACACACACTGGCCAGAATGATCAGGAAGATCCAGTCGTTGGGTTGCAATTGAAAAAAGGAAGCGTCAAAGCGTCCTCTAGCCAATAGATAAATGGTTATAAACAGCACCCCACTTCCCAGCTCGTAGAACGAGACCACGGAAGGCCGAAACTGCTGTGCGAGGCGACCATTGATAAGCGAGAATACAGCCGAAAGCAAGGCCGAGATCAGCGCAAGAACGATCCCACCAACATACTGCGTCTCCACCCGGAAGATCACTGCAAGACCCGCTATAACGAGCAGGCCGAACAGGAATTCATACCAGATGAATTTTCGCTTATACCATATAGGTTCCAGAATAGCCGTAAAGAAGGCCCCGGTAGAGATCGTAGCCAGGGTCACCGACACATTCGACACCTTGATGGCCATAAAAAAGGTCACCCAATGCAGGGCAATAACCCCTCCTGCGATCACCATGGTCCAGAGGTACCTGCGCGGCACATGCATATCAAAGCGCTTCCAGGCAATGTAAAATGAGATAAATAAAACCGCAAGTCCCATGCGGTACCATACCAAAGGGATCGCATCAATGGAGATCAGTGCTCCTAATACGGCTGTAAACCCCCAAATGAACACGATGAAATGTAAATGGAGGTAATTCTTAAGCTTATCGTTTAGCATTCTGCAACAGGTAAAAGGCAATTACCGCAAAGATCATATTGGGAATAGCCACAGCAAGAAAAGGTGAAAAATTAGATTGTTCGGCCAAAATGGCAAACACCTTATCAAAGAAAATGAACACAAAGGCCAGGGTGATCCCGAGAGCCAGGTTTACGCCCATTCCTCCGCGGCGCTTCATAGAAGATACCGCTACCGCGATAATGGTGAGAATAAAAGCCGAAATAGGTAAACTCCAGCGTTTGTACTTTACCACCATATAGCGATTGATGTTCGGAGATCCTTTTTTACGCTCCTGTTCTATGAACTTATTGAGCTCAAAGAGGTTCTTGGTCTCCGCCACATACGACACAGGTGTAAGGTCGTCAAGGCTAAAATCGAATACCGTATCGTGTCGTGACTTCGATTCGAAGATATCATTTTCAGGTCCGACAATACGCTTCTTATACGACGCCAGGCGAAAAACACTATCATCTTCTACCCAACGTATACTGCTTGCCGAGATCTTGTATTCCAGTTCGGTACCGTCAAAATGCTCCAGGGTAAAGTTGTACCCCGTTTGCGTCACCGGCCTGAAACTACTCACATAAACGTATTCGTTATCGCTTATCTGGTTAAAGATATTATTGGTCTCCCGGTCCTTATCGCGGCCACCCTTGAGGTATTTGATACGAAAATCATTATATCCCTGGCTGGCTGCCGGAACGATGAACATACTCATCATAAAGGCGAACACAGCAATAATAGAAGCCCCGATAAAATAGGGTTTCAGGAAACGGGTAAAGGAGATCCCGGAGCTCAGGATCGCGATCACCTCGGTATTGTTAGCCAGTTTGGAGGTAAACCAAATGATCGATAAAAAGAGGAAGATCGGGAATAGCAAATTCGCGAAATAAAATGTAAAATCTATATAGTACTGAATGATCTCTCCCGTAGGCGCCTGGTTGGCGATCATCTTATCGACCTTTTCAGAAACGTCGACCATGATACCTATCGGGATAAACAGCAGGATCATGGTGAAGAAGGTAAGCAGGTACCTCTTAAGTATGTAACGATCTATTATCTTCAAAACTACAAACGCTTATCCATTTGCTTTACCATAGTGTTTTTCCACTGGTAAAAATCTCCCGCTAAGATATGTTTTCTGGCCTCACGAACCAACCACAAATAAAATCCGAGGTTGTGAATGGTAGCGATCTGTTTGCCCAGGTATTCGTTAGATGCGAACAGGTGACGCAGGTAGGCCTTGGTATAATAGGTATCCACATAGGTGATCCCCATTTCATCGATAGGAGAAAAATCGTCTTCCCACTTCTTGTTCTTGATATTTATGGTTCCATGAGCCGTAAACAACATCCCGTTACGGGCGTTACGAGTTGGCATCACGCAGTCGAACATATCGACCCCAAGGGCAATGTTCTCGAGGATATTGATCGGTGTACCTACACCCATAAGGTAGCGGGGCTTATCTTCCGGAAGGATCTCACAAACCACATCGGTCATGGCATACATTTCTTCTGCAGGCTCCCCAACCGACAATCCGCCAATGGCATTACCAAAAGCACCGGCATTGGCAATATACTCGGCCGATTGCTTTCTCAGGTCCTTATAGGTAGATCCCTGCACGATCGGAAACAGGGTTTGCTCGTAACCGTATTTAGGAGGGGTCTCCTCAAAACGCTTGATACAACGATCGAGCCAGCGATGGGTCATGTACATACTGCGCTTGGCGTAGTGGTAATCGCACGGATACGGGGTACACTCATCGAAAGCCATAATAATATCGGCCCCGATGGTGCGCTGGATATCCATCACATTTTCCGGAGTAAAAAAGTGGTAAGAGCCGTCGATATGACTTTTGAACTTGACCCCTTCTTCTTTGATCTTTCTGTTGGCAGAGAGTGAATACACCTGGTATCCCCCGCTATCGGTAAGGATATTTCGGTCCCAGTTCATAAACTTATGCAACCCACCGGCCTTTTCCAGGATATCGGTCTTAGGCCTGAGGTACAGGTGATAGGTATTTCCCAGGATAATATCCGGATTAATATCGTCTGTAAGTTCGCGCTGATGCACCCCTTTTACGGTTCCGGCGGTACCCACAGGCATGAATATCGGGGTTTCAATGGTTCCGTGATCGGTGGTGAGCTTACCTGCCCTGGCCCGGGATCCCGGATCGTTTGCTTCGAGTTTAAACTGCATAAAAAAATGTTGGGTGGCAAAGATAATCAACTATTCGGCTAAGTTTCCAATAACGACCCGAAAATGCAGGTGATTAGTCGTTTAAAAAAGTATAAAGGTTTGCTTTGTCAGGGTGAAGTAATCGACTATTTTTGCCCAAAATAACTATTACTGTATTCAAATGCCAGACACACAACACTTAAAGGATTTAGCAACCCAGGTTCGCCGGGACATTGTTAGAATGGTTCACAAGGTTAACTCAGGGCACCCGGGAGGATCACTGGGATGTACAGAGTTTTTTGTGGCACTTTACAATGAGGTGATGGAGCTCCATGAAGGGTTCGACATGGACGGAAACGGAGAAGATGTATTCTTCCTTTCTAACGGTCACATCTCACCTGTTTATTACAGCGTATTGGCCCGCAGAGGATATTTCCCTGTAGACGAACTCAACACGTTCAGGCTTATCAACTCAAGACTGCAGGGGCACCCTACCACTCACGAAGGACTTCCGGGAGTACGCATTGCCAGCGGATCGCTCGGACAAGGAATGTCTGTAGCCCTTGGTGCTGCACTGGCTAAAAAACTCAATAACGACAACCACCTTATCTACAGCTTACACGGAGACGGAGAGCTGCAGGAAGGTCAGAACTGGGAGGCGATCATGTATGCTGCTGCCAATAAAGTAGACAACATCATTGCCACCGTAGACTACAACAAACAGCAAATTGACGGATCTACAGACGATGTACTTCCACTAGGTGACCTTCGCGCGAAGTTCGAAGCCTTTGGATGGGATGTTCTGGAGATCGAAGAAGGTAACGATATCGAAGCGGTGATCGCCGGACTTAAAGAGGCGAAGGCCATGACCGGAAAAGGAAAGCCTGTCGCAGTACTCATGCACACGGTTATGGGTAACGGAGTAGATTTTATGATGCACACCCACGCGTGGCACGGAAAAGCTCCTAACGACGACCAACTGGCTATTGCTCTTGAGCAAAACCCGGAAACCCTTGGCGATTACTAAACTTATTTAACCTCTGTAAAGAGACTAATCGATACGACATTACCGATGAAAAAATATACATACGAAAAGAAAATAGATACAAGAAGCGGATTCGGAGCCGGATTGGCCGAGTTAGGAAGAACCAACGATAAGGTTGTTGCCCTTTGTGCCGACCTTACCGGATCGCTTAAAATGGACGAATTCAAAAACGAAAATCCTGAGCGTTTTTTCCAGGCCGGTATTGCTGAAGCCAATATGATCGGACTCGCTGCCGGACTTACCATTGGCGGAAAGATCCCATTCACAGGAACATTCGCTAACTTCTCTACCGGAAGGGTATACGACCAGATCCGTCAGAGTGTTGCCTACTCAGGCAAGAACGTGAAGATCTGTGCTTCTCACGCCGGACTCACTCTTGGAGAAGATGGGGCTACCCACCAGATCCTGGAAGATATCGGACTCATGAAAATGCTTCCGGGCATGACCGTGATCAACACCTGTGATTACAACCAGACCAAGGCGGCAACCATCGCTATCGCCGAGCACGACGGACCCGTTTATCTGCGTTTCGGACGCCCTGCTGTACCTAACTTTACTTCAGAAGACCAGAAATTCGAGATCGGGAAAGCCGTAATGCTTAACGAGGGTACCGATGTGACCATCGTAGCTACCGGGCACCTGGTTTGGGAGGCTATCGAAGCCGGAGAAAAATTGGCTGAAGAAGGAATCTCTGCAGAGATCATCAACATTCACACCATCAAACCTCTTGACGAGGAAGCCATCCTGAAGTCTGTTGCTAAGACCGGATGTGTGGTTACTGCTGAAGAGCACAACTACCTTGGCGGACTCGGAGAGAGCGTAGCAAGAACACTGAGCATGAACAATCCTGCACCTCAGGAATTTGTAGCCACTATGGATACATTTGGAGAGAGCGGAACTCCTGCTCAGCTTATGGAAAAATACGGCTTAAACAGCGCCAGCATTGTTGAAAAAGCTAAAAAAGTAATGGCGAGAAAGTAATATTTCTGCAGTTTTCGGGTTTATATTAGCAACGCATAATCCCAAACTGCAAGAAATGAAAAAGTTTGTATTACTTATTTGCCTAATGGCCGGAATAACCGCCTTTGCACAATCCAATTCAGGATATGGTGTTAAAGGCGGTTTTAATTTTAACAGCTCGGGAGATCTCGACCTGGGCGACATCAACCTGAGTGCCGATACCCAAACTGGGTTTCACCTGGGTGTCTGGGGAAAGTTCGGAGAAAACATCTACCTGCGCCCTGAGCTCGTTTACACCAAGATCAATTCCAAGTACGAGGGAAGAAGCTTTAGCAGTGAT
This sequence comes from Robertkochia sediminum, assembly GCF_016786255.1. Taxonomy (GTDB): domain Bacteria; phylum Bacteroidota; class Bacteroidia; order Flavobacteriales; family Flavobacteriaceae; genus Robertkochia; species Robertkochia sediminum. The sequence continues at coordinate 18,411 of NZ_JADMKT010000074.1, forward strand.
TTTGAAATGCAAAAGCTCGACCTTCCTGTATTGGTAGGGATCAAGATCCTGGGACCGATCAATCTTTTCGGAGGACCATCCCTTCAGTACGTACTCAATTCTGACCTTAATGATGTGGATTACAGGGATGTGGAGAACGACTTCACCGTAGGCCTGCAATTTGGTGTAGGCGTAGACCTCGGAGATCGCCTGGGGGTAGACCTGCGCTACGAAAGAGGCCTTGGAAGTAATGAGGCAGAGTTTGCCGATGATATCCTGGGCACCGGAAGGGTAGATACCCGACCAAGCCAATTTATTCTGAGCTTAGCACTGAAGCTCTAAACACAAGAACACACCAATAAAAAAAGATCCCGGGGTTTCCGGGATCTTTTTTTATACACTATCGCTGCAGCGATTAATTGTTGTCAATAGTTGGATAATCAGGGTCCAGGTAATCGGGAGTCCCGTCATTATTGTGATCATCCGGAATACCGTCGCCATCCTTGTCGTATTCGTATTCAGTAAGCACCCCATCCCCGTCATCATCAGGATCAATATAATTAGGAGTACCATCACCATCGGTGTCGTCGTTTCTTGGATCACCATCGCCATCTACATCTTCAAGATGCGAAGGAACGGTATCGGCTAACGGGAAAGACTGTGTTCCCTGAAGGATCCTATCCTGATCTTCATCCTCAACAGCGTAAGTGTCGATCTTAAAGATAAGCGGACTATAGGCAGGAATAGCCGACTGACTCACATTGAAATACCCAAGTCCTGAAGGCATGAATACAGCTCCAATTCCATAATCCTGGTTCCATGTAATAGTCCCATCGGGATTATCTACAAAACCGGTTCCTATACTTAGTTCAGACAATAATCGGTTGAACCCTTCCACATAAGACCCTCTGCCTACCAATTCAAAGTCTTCTATAGCTACTCCAAGAGTTGCTCCAAACGATGGCGTATAGCTTTCATCAAAGATCTCCCCATTAAGCAAGCTACCTTCGTAATCGAACAATACGGCATGCCCAAGTTTAACATCCTCTCCTACGCCTTCTCTGGCTACGAGCACGTAGAGGTTATGAGGCACGTCTTCAAAGTCGTACACCCTGGTCTCCACCTGGTCGATCAATGGGATCACACTCCCCCTGTTGGCATCGGTAATGGTATCGAACTTGATCTGGTAGTCAAAATCGGCTGGAGGATTCTGGAAATCGGCATAGTTATAATAATGCGTCCTCAGGTATTCCTGAAGCAGGGCATCATCTTCTAAATACACCTCTCCGGCATCGCGTGGCGGCTCGATATCTCCACCTCCGTCATCATCGTTATTACAACCTATACCAAGCAGTGCAATAGCGAGCACCGGGAACAATCTTCTAAATTTCATCATTTGGGCCATTTAAGTGCGCAAGATAGTATTTTCCTGTATTTTTGCTGAAGGCTTAACAAAAAATTTAACCCGTAATGCGTATCGATAAGTTCCTGTGGAGCACCCGATATTTTAAAACCCGAAACCAAGCCTCTGAGGCCTGTAAAAAAGGGCATATCAGAGTAAATGATGCCGTGGTCAAACCTTCCAGAGACGTGTATCCGGGCGACAAGCTCATCGTGCGAAAGAACCAGGTGAATTACGAGCTGTTGGTACTCGACCTCCCAACAAGCAGGGTGGGTGCCAAACTGGTGGATATCTATCGTAAAGACACCACCCCAAAAGAGGCTTTCGAACACTCCGATCTGCTCAAATATTCTAAAGATTACTACCGTAAAAAAGGAACCGGCCGCCCTACCAAAAAGGACCGCAGGGATATTGACGATTATTTAGATGAAGGGGAGGTGAGCCCATGACACTCAGTGCAGACTTCTGGGAAAACCGCTACCGCAACTGTCAGACTGGTTGGGATATTGGCTATGCGTCTGAAGCCATTACCCACTATGCCGGTCAATTGCCACGTAAAGACCTGAAGATACTGATCCCCGGGGCGGGGAACGCCTACGAGGCCGCATGGTTGCATGAAAAAGGGTTTCAGGATGTCACCATTATAGACATCGCTCCCACCCCTATTCAGAACTTCCGGGAACGCATGCCCGGATTCCCTGAAGAACACCTGGTCAATGCCGATTTCTTCGAACATCAGGAGCACTACGACCTCATTCTGGAGCAAACCTTTTTCTGTGCGTTACTACCGGAACAACGGCCCGATTATGTTCGTAAAATGCATGAACTACTCAAACCCGGCGGAAAATTAGTGGGGGTTTTGTTCAACTTCCCCAATACAGGAGAGGGACCACCATTCGGGGGTAGCGAGGCCGAATACCGCAGCTTGTTCGAGCCCTGGTTTCACAAACGTGTTTTGGCTCCTTGTTATAATTCGATCAAACCGCGTCAGGGTAATGAACTCTTTTTTATCTTTGAAAAAAAACAGGAATGAAGGTCACCGGAAACAAAATTCTCAACCATATAGAGATCGCCCATAAAACAAGGCGTATCGCTTACCAGATATACGAAACCTTTAGTGAGGAAAAAGAGGTCGTTCTTGCCGGGATCCCCAAAGGAGGCCTGGAGCTCGCCAAGAGGCTGCAATCTGAACTGGAAGAGATCTCCGACATAAAACCTATTCTTTGTGAGGTACACATCAATAAGGAAGAACTGCTTAGTGAGATCACCACATCAATCGATGCTGCAGACTACGAGAATAAGGCCCTTATCCTGGTAGACGATGTACTCAATTCGGGAGGCACCCTGATCTACGCGGTTAGACACTTTTTAAATGTCCCGCTCAGGAAGTTCAAAACGGTCGTACTGGTAGACCGCAACCACAAGCGCTACCCCATTAAAGCCGACTTCAAGGGAATTTCACTTTCCACCTCCTTGCAGGAGCATGTAGAAGTAGACTTTAACGGGAAAGACGACGGGGTGTACCTTACATAAGCGCTCGCAAACGGGCAACCACCTCTTCGGTAGATAACTCATCTACATCGATCTTTACCGGCGCCTGCAGGTAAAAGAAATTACGTTCAAAAAGGTGTTTACGAACAAACTCCTCCAGGTCGCTATCGGGGAGATGACTTATTATAGGACGATGAGACTTCCCGGCCATTAAACGCTTTGTCAGGGTATCGATCTTCGCCTTCAGGTACACCACTTTGGCGTCTGATTCAAGCAACAATTGCATATTATCTCCAAAGCAAGGGGTGCCACCACCAAGCGCAATGACCGCATTTGGTTTCGATTGTAGCAGCTCCTGAAGATACATTCGCTCTTTTTTACGGAAATAGACCTCTCCCTTCTGCTGAAAGATCTCTGTGATTGTTTTTTGCTCTTTTTCTTCTATAAAATCATCAAAATCAATAAATTGCACTTTCAAAAGCTCAGCCAACTCCTTTCCGGCGGTTGACTTTCCACTCCCCATATAACCCAATAATACGATCATACTTTTGTTTTAAATAGTTCGAAATCATCCCCTTAAAACAGGGGCCTAAAAAAAAGACAAATTTATATGAATTTCGGCTTGATAAATAAATAATTGGTTTTATATTTGCACCCGCCTACGAGATAGTAGGGAGGCTCTTATAAAGCTTAAATAATGACTCGATAGCTCAGTTGGTAGAGCACAACACTTTTAATGTTGGGGTCCTGGGTTCGAGCCCCAGTCGGGTCACTATTTTATTGTTAACACGATCAGCAATTTTATTGCTGGTTCAGACTCGATAGCTCAGTTGGTAGAGCACAACACTTTTAATGTTGGGGTCCTGGGTTCGAGCCCCAGTCGGGTCACTAAAAGTTAAGCGTAAGCTTGGCTTTTTTCATTTAGTCTACATGCTCACGTGGTGGAATTGGTAGACACGCTATCTTGAGGGGGTAGTGTCCGTATGGACGTGGAAGTTCGAATCTTCTCGTGAGCACAAGATCCCGGTTGCCTTCGGCAACCGGGATTTTTTGTTTTCGGGCGTCACCAGCTCGCTGGTGTAAGACAGGAAACAAAAAATCCCGAAGCACTGCGCTAGCAGTGCCGGGATCTTGGGTAAAGCCACCCCTTTTGATCACCGAGCAAAGCGAGGTAATCTTCTGCA
>NZ_JADMKT010000074.1:22516-259072 GCF_016786255.1 Robertkochia sediminum
CACTGCGCTAGCAGTGCCGGGATCTTGGGTAAAGCCACCCCTTTTGATCACCGAGCAAAGCGAGGTAATCTTCTGCAAGAGCAAAGACAAAAGACGACACCAGACATCTTAAACCATCCAACCTATCCAGTAGCAGTGTATCCCTGCGTAAGGGGATAAAACAAAAAATCCCGCGAACTGCGAGAGCAGTTCCGGGATCTTGGGTAAAACCACCCCTTTTGATCACCGAGCAAAGCGAGGTAATCTTCCACAAAAAAAGACCCCGAAGGGCCTTTATATATTGATATCTTTCCAATGCACTATTTCTCTACCTTCAGGTTATCGAGAATGTGAGAGGTCATTGTATCCAGATCATATTCCGGTTCCCAGCCCCATTGTTCTCTGGCTGCGCTGTCGTCTATACTGTCCGGCCATGAATTAGCGATATCCTGGCGAAAATCGGGATGGTACTCGATCTCAAACTCGGGGATATACTTCTTGATGCTCTCATAGATCCCTTCCGGGTCAAAACTCAACGCACCTACATTATAAGACGATCGCACCTTGATGTTTTCTTCCGGCGCATCCATAAGATCTAGGGTAGCCTTGATCGCATCGGGCATATACATCATAGGCAGGTAGGTTCCTTTCTCAAGGAAACACGGAAAGGTCTCTCCTTTTAATGCCGCATGATAGATCTCTACCGCATAGTCGGTAGTACCTCCTCCGGGAGCAGCCTTATAGCTGATCAAGCCGGGATACCTGATGCTTCGCACATCAACCCCATACACCTTATTGTAATAAGCACACCAACGCTCACCGGCAAGCTTAGAGATCCCATACACTGTAGTAGGATCCATTACACAGTCCTGTGGGGTATTCACCATGGGCGTGCCCGGGCCAAAAACGGCGATCGATGATGGCCAGTAGATCTTGTTCAGTTGCTTTTCCCTGGCAAGCTCCAACACATTCAGAAGACTTTTCATATTCAGGTCCCAGGTAAACAGCGGATTCTTCTCTCCGGCTGCAGATAAAATGGCCGCCAGGTGATACACCTGGGTGACCCCATGCGCATCGATGATCTCTTCCATACGATCCCTGTCGAGAACATCAAGCACCTCGAAAGCACAGGTAAAACGGTCTGCCGCACGCTCATTAATGTCTGAAGCTACTACAGCCTGGGCCCCAACCTTTTCAACTAATGCCTGAGTAAGCTCTGTTCCCAATTGTCCGGCTGCACCGGTAACTAAAATCTTCTCCATGCTAATTTCAAGTAATTTTTGTTTAAAACTTACCTTCTCAAAAACTGGGGCAAATATCCTCATTTTTTTACAAAAAGCAGACCCCTAAATCCCATGAAACCACCGCTTCTCCCCTAAAATATTTTTTTTGTGAGAATTTTATGGATTCAAAACCTTGACTTCAACAGATATTTAATTATTTTTGTTTAAAGAATTGTAGATTTTGATGAACAACGTAAAGGTTAATTTTAGTATTAAGGACCTGGAGAACCTGTCCGGTATCAAGGCGCACACTATTCGCATCTGGGAGAAGCGTTACAATCTGCTCACCCCAAGCCGCACCGATACCAACATACGATACTATTCACTTAAAAGCCTTCAGAAACTTTTAAACATCACCCTCCTCTACAACAACGGATATAAGATCTCCAAGATCGCCGACATCCCGGAAGATGAGCTTCCATTGGTCGTTCGGGAGATCGTTTCGGAGAACAGCATCAAGAATAAATCGATCAATGCGTTTAAACTGGCTATGATCAATTTTGATCAGACCCTGTTCCTGAACACCTATAACAGTTTACTGGGAGACCGTTCATTCAGAGAGATCTTCCATGAGGTGTTCCTCCCGCTACTCAACGAGCTGGGACTCCTTTGGCAAACAGACACTATTTCGCCTGCCCATGAACATTTTGTTACCGCCCTGGTTAAACAAAAGATCCTGTTGAACATCGAGAAATTACAACTTTCAGAACCGACAAAACAGGACCCAACGTTTGTTTTATTCCTGCCTGATAACGAGATTCATGAGATCGGCTTGCTCTATCTTAATTACGAGATCGTATTACGCGGCTATCGCGTGATCTACCTGGGACAAACCATCCCCTTGGCACCACTGGTCGATCTTCAGCGCTATTACGACAACATTGTTTACTTATCGTATTTTACCGTAGCACCACCCGCTGAAAAGGTTCATGAATACATTGCCGAATTTCAGGATATCGTAAACAAGGATAAGAACTGTGAACTTTGGATGCTCGGCCAACAGGTTAAAGAGGCCGCCGAAGCAGCGCCACAAGAACACGTAAGAATGTTCCAATCTATCGAAGAGGTGATCGAAACACTATAAACCAACGCTTCTACCCATCAGGTAACCCTAAATACCTTTCTATGCAAAAGAAGATCATTGTTATTGGATCCGGTTTCTCGTCATTAGCAGCCTCATGCTACCTGGCGCAACAAGGACACCAGGTTCACGTTTACGAAAAGAACGCCGATATTGGCGGACGCGCTCGTCAGTTGCGCAGGGACGGCTTCACCTTTGATATCGGCCCCACCTGGTATTGGATGCCCGATGTTTTCGAACGCTTTTTTGGCGATTTCAAGAAAAAGCCATCAGACTTTTATCAACTAACCAAGCTCAATCCGGCATACCACGTTTACTTCGGAGAAAACGATTACATCGCTATTGCCGACACCCTCGACAAGATCTGCGATGCCTTTGAAGCAGAAGAACCCGGAAGTGCGGCAAAATTGCGCAAGTTCATCGCCGAAGCCGAAGAGAACTACGACATCGCGATCAAGGACCTGGTTTACAATCCGGGCGTATCACCCCTGGAACTGGTGACCCCAAAAACAGTGACCAAGCTGAAGTCTTTTATCAGTAATATTCAGAGAGAAGTCCGCAAAGAATTCAAGAACAACCGATTGGCACAGATCCTCGAATTCCCTGTGCTATTTTTGGGAGCCAAGGCCTCTGACACCCCTGCCTTTTACAATTTCATGAACTTCGCCGATTTCGGTTTAGGAACCTGGCATCCGGAGAACGGGATGTACAGTGTGATCGAAGGGATCACAGCCCTGGCACTCGAGTTGGGTGTAACCCTTCATACAGAAGCCCCAGTAGATAAGATCCTCGTTGAACAAGGCACCACCAAAGGGATCGTTTCTAAGGGAGAGACCATCGCTGCCGATATCGTACTTAGCGGCGCCGATTATCACCATTCAGAAACACTACTGGATGAAGAATACCGTGCTTACAGCGAAAAGTACTGGGAATCGAGGACCTTTGCCCCCTCTTCCCTGCTCTTCTATGTAGGATTTGATCGAAAGCTGGACCATGTAGCCCACCACACCCTTTTCTTCGATGTAGAATTTGAAGATCATGCACGTGCCATCTACGACGATCCGGAATGGCCTGAAAAACCACTTTTCTACGCCAGCTTCCCGTCGCTTACCGATAAGCAAGTTGCCCCTGAAGGCAAAGAAGCAGGGATATTTTTAATTCCGCTGGCTCCGGGTCTGGAAGACACTCCCGAAATGCGCGAGCGTTATTTTGATATCATAATATCTCGTTTTGAGAAAGTTACACAGCAAGATGTGCGAAATAATGTTATATTTAAGGAAAGCTTTTGTGTCAACGATTTCGTAAAAGAGTACAATTCGTATAAGGGAAACGCCTATGGCATGGCTAACACCCTTTTGCAAACCGCTTTTTTACGACCAAAACTAAAGAGCAAAAAAGTTAAGAATCTTTATTTTACGGGACAATTAACCGTTCCAGGCCCCGGAGTACCACCATCATTGATATCAGGAAAACTGGTATCTGAACTGATCCAAAAACACCTTTAAGTAATGAAAACGCTATTTGACCAAGTTTCTTATGAGTGCAGTAAGCTGGTAACCACCTCTTACAGTACTTCCTTTTCGCTGGCCGTAAAAATGCTTGCACCTGCCATTCGCAAGGACATTTACAATATTTACGGATTCGTGCGTTTCGCCGATGAGATCGTAGACAGTTTTCACGATTACGACAAAAAGACCTTATTCGAGCGCTTTGAAAATGATCTGGAGAATGCGCTTTCCGATAAAATATCGATGAACCCTATCCTGAATTCATTCCAGGATACGGTCCATAAATACCAGATCGACAGGGAGCTTATCGATGCTTTTATGAAGAGTATGCGTATGGATCTCACCAAAAAAGTATACACCACAGAAGAAGAATACAAAGAATACATCTACGGTTCTGCCGATGTGGTAGGCCTTATGTGTTTACAGGTATTTGTGAATGCAGATAAAGAAAAATACAACGATCTCAAGGATGCCGCTATGGCTCTGGGTTCTGCTTTCCAAAAAGTGAATTTCCTCAGAGACCTGAAAGCCGATTACGACGACCTGGAACGCACCTATTTCCCGAATACGAATTTTGACCACCTTGATGAGGAAAGCAAAAGACGTATCGTCGAAGAGATAGAAGCCGATTTCCAGAAGGGATACGAAGGGATCACCAAACTTCCGATGGAAGCGCGTTTCGGAGTGTATACCGCTTACCGTTATTACCATAAGCTACTGCACAAGCTCAAGAAAACCCCGCCGTTGGAGATCAAGAACAGAAGAATTCGGGTTCCGAATTATCAGAAGTTTGGTTTATTAGCCCGCTCTTACGTAAATTACCGATTAAACCTATTATAACCCTCAAACGTTATGCAGATCGCACTCTGGATTCTGATCTTCCTGGCCACCTTTTGCTTTATGGAATTCATGGCCTGGTTCTCCCATAAATACATTATGCACGGATTTTTATGGGTACTACACAAAGACCATCACCGCAAGGACCACGACTCGTGGTTCGAACGCAATGACGCCTTTTTCATATTCTACGCTGTTGTTAGCATGAGCTTTATCCTTTACGCGTCTAACTCTGAATTCTGGTATGGCTTTCCCATCGGATTTGGGATCATGGCCTACGGGGCAGCTTATTTTCTGGTGCACGATATATTTATCCACCAGCGATTTAAGATGTTCAGAAATGCGAATAACTGGTACGCTAAAGGCATCCGAAGAGCGCACAAGATGCATCACAAGCACCTTGGAAAAGAAGATGGCGAATGCTTTGGGATGCTACTCCCTCCATTGAAGTACTTTAAAACCAAATAAGCATGCCTGAAGCTCTGGTCATTGGTGCCGGTATTGGTGGAATAGCCACAGCGCTACGACTCAGAAAAAAAGGGTATTGCGTGACAGTACTCGAAGCCAATGATTACGCCGGAGGAAAATTACACGCCATTTCCCTGGGCCCCTACCGATTTGATCTCGGCCCCTCCCTGTTTACCATGCCACAGTTCGTAGACGAGCTGTTTCGCCTTTTTGACAAGGACCCTAAAAATCATTTCAGCTATATTCGCAAAGACACCATCTGTAATTATTTTTGGGACGACGGCACTTTTTTCTCTGCCAAGGCAGCTCCTGAAGCTTTTGCCTCGGCTGCCTCAACCACCTTTAACGAACCGGAAGACCGTATTCTGGACTACCTACACAACAGCAAAGTAAAATACGACCTTACGGCGCCGCTATTTCTGGAAAGCTCCCTGCACAAGCTCAACACCTACCTGAGTACCGGGACGCTTAAAGCCATTACGCAAATACACCGTCTTGACCTATCACGCTCGCTACACCAAACCAACGCCAGCTATTTCAAGAATACAAAACTCATACAGCTCTTTAACCGCTACGCTACCTATAACGGAAGCTCACCTTATATTACCCCGGGGATCATGTCGATGATCCCACACCTTGAAATGTTCTTTGGCACCTACCTTCCTAAGGGCGGGATGCATGAGATAAGCCAAAGCTTGTATCGCCTGGCGGTTGATCAGGGAGTGGCATTTAAGTTCGGAGAAAAGGTTACCTCCATCAGGGTAGCTTCCGGCAAAGTACAAGGGGTCCAAACAGGCAGCGGTACTATAGACGCCGATGTGGTGGTTTCGAACATGGATGTTGTTCCCACCTACAGGCAGCTGCTCCCGCAAGCAAAGGCTCCGGAAAAAACACTGAAGCAGGAACGCTCCAGCTCTGCGCTTATCTTTTATTGGGGTATCGACCGGGAATTCCCCGAATTAGATCTACACAACATACTCTTCTCGGAAGATTATGAAAACGAGTTCGACCACCTCTTCAGCAAAAAAGATATCTGTAACGACCCGACCGTATACATCAACATCACCTCCAAACACGAAAAGGGCGATGCTCCCGAAGGTCACGAGAATTGGTTCGTTATGATCAATGCCCCCGGGAATTACGGGCAGAATTGGCCGGAACTCATTTCCAGAACCAGGAAGAACATGATCAAAAAGATCAAAAAAACCCTGAAAACAGACATCAGCCCTCACATAAAAGAAGAATACATTCTCGACCCAAGAGGCATAGAATCCAATACCAGCTCCTACCGGGGTGCCCTATACGGGGCCGCGAGCAATAATAAATTTGCCGCCTTCCTCAGACACCCTAACTTTTCTCAGCATATTAAGAACCTGTATTTCTGCGGCGGTAGCGTACATCCCGGAGGAGGCATTCCGTTATGCTTACTCTCTGCAAAGATCGTAGATGACCTGGTAGAACAACCATGAGCATGAACACCATGAATACGCCATTGAAAACATTCTCCAAAGCAACTATAGCGATCTTCACGGTATGGCTTTTTCACATTTCTGCACTCATCGGAAGCCTGCTGTTCGATCAAACCTCATGGTTCATAACCAAAACCCCTCTCAATCTTTTACTGTGCTTATTCCTCCTTGTATGGGTATTCCCTATACGGCGACAAAAAGAGATACTCCTGTTCGGCACCCTGTTCCTGGCCGGTATGCTGGCTGAGATCACCGGAGTACAAACAGGCATTCTCTTTGGCGATTACGCCTATGGCGAAAATCTGGGGCCTAAATTTTACGGGGTTCCGTATACCATAGGAATCAATTGGGCTGTGCTTTCCTTTATTACGGGATGTATTGCCAATACATGGATCAGTTTTCCAGTATTGCGGGTGATCGGAGGGGTAGCCCTTATGCTATTACTCGATGTGCTACTGGAGGGGATCGCACCTCCTTTTGACTTTTGGGAATTCAGTGGTGGAGACGCTCCTCTTTTTAATTACATCTGTTGGGGACTCCTTGCCCTGCTTATGCAAATAGCCTACAACTACCTGAAGATAAAAGGCAATTATCGCTTTAGCCTCCATCTCTTTCTGGCGCAGGCATGTTTCTTTTTGGTATTCTATCTCTGGTTACATTTTTAAAAGGAGAAGGTATTCCCGCTAAGGGACCCTTCAAAACGGTAGGGCTGGAACCTGGAAAATAGCTCTTCCTTATACCACCCCAGGGTTCGTGTATGCATGATCGCCTTGCGGTGCTCCTCACTCTCATAGGCAAAACGCTTTAAATGCGCTTCCGATTCCCAAAGGCTAACCGTTGCCATCTGTATCACCGGCCACTCCCCTATACCCTTAGTATACAACAATCCCTCGGCATTGCGTAAAGGACGCTGAGAGGTAGGTACATAATTCCAGAATCGGCGTAAGAAGCGTTTTTTGATCGTTGCCCTGGTGATCACCAGAACCTTTTGATTCGAAGGGTCAGGATCGGGGTGCACCTGGAAGGGATTCCCTCCTGACCAGGCTCCGTGCGCTTTTAATCCTTTAAGAAAAAAGGTGCCCATCTCTGCAGATCGCTTACGGTATCGTGTGACTAATGCTGAAGTTTCAAAAAACTTTGCTGCGTCTCTTTCACTTTCCCAAACCTGTAACAGGGCGTAGGTACTCCAATCGGGTCTTGGATCAAATCCTTCCTTACCACTCCCCATGAGTTTGTAAAAGCTACAGCCGTTGACATTTTTCAGATGCCGGTGGGCAAACTGCATCATCCAGAAAGCCCAAAGCTTTCCACGGGTGTCATTGTATCGAAAAACAGTAAGGGTGGTGATCTGTGCCATTAGTTGCTGCCTTGAACAAGTTCATCGAGCAATGTTCGCACCTTCTCCGAATTCCAATCGGCAACCCCCACCTTAGATACACGAATTCGGCCGTCGCGATCAATGATATAGGTAGCCGGAATACTTCGGGAATACAGATTCGAAGGGATCTTACTTAACGGGCGATATACCGGAAGATCAAAACCACGCTTATCGAGAAAGGCCTGGATCTTGTCAATTTTCTCCTGACTTACGAACATAAATTTCACCTGGTCGCCATAGGCGCTGTACAACTCCTGAAGGGAGGGCATTTCTGCAATGCAGGGCGGACACCAGGTGGCCCAGAAATTCAATACCACGACCTCTCCTTTGGCATCTTCAAAATACGCACGCTCACCCTGCATATCTTCCAGTATCCAAATATAATCCTTAAGCACCTCCGTATCTTCTGTATCGTTTACAGAAGGTGAAAAGGCAATAAGGCGTTGCACAAATACTTTTACAGGAGTTCCCAGCGGAGTAAAGAATATCACTCCGAAAACAACCAGGAACACCAGGTTTGATATGTTTTTCTTATTGAATATAGCCATAAAAAAAGTGTACTTTCAGCATTACGAAAATACACTTTTTAGTCTTGGCTGTATGCAACTTATATTACTTTATACGTGCTAAGGATCCAGCCTGTTTACTGTTATTGGATTAGAAAGATCAAAGCACCCTTCCAGGTCCGCGGCATTCGCTCCTGCCTCGGCTCCTTCGAGTCCGTCTTCAAATCGCAAATACCAGATCAGACACACCCCGGGACCCGCCGCATTAAAATCAACAGCTTCGAGATCTTCAACAGTCGGAGGTAACCCGAGGATGTTTCCCTGATCATCTGTAATTACCCAGGAACTGTTACTACCCGATAGTTCTTCAGACGCTATACCAATACCACTAACGAAATCGGGCGTATCATCAACCGTAAAATTAAAGGGACCTCCGGTAATATCACCAGCCTCGGTGAGACGACGCTGTACTTCTATAGCATTCGAAAGATCGAAGTTCCCCGTGATATCTGCAGCGTTATTTCCCGCTACTGCACCGGTGATCTCCCCTTCATAGGTCAGGTACCAGATCAAACACAGTCCGGCTCCGGCACCATCAAAATCAACCCCTTCAAGCGCTTCCGTTGTTGGAGGTAAACCTAAAATATTTCCTTCAGCATCAGTGATAACCCACGTACTGTTACTTCCTTTATTCCCGGTAGACGACAGGGTAATACCACTCACATTATCGGGTGTTCCGTCTACACAAAATTCAAAAGGCCCTCCACTAATGGTTCCGGCATCTACGACGATCATTTCACTGCCGTCATCATCATTACTACACCCCGGAAGGGCTAACAAAAACACCATCGCGAAGATGGATCTACAAACTAAATTTCTCATTGCTATTGATTTTAAAAGATTACACTTCTAAAACTACAATAGCCTGTCCCCTCGAAATGTTAGCTAGCTAACAGAAGCAGGATCTTTCCATAATTTTATTTCTTTTCTTGAAAACTCCAACACCCCCTCTTCCTTTAATTCATTGAGCAGAACATTCAACGTTGGCCGTGAAGTACCTATGAGAGAGGCCATATCTTTTTGGGTATAAGGGTGTCGAATATGCCTGAATCCTCCCTCCCGGCAAACATCGCCGTATTCCTCACACAGCTCTTTGAGAAATTCGATCAAACGGGTACGACTGTCCTTGAACAACAATAAGCGCAATCGCCTTTCCAGCTTACGGAATCTAAACCCTATAAACTTGTACACCTGTAAACTAAAGGTCTTATTCTCCCGCATAAGCTCTTGTAAGGTATCGGCACTTACCGCACAGATCACGGTCTCATTATCTATCACCTGGGCAAATTCATTCCTTGACTGACTATCCAGCAGGGCCTTTTCTCCAAAGATCTCTCCCCGGGTAAGCACCGCTTTTACCACTTCTTCTCCCGGTTCGGTATAATATCCCAAACGTACCTTGCCCTTCTCTACCAGGTACACCTTACCCGATCGCTCTTGCTCAAAATACACATAATCATTGCGATGATACGACCTTACCTGATGGGATCTTTTAAAGTTTTCGTACTTATGCGGACACAGAATATCGAAAAGGTTTACACCCTCAAAGAACCATAAAGTATTCATTACGAAGAAAGTTTATTGGTTGATTGTCAAACACTAGGTCGTAAATTAATAGTATTTCTTACAAAAAAAGCCCCCTCGCTATGAGGGGGCTTTTACAGTATACCTGTATTTATGTTTAGGCGTTCTGTGCTTTGATCAGGTTCAATGCAGATCCGGCTTTAAACCATTCGATCTGTCCCTGATTATAGGAGTGATTCACAACGATCTCCTCTTTACTTCCATCGGCGTGTACCAGCTCAAGCGTAAGTGGTGTTTCCGGTGCAAAGTTTTCGAGGTCGATAAAGTTGATCGTATCGTCTTCTTTGATCTTGTCGTAATCGCTCTCATTAGCAAAGGTTAGCGCGAGCATACCTTGCTTTTTGAGGTTGGTCTCGTGAATTCTCGCGAAAGACTTCACCAATACTGCACGTACTCCAAGGTGACGTGGTTGCATGGCTGCATGCTCTCTCGAAGATCCCTCACCATAGTTATGATCTCCAACTACGATGGTTGGAATACCTTTGGCCTTGTACTCACGCTGCGTATCTGGCACCCCACCGTACTCTCCGGTAAGCTGACTCTTCACGAAGTTGGTTTTCCCGTTAAACGCGTTCACTGCTCCGATCAGGGTATTGTTCGCGATATTGTCAAGGTGACCTCGGAAACGCAACCATGGTCCCGCCATAGAGATATGGTCGGTAGTACACTTTCCTTCTGCTTTGATCAACAGTTTGGCACCGGTAATGTTCTTACCGTCCCATGGAGCAAAAGGAGAAAGGAGTTGTAAACGCTCCGAGTCTCCTGCAACAGCAACTTCAACGCCACTTCCGTCTTCTGCAGGAGCAACATACCCGGCATCTTCTACAGCGAATCCTTCCGGTGGAAGCTCATAACCTCTTGGTTCATCCAGCTTCACTTCTTCTCCGTCTTCGTTGATAAGCGTATCGGTGATCGGGTTAAAGTCAAGACGCCCGGCAATAGCGATAGCCGTTACCAGCTCAGGTGAACCTACAAAGGCCAGCGTATTGGGGTTACCGTCTGCACGCTTTGCGAAGTTACGGTTAAAGGAGTGTACGATGGTATTTCTATCCTGCTCTGTGGCATCACCGCCATAACGGTCCCACATTCCGATACACGGTCCGCAGGCATTGGCAAATACCGTAGCTCCAATATTATTAAAGGTATTGATAAACCCGTCTCTTTCGATGGTGTAACGCACCTGCTCAGATCCCGGGGTTATGGTAAAGTTCGATTTTGTTTTCAGCTTCTTATCGGCCACCTGCTTGGCAAGGGAGGCAGCACGGGAAATATCCTCGTAAGAAGAGTTCGTACAAGAACCAATAAGTCCGTACTCCACTTTAAGCGGCCAGTCATTCTTCTTGGCAGCCTCTCCCATTTCAGAGATCGGAGTCGCAAGATCCGGAGTGAATGGTCCGTTAAGGTGTGGCTCGAGTTCGTCGAGGTTGATCTCGATCACCTGATCGAAATACTGCTCAGGGTTTGCATATACTTCAGGATCGGCGGTCAGGTAGTCCTTGATCTCATTGGCGGCATCGGCCACATCGGCTCTTCCTGTGGAACGCAGGTAGCGATCCATAGACTCGTCGTATCCAAAGGTCGAAGTGGTAGCCCCAACTTCTGCACCCATATTACAAATGGTTCCTTTCCCCGTGCAAGACATCGAGGTTGCTCCCTCTCCAAAGTATTCTACGATAGCTCCGGTACCTCCTTTTACAGTAAGGATCCCGGCCACTTTAAGGATCACATCCTTAGGAGCGGTCCAACCTGAAAGTTTTCCTGTAAGTTTTACCCCGATCAGTTTTGGGAATTTAAGCTCCCATGGCATTCCTGCCATAACATCTACCGCATCGGCACCACCAACTCCGATAGCCACCATTCCGAGTCCACCGGCATTTACGGTATGCGAATCAGTACCGATCATCATTCCTCCCGGGAAAGCATAATTTTCGAGTACTACCTGGTGAATGATCCCCGCTCCGGGTTTCCAGAATCCGATCCCATACTTATTAGAAACAGACTCGAGAAAGTCAAACACCTCGTTACTGGTCTCGTTGGCTCTTTTAAGGTCGGCATCGGCTCCTGTTTTTGCCTGGATCAGGTGATCACAGTGCACGGTTGTAGGTACCGCAACCTTAGGTTTCCCTGCGTGCATGAACTGCAACAATGCCATCTGGGCCGTTGCATCCTGGCAAGCAATACGATCGGGAGCGAACTCCACATAATCCTTACCTCGACCAAACACTTTGCTCGGGTTACCATCCCATAAATGGGAATACAATATTTTTTCAGATAAGGTGAGAGGCTTTCCTGTAAGCTCACGAGCTTTATCTACCTTTCCAGGCATGGAAGCATACACCTTTTTGATCATATCAATATCAAAAGCCATAAATCGATTTTTTTTTGATTTCAGAGTGTTGCGAAAATACGAAAAACGCAATGATTTTTAAAGGATAAGAGAAAACATTAAACAAGCTTCAAAGAAGTCGCCAAAAACCTGCTTAAAATTCAAAACCCCTTAATTCTGCGAGGCCATATATAACGATTTCGTAAAAAAACCTGTAATAAATTACAATAAGGAAGTGATGATCTGCTCTACAGTAATGCCTTCGGCCTCTGCTTTGTAGTTTTTAAGCACGCGATGTCTTAAAATTCCGTAAGCTACGTCTTTAACCTCTTCGATATCGGGAGCGTATTTCCCCTTGATGAGCGCCATGGCCTTGGCTGCCAGGATCAGGTTTTGAGAAGCTCTCGGCCCTGCACCCCAATCCACATAATTACGTACCATTTCGGCAGCCCTGTCTGAGTTAGGCCGCGTTTTACCCACCAGGTCTACGGCGTATTCCACCACATTATCGGCCACCGGGATACGGCGCACCAAATGTTGGATCTCTACGATCTGCTCGGCATTGAAAAGCGGAGTAATAGGGTACTCACGATCGGTAGTGGTCGCCTTCACCACAGCTACCTCTTCTTCGTATGAGGGGTAATCTAATTCGATGGCGAACATAAACCGGTCGAGCTGAGCCTCCGGCAGCGGATACGTACCCTCCTGCTCAATGGGGTTTTGCGTTGCCAATACGAAATAAGGCATATCGAGCTGGTAGCGATGCCCTGCGACCGTAACGGCGCGTTCCTGCATGGCTTCCAATAAGGCCGATTGGGTTTTTGGAGGGGTACGGTTGATCTCATCGGCAAGGATGATATTGGCAAAAACAGGCCCCTTGATAAATTTGAACTGCCTTTCGCGGTCCAGGATCTCACTACCCAGAATATCACTGGGCATGAGGTCTGGTGTAAACTGTATGCGTTTAAATTCAAGACCCAATGCTCGGGCGATGGTATTTACCATCAGGGTCTTCGCTAATCCGGGCACCCCGATAAGCAAGGCATGACCGCCTGAATAAATAGCCAGCAGGATCTCATCGATCACCTTTTCCTGCCCGATAATGACACGGGCGATCTCTTTTTTTAGAGCTTGGTGTTTTTGAACAAGATCTTTTGCAGCTACAACATCAGACATAGGGTAGGATTATTTTTTCAACCAGTTATTACTGAAGTCACATCCCTGGTAGGAAGGACTTACACTAATATACGTATCTTTTATATTTTCTTCCATCCATTCCCCGATCTCTCTGAGCTGTTTTTCTTTAAGCGCCAGTTCTTTGATCTTTACGTAGTCCTGGATGTAATCGGCACGGTGGGCTTTAAAGCGCTTATTCACCTTAATGATCTTGTAGTAGGTCTTACCTCCCTGCGACTCACCGAAGATCGGCTGAGAAATGGTATTTCCTTCCAGCGGACTCACCTGGCTGTAAAGTACTGGATCCATTTTAGTAAGCTCGAAACGGGTACTCATATCCTGAGGATTTCTTAACACTCCTCCATCGAACTTGGTCTCTTTCTGATCTGAGAAATTTTGGGCAGCCTCCTCAAAGGTAAACTCTCCATCTATGATCTTCTGGCGGATATCTTCGAGTTCCTCGCGGGCCTCTCTCAGGTCGTCTTCTGATACTTCAGGCATCAGGAGAATATGACGTACATCGCGCTCTTCTCCACGAACACGCTCTACATATACGATATGATAACCAAATTGGGTTTTGAAAGGATCGGAGATCTCCCCCTGCTTCATCGCAAAGGCGGCATCTTTGAATTCCTGAACAAAGTTGGAGCTCTTTTTGATCGAATATACCCCTCCATTTTGCACCTTCCCGGGATCTTCAGAAAACAAGGTCTGCTTGATCGCAAAGCTGGAACCGTTCTCTTCCACATCACGCTTGATATCCTTTAAGCGGTCGATCACCTTCTGCACCTCTTCTTCTGATGGTTCCGGTTGCTTGATGATCTGGGCGATCTCAACCTCATCTCCAAAGTACGGACGATCTTCTTCCGGAAGCCCCTCGTACCACGAGCGTACTTCTTCGGGAGTGATCTCTACTTCTTCAACCACCTTACCCTGCATTCTCATGGAGAGCTGAGCGTTCTTAACGATCTCGAACAATTCATCCCTGAGCTCTTTTTCAGAATCCTTATCGTAGAACTTCAGCACTTTGTCAATACTTCCCAACTGTGCAGTTAGCTGTCCGATCTGACTTTCCACATAGCTGTTCACCTCGGCATCTGCTACCACGACACTATCCTGAATGGCCTGGTGGGTATATAACTTATTTTCCATCTGGTTGCCCAGCACTTCACAGCGACTGATCTGACTGATATCAACCCCCTGAAGCTCCATATCGATAAACTGCTTTTCGATATCAGATTCCAGGATCACAAAATCACCAACAACGGCAGCAACCCCATCGATCTTTTTGCGCTCTTTGATCACCTTAACCGAGTCAACCGGCGGCACTTCAGCAATAGCAAGGGAATCGGCTTCCTGAGCAAATCCCATAGCGTTCATCATCATTGTAAGACCGGCGGCAAAAAATAATTTCTTCATCAATTTGTATTCTAAAAAAAGACCTTCGGCATTACACCAAAAGTCTGCAATTTGTATTGTCTATTTTATGTATACTTCAAACACTTTATCTCTCGTGGCTTCATCCAGAAGTTCCTCTTCCAGCTTTCGGATGTACTCCAGTTTTCGCTTGTTTAAAAGGATCTTCTTTATGGTAGGCTCCACGTAGTCCAAAGGCGGTGTTTCCGTGCGTTTAAGCACATCTTCCACAGCTACCAAATATACCCCTAAAGAATCAGATAGCTCAAAAAATTGTGATTTTTTTAAATAATCATCCTTGTTATCAACGGTTAACACCGGGATCTTACGCACCACTTCAGACACCCTTACCCAGGCCGAATCGTTTAACGAATAGAACTTGAATTTCAGGGCGCGTTCCTGTAGCTGTTGCACGTCGTCTTCCCCAAACCGCTTCAGGGCATCGGCAATATCGCCCTGCCCGGTAAAATCTACCGGTAAACTTATATAGCGCAACCGCACCAGGTCTTCATTGAGCATGAAGTTGTTCTTGTTAGCCTCGTAGTAGGTTTCCAGCTCTTGCCGGCTCACTGCCGTATCCATCCCTTTATTGACCAAGGCCTCCTTATAGGCATTGATATAAAGATCTGCCCTGTACTGGGTCACCAGCCTTTCAAAGGCCTCCTGTTTTTCTTCAGAAAGATTGATCTGCGCTTTTTCGAACAGTAATTGGTCTTTTGCCCATTCGTTAATGTAGTTATTGACAACAACCATACTGTCTTCCGGACTCAAAGCTCCGTTATACGCGGGATCCAGCTCTGATCTCAAAAGGTAGTGTTCGTCTACCCTGGCCACTGCACCCTCTGCATCGGGGGTAGCAATGTAATTGCACGCTGTTTGGGCAATGGCTGCGGCTACCGCGGCCACCAGTGTACCGTACTTCCTGATCTTCTTCATATATGAGGTGTATGCGAACAAATTTAACAATAAAGGCATACAAAGCAAGTCAGGGGCTCCATTCACTTTAAGCGATCTAATGCCAATGGTTTCTCAAAAATTCATGAATTTTGCAACGCACAATACGCTTTTACGATGAAGAAGATCAAATTTATATGGGATTTCCGCGGCCCCGGCGCCCTGCAAACAGCCAGGCACCATGAGATACATCTGGAAGAATTTTGCCGGATGGAAGCATTGGATGATTTTGAAACCGGTCACCAGGAGATCAACGAGGCACAAGCCACGGCATACCTTACCACTTCTGCAGCACACCTGAAGCTCATTCGCGACAGGCTACGACCGCACCGCGCGGTACAGGCATAAAAAAAGCCACCCCTTTACAGGGTGACTCTTTGCTAAAATCAATTCTACTCAGCTGTTTTTACGGCAAGACCACCTTATCGATCACATGAATGATTCCGTTAGAGGCATCTACATCGGTCTGCACTACGGTTGCCGAATTACCCTGTGCGTCGGTAATGATCACATTCCCATCAGATAATGTAGCAGTTAACTCACCACCTTGAACGGTTGGTATGGTAAACGACCCTCCAGAATTGTTGATCGCTTCGATCACTGCAGCGGCATTATATTCTCCTGCTACCACATGATAGGTTAATATGGCGGTTAGCATTTCTTTATTTTCAGGCTGAACAAGACTCTCTACAGTCCCCTCAGGTAATTTCCCGAAAGCTTCGTTCGTAGGAGCGAACACTGTAAACGGACCTTCGCCATCGAGGGTCTCTACCAACTCAGCAGCCTTCACTGCAGTGACCAGGGTAGAAAAATCATCGAGACTGGCAGCTATTCCTACTACAGAAGCCTTCGCGCTATTCTCTGCTGCAGCCTGATCATTGTGTTGCGCCCACGCTGTCATTTGACCGAACCCCAGGATCAATACAAGCGACATTAAACTTACTTTCATCAACTTTTTCATAATCTATTGTTTTTGGTTTGTGTAAAACTATGAAAACGAAAGCGTTACAAACATTTATTTTGTTTAAAGTTTACTTAAAAACGTAAAACAAAACGTTAATAGACAAAAAAACACCCCAACATTGTGGGGTGTTTTCTATATGCTAAGCGTTATAACTAACGGCTGTAGTTCGGTGCTTCTTTGGTAATGGTCACATTGTGTGGGTGACTCTCGTTTATACCGCTGGAAGTGATCTTAACAAAACGTCCGTTCTCTTTAAGGGCGTTAATGTCTCCGGCTCCGCAATACCCCATTCCGGCGCGAAGTCCGCCAATGAACTGGTGCATGCTCTCATTGAGCTCTCCTTTGTAAGGAACACGTCCTACGATACCTTCCGGTACCAGTTTCTTCAGATCGTCTTCCACGTCCTGGAAGTAACGGTCTTTACTTCCCTTGGTCATGGCCTCTACAGATCCCATTCCGCGATACGACTTGTATTTTCTACCGTCAAAGATAATGGTCTCTCCCGGTGATTCTTTGGTACCTGCCAGCAGGGACCCAAGCATAACACAGTCGGCTCCGGCAGCGATAGCCTTAGGAATATCACCTGTATAACGAATACCACCATCGGCGATAACCGGTACGCCCGACCCTTTAATAGCGTTCGCTACTTCGAGTACTGCAGAAAATTGCGGAAATCCAACTCCGGCAACGATCCTTGTCGTACAAATAGAACCGGGCCCAATACCCACCTTAACGGCGTCGGCACCAGCTTCTACCAGGTATTTAGCGGCCTCGGGAGTAGCGATATTTCCTACCACCACTTCGAGTTCCGGGAAGCTCTCTTTTACTTGCTTTAGAATCGTAACCACTCCTTGGGTATGCCCGTGAGCGGTATCGATCACCACAGCATCTACTCCGGCCTTTACCAGGGCTGAGGCACGCTCTACCGCATCGGCAGTTACCCCAAGGGCAGCAGCAACGCGAAGACGGCCATAGCGGTCTTTATTGGCAATAGGCTTTTGCGTAAGCTTGGTGATATCTCTAAAGGTAATGAGACCGATAAGCTTGTTATCGTCTGACACTACCGGTAATTTTTCGATCTTATTTTCCTGGAGGATCTCCTCGGCGTCTCCCAGAGAAGTCCCTTCTGCTGCAGTAACCAGTTTTTCGCTGGTCATCACTTCAACGATCGGACGCTCTACGTTCTTTTCAAAACGAAGGTCTCTGTTGGTAACGATCCCTTTCAGGAAACCGTTATCATCAACGATCGGGATCCCACCGATGCGGTGTTCTTTCATGCTGCTTTGGGCATCCTTTACCTTGGCGGTTAAAGGCAAGGTAACAGGATCGATGATCATTCCGCTCTCCGCACGCTTTACCTTTCTCACCTGGAGCGCTTGCTCTTCAATGGTCATATTCTTGTGCAACACCCCTATTCCCCCTTCACGGGCCATGGCAATAGCCATATCGCTCTCGGTTACCGTATCCATAGCGGCAGATACGATCGGAACGTTAATAGTAATGTTTCTGGTAAATTTTGTCTGGATACTTACCTCTCTTGGAAGT
This sequence comes from Robertkochia sediminum, assembly GCF_016786255.1. Taxonomy (GTDB): domain Bacteria; phylum Bacteroidota; class Bacteroidia; order Flavobacteriales; family Flavobacteriaceae; genus Robertkochia; species Robertkochia sediminum. The sequence continues at coordinate 41,051 of NZ_JADMKT010000074.1, forward strand.
ACTTCGGAGTAATTGGGAACGAGAAGGACATCGTCGTAGGTTAACCCCTCACCTACAATTTTAGCATCATGTGCTTTCATATGCAACTTCTAATTTAGTTGCATGCAAATATACTGCTTTTTCTCTGGAGAACAACCCCTAATAAATCATAAAAAATTCCTGAAAAAAGGAACGATCTCATCTATAAAATCTCACATCCTTATCAGGGGTGTGAAACGGATACCCAATTACAATTTCACCTGTAGGGTCAGGTACCAGTTTCTGGGTGCCGAAGGGATGATCCCGGGACCGGGATACCCCGTTGCCCTGCGTGTAAAATAGGTATTGTCGAGAAGGTTGTTCACACCTCCTTCAAACCTCAGCACACCGAGGGTATATGACAGGGAAAGGTCGAGAATATCGTAGGCAGGTATTTGCCCGATCACACCGCTAATGTTCGAGGCTACCGAATTGGTGGCATCGGTAAACTGGCGAGACAAGTACGTGTATTGCACATTGGCAGCGATATTGCGATAGCCAAACTGCATTCCCGTTTTCAGGTTCACATCGGGAACGAATTCCACCTGATTGCCTTCGATCCCGGGCTGGTCAGATCTGGTGTATTCTGAATTGATCAGGGCCAGGTTCACAAAGTGATTCCATGAAAAATCATTCGACATTTGGGTGAGTTTTGCGAGGTTGGTCTCCAGCACGGCCTCCAGACCAAACATAAGAGCATCACCCACGTTCCCTCTTTCACTCACCACCCTGCCATCGGCCAGGGCCTTTTGCACGAAACCAATACGGTCGTTATAGAACATGGCAAAACCACCAACATCATAGCTTAAAAATTCCTTGAGATCGCCACGAGCTCCCAGATCAATGGTATACCCGCTCTCATCGGTGATATCGGGAGATACCGCAAAGGCCGGATTATTGATATTGATATCTGAGAAGGTTACCGACCGGTAGTTTTGCGAAATATTTCCATAGGCTTCAAGATGGCTGTTGGGTTTATAGCTCAGGCCAACCCCCAACAGCAGGAAGTCGCGCTCAAAATCACGTTCTTCTTCAACGATCTCTTCAAGGATCACATTTCCGGCAGCATCGGTATTGATACGCTTGTAAAATCCGTCACTCTGTGTTCGGATATACTCCAGGCGAAACCCCGGCGTTACCGAAAACCTATCACTCAGGTAAAAGATCTGCTCTCCGAACCATGCGAAGTTCAGGTTAGGAAGGTCGAATTCTGATTGTTGCGGATAGGCCGGAAAATCGGATTCAAAAAACTTGAAATTGGCATCCGTCCCATCGCTACCCGGCCCCTGCCGCTGGTAGTTATTGGCATCGTAATATTTGATCCCGGTTAGAAAGGTCGCTTTGCGATTCAGGATCGTATACCTGTGCAGTAAACGAGCCTCCAATCCGTAATTCTTAAAATCACCGGTGATCAGGTCCCGTTCTCCTCCCGGATCGGGTTGATCGACCCTGTTGGTGCGAAAACCTAGAGCATAGCGCGAGGCGTTAAGACCAAAGAGGTTCGCGGTAAAATTGGTGCGATCAGAAAAGGCGTGTTCGACCTTCAAATTATACAACAACCAATCTACCTGGAACCAGTTTCTGCTCCTGTTGCTCTGAAAGGGATCTTCTTCGAACATCCTGTCTGTGAGTCCGCCCCCCTGTTTAGCGAGATAGCTCAACCAGGTGAGTTCGGCAGAAATGTTGGTACGCTCCCCAATCTTATACCCCAGAAACGTATAGGTATTCTTCGAATCGAATTGGGAATTTGGGCGAAAACCATCGCCACGCTTGTAATTAAAAAAAGTGTAATAGCTCAGGTTTCCCACCGTCCCGCTTAGACTGGTAAAATTAGTGTAGAGACCAAAACTTCCGGTCGTATTCCTGGTGAGCACTTCGATAGGCTTATTTTCTACAGGCTCTTTCATACGAAAGTTCACTAGCCCTCCGAACTGTGTTCCGTATTGCAGGGAGGCTGCCCCGCGAATAACCTGGATCTCGCGCAACCCTTCTGAAGCAGGGCTGTAATAACTTTCGGGGTACCCCAGTACATCGGCACTGATATCGTATCCGTTTTGGCGGGTATTGAAATTAGAAGTTCGGTTAGGATCGAGACCACGTCCGCCGATATTGAGTTGCAAACCGGCATCGTCATTTTGGTAAATGTTAAGTCCGGCTACCTTACTGTAGATCTGCCTCGCATTATTGGTAGCCAGGTTAGCCATAGACTGATCTACCAGTACTACCTCTGTCTTTTTACCCGCATAGATCGCGGTACCCTCCACATCGCGAAGTCGCGATAGTTCAAAAACCTGTTTCCGCCTGGCAGTTACCTCTACGGCCGATAGCTTAACGCTTAATCCTTCCAGGCGCACATCGAGGACATTCTTATCGCTACCCGAACGCCAAACCACCTCCTTCAGCGTATGGTCATAAGAGAAAAATACCAGTGTTAGGTTTTCCTTACGGGTGGTAAAGACATATCTCCCCTCAGCATCGGTGGTCGTAAGGAGTCCCTGGGTCTTATCGTAGATCTCAACGAACGGCAAAGGGTCACCGGAATCACCATCGGTAACAAGCCCTTTCACGGTAGTCTGAGCCATTGCGGCAAGGGTAAATAAAAAACAATACAAAAAACTATAGGCCTTTGATGTCATCTTTGAATGGAAGTATCCAGGTTTTGTGTTTAAACGATTCTTTTTCGCGGTAAAGGTCTGTCTTTTCATCGACATAGGGCTTACCGGTCCTGCCATTCAGGGCTACATAGCTTTTTGCAAACACTTGTACATGTTCATGGCCCTGGGCGCTAAAATGATCGCCCAGAAAATGAGCGTATTCCAAAATAAAATCAGGCTGAAAGCTCATTTGTTTCTCCTGAAAAGAGGTTAAAAAATCAGTATTATCAACTTCAAAAGCCTCCCCTGTCTCCCCATTCACAATGGTAAACGTGGTATACCCCACCTTATCTATAAGCATTACCCGCCACGAAAACCGGAAACCTTCTTCGGTCCAGAACAACTCTCCGGGGTAAGCCAGGTAACGGAACGGCACCACCAATTGAAGCGTAAAAAATAGCGTAAGGATAACCGGTATGCCTTTTCTCTGCCACCCCTTAATGGGATAAACCCCGAATGGCTCAAGGTTGGCAGTGCTCTTTCCTATTCCGGCAATACGCCCTGCATGCCTGATCCGGGATATGATCTTATGGTGTAATCCCGCATCGAAAAAGATCAGTGCAGAAACGATCATGATATAAGGGAACATCCCTATCGGGAAGAGCACACGGGTAAACACATGAAAGAACACCACCAGGGCAAAGGCCAAAAGTCGTGTTTGCTTGTACAGTAATAAGAAGGGGATAGACAGATCGTAGACCATCCCGGCCCAACTCATGGCATAGTGAAACCATTCCTGTTGCATGAAGGTATTGCCCAGCAATGGAAGATCGAACCTGGAGGGCAACCATATTTTGAGTGGCATGGCCCGAAAGAGCCAATCGGAATTGATCTTGGCCAGACCTGCGTAAAAATACACAATACCCAGCATCAACTTTACTGCATCGATGGCCCAGGCTGGCACCTCCATATATGCCCTTCCCTTTCTCAGTGCATCAAGCGAAAACCGCGCATTGGCCGGAAGAAATATCATCAGAAAACTGAGGATGCTTATAAAATAATAGTGATTGAGATAGGTGGTTTTATCCATCAGTTCGATATAGGTGAACGACAGAAAGAACAGGGCGATAGACAGCCTGTACCTGTAGCCAAGCGCAACCATCAGAGCCGCAACCCCACAGACCGCGAAGAGAATATAGGTAGCATTACCCAGCGGTTTTACCCATTCAAAACCGTAATACGAAAAATGAAATTTTGGCTCCAGGTAAAGCTTTTCGATCCACCCATTGCTCCAAAACCTGATAATACTAAGCAGCATCATGATGCCAAAAAACACCCTGAAGACCACAAGGGGGGCCGCATCGGTAGTACGTTGAAGGTATGTGTTCAAGTTCGCCTGCATAAACACGAATAACCCCGGCCATCAAGACCGGGGACATTCAATATCTTAAGAATTAACCAGTGTCGCTAACAAATTAATCGCCATCTGCATCGACGTAATCTATGGTAATATTCATTTTTTGTACCATATCGACCTTCAAGAGGACAACAGCCTTCTGCAGCTCATCGTAAGTACGGGTCATTGCTGCGTTATCTGTGGTTACTTGTTGCGATAGGTCGTCGCCCAGCATTTCCATTTGTGACCTGGCCGAGTTGAACTGCCCATTGATCGATCCTGCCAGTCCATCTCCCCCTTGAATGGATTCGAGGTAGTCGAGGTAGTCGTCAAAACTCACCCCAACAGAAGAACCTCCATAGGCCTTTCCGTTAAAGAAATCCTGAACAGCATTCAGAGCGGTCATGGCGAGCATCTTAGAATAAACACTACCGTAATACGCCTCTACTCTGTCTGGCAAGGGTTGGGTTGAGAAGACTCCTGCAGGGATCCCGATCTTATTGGCGCGCAATCCTTTTTCGTAATAAAAAATGAAATCGTTGGTAAGCTTGTTTACAGCTCCTGTAGCCGTATTGGCCGTATTGTTCACAAATTGATCGCGATAAGAGGTACTCCAATCGCCTGCCACCTCGCCGGTTAAAGCCACCATTCGGGCAGTAAGATCGGTAAGATAGGTTTTATACCCCGCAGCATCGGCAGAACTCACATACTGATCGATGATCTCTGCATCGGTAACTCCGATCCCGTGAATGAGGTAATCTACCGCCGGAAACCCTACCGCATCCTGATTATTCACACTGGAAAGATCGTAGGTTCCGGATGCAATGTTATTCATCACGTCGGTAGTAGAAACGGGGTACACATTCATTTGGAAATTGTACTGTAACTCCTCCGCCTTTCCTATATTGAACATCTCTGCGTACTGCCAGGTAGCATAGGCGTCAAGCCAGGCACTGCGCAATTGATCGAGACCTGCCTGATCCGGACTACCGGCAAAGCTATTCGCCGCATCATCTAAGACCGCCAACTTGCTTTCCAGGTCTGCCAGAGCAGGAATAATGATATTATCGGCCCAGTTTGTAAGCATTGCCTGTCTGTCGAACTGGTCCTGAGGCGTGCCTCCATTACCATTATCGCTGCTGCTGCAAGCGGTAAAAAGCACCACAGCACACAAGCATGCTAAAGATCGGTTAACAAAACGTATCATAACTCACTTCATTTATTATACTCACCTTTCGGTTCTTTCTATTCTTTCGAGAAGGTTATTACAGTGCTTCGGCTACGGTGAAAGGGAATCTGGCAGCAATTTCGGCAGCCATATTCTCCAGTGTTGAAGCCTCTACATCCCAAAACCCATTTCCTGCAAGCAGGGTCTCCAGGTAATTGGTCACCTCCTCATGGGTGAAATACGGTTGGTTGGTCTCCGGATTTCTGGTAAACTGAAGGCTATAGATAAACCCTACCCCTTCAGAAAGGTCGTGAAAAGCCGCAGCCTTGTCGTTTGCTGCAAAAGCCTGCTTTCCATATTCCAAATAATAGACAGCTCTAACACCGATGATCATAGAAACTTTCTCACGAATGATATCTGCCTGGGCATCGCGAAGTTCGTAATTCTTCTCCACAATCGCCTGTCTACCAAGAGCAAAAGCATCAAATATCTCCTGAGCGATCCCTGCAAAATCTGGATCCCCCTCCATACGTCCGAGGTATTTACTGAGGAAAGAATCGGCTCCGAGAATCGGTGATGCAGGGTTGCCTTCGGTACCGTAAAGATAGCCGTAGGCCTCATCCCACTTGTGCTCCATGGTAGTATACGACTTACCTTCCTCGGTTACACCATTATCATTGTTAGCACGATTGGCCCCTTCGTCAAGCACCGATACGCTCAGGTAATTATTGAGCATTTGATCGGTCATTAACGCACCGATAAGTCCTTTGATCACGATCTGATCGTACTCCAGACCCTTGGCGTTTACATAACGTACAGATCCCCCACCGGCTTCCTGGATAAATCCGGGAACTCCGGCTGCAGCTTCCTGGTTCCAGCTTGAAAACACCTCATTGGCCTGTCCGTCTATCCATGTTTCAAAATCCTGTTTGATCGCAGCAGAAAGCGTGCTGTTGGTAAAGAAATAATCTCTTGATGCAGCTACTTTGCTGCGGATATTCTTAGAAGAAGCGTTAAGCGTCTCATCGTCAAAATTAGGTGTCCCTGCCTCGTGAGCGTACATCGCTTTTAGTGCTTCTGAAGAGGTAGCAGGGTCCATAAGTGCCTTCCCTAAGGCCTCCCCCATTTGTATTCTTGTTGTTTGACCACTGAAACTAACAGTAGACGCACCGTCACGTGTAAATTCGTACGTTGAAGGGGCCTGGATGTTCCCCATATCCATTTGATTATCGTCGTCTGAACAAGCAGTGGTAAGTAGTGCAAGGGCAATTATGCCTAAGAATCGTTTCCTCATCTTTTTATTTAGATTAAATTTAAATAATGTTTGATTTCGGGAAACAAAAATAATAACGAACAGCAGGAAGTCAAAACTTATTTAGATTAATTTCAAATAAAAATACATTATGATTGTATTTAGACAGATAATCCCTGTTAACCTCAAGAACATAAAGCCTTGATAACCTATGCAATACAGATCCCGATCTTGTGAAAACGGTAAGGCAGCATCCGGTACCTGACCTCCTATTCCTTTCCATGATGCCCACTTTCCATCCATGATCTCACGACATTCTACAGTTTTAAGCGGTCATTCATGAAGTAGATTATCGCGATTCAATCCCACCTAAAATGAAATATCCTGCAAGGCCAAACACACGTTTAAGGATCATTCCAATAGTTGCTAAACCTGGTTCAAAAAATACACCCCTTCCCTGTCGCCTGGAGATTACCATAAATAATACAAGTGAAAACCGGGGATCACATAAAATTTACTTATCTATCTATAATTAATCTAAATAAATTTGGGTCAATCAAAACTCCATTTTAACTTTGCATTAAGAATTTGAATTTATTTTTAATTAGTCTTAATAAGATGACTCTAAAGCAATACCTCCCCCTTATCTTTTGCATGATCTTCCTCGGACAGACGTTCGCCCAGGAAAAAGAGCAAGAACAAGAAAACGACCCTATTCTAACCACACTCGACTCGATATACAAACTCAACGAGGTGGTACTTTCTGCCAATGTGATCTTTGGAAGCAAGTTTGAAGCGAGAAACCGCACCGGTTCTTCCTATTATATTTCTCCCGCAGAAATTCAAAAATTCAACTACACCGATATTAATCGTGTGCTTAAGAGTGTTCCCGGAGTGAATATGTACGAGGAAGACGGATTCGGGCTTCGTCCGAACATCTCTTTACGCGGTACGTCTCCTGAGCGAAGCGCCAAGATCACCCTTATGGAAGACGGTGTACTTATAGCCCCCGCCCCTTATAGTGCTCCTGCCGCCTATTACTTCCCGACCATAGCACGTATGCACGCTGTGGAAGTACTTAAAGGAAGTAGCCAGGTACAATTCGGGCCCTATACCACCGGAGGTGCTATCAACCTGATCTCTACCCCTATTCCAGACAATTTCTCCGGTATGGCTGAAGCTACTTACGGTTCGTTCAACAGCACCAGGGCACAGGCTCGCATTGGCGACAGCAGAAAGCATTTTGGCTATATGATCGAATACCTCAATTACACTTCCGACGGATTCAAAGATCTTGACAATGGTGGCAACACCGGTTTCGACAAGAACGACCTGGTAGCAAAATTCAGAGTGAACACCGATCCTGAGGCAGCCGTTAAGCAATCGCTTACCCTTAAATTTCAATATGGCGATGAAGATTCGAACGAAACCTACCTCGGGTTATCTCAAAACGACTTCAACGCTACGCCCTTCAGAAGGTATGCGGGAACGCAGATCGATAATATGGATAATGAGCACACCCAATTTACGGCTACGCACGTGCTCGACCTCAGCAAGGATTTTCGCATCAGCACCACCGGTTACATCAACTCCTTTAAAAGAAACTGGTATAAACTGGACAAGGTTGATGCCGGTAACGGTAGTGTTGGTATTGCCAGCATCATGAACGATCCGTTCACCTATACCGAAGAGTACGCTGTGGTTAGCGGCGCTGCAAACAATGCTGGTGATGCCTTGATGGTAAAGGCCAACAACCGAGCATACGACTCCAGAGGGGTACAGACCAAGCTTGACTACCACTGGAGAGGCGACCAAACCTTTCACGATATCGAGATCGGACTTCGCTACCACACCGACGAAATGGATCGTTTTCAATGGGTAGACGATTACAGCATAACCAATGGTATCATGAACCTGAAAACGGCCGGTATTCCAGGTACCGACTCTAACCGCATACACAATGCCACGGCACTGGCGGCCTTTGCCATGTACAAGTTCAAATACAAAGACCTGACCCTAACTCCCGGACTGCGTTTTGAAAGCATGACCCTTGCCCGGGACGATTACGGAAAGAACGATGTAGACAGAACAGGGATCGACCTTTCCAGCAGAGAGAACAAGGTAGATGTATGGATCCCGGGCATCGGATTCAACTACAACCTCGACAACAGGGTAAGTGTATTTGGAGGTATTCACAAAGGATTCTCTCCTCCGGGAAGTACCGAAGGCCAGGATGCAGAAGAAAGTATCAACTACGAGCTGGGATCGCGATTCAGCTTTGGCCTGCTAAGCGGAGAACTCATTGGTTTTTTCAACGACTACAGCAATCTTCTTGGGAGCGACTTTGCTGCTACCGGAGGTACCGGAAACCTGGATCAGTTCAATGCCGGGGAGGTAAATGTAATAGGTATGGAAGTTTTACTGAACTACGAATTCCTTAAAGAGAATAAAGCATTCTCACTGCCTGTTACTTTTGGGTACACCTACACCGATAGCGAATTCAGAAACAGTTTCAGCAGCTCAGACGAACTCTGGGGCGATGTGGCAGTTGGCGATGAGATGCCTTATATCTCCAAGCACCAGTTCAACGCTATGCTCAGCCTTGTTCACAAGCGTTTTGACCTTAACCTTTCAGGGCGTTACAACGGGGCCTTCAGAACCCAGGCCGGAAGTGGTGCAATACCTGCCGACCAGGAAGTAGCTTCGAACTTTGTTATAGACATGGCGGCGAACTACCACCTGACAAAGCACCTGAGTCTCACAGGGAACATCTCGAACCTTTTAAACGAGACCTATGCCGTGTCGCGCGTTCCGGCAGGACTGCGCCCGGGACTTCCGTTCGCAGCCTATGGCGGGCTACGCTTCGGATTCTAGATCATACTGTATCTTAACATAAAAAAAGTCCCCTTTCTTATGAACAGGGGACTTTTTTATGGTGTAACACCATCTTTAAAAATAAGCTCCGAATATCTTTAACGCCTCGTTATAGGCACTTTCAAAACTCATTGCCCGGACCCCACAGTCGGCCTTTTTACTATTCATATACGAAAGGAGTTTTTCGGTAGGCATATTTCCGGTAAGTTTATCCTTGGCCATTGGGCAACCGCCATACCCCTGAATAGCACCATCGAACCTACGGCATCCGGCCCCGTAAGCAGTATCGACCTTTTCGAACCAAGTATCGGGGGTAGTATGCAGGTGGGCTCCGAATTCCATTTCAGGATACGCAGGAATGAGTCCGCTAAATATATAGGAGATCACCTCGGGGGTCGAAGTGCCCACCGTATCGGAAAGCGATAAGATGCGAACGCCCATTTTATGCAATTTCTCGGTCCAGTCTGCTACAATATCAACATTCCAGGGATCCCCATAAGGATTACCGAATCCCATAGACAGGTAGGCCACCACTTCTTTCCCGGAGACATCGGCGATCTCTAGGATCTCCTGAAGGACATCAATGCTCTCTGCTATGGTCTTATGGGTATTACGCATCTGAAAGTTCTCGGAGATCGAAAACGGATAGCCCAGGTAGTCGATCTGCTCAAAACCGGAAGCATCATTAGCACCACGAACGTTGGCTACGATCGCGAGGAGTTTGCTTTGCGTCGCACTCAGGTCGAGCCTGTCCAGCACCTTGGCAGTGTCCCGCATTTGCGGTATCGCTCTTGGCGATACAAAGCTTCCAAAATCTATGGTGTCAAATCCGCAGCGCAATAAGGCCTGCAGGTATACCACCTTTTTTTCGGTAGGAATAAAATCGCGTATGCCCTGCATGGCATCGCGCGGACATTCAATGAGTTTCACTTTATCGGTTAGCTCCATAATGTATTCAGTACCGTATCATTTAGTGTATCAAAATGGTCGATCTTCATATGTGCCGGCCCCAGGTCCTGAGCCCCTGAATCGGGATTGATATACCCTATGCATTTCATGCCGGCCGCCACAGCCGCCCTGACTCCGTGACCGCTATCCTCGATCACCCAGAAATGCTCGGGAGCAACGCCGTAAAGCGCACTCACACGAAGGAAGATATCGGGAAAGGGCTTGCTTCGCTCCAGGTCTTCACCACTTACCTTATGATCAAGGAGATCATCGATCCCCAATCGGTCTGTAAAAGCATTGATAAGTCGCATCGGACTGGATGAAGCTAAAGAGCAGCGAATATCACTTTGCCGCAATCGCTGCAGTAATTCAGGCATGCCTTCCGGTTGCGGAATATCCCGATCTTCAAGCATGTCGAACAACCGCTCCATATGCGTATGCATAAGGTCGGGTACAGGTTCTTCAAGATCAAAATCGGTTTTGGCCTTTTCCCAAATAGCGCGATTGGCCATCCCCACAAGACTACTGTAATAGGCATCACTCATAACCAGCGATCGCCTTTTAAAAACATCAAGAAGGACCTCCTTATGAAAGGGTTCGCTGTTTACGAGCACCCCATCCATATCAAAGATGAGAAATTTGTTCATACCCGGAATTTGGCAATTCCACCAAAGATAACGAACCTCTTACCTATAAACAATTAATTTTCTGATAGCAGAATAAAGAAACCTATAAGCACGAACACTACAATTTGCACCCATTTGAAGACGAGTCCGCTGCGCTTATGTCTTTTTAAATACCCCGAAATACGCCCTGCCAGCATGGCGATAAGAGAGAAAATGATCCCGGATACCAAGATGAACAATAGTCCGAGCACATAGAACTGCCCCACCGTGTTCATAGCGTCGCTAAACAGAAAACCGGGAAAAAAGGCCAGAAAGAATATAGATACCTTAGGATTGAGCACATTCATAAAAAAGCCCTGCACAAACAGTGCTGAAGGCTTCTTTTTGGGAACCCCTTCATTAAGGTCGATCTGCCCGCTACTCCTGTACACCATAAACGCCAGGTAGAACAGGTATCCCGCACCAAAGATCTTGATCGCGGTGAACAGCCATGGACTTTGACGTATGAGGGCAGAAACGCCAAAAGCCACCAGGGAAGTATGTACCAGGCACCCGGTCATGAGTCCGCCCACGGTAGCCATCCCGTATTTAACCCCGTGCACCAGGCTCTGCATAAGCACATAGATATTATCGGGCCCTGGAGAAAGGGCCAGAACACCTGAAGAAAGCACAAAGGCTAAGAGGATCTCGGCATTCAAAATTAGTCCAGCAACTTTTTATTAATGGCCTTTACCAAAGCCGGACCTTCGTAGATAAATCCGGTGTATAGTTGTACCAGGTCGGCACCCGCCTCGAGTTTTTCGATCGCATCTTCGGGAGTGTGTATCCCTCCTACCCCGATGATCGGGAACGACTTCCCACTTTTTTCCGCCAGGAAGCGTATCACCTCGGTAGATCTAGCCGTTAAGGGCTTTCCGCTGAGTCCGCCGGTCTCTTCCTTATTCGCATCCTTGAGTCCGTCTCTGCCAATAGTAGTATTGGTCGCAATGACCCCGGCGATACCCGTAGTATTAACGATATCAATGATATCGGTAAGTTGATCATCGGTAAGGTCCGGAGCGATCTTAAGAAGTATAGGTTTTGGCGCTTCCTTTTTCTTATTCAAGGTCTGGAGTGTATTCAACAAGTGGGTAAGCGGCTCCTTATCCTGAAGGGCCCTCAGGTTTGGAGTATTGGGCGAACTAACGTTCACCACGAAGTAATCCACATAGTCGAACAAGGCATTGTAAGCGTAGATATAGTCATTTACAGCCTCTTCGTTAGGCGTGACCTTATTCTTACCAATATTTCCCCCGATAAGAACGTTCTTATTTTTCTTTAGGCGCTCAACGGCCTCATCGACACCGCCATTGTTAAACCCCATGCGATTTATAATAGCCTGGTCTGCTTTAAGACGAAACAGGCGCTTGCGCGGATTTCCCGGCTGGGGCTTTGGGGTTAAGGTCCCGATCTCCACAAATCCGAAGCCGTAATTTGACAATTCCTGAAAAAGCTTGGCATCCTTATCAAATCCGGCTGCAACCCCCACAGGGTTCTTGAACTTAAGGCCAAAAACCTCTCTTTCAAGACGTTTATCCTCTACCTGGAAGATCCCTCTGATCAAGGAAGGCACTCCGGGAATACGGTGTATAAAGCGAATAGCTCCAAAAACAAAATGGTGAACATCTTCCGGATCGAACTTAAAAAGCAGGGGACGAATAAGGGACTTATACATGAAGTTTAATGTTTAAGCAAAAATAAATGAATCCCCCTACATAGCGAAGCTTTTTTTTAGGGGATTGCATCCCTGTGATTGCTGGTGAAAGTAGTATTTTTGGGGAAAATGAAGATCCATGAAAAATATTAAGGACAGATTTATTAGTTACATCACTATAGACACACAGAGCGACCCTGCATCTGAAGCCACTCCCAGTACCGAAAAACAGTGGGACCTGGCCAATTTACTGGTCGACGAACTCAAAGAAATAGGCATGGAAGAGGTGACCATAGACGAGAACGCCTACGTCATGGCTACCCTACCTGCTAATGTAAACCACGACGTTCCCGTGATCGGATTCGTGGCACACTTTGACACCTCTCCCGATTACTCAGGCACCAATGTGAATCCGCAGATCATCGAGAATTACGATGGTAAGGACATTACCCTTGACAAAGAAGGTAAAATGGTACTCTCTCCAGACTATTTTGAAGACCTTAAGCTTTATAAAGGCCAAACCCTGATCACTACAGACGGGACTACCCTCCTCGGAGCCGACGACAAAGCCGGGATCACCGAGATCGTAAGCGCCATGGAATACCTCATCGCGCACCCTGAGATCAAACACGGTAAGATTCGCGTATGCTTCACCCCCGATGAAGAGATCGGTAGAGGGGCGCACAAGTTCGATGTTGCCAAATTCGGTGCCGAATGGGCCTATACCATGGACGGCTCACAGATCGGAGAATTGGAATACGAGAACTTTAACGCGGCATCTGCAGAGATCAGGTTCACAGGAAAGAGCGTTCACCCGGGATACGCCAAGGGGAAGATGCAAAATTCAGTATTATACGCCACAGAATTCCTGAGCATGCTTCCTGCAAACGAAGTCCCTCAGCACACCGAAGGAAGGGAAGGATTCTTTCACTTCCCCGATATTCACGGTGAAGTAGAGCTTACCGTAGTGAAAGGGATCATAAGAGATCACGACAGCGATAAGTTCCAGGCCCGCAAGGAGCTATTGGAGCAGATGGTTACCAATATGAACAACAAGTACGGGGATGTAGCCAACCTGGAGATCAAGGACCAGTACTTTAACATGAAAGAGAAGGTAGCTCCCGTAATGCATATTGTAGACATTGCAGAACAGGCCATGAAAGACCTGGATATCGAGCCTATTATTAAACCGATTCGCGGTGGTACCGACGGTTCACAGCTATCCTATATGGGTCTACCCTGCCCGAACATCTTTGCGGGAGGACACAATTTTCACGGGCCATACGAATACGTGCCTGTTGAAAGCATGGAAAAAGCTACCAAGGTGATCGTGAAGATCGCTGAGCTAACAGCTGATAAATATAGATAGGGAGTAGTGAAGAGTGATGAGTGATGAGTGATGAGTGAAGAAGGCTAAAATACAGTAAGCTGTACGCGGTAGGCTTTGAGCTCTAAACCGTAAATTGAAAACTGTTAACCACAACTGAGAGGAGTGAAGGCTGATGCGTGAAAAAATGCTGTAAGCTATACGCCTTATTCGGTAGGCTGAAGGATTTAATCTGCAAACCGCTAACTGCTAACTGAAAACCGTAATCTGTTAACTCCGGCATGGATAAAATAGCGACCTATATTGAAAAGAACCCGCGATGGAGCAGCGCCCTTAAGACCCTGAGGAGCCTGTTACTGGAACACCCTTTTCAGGAAACCCTTAAATGGAAAGCCCCGGTGTATACGGCATACGGACGAAACCTGGTAGGGATAGCCGCCTTTAAAAACCATTTCTCCCTTTGGTTCTACGAAGGCTATCTGTTGGAGGATGCTTTTGGCCATTTAGAAAATGTACAGGAAGGGAAAACCAAATACCTGAGACAATGGAAATTCTCCGGTATCGACGAGATCGACAAGGAACATGTAAGGGCCTACCTCAAACAAACTTTAGAGCTGGCCGCCGTTCACGAGGCTCCTAAGCCATCGGTAGCAAATAAAGCTGCCACGAACACCAAGCCTCACTCATTATTGCACGAAGCCCTAGCAAATGATACTGCATTAAAACAAGTATATGAGGCCTTTCCACCTTTCAAGAAAAGAGAGTTTTCGGAACATATCGCCGAGGCCAAACGCGAAAGCACACAGCAAAGGCGACTGCAAAAGGTATTGGAGAACTTATTCGTTCGGGTATGGGCCTAAACGACAAATACAGAACATAAAAAAAGCACCGTGATCACGGTGCTTTTTTATTATTGCATATACTCTGGTGAATTACTTCTTAGCAGGAGCTTTAGGCTGAAGTTTCTGAGAGAGCTCCAGCGAAAGTGCTGAACGCTCGAACTTCATTTTTCCGGCCATGGTCTCGATAATACAAGTGTCGTCTTCTCCAAGATCGACGATCTTACCATGAAGTCCGCTTTTGGTGATCACACGATCACCTTTTTTAAGTTCTGATGCAAATTTCTTCTCCTGTTTTTGCTTCTTGATCTGCGGGCGGATCATAAAGAAATACATTACCGCAAAGATCAGGATAAAAGGAGCAAATTGATTTAATGCCTCCATTTAAATGGTTTAAATAATTTATAATTCAGGAAACCGCTTATTGGGCTGCATCTTTAGGCTCTACAAAAGCCTTGATACGAAGCTGCTCGGTCCCTTTTTCGGTATTGGTAATAAGCCTAACGGTTTTGTTCACCTCGTTCATTCCGCTACCGTTAAATTTCACAAGAATCTCTCCAGACTCTCCCGGAGCGATAGGCTCGTTTTGAGGGTATTGTGGAATAGTACACCCACAGCTACTGCTGGCATTGGTAATGATAAGCGGTGCATCTCCGGTATTGGTAAAAGTGAACACTTTCTCTACAGGTGTACCCTGAACGATTTTACCGAAATCGTGGTCGGTAGCCTCGAAGGTCATCACTGCGTGCTTAGAATTGGCCTGATCTCTTTGCTCAGCCATTTCTACGTTCTCACTTTTAATTTTTTCTGAAGCATTTTCCTTACAAGAAGTAAAAGCCATAAAAGCTACTACTCCGGATAAAAAGATCGCTTTTTTCATAATACTGGTTTTGATTTGTGTTACAATAGCATACCTGTAAGTCACAGGTAAAATTAATATCGTTAAGTCTCTAACGGTCCCAAATGTAAAGAAATATTTCCTTTACATCAATCCGCGTCCTACCTTATTTAAGGAATTATTGGTCTGGTATTCTTTGACCAATTTATCGAGGATACCATTAATAAAAATACTGCTCTTGGGTGTAGAATATTCTTTGGCGATCTCCAGGTATTCGTTAATGGTTACTTTCACCGGGATAGAAGGGAACTTTAAAAATTCGCAGATCGCCATTTTCAAAAGTATACTATCCATTTCGGCAATACGCTCGGTATCCCAGTTCGGGGTTTTCCCTTCGATCTCCTTCTGGATCACTTCATCATTGAGAATGGTCTTTCGAAACAGTGTCTTGGCAAACTCCATATCGTCCTCATCTTTATACAAGGCAGGGAAGAAATAATCTTCTGCCGCCTCCTTCGTTGTCTTCTTGATCATTTTAAGGATCAAGGTATTCACCAGGGGGAGGTCGTCTATCCAGGTAAGCTTTTTATCTTCGAGGTGTTCAAAGAGCTTATCATTAGGTGCGATCACCTTTTGATAAATATCGTGAACGAACTTTTTATCTTCTTCAAAGTCGCTCTTACCCGAACCCATATACGCCTCGTATTGCTTACTTTCCTGTATGGCCTTCCAAAGGATCTTAATGTATTCATCATCGAGCTCCCAGCTCAGGGAACGGTTGGCGAGCTTTTCTTTCAACGCCTCGTCCTGAGAGAGTTGGCGCAATAGGGCATTGTTTACGAATTTTCGATTGGGATTCCTGTCTTCGTTGGTCGCCAGGTACTTTTTCTGGGAAAGTTGTAATTGTTCTTCAGCGTGATCTCTGATCTCTGCAAGGAGTCCGAGGAGGTAGAGATAAAGCCCGTACATATTCTCCATGCTTGCATTTAAAAATTTCTCTTCCTTCTTCAGGTCAGAATCCTGAGATTGAATAAAGGCATAGATCGACTGCATCACCTTCACCCTGATATGTCTCCTTGTTAACATGCTAAAAGAACTTATAAAACGATTAAAAATATGAAGGCGAAAGTCACTAAGAACTTTCGCCTTGCAAAAATAAGACTATTTTAGAAACCCAACTTATTTTTTACCCTCCATTTTACGGGTATCAATACGTTCCTGCGCAATGCTCAGGGCCGAATTATGGGTTGTTGTTCCGTGTTTATCGGAGTGTGTAAAGATCTCGAGGGTCGTATTATAGATGTTCTCGGTCTTTCTCATGATCTCGTGTTTACCATAACCTTCGAGTTCGGCGAACACATTAATGATACCACCTGCATTGATCAGGAAGTCGGGCGCATAAGCGATCCCGCGATCTTTAAGCATTTGCCCATGACGCAATTCGTCTTCCAGCTGGTTGTTAGCAGCACCTGCCACCACCTTGGCCTTTAAGGCAGTGATGGTCTCATCGTTCAGCGTAGCACCTAATGCACAAGGCGCATAGATGTCTACATCGGCCGTATACACGTCATTCCCGCCAAGGATATTGGCCTTGTATTTTCTATTCAGCTCCTGAAGACGCTCTTCATTGATATCAGAGATAAATACGCGTGCCCCTTCATTGGTTAGGTAATCGACCAGGGTCTCACCTACGTGTCCAACGCCTTGAACGAGCACTTTCTTATCTTCAAGGCTGTCATCACCAAAGCAATAGTGAGCAGCGGCCTTCATTCCCATGAATACACCATAAGCTGTAATAGGCGACGGATTTCCGGCACCGCCTTTTTCCTCAGAAATTCCGGTAACGTAAGGAGTCACCTCACGAACGGTATCCATATCGGCGGTTTCCATTCCCACGTCTTCAGCAGTGATATACTTTCCACCAAGAGAATCTACGAACTCCCCAAAGCGTCTCATAAGCTCCGGAGTTTTCTGGGTTTTGGCATCCCCGATGATCACGGCCTTCCCTCCACCGAGGTTGAGTCCGGTGATGGCCGATTTATAGGTCATCCCTCTCGAGAGACGCAACACATCGTTCAGGGCATCCCACTCACTGTTATAATTCCACATACGGGTACCTCCAAGGGCTGGTCCCAACACCGTATTGTGAATTCCGATTATTGCCTTTAAACCTGTATCTTTGTCCTGGCAAAAAACAACCTGTTCGTGATCGTTAAAGGAAAGCTGACCAAAAACCGGGTCAACTTTTTTAATTTCAGCCGAAGCCATTACTTCTGAAATCATTGTTTAGGATTTAATTCAACTATATCGTTTGAGTTGTGATTATTTCAAAAATCGAGGGCAAAAGTAATACTTAATTCACAACTATCACAAATACAGGGTTTTTTATTGCATTATTATTAATCTTATGTGATCTCGACCATTGCTATGAAGGAACTTCGATACATTAACAAATTTTTTATCAAATACCGTGGTAAGCTGTTCATTGGTATCCTTATTACCATTATTGCCAGGGTATTCTCCCTGGTCATGCCCGAGTACATTCAGTATTCTGTAGACGCCATTGAACCCTACCTGCTTAACGAGACCAAAGACCTTGACAGTATCAAGGCCATCCTGCTCAGAAACATCATTATTATTATAGGATCGGCAGCGCTCACTGCTCTGTTTACGTTTTTAATGCGTCAAACCATTATCAACGTTTCGCGTTATATCGAATACGATATGAAGAATGAGGTATTTGAACAATACCAACGTCTCAATCTGAGCTTCTTCAAACAAAACCGCACGGGCGACCTGATGAACCGCATTAGCGAAGATGTGGGTAAAGTGCGCATGTACGGGGGGCCTGCCCTGATGTACAGCATTCAAACCCTCACCCTTTTTGTTTGTGTGATCCCACTCATGTTCTACACGGCACCCAAATTGGCCATGTATACCCTGATCCCCCTCCCCTTTCTTTCGGTACTCATTTACCGCATAAGCCGCATTATCCACGTGAGGAGTACTAAGGTTCAGGAATTCCTGTCTGAACTTTCGACTTTTACCCAGGAAACCTTTTCCGGTATTTCAGTGATCAAGGCCTATGGTATCGAAGGGCGTCAGAGCGAAGAATGGAATACCCTGGCACAAAAGGGAAAAGACACCAGCATGGCGCTGGCCAAGGTCAACTCCTGGTTCTTTCCGCTTATGATCCTCCTGATCGGGATCAGTAACCTTTTTGTGATCTATATGGGAGGTCGCGAATATATCAATGGGGAGATCGCTTCTACCGGGGTGATCCTGAAGTTTATTATTTACGTAAACATGCTCACCTGGCCGGTAGCTACGGTCGGATGGGTAACCTCGATCGTTCAAATGGCCGAGGCTTCTCAAAAGCGTATTAACGAATTCCTCCTGGAAGAACCGGAGATCCAAAATCCCAATACCCCACCGGTAAACTTGCAAGGTAAGATCGAATTCAAAGATGTTACCTTCACCTACGACGATACGAACATCACAGCCCTGAACGGCGTAAGCTTTACCGTAGAACCGGGCGAAACCCTGGCCGTGATCGGAAAAACAGGTTCGGGAAAATCGACCCTTCTGGAACTTGTGGCCCGCTTACACGATACTACCACCGGAACCATTTTTATAGACGACACCCCTATACAGGAGATCAACCTGGATTCGCTGCGGGAAGGTACGGGTACCGTGCCGCAAGATGCTTTCCTGTTCTCTGATACCATAGGCAATAATATTCGTTTTGGTAAGGCCGACGCTTCAGAAGAGGAGATACTCAACGCTGCAAAGCAAGCCGCCGTTCATGAGAATATTGAAGGATTCGCTAAGGGTTATGATACGGTCCTTGGTGAAAGAGGGGTTACCCTAAGTGGCGGACAAAAGCAAAGGGTTTCCATTGCCAGGGCCCTGATCAAAAAGCCAAAGATCTACCTTTTTGACGATTGCCTTTCGGCCGTAGATACCGAAACCGAAGAAGAGATCTTAGCGAATTTAAAGGCCGTTTCAGAACAGGCTACCACCATAATTGTAAGCCATAGGATCTCTTCTGCGAAAAATGCCGACAAAATTATCGTACTCGAAGATGGCCGCATAAAACAACAAGGTTCTCATAATCAATTGATAACCCAAGAAGGCTATTATAAGGAACTTTACTTAAGTCAATTGTCAGAAAAAGAAAACTTCTGAATTTGTTGTTATATTTCATTTTTTTTTACATTTTTGGTTTTGTTAACATTTAATTTAAGCACTTAATAGAGATTATGAGCGATAAAGGTTTTGCAGAGAAAGAAGAGATATTCTCTAAAGTTTTAAGAGCCGGAAGACGAACGTATTTCTTTGATGTACGAAGCACCAAAGCCGGAGATTATTATCTCACCATAACCGAAAGTAAAAAGTTTACCCACGACGATGGATCTTACCACTACAAAAAACACAAGATCTATCTCTACAAAGAAGACTTCAGTGCTTTTCAGAACATTCTCGAGGAGATGACCAACTTTGTTATCGATGAGAAAGGAGAAGAAGTGATCTCTGAACGTCACCAGAAAGACTTTAAGAAAAGTACACTGAATGAGGACGAGGAATCTGAGATGGTTAGCGAGAGTGCTACCGCCGAAAAGATCAGCGACATCAGTTTCGAAGACCTTTAAACCACACCAACTTTTATATAAAAGCCACCTCCTTCCGGGAAGGTGGTTTTTTTTTCAAAAAATCCAAACATCACTATTATGAAAACACTATCATCCATACTGCTATGTATGTGTACCCTATTCCTTTCGGCACAGGAGACACCGGATCTGGGGTATTATTTGCCGGAAAACACCACCTATAACGAGGCTATTCCCACCCCTCAGAGCATCTTAGGACATGAGGTAGGAGAATGGCACGTTACCCACGACAAACTGCTCACCTATATGCAAACCCTGGCCAATGCTTCAGACCGTATTACCCTGGAAAACCGCGGCACGACTTTCGAAGGGCGACCATTGATCCTGCTCACCATTACCCATCCCGATAATCATGCTAACCTCGAGAACATTCGGAAAGAACACCTGGCCCTTACCGACGGAAAGGGAAATCACTCGGTAAGCGATATGCCTATTGTCGTATACCAGGGATTCTCCATTCACGGAAATGAGCCCAGCGGATCTAACGCATCTATGGCACTGGCCTATCACCTGGCAGCTGCCGAGGGAGTCGCCATCGAAGACCTCTTAAAGCATACGGTGATCCTCTTCGACCCCAGCTTTAACCCCGACGGACTGCAGCGTTTTGCTTACTGGGCGAACACCAATAAGAATAAGAACCTTACCGCAGATAACAACGACAGGGAATACCACGAGGTATGGCCCGGGGGAAGAACCAACCACTATTGGTTCGACCTCAACCGCGACTGGCTGCCGGTGCAGCTTCCTGAAAGCCGTGCACGTATTGCCACCTTTCACAAATGGAAGCCGAACATCCTTACCGACCACCACGAAATGGGCACCAATTCCACCTTCTTCTTCCAGCCGGGAGAACCTATGCGTGTGCACCCCCTGTCTCCCGATATGAACCAGAAGCTCACCAAAGAGATCGGGAAATACCACGCCGAGGCTTTGGACAAGATCGGTTCCCTGTACTATTCTGAAGAGAACTACGACGACTATTATTACGGAAAAGGATCTACTTTCCCCGATGTGAATGGCGGTATTGGGATCCTCTTCGAGCAGGGAAGTTCGAGAGGTCATATCCAGGAGAGTGAGAATGGAATTTTAACTTTCCCCTTCACCATCAGGAATCAGTTCACTACCGGACTCTCGACGCTCCAGGCGGCAAATGCCCTGAGGGAAGATATTCTGAACTATCAGCAAGGATTCTTTAAGGACGTGGCCGGAGAAGGACAAACCTGGATCTTCGGTGATGAAAAAGATGCCGCAAAAGCCTATCACCTGGCCGAGATCCTCAAGCGTCATGAGATCGATCTCCTGGAGCCAACAGAACCCGTGACCATTAACGGAAAGACCTATACTCCGGGACATAGCTATATTGTTCCTAAGAACCAAAAGAATCCACGACTGGTACAAGCCATGTTCGAAAAGCGCACCACCTTCACAGACAGCCTTTTTTACGACATTAGCGGATGGACCTTCCCACTAGCCTTTAACCTGGAATACGCCCAGGTGAAGTCCGCACCAAAAAATGCCACACAGGTAACACCAACACTCAAAGAAGGAAAGGTATCCGGAAAGAGCCCATACGCTTACCTGTTCGAATGGCACGAGTATTACACCCCAAAGGCCCTGAACGCAATTTTGAATGCAGGACTAAGAGCCAAAGTGGGTAAAACGCCTTTTGAACTTAGCGGAAAAAACTACGACTACGGAACCATCATGGTGCCGGTACAGGGACAAGCACTGGATTCCGATGCCCTCTATGAAAAATTAAGTGCCATCGCCAAAGAAAGTCATATCGATATCACAGCCGTAGGCACCGGACTCACCAAAGGGATCGACCTGGGAAGCAACGATTTTGAAGCATTGAAACCACAGCATATCGCCATGGTCGTTGGTAATGGCGTACGCTCTTACGACGCCGGAGAGATCTGGCACCTGTTCGATCAACGGTACGATATTACCCTCACCAAACTCGATCTGAGCTATATGAGCCGTACCGACCTTTCAAAGTATACGACCATCATATTACCAAGCATGAGCAGCTATGCCATGGACGAAAGAACTACCAGTGCATTGCGAGAATGGGTAAACGAAGGGGGGAACCTCATCGGGTACAGAGATTCGGTAACCTGGCTCATGAGCAATGGCTTCCTGAAAGCAGATAGAAAAAAGGCAGAAGAGCCTATGAAGGCAAAAGGACTAAGCTTTGAGCAAGCCGGAAACTTCCGCGGAGCTCAGGTAACGGGTGGTGCCATCTTCCAGGCCAAAACCGACCGCTCGCATCCGGTAAACTGGGGTTATAAGAACAATGAGATCGCCTTGTTCCGCAATACGAACATCTACCTAAAACCTAATGAGCAGAGTTTTTACAATCCGATAGTGTATACAAACGAGCCACTGCTTAGCGGTTATATCTCAGAAGAGAACCTGGAACTGCTCAAGAACAGCGTTCCTTTTCAGACCAACAGAATGGGACGTGGTCGTGTGAGCGGATTCACCGATAACACCAACTTCAGGGCCTTCTGGTACGGAACAAACAAACTCCTGATGAACGCGATCTTCTTTGGTAAGATCATGTAAACAAACGTTCATAAAAATGAATGAGAAGCACCCGTGTTCGGGTGCTTTTTTTATGGCCCGGAGTCTTATCCGTCCAATACCCCCGGGACTCCGGCATTTTGGTAAATCGACAATTATAGACTATATTCATAATTAAATTAGATATAACCTACGCTATGTTCAAATTTTTCAAACCAAAGAAAAAGACGCAACCCGAGATCCATCCTGTCGATAAAAAAGTGGCAGATCCGCGATTGCTCTTCGCTCTGGCCAAAGGGGCTACCGACCCTGAAATGGCTGTGAACATGTATGCTGACGCTATTGCTATTGAAAAGAAAAAAGACAGCCCCGACAGGAAGTTGCTCTCTGAGATCTATCAATTTCGAGGTGAACTGTATTTAAGTCTTGGAGTGGCATTGCTGTCATCATCAGATTTTATGCATTCCCTGGAATACGATCCCGACAATGCTATTTCACATAACAATCTAGGGATCTGGCATACCGTTGAACAATTTGCGACACCCGATCACGAAAAGGCATTAAAGCATATAGAAAAAGCGATCAGTCTTGCTCCCGACCGTTTAGACTTTCAGATGTCAAGAGCGGTGATCAAGGCAAAGCTGGGTGATACCGAAGCAGCGAAAGCCGAGCTGGAAGCCTTATACGCCAAGGGGCTTGAAGATGCCAGGGTGGCGATGGAACGCTTCCTTTAATTCATGATCATATGTAATCGATCAAAATAAAACCTCATGACACCGATCACGAAACTATTTCTCAGGACGTTTTTCATAACAGGGATCACCTTTACGGGGATCATGACCGCATTCGAACTTACCTCCGGGGAAGATCTCCAACCATGGAAAATGGCTATACGTGGTATTGGATTTGGTTTACCCATGGCCATCATCGCAGCGTATTCCTATAAAAGATCCCTTAAAGACAAAGATGGCACTACCTTTAGCGATAGCGATCTTGAGGTGATCCAGGTGAAAAGGTTTACTTCGCAGATGGCTCCTGATGCTTTGATGGAAAAGATCAGGAAAGATACCAGGTTTGGTAAAATGAAGATCACCGAAACCGACAAAGGGATATGGCTAAGGTCGGGGATTACCTGGAAATCCTGGGGAGAAAATATCCGTATCGACATGGTGTCGGAAGGCGAAGGCAGATTTGAATATGAAGTAAGGAGCAAGCCGAAGGTGGTCACCACCATTGTAGATTACGGAAAGAATGCAGAAAATTTAAAGCGCATCGAAACGCTGCTACAATAAAAAAGATCCGTCTGCTCCTCTAAAAAAACAGCTCAAAAATGCATATGTTCAAATACCTCATGATATCCTGCTTAGCGCTGCTGTATGCCCGCGCAGGCGCTCAAACGACCGGTGAGTTCCTGGAGACCTCACGATACACGGTTACTGATATTGATGAAGACACCAGATCGGCATATTGGAAAGCCTTTTCTTCCGGCAAACAACCAGAAACCATGTTGGTATACCTCAAAGACGAAAATGGGAAAGTATTACACGACCTTAAAATAACCGATCTCGAATCCTATAGCGAAAGTTCGGTTACCGTATCAAACGGACAATCCCTCTCCAATGTAGCAGAGGTGATCCATCTGAGAACTGATTACGACGTATGCTGTTCAAATATCTATTCCACCTACTTCCTGAAAACTAAAGACGGAGCCCTCATCAAATTACCGAAAACAGAGTACCTGCATTGTGACGGACCAACCCCCATCACCGAATACCGTTTCCCTAATCAAAAATTCGGCATAAAAGACCACATACTCCTGGTCAAGTCTTACCTCAACGATCAATATGAAGTTGATTCGGTAGAAGTACTCAAAAGCTATCAATGGAATGGAAAATCGGTGGTAGCAGATCACTAATGTCCATGTTTTTTCACCCGCTGTATAATGGATCAAAAAAAAGATCAGTACCCAATAGCAATCTCATCCCAGCTTTAATTCAAGGACTAAACTTCCTTTAGAATTTCGTAACTTAGATAGTGGAAATTCATATAACAAATACCTTCTGTCCATACGTCTCAGTTTGAAGGAACTTCACGCTACCCGACACGACCTCGACCATGTTCTTTGCTTCCGGCCTTCTCGTGCCCTGATGGTTACCTAACCTTTAAAGAAAGTACGATGAAGTATGTATTCTTTGCCATCATCTTGTCTGTAGGCTTCAATCTCCATGCACAGGAAAAACCCATGGAGATCAGAGAATTTATCAGGGTTTATGACCTCAATAGAAATAAAACGCACAAGGGTGTGATCCAATCAGTTTCCGACACCGTTCTTCAATTAAAACGCGAAGGCAAGATCTATGATATCGGCCTTAGCGCTATTGGTAAGATAAAAACCAAGCGGTCAGCAGGCCATAACGTCTTTATGGGCGCTGTAATAGTAGGAGCCCCGGCAGCCATCCTGGGTGCAGCTACTGCCGATCCTGATACCATTTTAGGCTATACCGCCGGAGAAGGTTTCATGGGAGGTACGCTCATAGGTGGTGGCCTGGGGGCCGCCATTGGCGGACTTACTGCGCTTTTCAAGAATCCAAAAACCTATATCATAAATGGCGACCCCGACAAATGGCGGGAATTTAGAGCAATGATCATAGCAAAAGACATGTGATCTGTACATCACCCGGATTAAGAGTAAGGAGTTAAGAGTTGGTAGGAATTTTGAATGTTGAATTTTAGATTTTAGATTTTTTAATCCTACCGCTGCCCTCTTACCATCGTAACCTTACTCCCTATTCATCAACCGTAGCCTTAGCGAAGGTTGACCTCGCTACTCCCTATTTCCCCACTCCCCCATATCATCAACCGTAGCCTTGGCGAAGGTTGACTTCCCCAATACATTTTTTCGTAATTTCGGGGTACGTTCAATTTAATCATTATGAGACTATTCTATCTATCCTTCATCGCCCTCCTTTTAACCTTACCTATTACCGCACAGGAACCACTTACTCCCGAAAAACTCTGGGAATTAGGCAGGGTTTCCGGCATGGGGATACATGAAGACCAGGTGATCTACGGTGTTTCCCATTATGATCTCACCGAAAATACTTCTTCGCGAAAATATTACGCTATTCCGGTGGAAGGAGGTACTCCCAAAGAACTCGCCTCCACCGAAGATTATCTTCCGGATGCTGCGATATCACCAGACGGTAAATATCGATTAGGTACCGAATCGGTAAAAGTGATGAAGGTAAGTGGGGAAGATTTTTATCCCGAACTGAAAAAATCGGATGTCTACATCTACGACGCCCTGAACTACCGCCACTGGGATACCTGGGAAGATGGAGCGTATGACCACCTCTTCTTGTACACTACATCCAATGAAGGAGAAGGCAAGGACCTGATGGAGGGGCAACCCTATGACTGTCCGACAAAACCTTTTGGCGGCAGTGAAGATTACCTATGGAGCCCGGACGGCAAACAGGTGATCTATGTGACCAAGCAAAAGCACGGCACCGAATACGCGGTAAGTACGAATACCGACATCTTCGCCTATGATATTGAAAGTGGGACAACCACCAACCTCACCCCAGACAACAAAGGGTACGACACGGCTCCCCAATTCTCTTCCAGAGGGGAACTGGCCTGGTTGCAAATGAAGCGCGATGGTTACGAATCAGATAAGAACGATATCATAGTAAAAACCCGTGGTGGTAACATAAACCTTACCGGACATTGGGACGGCACGGTGAATTCTTTTCACTGGGCTGCTAATGGTGAAAACATCTACTTTATAGCCCCGGTAAAAGGAACCACTCAACTTTTCGTGGTCGATAACCCCGGACTGGCGAGAAAGATTCCTGTGATCGAACAACTCACCGATGGCGACTTCAATGTTTCCGGGATCGTTGGGGAATATAAAGATCAATTGGTGGTAAGCAGAACCTCCTTCAATAGTGCTTCAGAACTCTATACGGTCGACCTTAAGAAAGGAGACATGAAACAACTCACCCATGTCAACGATGCGATGTACGACCAGATCGGGAAAAGCAAAACCGAAAAGCGACTCGTAAAAACCACCGATGGTAAGGACATGCTGGTATGGGTTATCTATCCGCCGGATTTTGATCCATCTAAAAAATACCCTACCCTGCTCTATTGCCAGGGTGGTCCCCAATCGGCACTCTCTCAATTCTACTCCTTTAGATGGAACTTCCAACTTATGGCCGCTCAAGGCTATATTATCGTAGCTCCCAACCGCCGTGGGATGCCCGGATATGGCGTCGAATGGAATGAACAGATCAGCAAGGATCACGGTGGCCAGGCTATTCAAGACTACCTTTCGGCTATCGATGCCCTGGCCGAAGAA
Organism: Robertkochia sediminum; assembly: GCF_016786255.1. Taxonomy (GTDB): domain Bacteria; phylum Bacteroidota; class Bacteroidia; order Flavobacteriales; family Flavobacteriaceae; genus Robertkochia; species Robertkochia sediminum. The sequence continues at coordinate 68,183 of NZ_JADMKT010000074.1, forward strand.
CCTTTTGTAGACAATGACCGCTTGGGATGCATAGGAGCCAGTTATGGAGGGTATTCTGTATTCATGCTGGCCGGGATCCATGAGAACAGATTCAAGTCGTTCATTGCCCATGATGGTATTTTTAATACCCGAAGCATGTACGGCACCACCGAAGAATTGTTCTTCCTGAACTGGGATTACGGCGGTCCTTATTGGAAGAAAGACGACCCGGTGATCCAAAAGGCCTACAATGAATTCAATCCGGTAAACTATGTGGCCTACTGGAACACCCCCATCCTGGTCATCCAGGGAGGGAAGGATTTCAGGGTGCCTATCGGACAAGGGCTTGAAGCCTTCCAGGCTGCGCAGCTTCAGGGCATAAAAAGCAAGCTGCTCTATTTCCCGGATGAAAACCACTGGATACTCAGCGCTCAGAACGGGATCGTATGGCAAAAAGAGTTCTTTAAATGGCTGGATGAAACCTTAAAATAGATCGTAACCAAACCTAAATTTATACGAGGAGGGCTTGCCCCTCCTTTTTTTCTCTCATGACGCAACCAACAGCCTTACGTAAAGCAACAGTCTCCGACCTGAATGAACTGCAGACACTTTTTGTACAGACCATCAAAGAAGTATGCCGTAAAGATTATACTCCGGAACAAATTAAGGTCTGGACCGCGAGCGTGGAGAACGAAAAGCGCTGGAGCGATATGATCAGAGATCAATACGTATTGGTAGCAGAAAAGGAAAACAAGATCATTGGATTCGCCACCCTGGACCAGGGCAATTATCTCGACTTCTTCTATGTTCACAAAGACCATCAAGGACAGGGCATAGCCAAAAAACTATACACGGTGATCGAAGCAGAAGCCTTAAGACAAGGACATAGTCAATTGACCTCAGACATTAGCAAGACGGCAAGGCTATTTTTTGAGAAGCAGGGTTTCGAAGTGATGAAAGAACAAACCATAGTGAGAATGGATATAGAACTTAATAACTTCAAGATGAAGAAAGAGCTGTGACCCTTTCCATGCTACCCTGGAAGTAATCAATAGATATGGAACTACTTAATTTCGACTATTTTCTTATATTCAGGACTATATATCTATCGGGAATAAAGATCATTCCTGAACCAACCTGAAAAATTATAAAGTGTTATGAAACGTATACTCGGGCTTCCTTTGCTGCTTCTACTCCTGGCTTGCAATACAGATAAAAATGAAGCTACGGCAATCATTGAACTACCCCTGGAAGCTATAGATGGCTATGGTCCTTTCCCCTAGCAATTTGCTACACTCAACTGGACTCCTAAAAGCGACAATAACGAATGGGCAAAAACTACCATGCCAACAACCGGGGTTCCGCAGCATTGGATCTATAGTAACGTAGACCAGATCTGGCTGGACTCCCATCAGTTTGCCTATCAAAATTATAATGCGGGGAAGCTTCCTGAAGAATTCTTCAATAAACTTAAGCAGTCGTGGAATATTGATCTTACCAGACGAAAATTATCGGAAGAACCCATAAACTGTTTCGTTCATGTCGCTTTTGGAAAAACAGCCACCAACCAACTGGAATAAATTATAGACACCGACCATGACAGGGACTTTAGCGATGAAACCCTCTACATCGCTCAAAAAATGAGTCCGTATCTTGACCTGGAAAAGGTCATACAGGAAGCTCCTGCAGTTGAAGTAGCATTAAGCTCGGATCAAGGTATCGTCTCTGAAACCGTAAAGCTGGTGATCCTCGACAATAAAAGAGGTGGATTGATCTACAATATCCCCACACACTTTAAAACAAAGCTATCGGGTCAGGAACTTCTGGTAAGTCATGGTTTTGTAAACATCACCTTTGATGACCACTCCTTTGTTGCAAAAGCAACCGACCCCGATAACCGTGCCGATCTTAACGAATTTCTTCTCTTGGAAAACGGGATCTACAAAAATCTCGGAATAGACCCGGGAGCCCAAAAACTGAAGCTCCTTAAAATGCCAAAAGACACGTTGATCTATTCTACAGCGGTAGGATTTAATGCTCTACCCTTCCACATTAAAAAACTGGAGAATAACGACTCCCTTGCCTTATCAGATTTCAAGGGTAAGTTCCTGTATTTAGAATTTTGGGGTACCTGGTGCAGACCTTGCATAGATGAGCTCCCAAATCTTAAAAAAGCCTATGCCGGAACCCAACGGGAGGATATTGAGTTTCTTGGAGTTGCGGTAAACAATACCCGGGAAGCTGTAACCAATGCGATAAACAAATATGATATTCAATGGCTACAGGCCCTGGAGTCTGAATCAAACGGTATAAGAGAGGTGTACCAAATTAACACTTTTCCTACCTCCTTCCTTATCGCCCCCAATGGGAAGATCATTGCCAAGAATTTAAGAGGAGAGCATTTGTTGGATACGCTTAACCATTATATGATCACTACCAATAATAGTCCCTTTCGGTGACAATGCATACCCATAATCACTAGAACCATAGTGATGATAACAACAAAACTCACTAAATTTAAGAAGCCTTAAGAACTGTATTCACCATGTCCCGGAACCTGCTATAGAGCATCTAAGCTCAAGGGGATGAAAGGGAAGATCAAATTCATACACTGGATACCGCGAATACTTTGTATTCTGGCTATTCTGTTCGTAAGTATTTTTGCCCTGGATGCTTTTCAACCCGGAAAATCCCCGGGGGAGCAACTCCTTGACTTTACCATGCACCTCATCCCTTCCTTCATCCTTACCCTATTCCTGATCATTGCCTGGAAATGGGAGCTGGTGGGCGGAATCCTGTTTACAGCTATCGGACTAGTTTTTACACCTCTGGTCTTTGTACACAACTACCAAATGAACAAATCGATCTGGCTGAGCCTCCAAATTATTGCGCTCATCACCCTTCCCTTTGTGGCGGTTGGACTCCTGTTTATTAAAAGCTATAAAATAAAAAAGAAGCAATCCCTCCTCTGACCTGCATATGCCCATACCAAAAACACACATCATGAGATCCATTTACACCATCAGACCACACCTTATCTTCGTTTTGTTCTTGCTCATTGCTGTGAACACCAACGCCCAGGAAGATGATACAATTCATGCTGTAGAGATCCCTGAACCCCTTATGTTCGATCTGGTTAGAGGCCTCGGTGCTCGACAGGGCGAACTCGAGATCAATGCCCTGGCCGACTTCCCCCTGAACGATGCAAAAGCAAGAGGTGTAGAATGGGCACCGGAGATCGAATATGCCGTTTTTAACAACTTTGCCGTAGAGCTGGAATTCCCCATGCAAGATTGGGAACTGGAGGCCTACAAGGTCGCGGTGCAATGGACCATAGGCAATTCTTCAAACAACAAATTTATTCACGGTATCCAGGTGATCGGTGAAACCTTCATCCACGAAGACCTGCTGGAGGTAAGCTTGCTGTATGTCCCCGCTTATAGATTCAGTGAGGTTTGGAGCGCCATCGGACTCTTTGGGGTTATGCTCGAATCGGGCGACGACAAAGCCGAAAAAGACCATACCATTCTACTAAATGCATCGGTATTTGCCGACCTCAATGAACACACGGCAGTCGGACTGGAGATCAACAACTCTGACCCCACATTCCAGGGTATCGATAACAATGAAATGGAATTGCTCATTCTCCCACAGGTACATCGGGAATACGACAACGGATTCTCCTTCCAATTCGGGGCGGGCTCTAAATTTTTTGATGGTGGCACCGATTTCTCTGCCGTATTGAGGGTGATCCAGACCTTTTAACCGTCAAATTAACTCGCATACATACAAGAATGATGCACATCATTTCTTCACCGGGTTTATTTTCGTAGGTTACAGCTTCATTTTCAAAGCATTAAACCAATGAATGTTCATGATGTTGCAAGCGGACCCCATGATGGAAAAAAAGTATTCCGGCAATTAGGCACCTGTTCCAGGACCTTCTTTCATATACTCAACAGGGAATTTGGTCACCCAAAAACACTGGAAGAACGTGCTGCCGATGCCTTGGCCGGAGGTATCCTTCAAAAAGGTCATCAATGCGGAATGCTCTGGGGTGCTTCCCTGGCCATAGGCGCTGAAGCTTACCGCAGTACGGCCAATAGAAACCTCGCCATTCCTATCGCTATAAAAGCCACTCAAAACGTTATGGTTTCATTCAATATGCGGGAAGGCACCATGAACTGCAGGGACATTACCAGATGTGACTTCTCCAATAAATGGAGTTATTATAAGTATATGTTCTCCGGAAGGTTCTTGCACTGCTTCAACCTCGCGCAGGAATGGGCTCCGGAAGCGGTACGATCTGCTGCTGAAGCGTTAGCTAATGAGGCTCCTTCACCCCACACCCCCTGCCACAGCTGCGCAACAACGGTAGCGATAAATATGGGTGCTACCGAAGAACAGGCGGTTATGGTTGCGGGGTTTGCCGGCGGACTCGGATTAAGCGGACAAGCATGTGGGGCGTTGAGTGCCGCCCTATGGATGCGTTCCCTGGAATGGTACAGTAATGAACAAAAGGATATGTCTGCCTTCAAGGATCCCCGGCTGAAAGCGATCGCCCAGCATTTTGACCGGGTTACAGGTAAAAAGATCTTATGCTCCGAAATAACCGGAACCACATTCACAAGCCCTCTGCAACACAGTCGTTTTATACAGAAAGGAGGATGCGCTGAACTCCTCGATGCACTTACAGAATCCAGATCGCTAAAAGGATGACCATTTAACACCTCCCTTTACATTAGCCATTGCGGTTTGTAAACAAGTATGATTGCGGGTAAATTATGGTATATTTAATCGAAGTATCTAATACCAAAGAAACCATCACCATATCAGAAGATCATATCGTGCCCGAACTCCATACTCCCATGCGATTACAGGAGTATGGGGCAGGTATTTTTATGGCCGTACCCACCAGATCGGCATTGAAAAAGGCCATCAAAAAAGCCTATGTCAAGGTAAATGGAGTTAAGGCCTCAACGGCTACGATCATTCGCGGTGGCGAACACATCAACCTCAACATCCCCGAAACCGATGACCGGCACGCACAACTGGAACTACCGCTTAAGGTGATCTATGAAGATGAATACCTGGCCGTGGTTCATAAACCTGCTGGAATTCCGGTAAGCGGGAACAAGTTTAAGACCATAGCCCATGCCCTTCCTCAGAACCTGGAAATAAGCACACAACCTGATGCAACCACCCCACAACCCGTGCATCGCCTGGACCACCCCACAACAGGGATCTTACTGGTGGGTAAGACAGCGAGCTGTATCAGGGCACTGAATACCATGTTCGCCGAAAAGCAAATAATCAAAACCTACTTTGCCGTAACCATTGGGGAGATGACACCGGAAGGTATTACCACCGCTGCCATCGACCATCAGCCTGCCCGGTCTGATCACAAAGTTATGGCCAGTGTACCCTCTGAACGATTCGGCCACCTGAACCTGGTACGATTAAGTCCGCATACGGGCAGAACACACCAGTTGCGAAAACATATGCTCAGCATCGGAAACCCCATCCTGGGAGACCAAACCTATTTTCACGACAACCTCATCTTAAAGGGGAAAGGCCTCTACCTCCACGCCTGGTCCCTTCGTTTTGAACATCCCATGACCGGGGAAACGCTATACCTTGAAGATCCCCTTCCCCAAAAGTATAAGAAGATCTTTGGCGATGCCGCTCTTCCGGATAAGGAAACTGACACCACCTGAAAGATGGGATCTATTCCCCTATTATTCAGAAAATAATTATATTGTAATAAACGCAACCTAAAACCGCTTCATTATGGTTACCACATGGATCTTTGCCTTTGCTCTGTTTATTACTACTTCGTTGTTATTCTGGTGGAGTACCCGAGGGTATTACAAAAAGCAACTGAGCAAAACGGAATTGAACCAGTGGTCTACGAGAACCTACCGCTGGCAAGGCGTCATTTTTGTGGGTACCGGAGTAACCCTCCTGATCATTTTATTGATGAAGTGGGCCGGCATGTTGCCCTTGTAAACCTCTTGCTGATAAAACTCAGGCTCCTTAACGCTCATCCACCCATCACTTCTCCTTAACGTGTATTATTTTTTTATTTAGAAAATTTTACCCAATTTAGAAGTGATCAACACTAATTGTCCATAACATGGAAACTATTTTTTTAGCCATCGGTCCATGGCAGTTACTTATTATTTTATCGATTTCCCTAACACTCCTGGTATTACCCATCCTGGCGCTTATCGATGTCCTTAGAAAAGAATTTAACGGATATGATAAACTCATCTGGGTGATCACCATCCTGTGTTTTAATTTCGTGGGTAGCATCCTTTATTTCCTGATAGGGAGAAGAGCTGCTATTACGCAAGAAAGAACATTATAAGCACCAAACCCATCACCCTTAAAAGCATAACGATGATGCCCGGTCCCCTGTCTGTAATTCCCCTAATTACCGGCGCCTGTTTTTTGATCGCCGGTTGGATCATGCTCAAGTGGCCACCGAAAAAGATCAATTGGTATTACGGCTACCGAACATCCACTGCCATGAAAAACCAGGAAACCTGGGACTTTGCGCAGCGCTACGCAGCCAAAGAACTCGTGAAGACCGCCGTGCTTTTGATCATCCTCGGACTGCTTCTGTCCATGGTTACCCTGAACGTTCCCCTTTCCCTGTTCTTAGGAGTGCTCCTGCAGCTCATCGTGTTGATCATTATGATCTTACGTATTGAGAAAGCCATTAAAAATAGATTTTCATAAACTTCATGGTGTACCCGAAATAACGCCAACCCATTAACCGTAATCGAATATTAAACTCTGCCACAATAAGGCTATAATGAAAGACCTGACCCTCTATAATGGCACGAATGAACTAGCGGCAACCGTTTACGAGTCAACCTCAGCATCGGCTATTCTTATCATCGCATCGGCCACAGGAGTAAAACAGGAATTCTACCGAAAATTTGCCCGCTACCTAGCTGAAAACGGAATTACCGTGATCACCTTCGATTACACAGGCATTGGTCGCTCGCTGAGGTCACCCATAAAACAACTTCAACACCAACTCTCCGATTGGGGCCGTAAAGATCTCGAAGCCGTTTTACAATATGCGACCAAACACTACCCCGAACAGAAAAAAGTGATCCTGGGCCATAGCATTGGCGGACAGCTTATCGGTCTGGCACCTTCATCACCCCACGCAGATAAGTTAATACTGGTAGCCGCACAATCGGGTTACTGGAAATATTGGAAAGGCTTTGCACGCTATAAAATGTGGTTCAACTGGCATGTACTTTTTCCCACCCTGATCAACATGTTTGGGTACCTACCATCTAAAAGGGTCTCCGGCATGGAGAACCTGCCTAAAGAGGTGGCCAATCAATGGCGCAAATGGGGAATGCATCCTAATTATATGTTCGGTGACCACGGTATTGAAGCTACTTTTTATGAGAAGATCGCATCTCCCCTAACTGCATTCAGTATTGCCGATGACACCCTCGCTCCAAAAGAGGCTGTAGATTGGATGGCCCAGCGATATACAAAGGCTAAGAACAAACACATCTCACTCGTACCCGCAGATCACCATGTTGCCCGTATCGGACATTTCGGCGTTTTCAAAGAAACGTTTAGATCCTCCCTTTGGCCTGTCTTCCTGAAAGAGATCCTATAGAACGTTTGAACAGCCCCTCTAAATAGGAACCTTGGAAGTTTTATCAATAATTGATTACCTTCGAAGAACCCACCGGAAATTCCGGATGGCGCCTCTCTTACACTGCACTAACTTTCGTTTACACAAGTACCGCACCCCAATTCATACCAAGGATCTAAACTGCAATTCAACTGCGTAATCCTTATACGTCATGACTTCACAAACTCATTTGTCTGCAAACTGGCCCATTCTGAATTTCCCTGAACTACAACCCACCCTCGAAACCCTGCACCAATGGATACAGATCGTAGGGAAGATCAGGCTACGTACCATGCCCTGGCAAAACCATTCGTGGCACACCGCTTTATATGTGAGTCCGATGGGATTTACTACCGGATCTATCCCGCATAACGGACGCATATTCCAGATCGATATGGACTTCAGGACCCACAACCTGGAAATAACATGTTCACAAAAAGGGAGCGCTTCCATGGGCCTCTACCCACGAACCGTAGCCGATTTTCACAAGGAACTCTTTGAAAAGCTCCGGTCTTTGGGGATTGAGGTAACCATTCATGGCAGTCCCAATGAAATGGACCCGGCAATACCCTTTGCAGAAAATACAGTGAATAAGAATTACGACGAATCCCAGGCTACGGCACTTTGGCTGGCTATGCTAAAAAGCAACGAGGTATTTCAACAATTCAGAAGTGATTTTATTGGTAAAGCCAGTCCGGTGCATTTGTTCTGGGGGGCATTCGACCTCGCAGTAACCCGGTTCTCGGGAAGAGACGCCCCGGTCCATCCGGGAGGGATGCCCAATATGCCTTTAGACGTCATGCAGGAAGCCTATTCACATGAGGTGAGCAGTGCCGGCTTCTGGCCCGGATCGGCAGATTTCCCCTATCCGGCCTATTACGCCTACGCCTATCCCACTCATCCCGATTTCGGGAAGCAACGGGTGAGTCCGCAACAGGCGTTCTACAGTGAAGAGATGGGTGAATTCTTTCTGAAATACGAAGATGTGCAATGTGCAGAAGACCCTGAAGGCATGCTGTTTTCCTTTTTACATAGCACCTATGAAGCCGCAGCAAACACCTCGAACTGGGATCGCAAACACTTGGAGAGGTCCTACACAAAGTAGCCCTGCTGTACATGCTATCATCAAAAAATAACCAAATACTCCTGATAGCAAACCATCAGGTCAAAGAACAGGAAATGATCTAAAACGCAATTTCCCGTGTGATCGTTATACTTCTTATAAACTCTGTCATTATATAGAATATAATCACTATATTGACAGTTGATTTTAAATAACCTGATCCATGAGAATCACGAAACGCGATCTAAAGTTTTTTCTTATCGGTGCGATCACCATCCTGATCATCGATATGATTATCGACCGAGAGTCATCTGAAAAAGCATTCAGAGAGGGCTTCTTTGCCACAGCCATCCTTGGAAACACTTCCGGTAAGCTAAAAGCCCTGGACCTTCTTTCCAACACCATTGAAGATCAATACAATATTGAAAACGTAGATATTGAATTGAATAATCTCGATGAACTAATCATTACCCTGAAGGATTCTGATCTCAAGACATTAAGTCCTTCCGAGAAAGCGGCCATGGCACACGAGATAGGAGAACTTGCCAGATCACTGGATCCGGACCTGGAAAAACTTGAAAAAGGACACGTGCAATTCGTATCAGAGGCTAAACTTGGGATGCTAAAAACCGGCGATACAGAGACGTTTACTATGTTCGAATAAAATAAAGGATGCCGAAGCATATACATCTTCTAACGATCGTCATATTGTTTACTGCCCAGGTTCAGTCCCAAAACACGGGAAGCTATCAGGGCATGGACAAAGGCCTGTCGTCCTTTATTACCCTGACCGACTCTACATTCCATATGTCCACCATAATTGATGATCATGGTGGATATATAAGTTCGGGAAAGATACGTGTTAAAAATGACACCTTGATCCTGGAGCATGAACCTCAAACTTTTCCTCAACCGTATTTTACAACTGCTCCCCTTAATACTAAAGGTATTGCCCTGGCCATAGATATTCATGACCTCAACAATAGAAGGTCTTATAAGGGTGATGTTTATCTTATTCACAAGGGAAAAACGATCAAACACCTTCAGGGAACTTCCGGAATTATCCTTGTAAAAGAGCTCCCCGAAATCTGGGAGGAGCTTGTGGTCGATGACCTCTATGCGGCAAGTCCGCTAACGATTACAAAAGCAGCATTACCCGAACTACCTGTTCACCTAAAGATCTACCTGCCCAAGGAAGACTCTAACAGTTATAACACCCGTTTTTGGAGTGAACGTTTTCTCATAAGGAAAGACTCGCTCATAGCCCCGGGTGATGACCGGCGTTTTTACGTAAAGATGCCTCCTCGTTAACTTCCCTAACAACTTACAGTATTTAGAATATTTTCTTAACTTTAGGACCATAGTTGACTCACCCTTATCTGCTTAACGCACCATAAACCAGACTTTAAGATGAAGAAAGCATTCCGCATAATTTCCTTCATTGCCGCTTTACTCGGCGCTACCGCATACATCGTTTCCAAATTTGTGGAAGATCACTGGCTGATCTCGTCAGATACCAACCTGATCATTGGGCTTACCTACCTATTCACTTCCATGAAGTTCTATCAATTGGATGTAGAAGATAAAGAAGAAGAGATCGAGGCGTTAAAAGCGCGTTTAGCCAAGGAATAATTCCGGTAATATGGACATGCTTCATTCAAAGATCATTATCCCCTATTCAGCAAAACAGCTCAGGAACAGCTTGATCTTCGGCATCTTATGGATTGTAATCGGGTTGCAGGATATTGTATTCACAGAGCCGTTTTGGACGGCCTATGGATTTCTGCTCATAGGTTTTTTGTATTTAGGGTCTTACGCCTATATGAAGATCTTCAAATACATTACCATTGAAAACGGATACATATGGGGGAACAAACCCTTTACCAAAAAGATCAACCTCAGTGAAATTAAAACGATTAAAAAATTCGCCGGTGACTATACCCTGACCACCGATCAACATCAACTAAAGATCCATACCGGAATCGTTGATCCGGGATCTTTAGCCAAGCTAGATGCCGAATTAACCAAAATAGCTGTAGCTGCAGGGTGAAGGTAGCACAACTTGTTCCTCTCCCTCTGAAACACGAACAAACTTAACTGCATTCTAAAACACAATTCCATGCGATCGACTACTTATTTAGTAATGACCCTACTGTTCTTAAGCAGCCTCTTGATTTCCTGTGGAGGAAACGACTACCAGGAGATCTCCAAAGAACAATTATTATCTGAAATTGCACCCTCCGGCGCGATCAAAAACCTTGAACTAAAAAACAACAAACACCTATTCGTTTATACCGATGCGGAAATTCCCTTCCGGGTTGCTGTAAATTCATCAACAGATGCTTTCCAGCTCAACAGGATCATCAACTCTATGGGCGATCACCCCGTTGATATGTCTTATATTAACAATTCAGGGGGAACAGGATTCAAAGACACCCTACCAGGGATACTGCCGCTTATGCCCTTCATCGGCCTTATGGTATTTATCCTTCATTTTATTTTGGTGTACATCTCCTTACGTCGGATCCTTGGGCAACCTACAGAAGGAAATGAGCAATTGGTGCATACCATCATCGTGACCTTTATCCCTTTTATTGGTCCGCTGGCCTATCTCACCAGGGTAAAACACAAGAATGATTAATACATTTGTGTAACACATGATTTACACTTAAACTCTACTATGATGAGCCTCATTAATTCAGGTTTCAGTTTCGGACTTTTTTTTTGGCAATTATTGAATATTGCTATTCTGGGCCTCTGGGTATTTTGCCTGTATGATGTATCCACGAATAAGTTTAATAACAACCTAAAAACCGCCTTTGTGTTATTGGTTTTATTCGTCCCATTTTTCGGGTCACTCTGGTATTTATTGAACGGTCGAAAACATAAGATCAGTTAACCATCTCTCCTTGCCTCAACCAACTACCCCCACCCAACAGCGTATTGAACCCCTGGATGTATTTCGCGGATTCGCCATCTATGGCATCTTCGTGGTCAATATTGTGATCATGAATTCGACCTTCCTTAACCAGGATGAATTCGCGAAACAATGGACCTCCGGGATAGACCAGCTCGCAGAACGCATACTTCAATTGTTCTTCTACACGAAGTTCTTCCCTATTTTTTCCCTCCTGTTTGGGTTGGGCATCGCCATGCAAACCATAAACCGGTCAGAAAAAGGAAACCCGGACCGCTGGTTTTTGCCCCGAAGAATGTTCTTACTTTTCATCTTTGGCCTCCTTCATATCGTACTCTTCTGGTCTGGAGATGTGGTTCATTTATATGCACTCCTCGGATTCCCTCTGGTCTGCTTCATTAAATGCTCCAATAAAACCCTGTTGCTTTTATCACTGGGACTGCTCCTGTTCCCCTTTTACGACCAGCTTCTCCAACAGCTATTCTCCTTACTGCAATTTCATCCGGAGGTCATTCTTAAAGATCAAACCGGGGCAACTGTACATCATATCATTACGCAAGGCTCCTATTTCGAGGGGATGGTATTGCGCTTAAAAGAATACGTCTTTAACATCCCTATGCTTTACGGTTTCCTGGCTCCTATTGCCATGGCCATGTTTCTGCTTGGGGTCTACCTGGGAAAAAATAAGATATATAACACGCTCCATGAGTTTATAGATCGCATCAAAAAACCGGCTATAGCCCTGGCAGTGATCAGTAATGTCTATCGCCTGTTTTTCTTATTTGTCCTTACGGATACCGCTATGTACAGAACCGCTATGCTCCGCACCCTTTTTATCAAGGTCATGGTAGTATCAGATGTGATCATGGGCCTGTTCTATCTCTGGCTCCTGGGATGGCTATGGTATAACACCACATGGAAAAAAATACTGAGTCCGCTAAAATATGCCGGACGAATGGCGCTTACCCACTACATAGGCCAGAGTGTGATCGGTCTTTTCCTGTTCTCCTCCGTCGGACTGGGGCTATACGAAAGTTTTAGTCCGTCCAAAACCCTCCTCCTGGCGACCCTTGTTTTTGCACTCCAGGTGATCTTTAGTAAAATATGGTTATCGTATTTTAAATACGGCCCCCTCGAATGGATCTGGCGTTGCCTGAGTTATCAAAAGGTGTTCGCCCTTAAAAAGGAACGGTGAAAATTTTGGCATTTTATACCCTCAAGGAGTGATCTGATCAATTGGTCATCGACCGTATTTATTTGGTGTGCATTCTCGATGAAAACGGACTCCCCACTGAAGACGGGACGACCTTTGCCTACGGTCCCTTTAGAGGTAGCGTGAAGAATGGGGAATATGAAGCCTCGAAATATATCGAATAAGAAAATAACTCCATACTTCCTGGTCCCTTTAGGAAAAGGACCGCCTATAAAATTAAGGTGAATTAGCCTTCCAATACCGACAAGGCTACCTGTACTGAGGCTGATAATTGTTGCTCATCGGGACGTACCTTGGCCACAACCCTGATCCCATTGTAAAGGGTATAAAGCAGGGAAGCTGTGGAGCGAAGATCGAGGCCTGCTTTGATCTGCCCACTTTCCTGTCCCTGTTTCAGGTATTGGTAAAAGAGGGCTTCGAAATCCTGTTTATTGGTTTCCAAAATATCAAGTATACTCTCGTCGTTAGGAACAAGTTCTGTGGTGGTATTGACCACAAAACAGCCTTTTTTATCCTTATCGGTTATCGCTTCCAGAATGGCGTTATGAAATAATTCGGCGAGCCCTTCCTTGACCTGCGGACGGTCGTTAAAGAATTGTGACAGTCCTTCCCTGTTAGTTTTACGATAGAGGGCAAAGGCCTTTTTAAAAAGCTCCTCCTTATCGCCAAAGGTGCTGTACAAGCTGGCCCTGTTGATCCCTAAATGACTCACGAGGTCCTGAACCGAAGTAGCAGCATATCCCTGTTTCCAAAACAGATGCATGGCTTTGGTAAGGACTTCATTTTCATCAAATAGTTTTACTCTGGGCATAATCGTTGCTTTGGACGCAAATTTAATAATTTCAGAACAAGCATTCCAAAAATATGATGGTTAACGATACCATAGGTCAATTACATCAGGTAGCGTAGACGTCATGGTTAAACCTGGTTGAATGATAAGCCCGGTAGTACCGCTTCGGGAAGTACTACCGGGAACTTACCCCTTGAACCTTTTTTGCGATAGGGTTGCATTAGCATATCTCAGCACCAACCGCGTATCACATAAGAGGCCTTTCAATTAAGAATGATCATTCTAAAATATGATAAAAAAATTAGGCCAATAGCGGATTGATATTGATACCCCCGTCTATGTTATATTCGCCCCCGGTAATGAATAACGCATCATCTGAAGCCAGGAAAGCAACCAGCTTGGCAATATCTTCAGGCGTACCAAATCGTTTTAGCGGCACCCTGTTCTGCATGGCCTCTGCAAATCCGTTAAGTTGGGCTTCTTCCATACCCGTCTTACCAAAAATAGGTGTGGCTACGGGCCCCGGATTTACGGCATTCACCCTGATCTTTCTTGGTGCCAGCTCGGTCGCAGCAGTCCTGGTGTACGAATTAAGGGCAGCCTTCGATGCGGCATAGACGGCCGTATTGGGCATTCCCGTATAGGCATTTACCGACGAGAGGTTGATGATAGAAGCACCATCATTTAAAATGGGCAAAAACTTCTCTATGGTAAATACAGCTCCCTTAAAGTTGATCCCCATTTGATGGTCGAACATGGCCTCAGAGATCTGTCCCACCGGTGCCGGCTGGAAGATCCCCGCATTGACAAATAAGATGTCGACCTTGTCGTACTGTGCCGCTACCTTTGCTACCAGGCTATCGATCGCCGATACATCCGATACATCGGCCACAATACCCGTTACACCCAGTTCACGGGCAGCGCTTTCTACACGGTCGCTATCTCTCCCGGTGATCACCACCTTCGCCCCTTTGTTCTTCAATTCCTGGGCGGTTGCATAACCTATACCACTATTTCCACCCGTTACTACTGCTACTTTGTTTGTTAATAGACTCATTTTCTTTGAATATTTCAGTTTAATATTTTTATTGGAACGTGCGTTCTACATTGCAAACATACATATATTAGAACGTTTGTTCCAAATAAAAATTGAATTTTATGGTGTTCCATCTGCACATTAAGCCCTTACGCTATGTATTATAACTATTCTCTTACGCCAATTTGAATGATATACCTATCTTAGACCTGCCTGCCTTATCTTCCCTTGTTCGCACTAGCGGGCACTTTTGGTACCTCCTGCATTGCATCCTATTAAAAACGTAAGTAGCTATAATTTTATCTATATGCCAGTATTCAGAATTCACCGTCATGTCTTTGTTTTCCTGTTCATTTCAGGAATGCTCCTGGTATCGTCTTGCAACCGAAATTTCTTCCGGTTCTTCAGCAGCGATACCAGGTACCAGTTAACCACAGAAACACAACTCCTGGATACGACCCATAGCAGGGAGATCGATAAGTTCTATGATTCGGGTGAAGAAGGAACCTTTGAGGGCAAGCGAAACATCAGCATCTATTATAAAAAATTCGAGCATCCCGACACTGAAAAGGCGATCGTGATCTCTTCGGGAAGAACGGAGGCTGCCATCAAATACAAAGAGGTGATCTACGACCTCTACCGCAACGGCTATTCGGTATACATACACGATCATCGCGGCCAGGGCCAGTCTGGACGAATGACCGACGACCCTCAGATGGGTTATGTAAAAGCCTTTCAGGCCTATATAGACGATATGAAAATGTTTTACAACGATCACGTTGCCCCGCGAAATTACGACCACACCTACCTCCTGGCCCACTCTATGGGAGGTGCCATTGGCATGACCTACCTGGAGCAGTTCCCTGAAGATTTTGACGCAGCGGCTTTCAGCTCTCCTATGTTGGGATTGAAAGCCCCAATATGCAGTGCCGCAAAAGTGCTGGTAGGCGAAAAGCCGAAGTACGCTGTGGGACAAACAGCCTATAAGGAAGATTCCCTATCCTTTAAGAATAATGCCTTAACCGGTTCAAAAGTGCGCTACGACAGAATGATCGCAGCCTATGCCGAAGTGCCGGAAGCCCGCCTTGGAGGAGCTACCTACCGCTGGCTTCGCGAATCGTGCAAGCAATTTCAATACCTGTACGATCATATCGACCAAATAGAAACTCCGTTCATTCTCTTTTCTGCCGAAAACGAAAGTATTGTAGCCCCCTATGCCCATCAAAAGTTTATCACTGCTGCAAAAGATGCCGGAAAAAAATGCGTGGCCTATGAAGTTGAAGGCGCCGAACACGAACTGCTTATTGAACAGGACGAGCAGCGCACGCAAACACTTAACGCCACATTAGATTTTTACAAGAGGTATGATTAAACCCAAGGGGGGCATCTCTTTGAGTTGTACCCGCTGTATCCCCCGACTGATGTTAAGCACCGTGGTTCACAGTATCCTGCTACCGTAGGGCACCTCTCGTTCCGGCTGCAATAGTACGACGCCTTTCTCATCTCCAACAACCCCGAGAACAAGGCATTCACTTTGAAAATTGGCGATCTGTTTGGGTGGGAAGTTTACCACGGCCACTACTTGCTTGCCCAAAAGATCCATATGTCCGTAAATATCGGTGATCTGGGCAGAAGATTTACGCACGCCCAATTGGGCACCAAAATCGATCCGGATCTTATAAGCCGGCTTTCTGGCTTCCGGAAAATGCTCAACCCCAACGACCGTACCAATACGGATCTCTACTTTTTCAAAATCGCTCCAGGAAATCGTACTCATCTATACGGGTTTAATGTTTATCCATTTTAAGTTTATCCAGCATTTCCTGAGAGATCTGTCCGGAATATGCTCCATAGGCATCTACCAGTAATCCCTTTTCGCCATTGGCGGCTTCGATCACATACAACACCGAGCTATCGCCGGGATTGGTTTTGCCTTCGAAACGGTAATAGGTGATCACACGAAGATCTTGTGGTTCGTGCAAAGTACCGCGTTTATTGTTCTTCAATCCCTTTTCCCGGAGGTTAAAATCACAGGTATATCCTTCTTCCCGCAACGCATTAATGGCCACCGACAAACTTTCATACGCCTTTTTCATAATATCTCATCTTACGTCCCTCTTAACTCTTAACTCTTAACTCTTAACTCTTAACTCTTAACTCTTAACTCTTAACTCTTAACTCTTAACAATCAAAAAGTTACAAAACCTAGGAGGCCCGTCCAAATTTCCTGTCACATATATACAAGTCGGAATTGGCAGGAAGGAAGGCAATAACTTTAGGAGAATCACATAATAATCGTATCTTAAAAGAAAGAACGAAAACACACATTTTATGGCCAGAACAGAAAGCAATATGCTTCCATTAGGAACCAAAGCACCGGACTTTGAACTCCTCGATACCGTTTCCGGAAAAAAATTAAAACTCAGTGATGTATATGGCGAAAAGGCCACAGTGGTCATGTTTATTTGCAATCATTGCCCTTTTGTAAAGCACATCACCAAAGGGATCTCTAAACTCGCCAAGGACTATATGCCTAAGGATGTAGGCTTCGTGGCGATCTCCAGTAACGACGTGGAAAATTATCCGGATGATGCTCCCGATAAGATGAAGCTCAATGCAGAGGAGAACGATTATATCTTCCCGTATCTCTATGATGAGACCCAGGAGGTAGCCAAAGCTTATGACGCAGCCTGTACGCCCGATTTTTATGTGTTCGACGCCCAGCTGGAACTTATTTACCGCGGTCAGTTTGACGATTCCCGTCCGGGAAACAGTCTGCCCATCTCCGGACGCGACATACGCACAGCCTTAGACGCCACCCTGATGGGTATGAAAACCTATAAAAAGCAAAAACCTTCCATAGGCTGTAATATCAAATGGAAATCCTGATCCCGGGATCAAAAGCACGTATTAGGACCACCCTTCCCGTTCGATAAGATTGGTAATATGCGCCAGGTGATGATCACAATGCCAGGCGTACTGACATACCAGTTGGGCCAGAGAAATTTCTTTCCCGAATCCGGGATGAAAAATAGCTCGTTCCCATTGGGTGGGGGTAATGCCTTTGAGTAAATACACCCACTTTTCGTGCAGCGCCGTCAACATATTTAAACTAAGCTCTACCGGGGCGTCCTTGCCATCTGCCAGGCCTGCCCAACCATCCTGCTTATAGACCTTGATCTGCGGGCGATCTTCTGTAAGTCCCCATTTAAAACGCACATAGGCGTTAGTATGGCTATCTGCAATATGATGAATGAGTTGCTTTACGGTCCATCCTCCCTGCCTGTATGGTGTCTCGAGCTGAGACGTATACAAATGGACTACAGCATTTCCCAGTAGGGTGGGAAACCCTTCGATAATGGCTATGCTATGCGCTATCGCCTCCTGATCCGGGGTCTCCGGAAGGGAAAATCTGCCTATGGGGTACTTTAACCCCTCTAATTGTTTTTCTTCCATAAAAAAATCCTGTTACCCAAATTTAGGCAACAGGATCCTTATATCGTTAAGTGCTAACGCTTTATTTTACGTCGACCAACTCCACATCGAAGATCAGGTTAGCATCCGGTGGAATAACACCTCCTGCTCCTGAACGTCCGTATGCCAGATGCGATGGGATCACCAAGCGGGCCTTATCGCCAACACGAAGCAATGAGATCCCTTCATCCCATCCAGGGATCACCTGCCCAACACCCAGTTTAAAATCGATAGGCTGATTGCGCTTGTATGAAGAATCAAATATTTGTCCGTTATCCAATTGTCCTTTGTAATGCACAGAAACGGTATCGCCTTTCTCAGGACTTACACCATCTCCTTTTTGAATGATCTTATAACGAAGTCCGCTATCAGTCTTATCGAATCCTGCAGCGAGCTTCTCCAGTGCAGCTTCCGCTCTTTGCTTTTCTTCAGCTATGCGCTTTTCTCTGCTTTTTTCGAAGGTACGGAAGGCCTCGATCGCATTCCAGTTCTGAGCATCATCCCCAACGCGCACGATCTCCAGGCTTTCGATCTCGTCGCCTTGAGCAATGGTGTCTACCACATCCTGACCGGATTCCACAAATCCGAAAACCGTATGCTTATTGTCTAACCACGGTGTTGCCACGTGGGTAATAAAGAACTGGCTCCCGTTGGTTCCCGGTCCTGCATTGGCCATAGAAAGTACACCAGGTGCATCGTGTTTGAGTTCCGGATGAAACTCATCGTCGAACTTATACCCAGGATCACCGGTTCCGGTTCCGAGCGGACAACCTCCCTGAATCATGAAATCATTGATCACACGGTGAAATTTGAGTCCGTTGTAATACGGTTTCCCCTGAGGCTTGGCAGCATTCTCCATATTTCCCTCGGCCAGGGCTACGAAGTTCCCTACCGTTCCCGGGGTTTTATCGTGGGTTAGTTTTACAAGGATCTCTCCTTTTGAAGTATTGAATTTTGCGTATATCCCGTTTTCCATCTGCTGAAATATTTTTAATGGTGCAAAGTTAAGACATTCCGGAGAATGCTATGGCCCGCATAGGGCCATAAAAAAACGCCCTCCAACGTGGAGGGCGCTCTGTTATATTGTCCTTTTAGCGAACCTTATGCAAGAGCGTTAACTCTTTTAGTAAGGCTAGACTTAAGGTTTGAAGCTTTATTCGTGTGAATAATGTTGCGCTTAGCCAGTTTGTCGATCATAGCAACAACGGTTGGCAACATAGTAGCAGCTTCCTTCTTGTCTTCTGTACTTCTCAGCTTTCTGATCGCATTACGAACAGTTTTGTGCTGGTACTTATTTCTCAAACGAACTGCCTCGTTTCTTCTGATTCTCTTTAACGCCGACTTGTGATTTGCCATCTTTTCCTAATTCTTTTAATCAGAGGTAGAACATTCATTAATTTGCCTGTTCTACGTAAACTTTTTTTACAATATTCAGTAGTCCGTAGGGGATTCGAACCCCTGCTACCAGGATGAAAACCTGGCGTCCTAACCCCTAGACGAACGGACCATCCATCCCTTTCGGGATTACCACATTTGCATGTGGCGGGTAATAATCAATAAACTTAATCTTCGTAGTCCGTAGGGGATTCGAACCCCTGCTACCAGGATGAAAACCTGGCGTCCTAACCCCTAGACGAACGGACCATTTTTTTCTTGATTGCGGATGCAAATGTACTAACATTTTTAAATTCTGCAAGCGCTCTTGGAAAAAAAATTGATTTTTTTTCGGTTAGTAGGCTTTTGCGAACAGCACCCTTCTACCCGAAGGTTTCCCCGAGTAAACACATACACCTTCTTCCGCTTTGGCATCCAGCGGAATACAGCGAATCGTAGCCTTTGTAAGCTCCTTGATCTTATCTTCGGTCTCGGCAGTACCATCCCAATGCGCTGATATAAATCCGCCTTTATTTTCCAGTACTTCCTTGAAATCCTCAAAGGTATCGACCTCCGTAATATGAGTTGCCCGGTAGTCTATAGCCTTTTTAAAGATATTCTCCTGTATGTCTTCCAACAGGGCCGACACATGATCGACCACCTGATCGGCAGCTACGGTTTGTTTCTCCAGGGTATCTCTTCGGGCCACCTCGAAGGTGTTGTTTTCCATATCGCGCATACCAATACCTAAACGCACCGGCACTCCTTTTAGTTCGTATTCGTTGAACTTCCATCCCGGCTTATGCGTATCGCGGTTGTCAAATTTCACAGAAATACCCTTAGCGCGTAGTTCCTGTACCAAACCTGCTACCCTTTCTGAGATCGCATCGAGTTGCTCCTCTCCTTTATATATAGGAACGATCACCACCTGTATAGGCGCCAGCTTTGGAGGCAGCACCAATCCGTTATCGTCACTATGGGTCATCACCAGGGCACCCATCAGGCGGGTAGATACCCCCCATGAAGTGGCCCAAACATATTCCTGCTTTCCGTCCTTAGTGGCGTACTTTACATCAAAGGCCTTGGCAAAGTTCTGTCCTAAGAAGTGTGAGGTTCCGGCCTGCAGTGCTTTTCCGTCCTGCATCAATGCCTCGATACAATAGGTCTCAAGAGCTCCTGCAAAGCGCTCACTCTCGGTCTTTAGTCCCTTAACTACAGGAACCGCCATAAACTCTTCGGCAAACTTTGCGTAGATGTTCATCATCAACTCAGCTTCCTCAATGGCCTCCTCCTTAGTAGCATGAGCCGTGTGTCCTTCCTGCCAGAGAAACTCTGAAGTACGAAGAAACAAACGGGTACGCATTTCCCAACGCACGACGTTGGCCCACTGGTTCACCTTTACCGGAAGGTCGCGATACGACTGAATCCATTTCTTATAGGTATCCCAGATAATGGTCTCACTGGTAGGACGTACAATAAGCTCTTCCTCCAACTTGGCATCGGGGTCCACGATAACTCCACTTCCATCTTCTGCGTTCTTGAGGCGGTAGTGGGTAACCACAGCACATTCTTTGGCAAATCCTTCTACGTGATCGGCCTCTCTGCTCAAATAAGATTTAGGTATAAAAAGCGGAAAATATGCATTCTCATGGCCTGTTTCCTTGAACATACGGTCCAGCTCTGCCTGCATCTTTTCCCATATCGCATACCCGTACGGCTTGATCACCATAGAGCCACGTACGCCTGAGTTCTCTGCAAGGTCTGCCCTGACCACCAGTTCGTTATACCATTTTGAATAATCCTCTGCTCGTTTTGTTAATTTCTTACCCATTTACTTTAGTTTGGCACAGATATTGAATCTGTAGTGCTGAGATTAGTTTGGCAAAACTAACTAATTTTACTATGTTCAACAATAAAATCTTTTGTATGAAATCTTATATCGCTACGCATAAAATAAGCAAGTTCATTGGCGTTCTGACCCTCGGAATGCTGGGAGCTTCATGTGGCTCATTTGAAGCCGCTTCCTACTCGGGAAGTGATGGTATTTACAGCGATGATATTGTATACTACGAAGATCAGGAAAGACCTCAGGCTCAGAAACCTGTTCCAAAAGAGCAAGAATCTGTAGCTATGACCAATTTCGAGAATTACTTCAGCAATACTTCAGAGACGCTTAAAGGTGCCCTGAGACAAATGGATTCAACCGATGTATTTACCGATGTAGAGGATTACAGCAGCATGGACAGTATAGCATTAGCTCAGGAAAACATCAATAATGTAAATTACGACCTGGAATACCAAATGGGGAACCCCGGATGGGGTGACAATCCTCAGGGGGTAGACATCACCTTCGTCAACAACTGGGGCTGGGGTGCCTGGGGCGCCGGTTGGGGATGGAACAACTGGGCCTGGGGTGCCGGTTGGGGCGGCTGGGGTCCCGGTTGGGGCTGGGGTCCCGGGTGGTATGATCCCTTTTGGGGGCCAGGATGGGGTCCTTGGTACGGTTCCAGATACGGTTGGACCGGCGGATGGGGCTGGGGTCTCGGATGGGGGCCCGGATGGTACGGTCCCGGATTCGGATTCGGATATTGGAGTCCGGTTTGGGGGTACACCAATTACTACGGTAACTGGCCTTACCGCTCATCTAGATACGCTTATTCAAATACCCGAAGAGGAAGTCGTTACAGCAATTACAACAGCATAGCCAGCAGTCGTCGCTACCAGGCACAGCGTAGTGCAGGGTATACCGACCGTAACAGAAGTACAGCCCGAAGACCAGGATACAGCAGTCGTCAGAGCACTGCCAGACGCGGATATTCGAACAGCGCACGCGTTAGCGTGGGGAACCGCGGATACTCTACTGGAAACAGAAACAGCACAGTAAACAGAAGATACAACAACTCCGGTAATGTTAACCGAAGTACAGGAAGACCAAGTAACTCTGGTTATTCTCGCGGTAATACCACAAGAAGACCTACTACTACCCGTCCGTCAAGCGGAAGCAGACCAAGCGGCGGATCCTATTCCCGCGGTAGCGGAGGCAGCGTTCGTAGCAGCGGTGGAGGCGGAAGTCGTGGCGGCGGAGGCGGATCCCGTGGCGGAGGCGGTGGTGCCCGTGGCGGTGGTGGCGGAGCACGCGGTGGCGGTGGAATCTAAACCACCCCACAACTTAGAGTCGCTTTCTTTATAACCCCTAAAACACCATTGTAATGAAACATATTCTAACAATGATCCTTGCCGGCCTGTCCGTACCCGCCATTTGGGCCCAGGACATCACCGACGTTACTGATCTGGGTACTACAGACCTTGTGGGAACAGCGCGATATCGTGCCTTAAGTGGCGCCTTTGGAGCCCTCGGCGGCGACCTTTCGGCACTGAACAACAATCCCGCAGCCTCGGCCGTATTCAAATATTCGGAGTTCACCTTTACCGGTGCTTCCTATAGAAACAAGAACCTGTCGAATTACGGCGGGTCTTTCAGCAACCGAACGAATACCACCTACGAGATCAACCAGGTTGGCGGCGTACTGGTATTCAATAACAGGGATCAAAACAGCGAGTGGAATAAGTTTACCCTGGCATTTAACTACGATCTGCAAAACAATTTTGATAACGACATCTTTATCTTAGGAAGGGGCAGCGAATCGATCGCCGATTACTTCGTGGCCAATGCCAACGGTTTCTCACCCGATGACCTGAGCGTACTCTCCGGAGAAACGGTAGCTGATGCCTATATCGCCATTGGAAATTCACTTGGCTTTGATGCCCAGCAAGGATTTTTAGGCTACCAGGCCTTTGTGATCGATCCGGCCGGAAATAATAACCAATACATTTCCAATGCAACACTGAACAACGGCGTAGACCAGGAACAACGCATCACCACAAGAGGTAGCGATAGTAAATTTACCCTGAATCTGGGCGGGCAATACAACGAGAACATCTACTTCGGAATGGGGCTTAACCTCCATGCCGTAGATCGCAGAAGGATCATTCGCTTTGACGAATTTAATTACGACCAGGATTCTTTCGTACAGTACACACAATTTGACAATGAACTCAACACCTTCGGAAGCGGATTTTCTGCTAATTTCGGGGTGATCGCCAAGGTGGGCAATAGCCTTCGATTGGGAGGAAGTTATCAGACCCCTACCTGGTATGATCTGGCCGACGAACTCTGGCAAGGTATAAACACCGACCTTCTCGATGCCGATACCGGGGAGATCGATCTCGTCGAAGTGTATCCAAATGTGATCTACCGCTTTCCCGATTACAGCATAAGAATACCATCTAAACTTACTGCCAGTGGCGCCATGGTTCTGGGCAAGTCCGGACTGATCAGTGTTGACTACACCTATCAGGATATGAGCAATGCCAGGTTACGCCCAACCAGCGACCCTTTCTTTGCAGCGCAGAACACGACCATAAGCAACGAACTTCAGGCCGTATCAACCCTGAGAATGGGCGCAGAATTCAGATTTGGAAAATGGAGCTTCAGGGGCGGATACCGCTTTGAAGAAAGTCCGTATCGCAATGCAGTGACCATCGGCGACCTGCAGGGCTATTCCCTTGGATTAGGACTAGACTTCGGAGGCAGCGCCATAGATCTGGCGTGGAGCACCGCCGAGCGCGATAGTCGCTCCCGACTCTATCCGCAGGGTATCACCACTCCGGCCCTCATTGCCAATGAGACCAATAATTGGGTGGTGAGTTATTCTGTTAGGTTTTAAAGCACAACACCCACACCGCACAATTCACAGCATATAAGCCGCATTGGACAAGCTTCCGATTGCGGCTTTTTACTGCTTTCGGTTTTACCAATACGCACTGAAGAAACCATTACTCTTTCATCGCGAAAAAACCAAAACTCTTGAAGCAACTTCTAATAAAATCACAAAAATCGATATCTTACGTAGGAGGTTACGTCAATAGTCGATAAATACCTATCTTTGCAGTCTATTTTTTTCTCCCTGAAAGGAGGAAACCTTAGCTTTGAATTACGGGCATCAGGCCTCACTTTTCAAAGGCATAAATTTTAAATGTAAACATGAAGATAGATAAAGCACTTGAAGAGCAATACGAAGAACTGGGTGATGAGCATATTGGTTCTTCTGCCGATACTCCCCTGAGAGCAGACGCCTTTGACATGTCTGACGACGAAAAGATCGAGGATATCGAAACACATATTTATCGGGTGATGGAAACTCTCGGGCTTAACCTTACAGACGATAGTTTGAGAGGTACTCCGAGAAGGGTAGCCAAGATGTTCGTTAAGGAGATCTTCGCCGGACTGCATCCTGAGCGCAAGCCCAAGGCTTCTACATTCCAGAACAAATACAAATACGGTGAAATGTTGGTAGAAAAGAACATCACCGTGTATTCCACCTGTGAGCATCACCTGCTGCCGATCGTTGGTCGCGCCCATGTGGCTTACATCTCTAACGGTACCGTGATCGGATTATCGAAGATGAACCGTATCGTTGACTATTATGCCAAACGACCACAGGTACAGGAACGCATGACCATGCAGATCGTTCAGGAGTTACAACAGGCGTTAGGCACCAAAGACGTGGCCTGCGTAGTCGATGCCAAACACCTTTGTGTAAATTCAAGAGGGATCAGAGATATTGAGAGCAGTACGGTAACTGCCGAATTCGGAGGAAAGTTCAAGGATGCTGCAGTACGAAGAGAATTCCTGGACTACATTAACCTGGACACCGAATTTTAAGCCATATCACCCCTCCCAAGACCACTAAATAAAAAGAACTCAGAGTACAATCGGGCTATGCAATTATTCAAGGATCAGCAATTAAGCATTTACAATTCCCTTAGCGGTAAAAAAGAAGCGTTTAACCCCATTAACGAAGGCCATGTAGGCATGTATGTTTGCGGACCTACGGTTTACAGCAATGTTCATTTGGGGAACTGCCGAACCTTTATTTCTTTCGACCTTGTATTTCGCTACCTGAAACACCTTGGCTACAAGGTGCGTTATGTGCGTAACATCACTGATGCAGGTCACCTCGAAAACGATGCCGACGAAGGAGAAGACCGAATTGCAAAAAAAGCACGACTAGAGAAGATCGAACCTATGGAGGTGGTGCAGCGCTATACGGTAGATTTTCACAATACCCTTAACAAGTTCAACAACCTGCCTCCAAGTATTGAGCCCACCGCTACCGGCCATATTATCGAGCAGATCGAAGTGATCAAGGAGATCCTTGACAAAGGCTATGCTTACGAAGTGAACGGCTCTGTATATTTTGACGTGATCAAGTTCAACCAGGATCACGAATACGGAAAACTCAGCGGAAGGAACATCGAAGACATGATCCACAACACCCGCGAAACCGCCGGACAAAGTGACAAAAGGAGTCCGCAGGATTTTGCCCTTTGGAAAAAGGCAGAACCCAAGCATATCATGCGTTGGCCTTCACCCTGGAGCGACGGATTCCCGGGATGGCATCTCGAGTGTACAGCCATGAGTACTAAATATCTCGGAGACCATTTTGATATTCACGGCGGAGGTATGGACCTTAAGTTTCCGCACCACGAGTGTGAGATCGCCCAGAACGAAGCCAGTAAAGGCAGTGCTCCGGTGAATTACTGGATGCATGCCAACATGCTCACCCTTAACGGGAAGAAAATGGCTAAATCTACGGGTAATAACATTTTGCCGAACGAGATCTTCTCGGGCGACAATGAGATCCTGAGCAAGGCCTTCTCCCCTTCTGTGACCCGCTTCTTTATGCTGCAGGCCCATTACCGAAGTATTCTCGACTTTAGCAACGACGCCCTTAGCGCCTCAGAAAAAGGATTCCAAAGACTTATGGAAGGTTTGCAGGACCTGGACAAGCTGCAGGCACAGGGACAGCTTAGCGATTTTGATGTAGCAGCCTGGAGACAGGAATGCTACGATGCGATGAACGACGATTTCAACAGTCCGATACTTATCGCCAAACTCTTTGACGCGGTAAAACACATTAACCTGATCAAGGACGGGAAACAAAAGATCGATACGCACAACCTGGGGATACTACGCACCACCATGAGCGCCTTCGTTTTTGACGTTCTCGGACTAATTGATGAAACCCGTTCCGAAGAAGCATCTACCGATAAGCTCAGCGGGGCAGTAGAACTGCTTATCAACATGAGAGCAGAAGCCAGAGCCAACAAAGATTTCGCCACATCCGACAAGATCCGCGACAAACTGGCTGCCCTGGGAATTCAACTAAAAGACAGCAAAGAAGGCACGTCCTTCTCCCTGAATTAAGAAGCGAAAACACCCTGAGAAACCCCGGTATGAAGCTAAGCCTGAAGAACATCCTTATCAGCCCTTTTGTTTTCCTGGTCAGGTTCTATCAGGTGGCGATCTCCCCCTACACCCCATCGGCATGCCGCTACAGTCCGACCTGTTCCCAGTACACCCTGGAAGCCTTGAAAAAACACGGACTCTTTAAAGGTGGATGGCTAGCCGTAAAACGCATTGCCAGCTGTAATCCATGGGGCGGCTCGGGTTACGATCCCGTTCCTTAAAACCATTAATAGATGGCAGCAAGTTTTCGCATACCCCACATTCAGATACTAACGAATTAGCTATATTTACTGGCAAAACTAACCGAACATGCATTTTTTAAGTTTTACCTGGGATTCAGACGGAATACTCTTCAACATCGGATCCTTTCCCCTTCGCTATTACAGCCTGATGTTCATCATCGCTTTTTCTATAGGTTTCTACATCATGAAACGCATATACGAGAATGAGAACGTCTCAGTAGAAAAGCTGGACCCGTTATTTATATATACCGTGGTGGCTACCCTGCTGGGCGCACGGCTCGGCCACTTCATTTTCTACGAACCAGAAGTATTCCTTGAAGACCCTTTAAGCGTATTCCTCCCCTTTGAATTCACCCCTAGCTTCCGCTTTACCGGATTCCAGGGACTTGCGAGCCACGGAGCCGCCATAGGGATCATCATCGCCATGTATCTCTACAGCAAAAAGGTCATACAGAAGCCAATGATCTGGATCCTGGACCGCATCGTGATCCCCGTAGCCATAGGAGGTATTTTTGTGCGTTTAGGCAACTTCTTCAACTCTGAGATCGTTGGAAAACCTACGAACAGCGATTGGGGCGTTATTTTTGCACGCCTGGGCGAGAATTTCCCAAGACATCCTGCACAACTTTACGAAGCTTTCGGATACCTGATCGTGTTCATCGTACTGTGGAGGATATACTGGAAAACCGACAAAAAAGATCAACCGGGATATATTTTCGGACTCTTCCTGGTATTGCTATGGACCGTGCGTTTTATCGCAGAATTCTACAAGCGCTCTCAGGGCGGATTCGAATCGGCTTTAGGCACCTTCACAACAGGACAGTGGCTGAGCATCCCGTTCATTATTGCCGGTTTCTATTTTATGTTCAGAAAAAGAAAACATGTGGCGTAATCTACTCACAGCCGTATTGCTGATGGCTCTTATGAGCTGCAAACAAAAGGATCAAAACACGATCACAGAGACCAAAGTAAGCTTCAGGCAGGAGGCTGCCGGAGCGATCTACAGAGGCGACACCCTTATTGTAGGAAGCCTTAAGATCGAAATAGCCGACACCCCTTTCGAACGCCAAACCGGACTTATGTACCGGGAAAGCATGGAAAAAGACCAGGGCATGTGGTTCGTTTTCGAAGAGGAAGCTCCAAGGTACTTCTACATGAAGAACACCCTGATCCCCCTGGACCTGCTCTATGCCGACAAGAACAAAAAGATCGTAAGCATCATCAGGAACGCACAGCCCTTAAACAAGGCCTCCTTACCCTCACAATACCCCGCCATGTATGTACTGGAACTCAATGGCGGCAGTGCAGACCGTTGGGACATCCGGGTGAACGATAGCATCAGTATCATTCCATAAACTGTCTGAACAAGCTTTTTCTTACCTTAGGACGGAAAATCCTAAAATAATGAAACTGCATTTTACCTGTGTATTATTAATATCGTGGTTTGCTGCATCTGCGCAAAGCCCCTCCCACACCTGGAAAGGAACACTAAACTTTAGTGGTCGCTCCCTGCAGTTACATTTCGAACTGCCTGTACCGAATGATTCCTCCGCAACGCTTAGCGTACCCGCACAGGGCCTGGTGCGCTACCCGGCAAGCAACACCACCATAAGTAAGGATTCGATAAGACTGCATTTCGATGCACTGGGGATAGAGGTAAACGGCGCCTTTACGAACGACAGCATTATAAATGCACGTTTTCTGCAAAACAATATGTCCTTTCCGCTAACCTTGAACAAAAGCACGGATGCCAGACTGCTTTTGCGCCCTCAAAACCCAAAACCTCCATTTCCCTATATTAGCCGGGATGTGAGTTTCACAAATAAGGAGGCCAATATAACACTCAAAGGCACGTTTAGCGTGCCTCATGGCAACACCCCTTTCCCAGCCGTTGTGCTCATAAGCGGCAGTGGCCCGCAAGACAGGGATGCAACCATAGCAGGTCACCAATGGTTCGCTGTGTTAGCCGACCAGCTTACAAGGGCCGGGATCGCTGTTTTGCGTTATGACGACAGAGGCATCGGCGCCTCTGAAGGAAATTTTGATCAGGCTACCACAACAGACTTTGCAACCGACGCTCATGCCGCCCTGGCATGGTTAAAAGAACAACCGGAAACAGCAACAGGCCATGTGGGATACGCAGGCCATAGCGAAGGTGGCCTCGTTGCCCTTATTGCCGCAAACCACATCGAAAAACCCGACTTCCTGATCCTCCTGGCTACCCCTGTAACACAAGGCAATGAATTCATGCTGGAACAAAAGCGGGACGTTGAAACCGCAATGGGCATACCCGAACCGGCAGTGACTGCCTCAAACCAATTATTCCGCAAACTTTATACAACCCTAATGAACATGGATGGCGATCGGGAAGAAAGAAAAACCACGATCATCAAAGAACTGGAAGAACTCACCAAAAACGCCCTTTCAGCATCACAATCTGCCCAACTGGCCAATACATTAAGTACAGACTGGATGACAGCATTATTAAAGACAAAGCCTGAATACTACATCACCGGCCTGAGTATGCCTGTACTCGCACTTTACGGATCTAAAGATATCCAGGTAAACGCCAAAACTCACAGCACCAAACTTTGCTCCTTGTTACCGGAAAAGATCAAGGCACATTCCCAGGTAAAAAACCTTGAAGGCCTCAACCATCTATTCCAACCCGCGACAACCGGATTACCCGAAGAATACGCTACGATCACAACCACCTTATCCCCTGATATCGTGCATTTTATCGAAAAATGGGTCGCAAAACGTTAAAATTTGCATCCGGTCGATAGAGTTATTAACAGGCTATATACCAGCACATTAAGACATAACAACAACTCTTCATCGTTGATTTACAGCACTTTAACCTATTTTGTTTAACTAAATTTACCTTAATCAAGCCCCTGATGTACGGCCCGGGTTGTTAATAACCCTAAGCTATTGACTATCAACACTATTTGGCTGTTTGCCATTTATAATTATATTTGGACGGAAATCTAACTTGTTAAACATGAGACTTATACGAGCAGCCCTAAGAGAATTAACCGATCTCGAGCTCGCCTATTTTGCGACCTACACCGCCCCTAAACTCACTCCAGAAACCCGGCAGAAGATCTGGCACTATTTAAAAGAAAGAAACTTAAACAAGATCAAGGCCAAGGCTTTGATCGAATTACACGAGTGCAAAACCACAGAGCAGGAAGGACCTCAGTGTCCGCGATGCAACACAGCGCAAACCACAATAAGCGAACAAAAGATATCAAGCACCTCAACCTGGCTTACCTATAACGACCTGGTAGCCGATCAATCAAAGAACAAAACCTCATACTGGTCTGTTGAACCAAAGAAATGTGTGATCTGTGAAACCACAGTAAACCGAAGCACCCTGCCGCAACCTTCGGTACAGGGCGTTCGTGTATTCACCAATTCACTACGATCCTAGCTCCAATTATTTAACGTGTTAATTTCGGGGTACAAAAAAAGCCATCTGATCATTCAGATGGCTTTTTTCTATATATAAGCTTTTAACGCTTTATTCGTCTTTCTTGGCACTAATACCTTTAGACTTCAACGTATCATACATCACAGGAGTTGCAATAAAGAGGGATGAATACGTACCCACGATCACACCAATGATCATTGCGAACATAAATCCTCTAAGCGACTCTCCTCCGAAGATAAAGATAGCAAGAAGTACTACGATGGTTGTAAGCGAGGTATTGAGCGTACGGCTCAGGGTGCTGTTAAGCGCCTCGTTCACGTTATCACCACCTCTCCAGCCTTTCTCACTGATCACCTCACGAATACGGTCAAATACAACCACGGTGTCGTTAAGCGAGTAACCAATTACGGTCAGGATGGCCGCAATAAAGGCCTGATCGATCTCCATGTTGAACGGCATAATGCTTGAGAATGCAGAGAAGATCCCCAATACGATAACCACATCGTGGAATACCGCTGTAACCGCTCCAAGAGAGAACTGCCACTTACTGAATCGTAAAAGGATATAGAGGAATACGATGGCGAGAGATCCGAGGATCGCCCAAACCGCGTTCTTCTTAATATCATCGGCAATGGTTGGTCCAACCTTGATCGCCTGAACAATACCCAAGGTCTTCCCTTCACCACCAGGAATAAATTCCTCGTAAGTGAATCCATCAGGAAGGTGCTTTTGCAGGGCCGTGAACATAGCGTTCTGGATCTCTTCGTCTACTGCAGATCCTTCCTCGTCTACTTTGAACTTGGTAGTTACCTTCACCTGGTTTGGATCACCATAGGTTTTTACCTCAGCAGTTCCAAGAGAAGCAGACAGATCGTTAGCGATCTCTGCAGGATTCACAGGATCAACAAAACGAACGGTATAAGAACGTCCCCCTACAAAGTCAACCCCACCTTCAAGTCCTTTGGTAAAGAGCAATACAGCACTTACAAGAACCAGGATAGCAGAGATCACATAAGAAACCTTACGCTTAGACAGGAAGTCAATGTTCATGTTCGCAAAGAGATTCTTAGTCGCTGCAGTAAAGAAGTCAAGACGCTTACTACCACTCTTAAGATACCACTCGATAAGCAATCTTGTAACGAAGATAGCCGTGAAGAGTGAAGTTGCAATACCGATCAAAAGCGTTGTTGCAAATCCTTGAATAGGACCGGTTCCGAACAACAAGAGAATGATAGCGGTAAGACCAGTAGTGATATTCGCATCAAGAATAGAAGATAACGCATTGCTGAAACCATCCTCGATGGCCTGCTTCTGTCCTTTACCTTTTTTCACTTCTTCTTTAACACGCTCGAAGATCAGTACGTTCGCATCTACCGACATACCAATGGTAAGCACGATACCCGCGATACCGGGAAGGGTAAGAACCGCTCCGAGTCCGGCAAGAACACCGAAGATCAATACAATGTTAAATACCAGGGCGATATCGGCAAAGATACCTGCTTTCCCGTAATAGAACACCATCCACACCAACACCAATACCATGGCGATAAGGAAGGAGGTCATACCACTGTTGATCGCTTCTTCTGCAAGCGATGGTCCAACCACATCAGATTGGATAATATCTGCAGAGGCAGGAAGTTTACCTGCTCTCAGAACGTTAGCAAGGTCATCGGCCTCTTCCAGAGAAAAGTCTCCTGAGATCTCTGAGTTTCCTCCTGAGATCGCTCCTTTTGAAACTCCCGGCGCAGAATACACTACATTATCAAGAACGATAGCGATATTTCCACCTTCGCGGAACGCTTTCCCGGTAAGTTCCTCCCATAGTTTTGCGCCACGGGTATTCATTTGCATACTTACTGCAGGACGACCTGCGATATCGAAAGATTGAGCAGCATCAGTGATCACATCACCATTCATAGCCGGCTCGTTAGCTCTGTTACTTTTAAGAGCGTAAAGATTAACTACCTCAGCATTCTTAGCAGGAATACCCCAGGCGAACTTAGCGTATTGCAGCGAAGCAGGACGCAGTGCTCTTACCTCAGGCATATTCAAATACGAAGAGAACTTAGCAGTATCTTTAATAGCTACGGTAGCGATCATTGGTGATCCCTGGAATCCGGGAGCAGCAATAAG
Organism: Robertkochia sediminum; assembly: GCF_016786255.1. Lineage (GTDB taxonomy): Bacteria > Bacteroidota > Bacteroidia > Flavobacteriales > Flavobacteriaceae > Robertkochia > Robertkochia sediminum. The sequence continues at coordinate 100,824 of NZ_JADMKT010000074.1, forward strand.
CTCGAATAGCGGATTGTTCTGGGTAGCAATATCAAGAGAATCCTGACCTGCATCAGAAAGCAGCGAATCGATCTCCGATACCTCTTCCTGAGCCTCAGGAGCTTCTGTTTCTACAAGATCAACAAGCGTATTATTGGCAGCGATCAGGAAGTTCGTAACCTCTTCGGTCTTGAACGTTTCCCAAAACTCCAGCTGTGCTGTACTTTGAAGCAGGTTCTTAACACGCTCAACGTTCTTAGCTCCCGGAAGCTCCACAAGGATACGTCCTGAAGTTCCAAGACGCTGAATGTTTGGCTGGGTAACGCCAAACTTATCGATACGCTTACGCAATACCTCGAACGCAGAAACGATAGATTCGTCAATTTTTCTTCTGATGATCGGCTTCACTTCCTCATTGGTCATCTGGAAGTTGATCTCTTCAGACAATGCTTTGTTGGCAAAGATATCGGGGGAAGCTAGTTTGGTAGAACCGTTGGCTACCGCTTCGAACTCCTGGAAGAACAGCTCAACGTAATCGTCCTGGCTGTCTTTCGAAGCCTCGTCGGCACGTGCCAGCGCTTCGTTAAAAACGGGGTCTTTGGTATTATCGGCTAAACCTTTGAGGATGTCTTTAACAGAGATCTGAAGGATCGCATTGATACCTCCTTTAAGGTCAAGACCTTTGTTCAGTTCTTTATCCTTTACATCGCTGTAGGTATAATCGGCAACACCCAGGCTGAACACCTCCTGATTAGACACCGAATCCAAATACCTCGATTCAATAACCTCTCGCTTTGCTACGTAGTCTTCCTCTGTATCCGGAACACTGCTAATAGCATAAGCTTCGGCCTCATTTTCCACCTTGTTTGCTACGAAGGTAAAAGACAGCTGATAAATGCTGACTAAACCGAACAAAATAGCAAAAAGTCTGATAAGTCCTTTGTTCTGCATTCTAAAATTATTTTATGGTCAATTCTTTCAAACGGCCAAATATAGCATTTACCATATGAAGAAACAATTATTTTTAAAGGGATTTAAAACATGCAAAACCCTGCTAAAACAAAGGGTTTAACAGGGTTGAGTATGAATTAGTTAAGACTTCTTATGTAGCCTAAGCTTCTAAAAGCGCATTGGTTTTTCTTACACCCTCAGCACTTTCTGACAGTTTTTGTTTTTCTTTCTCATCGAGTTCGATCTCAACGATCTTCTCAATACCGTTACGACCTATGAGAACAGGCGCTCCGATACAGATATCTTTAAGTCCGTATTCGCCGTTCAATTTAACAGAACAAGGGAACATTTTCTTCTGATCGCATGCAATAGCCTGAACCAAAGCAGAAACCGCAGCACCTGGCGCATACCATGCACTGGTACCTAAAAGCTTGGTCAGGGTAGCCCCTCCAACCTTGGTATCTTCTTTCACCTGCTCCAGACGCTCTTCACTAAGGAATTCTGATACAGGAACAGAGTTTCTGGTTGCTAAACGGGTCAATGGCAGCATCCCGGTATCACTGTGTCCGCCGATCACCATGCCGTCAACATCAGAGATCGGTGCCTCCAGAGCTTCAGCCAGACGGTATTTAAAACGTGCACTATCGAGTGCTCCCCCCATACCGATGATACGGTGCTCAGGAAGTCCTGATACCTTATGCGTAAGATAGGTCATGGTATCCATCGGGTTACTTACCACGATAAGGATCACATCAGGAGAATGCTTTACAAGGTTCGTAGCCACATCTTTTACGATCCCGGCATTGATCCCGATAAGCTCTTCACGGGTCATCCCCGGCTTTCTTGGAATACCACTGGTGATCACTGCGATATCACTTCCGGCAGTTTTTGAATAGTCGGAGGTTGATCCGGTGATCTTTGTATCGAAACCGTTCAGAGAGGCTGTCTGCATGAGGTCCATAGCCTTTCCTTCTGCCAGTCCTTCCTTAATATCAAGGATCACGACCTCTGAAGCAAAATCTTTAATAGCAATATACTCGGCACAACTCGCTCCTACGGCACCTGCACCTACTACTGTTACTTTCATATAAAATATATTATTGTTTAACGTGAATTTTCAACTCCTACAAATCTAATAATATTTGATACAACAACCTGCTACAATCCAGAGAAAACCCGGATAGCCTATAGCAGCTTCCTCCTCATCTTATTCAGGTAGAAACGGTAATCCGGACCTTTTCGCTAACCAACCTCCCCCATACAACAGAAGCACACACAAACAAACTGACCTTAATCATTGATTTACAATCCTTTATAGTTTAATATTAAACTTGATCATCATCAAAAAAAGACCAACCATCATGTATTCACACAAGAAGATCATACCATTAATGGTCTTGTTCACGCTCATCGCATCAGGACTCATGGCTCAAATCAACGAAAATGCCTCGAGCTTTCCCACTTCCCCATACACCCCGGACTACGCTCTCCCAACTATACCAACATATCGCATCTACAACCCCAACCCTCACGTAGTTTTTTCAGAGATCACTGGCGACAGACCTGAAACAATGAAAAACGCACAACCACAGGACAGCCTGAGCTTTGAAGAATGGAACCGCAAAAACAGTCGGTCGTCGCTGATCATCTCAGGGACTATGATAGCGACAGGCGCTATCCTGATCTCCGTAAATGAAAATTTTAACAATGTAAGGCAACGGTATCAGCCCAATTTTGAAGACCCCACCGACGATTATATTCAATACGCGCCGATCGCAGCGATTTACGCCATGAATGCCCTGGGCTATAAAGGCCGCCACAACATTCCCCGATACACCTTGAACTTCGCCACTACGGGGATAGTCATGCTGGCAGGAATACAAGGGCTAAAATCGGTTATCGACATCACCAGACCGGACGACTCTTCAGACAATTCCTGGCCATCAGGACACACCGCCACGGCTTTTATGGCCGCCCATATGCTCAACAAGGAATACGGATACAAGAATCCGTACATTCCCATTGCCGGGTATACCATAGCCACGACCGTGGGAGCCATGCGCCAACTTAACAACCGGCACTGGTTTTCAGACACCGTGGCGGGTGCAGGATTTGGGATCGGGCTCACAGAACTCGGTTACTACCTCTCTGATCTGATCTTTAAGGATTATGGGGTAAATGAAATGGAGATAAAGGTGAAAGAACCTAATTATGAAAAACCGTCTTTCTTTGGCTCTAAACTGGGATACGCCAAGCTCCTCAGTGAACTTTCCGGCCCGGCAAAACAGATCTTTGGCGACGATGGCTTCCAGATCAATGTCGATGGCCACTATATGTTCAATCCGTATGTTGGAGTGGCCGCCTCCCTGCAATTCGCGAGCTTCCCTTTAAAAGAAGAAGCCACCGTACCCTACCCCACCACCAACATTGAGTCTAATGCCATAGGGGTGTCCACCCTGGCCGCAGGTCCCAGCTTCGGGTATCCGTTTAGTGAAAGCCTCCTTTTACAAGGCAAGGTACTTTTTGGTTATGCCCGGTCTACAGAGGCCAGCTTTATCATTGACACTGAAACCCAAACCGACCTGCTTTATGCCGATGTTGAAGAAGGGTCGGACTTTTCGATCATTGGCGGACTCATGCTCACCAAGATCATTAATAAGCGAATGGGGCTTGGACTCTTTACCGAATACACCAAGACCAATCCAAAGGCAGACATCACCATCCTGGACGACATCCCCGAAAACGGAGAGGCCTCCTACACCACGCAGAAGGCCCCTTTGAATTTTGAATATTTAAGTTTTGGCATCAGCTTCAATGTGATGCTCTGGTAATCGTTTTTGCATACCCAGGATCTACCTGAAACCAAAGTTCACCCCAACAGAAAAGCTGTCGAACTCAGCAAAGGTATAATCGGCGTTAAAACGAAAGAATGCAAGCTTAAGCTTTGCTCCCAGTGTCGCTCTTACTCCACCAACTTCACTTGATACCGAAAACGGATCCACGATATCTTCTGTCACCAGGTTACCATCGGTCACACGATAGGTTCCCAAAACATCAGATTCTGATGTTCCGGAAATATATCCCAGAGCACCGTAAAAATTGATCACCGGTAACTTCGTACTTACGATCCCCTGGAACAACCATGTTGACGTATTGTTTTCCAGTCGCTGGTTCTCACCCTCGATCCCGGAAGAAGCGGTGAAATCATAAGACCCGTTAAGACTTGTATAGGCCACCAATCCGGATATCGCCACAGGAAGCAGCTTATCTGCCGGCAACCATTTGGTAAATTCATGTTGCAATCCCACACCATACAATTGAGTAGTCACCTCATCAAAGGTTACCTCAGGTACAAAACGCACTTTTAGCTCTGTACCTTTAACAAGACCAACAGCAGCCTGAATAAAAGCTGAAGGAATAAACTTTGAGGCGTCGCCAATACCGTTCGGGAGGGTTACCTCAACGGTTTGGTCCCCAAATATAGGGTCGTCATAGGTGAGCACCACATCGATCGGCGTATCATTCTCTCCCAATGCCGTTGCTACCATTTTTGAAGCAGACCCGTCAGAGAAGGTGATATTTTCATAGTCGGCAACATTCATGGTAAACTCACGGTGAGAATCTTTGATCAGGGCACCATTTCCGATCACCGAGATCTCAAAACCAAGGAAAGGCTTTACATCGGCGGTATTAAACCATCCATTGTTCATACTGTACATGAGTCCGTTGGTTCCCGGAGCGAGATAGTCGTTAGCAAAACGCTCGGCGTCATCGACACCTGCAGCCAGGATCACATCAAAATCGTTTTGGGCCTGGAGCAGCGAAGTGAGCCCCAGAAAGCATATAAGCAGGATCTTTTTCATGAATTGAAGATTTTAAGATTTAAAAGGTCCTACAAAAAAAAGAAAACTCCCTTAAAAAAGGGAGTTTTCTAGTGAAAATATATGTTATTTCTTACGCGTCGATATTGGCGTAAATAGCATTCTTCTCAATAAATTCTCTTCGTGGCGGAACTTCATCCCCCATAAGCATAGAGAAGATACGATCGGCTTCACTACCATTATCAATGGTTACCTGCCTCAGGGTTCTGAACTCAGGATTCATGGTGGTATCCCACAACTGCTCTGCGTTCATCTCTCCAAGACCCTTATAACGCTGGATATTCACACTGCCGCCAAACTGCTCTGCCAGGTCATCACGCTCTTTGTCATTCCAGGCATACTCCTTCTTATTCCCTTTTTTAACAAGGTATAAAGGTGGAGTCGCAATATACACATAGCCGTTCTCGATAAGCTCCTTCATATAGCGGAAGAAGAAGGTAAGGATCAGAGTAGCAATGTGAGAACCATCGACATCCGCATCACACATGATCACGATCTTGTGGTAACGCAGTTTAGACATGTTCAGCGCCTTGCTATCTTCTTCAGTACCAATGGTCACTCCAAGAGCAGTAAAGATATTTCTGATCTCCTCATTCTCAAACACCTTATGAGACATCGCCTTCTCTACGTTCAGGATCTTACCTCTCAACGGAAGGATGGCCTGGAAGTTACGGTCACGACCTTGTTTCGCCGTACCCCCTGCAGAGTCTCCCTCGACGAGGAATACTTCACATTTCTCCGGATCCTGCTCCGAACAATCGGAAAGTTTCCCGGGAAGTCCGGCACCACTCATTACGGTTTTACGCTGCACCATCTCACGAGCCTTGCGCGCTGCGTGACGGGCCTGTGCCGCGAGGATCACCTTTTGCACGATGGTCTTGGCATCGTTCGGATGCTCTTCGAGATAGTTCTCCAACATTTCAGAAACCGCCTGAGAAACTGCAGAGGTTACCTCTCTGTTCCCCAGCTTGGTCTTGGTTTGTCCTTCGAACTGCGGCTCAGCAACTTTAACCGAAACTATAGCTGTTAGTCCTTCACGGAAATCATCTCCAGCGATCTCGAACTTCAGCTTATCCAGCAGCCCCGAGTTATCGGCATACTTCTTCAGGGTAGTGGTAAGACCTCTACGGAAACCTGAAAGGTGGGTACCTCCTTCGTGGGTGTTGATATTATTTACATAAGAATGGAGATTCTCGTTAAAAGAGGTATTGTAGATCATCGCCACCTCTACCGGAATTCCGTTTTTCTCTCCTTCCATAGAGATCACCTCTTCAATAAGCGGCTCTCTGTTTCCGTCGAGAAATTTGATAAATTCCTTCAATCCTTCCTCAGAGTAGAACTCTTCTCCCAGGAATTCTCCTTTCTCATCGGTATTCCTTCTGTCGGTAAGGGTAATTCTGATCCCTTTATTAAGAAAAGCCAATTCCCGCATTCTGCTGGCCAACGTATCGTAATTGTACTCCAGCGTTTGCTTGAAGATCTCCGGATCCGGCTTAAAGGTCACCACAGTACCTCTCTGATCGGTCTCTCCAACCGATTTAACAGGATACTGGGTTTTTCCTCTTTTATACTCCTGTTCCCAAACGGTACCATCGCGGAATACGGTAGCTTTAAGGTGTTCTGAAAGTGCGTTAACACAAGACACCCCTACTCCGTGTAATCCACCGGAAACCTTATAGGAATCTTTATCAAACTTACCTCCGGCACCGATCTTGGTCATTACAACCTCCAGGGCAGAGATCCCCTCTTTCTTGTGGATATCCACAGGGATCCCCCTACCGTTATCTTCTACAGTAACGGAATTATCTTCATTAATGATCACACTGATGGTGTCACAGTGACCGGCCAGGGCTTCATCAATAGAGTTATCCACCACCTCATAAACCAGGTGATGAAGACCTCTAACTCCCACATCTCCAATATACATGGAAGGTCGCATACGTACGTGCTCCATACCTTCCAGCGCCTGAATGCTGTCGGCCGAGTACTGTTTCTTATTAAGTTCTTCGCTCATAAACTTTTAAGATATTAGGTCGTTCTGTCAAACAGACAAATATAACAAAACGGGGGTAAAACGAGGGGTAACATACCCTTTTAACGGGTCAAGTTATCAACATTAATTGTGAAAAAAAGGGAGCATTTGCCCCCTTCTTCACTAATCACTCTATTTTAAGTACGCCGAATCATTTTACATATGCTTCTTCGTGAACGAAAGCCACTGCTCTACCGCTTGGATCGTTCATGTTTTTGAATGCCGCATCCCACTCCAGGGCCACGGGAGTACTACAGGCAACAGAAGGCACTGAAGGGACGCTGAGAGCAGCGGCATCAGAAGGAAAGTGCTCCTCAAAAACACTCCTGTAGAAATACTCCTCCTTACTCGTAGGCGGCTGGACCGGAAAACGATAAGCTGCATTGGCCATTTGCTCATCGGTAACGTGCTCTTCGACCACTGCTTTAAGGGTATCGATCCAACTATATCCCACCCCATCAGAAAACTGCTCCTTTTGCCTCCAGGCCACGCTTTCCGGCAGGTAATCTTCAAAAGCCTTTCTGATAAGCCATTTCTCCATACGCTCCCCGTTGATCATCTTATCCTGCGGATTCATGCGCATGGCCACATCCATAAACTCTTTATCCAGGAAAGGCACCCTTCCCTCAACTCCCCAGGAAGCGAGGGATTTATTGGCACGAAGACAATCGTACATATGCAGTTTATCCAGTTTTCTCACAGTCTCCTCGTGAAAGTCCTTTGCGGTTGGCGCTTTGTGAAAGTAGAGATACCCTCCGAAAAGCTCATCGGCCCCTTCGCCCGACAGGACCATTTTGATCCCCATGGAGCGAATAACCCTCGCCATAAGATACATCGGGGTCGAAGCCCTCACCGTGGTCACATCATAGGTTTCTAACTGGTAGATCACATCCCTAAGCGCGTCAAGCCCTTCCTGAAGCGTGAATACGATCTCGTGGTGCACAGTTCCGATATGATCCGCCACCTTTCGGGCGGCTTTAAGATCAGGCGAACCTTCCAGACCAACAGAAAAGGAATGCAAACGAGGCCACCAGGCTTCACTGGTATCGTCGCTCTCCACCCGTTTGGAAGCATATTTTTTAGCGATGGCTGAAGTCACCGAAGAATCGAGTCCGCCGGAAAGCAACACTCCATAAGGCACATCACTCATTAACTGCCGGTGCACTGCAGCCTCAAGGGCTTCACGCAACTCATCGATACTGCTTTGATTCTCCTTCACCGCCTCGTAGTCCATCCAATCCCTATCGTACCAGCGCTCGAATGTTCCGCTCTCCGAAGTCAGAAAATGCCCCGGAGGAAACAATTCTATGGTAGTGCACACCCCTTCCAGAGCCTTTAATTCTGAAGCCACATAGAAGGTGCCATGCTTATCGCGGCCGGTATACAAGGGAATGATCCCCATATGATCCCGGCATATTACATACATATCCTTTTGTGTGTCGTATAGTGCAAAGGCAAACATCCCGTTGAGGCGATCGACAAAATCGACCCCGTACTTTTGGTAAAGCGCCAGGATCACCTCGCAGTCGGATTCTGTTCTGAAATCATACTCGCCTTCAAACTCCTTACGCAACTCACGGTGGTTATAGATCTCCCCGTTTACTGCAAGAACTACTGTTTCATCCCGGCTAAGCAAAGGTTGTTTCCCGGAGGCGGGATCCACAATAGCCAAACGCTCGTGCACCATGATCACCTTTTCATTACTGTAAACCCCACTCCAGTCGGGCCCGCGATGACGAACTTTTTTAGACATATCCAACAACTGTGGCCTTAACACTTCTGCCTGTTGCTTTAATTCAAATGCACATACAATTCCACACATAAGGTTGATTTTTATTTTAAATACAAACCAAAAATGACTTTTATTATATCAAATTAAAACACTAAAATAGTTTTTGGCTTCAATTTAAAAAATTACACATTGTAATAAACCCAAACTGAAACCTCGAGGCGTGCAAATACGCGGGATTCGCAACGATCTGTAAGAGAAACGATGTAATTGCATGAACATCCGGGATATTTTTTCACAATAAATAAGGAATAAAGAACGTTTTCGTAGTTTTAGCTTCAAATAAAAATTATCCAACATCATGATCAAACACGTATTAACGGCATTTATCTTTACAGTACTTACAGGAATAAGTACAGAGCTTAGCGCTCAGGAATTCAGCGGACTCGATAAGAGCCCCGCAGACATCGCATATTATCGTCCATCGAGAGGGGCTGCACCGATGATGAAGGTGGTATATTCAAGACCACAATTAAAAGGCAGACAAATTGGGGTAGACCTGGCTCGCTATGGCGAGGTATGGAGAACCGGTGCCAACGAGGCTACCGAAATTCGCTTTTACCAGGATATGATGCTGGGTGACCAGACCGTACCTGCAGGTACCTACACCCTTTTCACGATCCCGGGGAAAGAAGAGTGGACCATCATCCTGAACAAGGACATCGATGTATGGGGTGCTTATAGTTATGATGAAGAAAACGATGCTGTTCGCTTCAACGTCCCTTCAGGAAAAGGCGAAAAGTCGCTTGACGCTCTATCTATGACTTTTACTCCTGAGGAAAATGGCGCTAACCTGCACATGGGATGGGGTAAGGTTCGCGTAACCGTTCCATTTACCGTTGTAGAATAATGCGATCAACACCTACGAACTTAAAAGGCGCCCTTGTGGCGCCTTTCTTTTTTCTACAGCACTTTACCGGCAACACATAGCTATTTTTTCAGGAAGGTTGTATTTTTAACCTTTAACCGAACCTCATCAGTATGAACCCTTCAGCACAGGGATGGATCGAAAAATTCGGATCGTTAGACATCCACGGCAACGTGGCACCCAACAGCGAAATGAAATTCTACCAGGATTTTCGCGCGCTGGGATTCATCTACGGGGTGAATATCAAAACTATCGATCATATTCCGGTGCCATTACTGATATCAGAAGAAGAGAAGGCCAAGATCAATTTACTGAGCGCCCTTCATCAAACCTATAGCAGACATCGAAACGCTTCGAACGATTTCAATAGTTTTCTGGAAGAACTGCTGGACTTCTACCAACTGTTGCAAAGCGAACAACTCTCGTTCTTTGACCGCCTCATGGTTGGAAAAAAAGCATCCTCACAACTGGAATTCCTCCTTCACCAGCGCATTAGTCTCAACGACAATATGATCACCAGGAATTTCAGCCAGATGCTCACAAACTCCATGCTATTTACCGATGTACTCAATTTTAGCGAGTATCTCGCAGGAGAACGCAACCTGAAAGCCAATGAGCAACGGCTGGAACAGATCATTCTGAACCTCAGCTATCGCGTGATCAATGCCAAGGCGAATCCGTCAGATTACGACCAACGGCTACTCCAGCTTTTGGAAGTATCTTCCCGATACGGCCAGGCACATTTACAAAGAAACAAAGGCATGGACAGCTATATGACCCTGATCGATCGCAACGAAGGGTCCCTGGAGAACAAATACTTTTTTGACCTGGCCTGCCTGGCGGCACTGGAAGACCAGGGCACCTGGGTGATCCAGGAAGAAACCCTCGACGAGCTAAGAGAAACACTCCATCTCCCGGAAGAGATCGCAACTTATTCTATAGAGCACGCTACGAATTTTTTCACCCTGCACAGAGAGCATCTCCCTTTCCTGAAAGACAGCAATCCGTTTCGCGCCTTGTACCACAACGCACAGTTTACCGTTAAAAAACTAATCCTGAGAAACAGTCGTCGCCTGAGAAAAGAATTGGGAGAAAGCAAGGAATTACTTTTTTTGATCAGCCAGTCGGCCCAGCGCGACCTGACCCCGGAAGAACGGGAGCGTTTGCGTTCGCAACTACTGGATATCTTCAAGACCATTCCTTCTCTGGCGATCTTCGCCCTGCCCGGAGGGGCAGTCTTACTCCCTTTATTTGTGAAAATGATCCCGAGCCTTTTACCATCGGCATTTAACGATAACTACATTGAAGAAGATGCCGACCCGGGGATCAAACCCTAAGACCATTAAGACAACCAGTCCTTGAAGTCCCGAACCCTTTCGCGACTCACGATCACCTCGCCTTCCTTAAAATGATGTAGCTTTACCTCGAGTCGGGAATTGGTATAACTCAATATATCTGCAACCGCATCGATATTGATGAAAAACTTACGACTCACCCTGAAGAACTTTTCAGGATCCAATTCTTCCTGTAGCTGATCGAGACTGCGGTCCAGCAAGTAATTACGCCCTTCATTGGTAAAGGCATAGGTACCCTTGTTCTCACTGTAGAGGCACTCGATCTCATTCACGGGAATAAGCTTTAGGTGCTGCCCCACCCTGGTCACGAAACGCTTTTTATAGGTACGGTCTTCGGGATGTACCAGCAGCCTTTTAATATCTTCAAGATCTACCGGCAAGGGCTGGGCTTCAGGCTTAAAGTTCCTGTATTTATGCAAGGCCTGCTCGAGCTCCTCCACATCAATAGGCTTTAGCAGGTAATCTATGCTATTAAGCTTAAACGCCTGCAATGCGTATTCGTCATAGGCCGTAGTGAAGATGATCGCACTCGGAAGGTCAACCTGATCAAAGATCTCGAACGACAATCCGTCTGATAGTTGGATATCGAGAAAGATCACATCCGGAGCCTCATGCTCAGAAAAATACTGAACGGCCTCCTTTACCGACGCCAGACAGGACAACACGGTAACATCGCTGCTTTCCAGCATACGCTGTAGCCGTCTTGCCGCAGGGGCTTCGTCTTCAACAATGATCGCTTTCATTCGTAAATACAGTTTTAGATTGATCCATCAGGGAAGGCACCCTCGTTCAGGCATCCTCATCCATAAATTCTTTTATTTTTCGCGCCTCCCAGTCGGCTCCAAATACAATATGCATTCCAAACACATGCCAGGCGTGTAAAGCCAATCCAACACCCCAGGCAAAACAGATGAGTAACACGATCCAAAGCTCCATGTGATCGGAAGCTTCCTTCCCCACAAAATAATTCAAAAAATTAAAGCTATTGAAAATGATATAGATCGCCAGGTGCCAATAAAACCCTTTGAGTTCATCGACCCTTTTCTTTGCACGCTCATATGCCGTGCGATCATATTGCTCTTTAACTTCCATAGTTCTTGTGTTTTATTCCCATGTAGAGCGGTCACCATTACGGCGTTCCTCCTCCATGAATTCCTGAATCTTTCGTTCTTCCCATTTCTTACCGAAAAGGAGATTAAACCCAAAAAGTTTCGCCGCCTGGAACAGGATCCCCAGTCCCCAAAATCCGGCAACCCATAGAAACCAGGGGTTCCTGAATTCATTGGTGTAATAGTTTAGTCCGGCCAGGATACCCACTACGAAAAGATAGGTAACTATACCCGTGTAGAACTTCCTGAGTTCCTGCACCCGTTCCTGGGCACGCAATAATCGGTTGTCTTTATCCATGTCTTTCATGAGTACATATTTTTATTCTTGTTTTCCTGTTCCATAATCTCGCGGATCTTTTTCTCTTCCCAGCGTTTCCCCCAGATCGGATTATACCCAAAGGCTTCCATGCCGTGAGCGGCGAGCCCAAAGCCCCAACCCAACATAGGGAAAAGCACCCACGGAAAACTGGTGGTTTGATAATTGAGCCATGCCAGAAAGGGGATCACCACTACATAAGAGGCGAGATTCCAGTAGAAACCCTTTAGATTCTCTACTCGTTCTTTAGCCCGCAAGTATTTGCGGTTTTCGATATATTCTTCCTGCACTTCCATATTTGATACTTTTTTTGTCAAGAGCGGGATGCTCACTTTGAATACCCCTCCGGACTGATCCTTATAAATTTCCTTTTTGGTAAGCAAGGCATAACGATCTGCAATATTCTTCAGACCAACCCTACTTCCCTTACCTATAACCTGTTTTGGTTGTAAATTATTTACTACCTCGAGGTAACCGTCGTTTTCCCGAATTCTTATCACCAGAGGCTCGGCCGCACTTACTGCATTGTGTTTTACGGCATTCTCCAACAATAGCTGAAGCGACAAGGGCACTACCTTGTAATCGGGATCTGAAGCTGCCTCAGGGATCTCGAATTGTATCCCTTCTTCAAAACGCATTTTAAGCAAGCGCACATAGGTTCGGGCAAACCTGAGCTCCTCGTCCAGAGATACAAGCTCCTTGCTCTTTTGCTCCAGCACATACCTGTAGATCTTTGAGAGTCCGGTGGTGAAATTTTGTGCCGCATCGGGATTTTCCTCGATCAAACTGCTCAATACATTTAAACTGTTGAAAAGAAAATGCGGATCCAACTGATTCTTTAAGGCATCGAACTGCGCTGTAGCCGCTCCGGCGATCACCTGCTGTTGTGCCACCTGCCGTTCTTTCTTTTGCTTGTAGTAAAAGAAGAGGTAGAACATTAAAGTGATCACTAAAGAAAGTATGATGGTAAACCGGTAATACCCCACCTTTTCTTGCGCAAGAAACTCCTCCAGGCTGTATCCATCGACCCCGATCTTAAAGATCGCATTGGCCAGGAAGATCATAAGCACGGTAACTAAAACCGACGACAGGACCGCCAGGGCCATACGTCTGAATTTAAAGAGATTCACGCCATAACGCTTCAGAAGAAAGCGAATAACCACCATGTTCCCGAAATAAATAAGCAGGGAAAACACCTGGTTGCGAAGAAAATCTAATCCCAACTCCCGGTTAAATACCAGGGTAAAGTCTTCATTGTAGATCCTGTTGATACCCAACACGAGCAAAAAGACCGCCACCCCTATAAGAAAGGCTTTGACAAACTCTTTTATGAATTGATTCAAGGTCATGGTTATTCGATTACATTAGGTCGTGGTTCATGGCTTGCGAGATCCCACATGGTAACAGCCGCTTTTACCAACAGTACTAGGTGCCGTTTCAACAACCACTACCTCCTGCTTCGCGACATGTTCTTTAGTGGTCTTGTCCTTATCGACACTGATAAGATCAAGCATCGCAACTGCAAGGTAAAAGATTATACGTAACATAACTGTTCTTTTTGATCGACACCTCAAAGATGCCACACCTTTTACATATCATGAAAGATGACTTACCCAATTGTAGATTTTTAAGGATGAATTGTAATCCCCGGGACAACTACCCCGATTTTTAGGAAGGATTTTATAAATATTCCTGTTACATTTATTCCCAAACAGACCAGAACAACCTTATGGAAAGAAGAAACTTCATCAAAAAAAGCATAGCTGTACCTGCAGTATCTCTTTTACCGGCAAGCACCCTGATGGGCATGACCCCTACCCTTGAGACAACAACTGAAGAACTGGTGCTACCCAAAAGATTAACCCCGGGAGCCACGCTCGGACTCATCGCCCCGGGCTATGCTGTTTCTTCAGAAAAACTCCAGGAGGCTATAGGGTATATCGAAGACCTGGGCTACAAGGTGTATCACACTACCCGCATTGAAGGCAATTACGGCTACCTGAGCAATACCGACGAAGAGCGACTGGCAGACCTGCACCATATGTTCCGCAACCCTGATGTTGACGGTATCCTTTGCGTACGCGGAGGCTACGGATGCACCAGAATACTCCCTAATATCGACTGGGAACTTATAAAGAGTAATCCCAAGGTATTTGCCGGATTCAGTGATATTACGGCCCTACTGAACACCATGCATGAAAAAACCGGACTCGTATGTTTTCACGCACCGGTAGGCACCACCCTGGATACGGATTTCAATCGGGAGCACTTTCAAAAGATCATAGACGGAAATACGGAAACAGTGACCCTGAGCCCTTTTCCTTATGAGCTGGAAGAGAAGAGCTACGGACCGGAATTCACACCCTACACCATTTGCGAAGGCGAATCCACCGGAATTCTTGCCGGAGGAAATCTTTCCCTCCTTGCGGCCATGACCGGAACGCCATTTGAACCCGACTATACCAATAAGATCGTTTTTATTGAAGAGATCGAAGAAGAGCCCTACCGCATTGATCGCATGCTCACGCAGCTGAGACAATCGGCAACCTTTAATAAGGCCAAAGGGGTGATTCTGGGCATCTTTAACGGCTGTAATACGGCCCGAAATCCGGACTCCTTCTCCCTGAAAGAAGTACTTACCGACCGATTCGGAGACATGAACATTCCTATCGCATACGGACTCCCCATTGGACATATCGACGAGAATGCCACCCTCCCACTCGGTGTACCGGTTACGCTTAACGCCTCCGAACTAACTGTTAAAATACTTACAAACAGCGTTATATAACTTAAAAGCAGTAGCCAAAGAGGCTTATTTATAGTAACTTTAGGCCATGCTATTCACCACAAAGAGACTATACGTACGTGAATTAAGCAGGGAAGACCTCCCTGAATTCCACCGCATGCAAAATGACCATGCTGTGATGCGTTATGTAGGAGGTAAGACCTACAGCCTTGAAGAGAACAAGGCCGATCTGGAACGGGTGATAAGCTTCTACAAAAAGCGAGGTAATGACTTTTGGGTTTGGGCCATCATGAGTATCGAAGACCATAGGTTCATAGGCACCTGCGCCCTGGTGAAAAATGAAAAGGACGAATACGAGATCGGATTCCGCCTTTTGAAAGAAGAGTGGAAAAAAGGATTCGGCAAGGAGATCACCAACGGCTTACTGGGATACGGTTTTGACACCATGAAACTGAGCAAGATCGTGGCCTACGTGAATAAGAACAATGTGGCTTCTGTAAAGATCCTCGATTCGACCTTCCGGTTTATCAAAGAATTCTACAACGACAAGGAAGACTGTATTGACCGGTACTACCAGATCTCGAATTAGACGCTGAAGATTTTTAAAATTGCTGAAGCGATGAATTGCTGAAGCGATAAATTGCTGAAGGGAACTGTGTCACATTGACGCCGTTAACTGACTATGTAGTGACGCGGTGACGCAGAGATGCAATGATACGGTTAGGCGGTGACACGGTGATGTAAGTAAAAGGCGATATGCTGGTAGGGAATCCAAAATCCACTATTCACTTAAACCCCTAACTCGTAACCCTTAACTCGTAACACCTAACCGCCTTAACTCTTTGCTCTTTATTCTTGACTCCGTGTACCGGTTACGCAGGTACGCAGTTACGTAGGTATGAAAAATTCAAAATCCACAATACCCCTCTTTACGTATTACCTATCACCCCTTTATCTAATTTCATGAGATTGCCACGTCGCTGCGCTCCTCGCAAAGACGACTACTAGACTACCCCTTTACCCCTTTACCCCTTCACCCTTTTACCCTTTTACCCTTTTACCCTCCGAAGCTTTAGCGAAGGAGCACCTATTCCCTATTCCCTATTGCCCAAAAACCGTATCTTTAAATTCACCAACCATCTAATATCAAGAACATTATGAACAGAAGAGACTGGATCCGCAATACTGCCCTGGGCGGAGGGGCGGCACTATTAGGAGGCGTTAACGGCCTGTACGCCCTTACCGCAAAAGAACGCGCGACCTTCCATCCAAGACCGCTGGAAGACGTGATCAAACTGAGCTCTAATGAAAATCCTTACGGCCCCTCAGAAGCGGTTCGCAATGCGGTTCAGGAGTCATTCTCCATCGCGTGCCGCTATCCTTATCGCTATGCCGACGAGCTGGCGGAAATGCTGGCGGCAAAAGAAGGAGTAACCAGGGAGCAGATCATTATCACCGGAGGTTCTACCG
This sequence comes from Robertkochia sediminum, assembly GCF_016786255.1. Lineage (GTDB taxonomy): Bacteria > Bacteroidota > Bacteroidia > Flavobacteriales > Flavobacteriaceae > Robertkochia > Robertkochia sediminum. The sequence goes on from NZ_JADMKT010000074.1 coordinate 117,320, forward strand.
AAGCCCTTAAAGCCTGTGGGGTTACCTTTGCCGCTAACGGCGGAGAGATCATTGCCGGAAAGCCAACCTTCCTGGCCATGATGACCTATGCGAGTCAGTGGGGATCCAAAGTGAACTGGGTACCGCTCAACGATGCCCTGGAATACGATATGCCCGCCATAAATAACGCGATCACAGATAAGACCAGCCTTGTTTTTTTGTGCAACCCCAACAACCCCACCTCAACCTTACTCCCGAAAGATGTGCTTCTCGAATACAGTGAAGCCATAGCCCAAAAAACCATTCTTTTTAGTGATGAAGCATATTATGACTTTATCGAAGACCCGGAGTACCCTTCCCTGGTCGCAATGGTTAAAGAGGGTAAACAGGTGATCGTATCCAGAACATTTTCCAAGGTATACGGCATGGCCGGTATGCGCATAGGCTACCTGGTGACTACCCAAAAGCTGGCAAAAAAGATCCGCGATAAGGTGATGGCCTATAGCAATGTTCCCGCCATACAAGGCGCTAAGGCCGCACTAAGTGACAAGGCTTTTTACCAATTCAGCCTTAAAAAGAACAAGGAGGCCAGGCAAATGATCTGCGCTACCCTTGACCAACTGGAATTGGAATACCTGCCTTCCCAAACCAACTTCGTATTCTTCCACTCCGGAAGACCTATCCACGAGTTGCACCGGGCCATGCTGGAACAGGGAGTACAGATCGGCAGACCCTTCCCCCCTTTTACCGACTGGTGCCGGATAAGCACGGGGACAGCCGAAGAGGTCACGGCATTTACCAAAGCCCTTAAAAAAGTATACACATAAAAAAGGGGAGGCCGGAGCCTCCCCTTTTCTAAAAATATAAAAGTGGGTTGGTTAATTTGCTACTTCACTAATGAACTTAATTCGAAACAATCGAAGTTCCTCTTCTTCGTAATCGCCATCGAACTCCTCCATGGCCACCGAGATCTTATCGTTCTCAGCCTCCAGAAAATACTCATGTAACTCCTCCTGTTGATCTTCATCAAAATGATCCTCGATCCAATAGTCAATATTGAGCTTGGTACCCATATAAACGATCTGCTCCATTTCTTTCAGGAGGTCATCCATTTCCAGACCTTTTGCTGAAGCGATATCATCCAGCGGTAATTTGCGATCAATATTTTGGATCACGTAGAGCTTAAGTGCAGAATTTGCTCCGGTAGATTTTACGACCAGGTCGTCCGGACGCTGAATATTATTAGTCTCCACATAATTCTCGATAAGCTCAAGGAATGGTTTTCCGTATTTTTTCGCCTTCCCTTCACCGACTCCGTGAATATTGATAAGTTCATCTCGTGTTACCGGATATTTTAAGGCCATATCTTCTAAAGAAGGATCCTGGAAGATCACAAATGGCGGCACTTCCAACTTTTTCGCCTGCGACTTCCTCAGGTCTTTAAGCATCTTCAAAAGCTGCTCATCGGCGCCACCACCCTTACTGGCCGTGACCACCTCCTCGTTACCAAGGTCCTCATAACTATGATCCTCTGTCATCATAAACGACTCCGGCGCTTTAAGGAATGTCTTCCCTGCATCTGTGAGATGCAGCACCCCGTATTGCTCGATCTCCTTGCGAATGAGTCCGCTCACCAACACTTGACGTATCAGCGCCATCCAGTATTTATCATCATGTTCACGCCCGACCCCAAAGAAAGGACGCTCATTGGTCTTGTGAGACTTTATCAGGGCATTGGTCTTCCCGATCAGGGTGTTTACGATCTCCTTAGCCTTGTACTTTTCTTTGGTATCCTTGATCACGCGCAGCACCTTGACCACATCGTCTTTGGCCTCGTGTTTCTTTTTAGGATTTCTCACGTTATCATCCAGGGAAGCACCTTCCCCATTGACCTCATCGAATTCTTCCCCGAAATAATGGAGAATGAACTTACGGCGGGACATGGACGTTTCGGCATAGGCCACCATATCCTGCAGCAAGGCATGACCGATCTCCTGTTCTGCCACAGGCTTACCGCTCATAAACTTCTCGAGCTTCTCAATATCTTTATAGGAATAAAAGGCCAGGCAGTGCCCTTCTCCGCCATCACGGCCGGCACGACCTGTTTCCTGGTAATAACTCTCTATACTTTTAGGGATGTCGTGGTGTATCACAAAACGCACATCAGGCTTATCGATCCCCATACCGAAAGCGATCGTGGCTACCACCACATCGATCTCTTCCATCAGGAACATATCCTGATGACGAGCCCGTGTTTTAGCATCGAGACCGGCATGGTATGGAACGGCCTTGATCTTATTCACCTGAAGGGTCTGCGCCAGTTCTTCTACCCGCTTCCGGCTCAGGCAATAGATAATTCCTGACTTGCCTTCCATGGTTTTTACGAAGCGAATAATATCGGCGTCGACGTTCTTGGTCTTCGGCCGTACTTCATAGAACAGGTTAGGCCTGTTAAAGGAAGCCTTAAAGACTTCCGCATCGCTCATGGCCAAATTCTTAAGAATATCTTCCTGCACCTTAGGGGTTGCAGTAGCTGTGAGTCCGATGATCGGAATATCGTCGCCCAGGCGGTTGATAATGGTCTTGATGTTTCGGTATTCGGGTCGGAAATCGTGACCCCATTCAGAGATACAGTGCGCTTCATCTACAGCTACGAAAGAGATCTTTACTGTTTTAAGAAATTCTACGTACTCATCTTTAGTAAGCGATTCGGGTGCCACATAAAGAAGTTTGGTCACTCCGCTGCTTATATCGTCTTTTACTCTTTTAACTTCACTTTTATTGAGGGAAGAATTCAACACGTGAGCTACTCCCTCTTCGGCGGTTACGCCACGAATAGCATCTACCTGGTTCTTCATTAAAGCGATCAGGGGGGAGATCACGATCGCGGTACCTTCTTTCACCAAGGCAGGCAACTGATAACACAACGATTTACCACCTCCGGTGGGCATGATCACAAATGTGTTCTTTTCGTTTACAATATTCCTGATAACTTCCTCCTGGAGCCCTTTAAACTGACTAAATCCAAAATACTTCTTCAGCGCCGCGCTCAAGTCAATTTCAGCTGTACTCATCCTTCCGTTTTACTATTTTATTTACATTTGCACTACTAAAGATAAGCAATCTTTTTCTTATTGAATTTTTAAAAAATAAAATCTTGATCGACAAAAATGCTATCATAGCCGATGCCAGAGAGGCGATTGAAACTGAGGCCCATGCCATTCAGGAACTCGCTTCTTTCATTGACGAAGAATTTGCCAGTGCTGTAGAAATGATCTATCGCTCCAAAGGGCGCGTGATCATTACCGGTATCGGAAAAAGCGCCATTATAGCGACAAAGATAGTTGCCACCCTGAACTCTACAGGTACACCGGCGATCTTCATGCATGCCGCAGACGCCATTCACGGTGACCTGGGGACCATTCAGGAAGACGATGTGGTGATCTGTATTTCCAAAAGCGGAAACACTCCGGAGATCAAGGTCCTGGTGCCGTTGATCAAGAACGGTCCGAACAAGCTGGTAGCCATCACAGCAAACAAGGAGTCCTTTTTGGGACAACAGGCCGATTACGTGCTCAATGCCTACATTGAGAAAGAAGCCTGCCCGAACAACCTGGCTCCCACTACAAGCACCACAGCTCAGCTGGTGATCGGGGATGCCCTTTCCATTTGCCTCCTCAACCTCAAAGGTTTCAGCAGCAACGATTTTGCAAAATACCATCCGGGAGGAGCCTTGGGTAAAAAATTATACCTGAGAGTTGAAGACATCTCTTCTGTGAATCAGAAACCCCAGGTAAGCAAAGACACCGATATACGCGAAGTGATCGTAGAGATCTCCGAAAAGATGCTCGGTGTGGCAGCAGTGGTTGAGAACGATAAGATCGTCGGGATCATCACCGACGGAGATATTCGTCGCATGCTTAAAAAGCATCATGACATCAACGGACTTAAGGCAGGAGATATCATGACGGCCAATCCGAAGGCTGTTGAAGCCGACATGATGGCCGTTGACGCCCTGGAGCTCATGGAAAGTAAGGAGATCTCCCAATTATTAGTTCATCAGGATGGTAAATACGCAGGGGTCATCCATCTACACGACCTCATAAAAGAAGGCATTATTTAATGGCAGCACAATCCAGCCCCCAAGAGATGTCATTTCTCGATCATTTAGAAGAACTCAGATGGCACCTGATCCGGTCGACCCTGGCCGTGGTCATTGTGGCCGTAGTAGCATTTTTAGCTAAAGACTTTATTTTCGATACGGTACTTTTTGGCCCTAAGAAGGCCGATTTCCCCACCTATCGTCTTTTCTGTAATATCGCGCAATCGCTCAACCTAAACGAAGCCTTTTGTGAAGGCCCTCAGTTTCGTATTCAGAGTCGGCAAATGGCAGGACAATTTTCTGCTCACATCTGGACCTCGATATGGGCCGGATTCATCCTTGCCTTCCCCTACATCCTTTATGAGATGTGGAAGTTCATAAGCCCCGGACTGTACGATAACGAACGTAGAAATGCCAGAGGATTTATCTTTATCGCATCCCTGCTTTTCTTCTCAGGCGTATTGTTCGGTTATTATGTGGTTAGTCCGCTATCCATCAACTTCCTCGCCAACTACCGGGTAAGTGAAGAGGTATTCAACGACATCGACCTCTCCTCTTACATAGCTATTGTCAGGGCTGCAGTGATCGCCTGCGGACTCATTTTTGAGCTTCCCATTATCATTTATTTCCTGACCAAGATCGGACTGGTTACTCCAGAATTCCTCAAAAAATACCGTAAGTTCGCGCTTGTTCTGGTACTCATCGTTTCAGCCATTATTACGCCGCCCGATGTAGCCAGCCAGATCGTAGTATCGATCCCTGTATTGGTACTGTACGAGATCAGCATCCATATTTCGAGGATCGTGATAAAAAAAGAAGCTAAAAAACTAAGAAAAAGAAAATAATGTCAAATCCCGTAGAAGAATTTAACAGCTATCGTTCAAAGATGAACGATCGTATCCTGGGCGATAATAACAAGATCATCAAGCGTATCTTTAATTTGGATACCAACGCCTTTACCGCAGGAGCATTAGACAAAAGAACCAAGGAACTCCTCGGATTGGTAGCATCTGCAGTTTTGCGCTGTGACGACTGTGTAAAGTATCACCTGGAATCATGTCATAAGGAAGGCCTTACATGGAAAGAGGTTGAAGAGGCCCTTGGGGTAGCCACCCTCATCGGAGGTACTATTATGATCCCTCACCTTAGGAGAGCCTACGAATATTGGGACGCCCTGGAGGCCACCACCAACGATAATTAATTCTTAAATCCCCGGGACCATCCCGGGGATTTGGTTAAATTTGACCTGATCCGAACATTCGTTTCGGGAGGCAAAAAACAAAATACCGTGAAGTTAAGAGCAGAAAATATCATGAAGTCCTACAAAGGACGAAAGGTAGTAAAAGGGATATCCCTCGAAGTGAACCGCGGAGAGATCGTCGGACTTCTGGGACCAAACGGTGCGGGAAAAACCACTTCCTTCTACATGATCGTAGGACTTATCAAACCCAACGGAGGTAAGATATTTCTCGACGACATGGAGATCACCGACTTCCCCATGTACAAACGAGCTCAAAACGGTATTGGCTACCTGGCCCAGGAGGCATCGGTATTCAGAAAGCTCAGCGTGGAAGATAACATCAGAAGCGTACTGCAGCTCACCAAACTCTCCAAGAAAGAGCAAGAAATGAAGGTGGAAGCCCTTCTTGACGAATTTAATATTGGTCATATTCGCAAGAACCGAGGCGACCTGTTATCAGGAGGTGAAAGAAGAAGAACAGAGATCGCGAGAGCCTTGGCGACCGACCCTAAGTTCATTCTACTTGACGAACCTTTCGCAGGGGTAGACCCGGTTGCGGTTGAAGACATACAGCGTATCGTTGCCCAGCTTAAGAATAAGAATATCGGGATCCTGATCACCGACCACAACGTACAGGAGACCCTCGCTATCACAGAGCGCTCATACCTCATGTTCGAAGGTAGCATTCTTAAAGCCGGAGAACCTGAAGAACTTGCTGCAGACGAGATGGTACGTAAAGTATACCTGGGACAAAACTTCGAATTACGCCGAAAGAAACTGGAATTCTAATTCCTTACTTTCTGAGTACCTGGGTATCGACCACCGATAAGATCACATAAGAAATAATGATGAGCGGAATGGCCAGGAATTTCATGGTTGCCGCCATGACCAGCGAAAGCAACAGGAAGGTATACCGCACCCCATTGCCTTTAAACCCCCAACTCTTGAACTTCAATGCGAACAAGCGCACAGGAGCGTTGAGCATATAGGTACTCAGCAAGGTGATGAATAGCAATACCCACGGATTCATCAACCAATTATTGATCACCAGGTTATCCTGATATTTAAGAATAAGTGGTAAGGAAAGAATGAACAGGGCGTTTGCCGGCGTAGGCAACCCCTTAAATGATGTTTTCTGATCGTCGTCTATATTGAATTTCGCAAGTCGATAGGCAGAAGACAAGGTAATGAGGAATCCGACCAATGCTAAAGGCACGATATCCTCTCCTACCCATACCACCTCCTTCGAAGCTGCTGTACCCTCCCAGCCCAGAACGAATCCGCCCTGAGACATGGCCAGCATCTGGTACATGGCGATCCCTGGAACTACCCCGCTGGTCACCACATCGGCCAGCGAATCTAACTGCAAGCCCAATTCACTCTGAACCTTGAGCACCCGCGCTGCCAATCCGTCAAAAAAATCAAAGAAGATCCCGAGAAAGACAAAGAATGCTGCAAGATGCAAATGGTTCTGCACCGCCAATACCACAGCAATACAGCCACTTAACAGATTCAACATGGTGATCAGGTTCGGAATGTGCTTTTTCATGAAGGTGAAACTTTAAGTAAAAATACTACTTTAAATGCGCATTTCTCTGCGACCGTAGCACTTTTTGACTCCCAAACAAGGGCCGGACATCCCGACAAGCAGGAGAACTTCGAAGAAAATGCTGATATTAGCACTCCAAACCACAGTTATGAGGAATCTACTACTACTCGCGGTTCTTTCCGGAGCGCTACTGGCCGGTGCATGGCCCACCTACGGCATGCCGCTGCTTATTTTCTTCGCATTTGTCCCGCTCATGCTCCTGGAACGCAAGATCCGCCTGTCTGCCCAACCCAGAAAGGGCCTTCGCGTATTTGCCCTGAGCTACCTCGCCTTTCTCATCTGGAACAGTATTACCACCTGGTGGATCTGGTATTCTACCCCCTTCGGAATGATCTTCGCTCTGTTGGTAAACACCTTATTAATGACCCTGGTGTTTTCCCTGTACCACTGGGTCGCCAAAAGACTGCCCTCTAAGATCCATCTCGTTTTTCTTCCGGCGATCTGGATGACCTTTGAAAAGTTCCACCTCAACTGGGACTTCTCATGGCCATGGCTCAACCTGGGGAACGTCTTCGCTGATCAGATAGCATGGATACAGTGGTATGAATACACCGGATCTTTCGGTGGTGCCCTCTGGATATGGCTTGTGAACATAAGCACCTATAACGCCATTTTAAAATACCGGGAAACCGGAAACCCAAAGACGCTAAGCCTGGGCATTGGGCGACAGGTACTGAAGATCGCCATCCCGGTGGTGATCTCCCTCGTGCTTTGGAATACCTATGAAGAAGGCAAGGAAAAGGCTGAAGTAGTGATCGTACAACCCAATACCGATCCCTACACCGAAAAATACAACGCCCCCAACCACAAGGTTGCCGAATCTCTTGTAGCCATGGCCGAACCTGTGACTGGCGCGGCCACGCGATACGTGATCGCCCCGGAAACGATGCTGGCCAACACCAGTAATATGGACGGATTCAACCTCAGCCGGGAAAAATATATCCTCGAAAGTTTCCTGTCGCGCTACGACAGCCTCCAGCTTATTACAGGAGCCGATATGTACAAACTCTATCAGGGTCCGAAAAGACCTTCTCCCTCGGCCAATAAAACGCCTAGAGGAGACTGGTTCGAGGTGTATAATACTGCGCTAAATCTCGACAACCAAGGAAACACCCAGACCTATATCAAATCAAAACTGGTGGTAGGTGTCGAAAATTTCCCCTTTAAAGAAGTGCTGGAACCTATCCTGGGAAATATCATGATCGACCTGGGAGGAACCGTACTCTCCAGAGCCACCCAGGAAGAACGAAGCGTTTTCGCTTCTGCGAACAGTAACCTGCGTCCGGCCCCAATTATTTGCTATGAATCGGTATACGGAGAATTCGTGACCGACTACGTCAAGAAAGGCGCCAATTTCCTGTGTATCATCACCAACGATGCCTGGTGGGACCACACCCAGGGACACCAACAACACCTGAGCTATGCCCGCCTCCGCGCCATTGAAAATCGAAAGAGCATAGCCCGAAGCGCCAACACCGGGATCTCGGCCGTTATCAGTGAAAAAGGCGAACTGCTACAAACCCTTGGGTATGGAGAAAAAGGCACCTTAAAAGGTACCCTTACCATTAACGACCAGGCGACCATCTATTCCCGTTATGGCGACTACATTGCGCGAATAGCCTCCCTGCTGTCCGGATTCATCGTACTTTTTGCCATCGGACGTAAAAAAGGGAAATAAGCGAGTTTACCGGGACTTTTGAATTATTTTTGCAAAAAACTTACAGCGATTGAACTATCTATCTGTTGAAAATATCGCCCGCTCATACGGGGAACGCGTACTCTTTACCGACATATCTTTTGGGATCAATAAGGACCAGAAAATTGCCTTTATCGCCAAGAACGGTACCGGAAAAACTTCCCTGCTCAATATCATTACCGGAAAGGAAGAACCCGATTCGGGCCAGGTAGTTTCCCGTAACGGGATCCATATTGCCTTCCTGCCCCAGGAACCGGACCTGGACCCGGAGATCACAGTAGAAGAAACCATCTTCGCCTCAGACAATAAGACCCTGAAAGTGATTCACCGGTACGAACAGGCCCTCCTGCAACCCGAAGACCAGGAGGCCTATCAGCAGGCCTTCGAACAGATGGAAGCCCACAACGCCTGGGATTTTGAAACCCAGTACAAGCAGATGCTCTTCTTGTTCAAGCTCGACCAAATGGATCAGAAAGTAGCATCCCTTTCCGGAGGACAAAAAAAACGTCTGGCCCTGGCCAGCATCCTGCTCAACACTCCCGATCTGCTTATCATGGATGAGCCCACCAACCACCTCGACCTTGAAATGATCGAATGGCTGGAGGCCTATTTTGCAAGGGAGAACATCACCCTGTTCATGGTGACCCACGACCGCTATTTTCTGGAGCGTGTTTGCAACGAGATCATCGAATTGGAAAATGGTAAGCTCTACCAGTACAAAGGGAACTACAGCTACTACCTGGAAAAGAAAGAAGCCAGGATGCAGGCCGAAAAAGCATCGGTTGAAAAAGCAAAGAACCTCTTTACCAAAGAACTGGACTGGATGCGCAGGCAACCTAAGGCAAGAACCACAAAATCCAAGTCGCGCATAGACGATTTCTATAAGATCAAAGAAAAGGCGCACCAGAGGCGTAAAGAACACAAGGTTCAGCTGGAGATCAATATGGAACGCCTGGGGAGCAAGATCATCGAATTGCACAACCTCGGGAAGCGCTTTGGCGACAAGGTGATCCTGGACAAGTTCGATTACACCTTTAAAAAAGGCGAACGCATAGGGATCATCGGAAAGAATGGGACCGGAAAGACCAGCTTTTTAAATATCCTCACCGGAGCCATGAAACCCGACAGCGGGAAGGTAGTTCACGGTGAAACCCTGAAACTGGGGTATTACACCCAATCAGGTATTCAGATAAAACCCGGACAAAAGGTGATCGAAGTGATACGAGAGTTCGGAGATTACATCCCCCTGACCAAAGGCCGGCAGATCTCTGCGGCCCAACTACTGGAGCGCTTCCTTTTTGACCGGAAAAAACAGTACGATTACGTGGAGAAACTCAGTGGAGGCGAGCAAAAACGCCTCTACCTGTGTACGGTCCTTATTCAGAATCCGAACTTCCTGATCCTGGATGAGCCCACCAACGACCTCGATATCGTTACCCTGAACGTTTTGGAGAGCTTCCTGCTGGATTACCCGGGATGCCTGATCGTGGTATCTCACGACAGGTACTTTATGGATAAGATCGTAGACCACCTCTTTGTTTTCAAAGGGGAGGGAGTTATCGAGGACTTCCCCGGTAACTACACCGACTATCGCGCCTATGAGAGCAGTCCTGCTCCGGCAGAAGAAGAACCTTCTGAAGAGACCGCACAGAAAAAGAATTGGAAAAAGGACGCCAACAGTTCGCTTTCGTATAACGAACAGAAGGAATACAAACGCCTGGAGCGGGAGATAAAAAAACTGGAACGGGAGAAAAAAGAAGCCGAAGCACGCTTTGCCACCGGCGAGCTCGAAGGTGATGAAATCGACAAGCAATCGATACTACTCCAGGGGATCATTGATGAAATAGATAGTAAAACAGAACGATGGTTCGAACTTTCCATGAAAATGGAAGGTGCCTGAAGTACGCATGAAACCCGTGATCACATACTTTAAATACCTGCTGCGCTCGACCAACGAACACGGGGTTCACTCCCCCTTCGTATATGACCTGGTGACCAAAGCCCTGCGACATAAAGATAAAATGCCCAAGCATCCAACGGCAAAAGAATTACCGTTTTTCGATAGCCTACCGGGAAAATACCAAAGAGCATTGAACAACAGCCTCCACCACCTCTTTGGAGCAGAGGCCCCCGTTATCGCCCTTGGGAGCTTTGTAAATACGCTTACTTCCGGGGCATCACTAGTGTTCCTGGAGTCACAGGACCAATTAGAACCTACTGCGATCGCACCCCTGCTGGAACGTTTGGGGAACGAAACGGTCATACTCCTGAATAAAACCAGTGACACCCCGCTTTGGCGCGCCTTAACACAGCATCCTGAAATTCACCTCACCGTTGACTGCCACCGCATAGGGATGGCCTGGAAAAGAGCACAACAGGCAAAAGAAAATTTCACCATCAGACTGTAATTCACTATCTTATAAAAAAGACAAGTGAAATGAACGATTTCCTGATCGGGTTCCTTATTTTAGCTTTGCTATTAGGGTTAGTCCTCTGGAACAACCGGTCGAATATGCGAAGAAACAGATCGCGCAGACACCGGAACTTTGGAGAGAACTACCATTTGAAAAAGAAAAAAAATAAAAACATCGCAAGGAATGAAGATCTACACTAAAACCGGAGACCTTGGCACCACTGCCCTTTTTGGAGGAGACCGCGTTGCAAAACACCACATTAGAATAGAAAGCTACGGCACTGTAGATGAGCTCAACTCATGGATCGGGCTGCTCAGAGATCAGCAGATCGACAAGGAGACCAAAGACTTGCTCATCGCGGTTCAACACAAGCTGTTTACCATAGGTGCCATTATGGCCACCCCTCCCGAAAAGGAAAAACTAAAAAGTGGAAAAGACCGTCTGAACATCGAGAGGATCGAAGACAAGGATATCGCCATCCTGGAGGAGGCCATTGACAAAATGGATGCCGAATTACCGGCAATGACACATTTCATCTTGCCCGGAGGGCACCCTGCCGTGTCATATTGTCACCTGGCGCGTACGGTTTGCCGCCGGGCAGAGCGCAGAGCCACCCACCTCTATGAGAATGAGCCTTTTGAAAAGATCGTTATTCGATATCTGAACAGGTTATCTGACTATTTGTTCGTATTGGCACGGAAGTTGACTAAAGATCTGCAGGCGGAAGAGGTTCCATGGATACCGGAAAAAAAGTCTTAATGGCCGTTGAAAACTCACACCATTAATTACGATATCCCTTACAGGATCGGCCGTTATTTACGTTCTTAGAAATAATTTGCAAATAACATAGATTTTACTTGACTTTTTAACTTAAAAAATTATTTTTGCACAAAATCATTAAACCAAATAGCATATGTATTGGACATTAGAATTGGCGTCCTATTTAGACGATGCCCCCTGGCCAGCAACAAAAGACGAATTAATTGATTATGCTATTAGAACCGGAGCTCCATTGGAGGTAGTTGAAAACCTGCAGGCAATGGAAGATGAAGGAGATATGTACGAGTCAATTGAGGAGATCTGGCCGGATTACCCAACAGAAGAAGACTACCTCTGGAACGAGGATGAATATTAACATACACCCTGATATTATAACGTTAAAAGTCTCTTAGGAGGCTTTTTTTTTGTTTAATTTTGGGTGCTTAACAAGATATTAAAATAATGAGTTTACTCAATTCCGTAATCAAGATCTTTGTCGGAGATAAAGCAAAGAAAGATGTAAAGGCAATGATGCCGCTTGTAGATAAGATCAAATCTCACGAAGCAGCCCTGGAATCGCTTTCTCACGACGAGCTCAGACAAAAAACACTGGAATTTAAGACTAAGATCAAAGCTGCCCGTACAGACTTTGACGAAAAGATCGCCAAATTAAAGACCGAAGCCGAGTCTTCTATCGATATCGACAAGAACGAAGCACTCTATAACGAGATCGATCAACTGGAAGAGCAGGCCTACAAGGCTACCGAGCAGGTGCTTAACGACATCCTTCCGGAGGCGTTCGCTGTGGTTAAGGAAACAGCCAAGCGCTTTACCAATAACACCAGCATTACCGTAACGGCAACGCCTTTTGACAGAGAGATCTCGGGCAATCACGACTACGTAACCCTGGAAGACGACAAAGCCATTTGGAGCAATTCATGGGATGCAGCCGGAAAAGAGGTTACCTGGGATATGATCCACTATGACGTGCAGCTCATCGGTGGTATCACCATGCACCAGGGGAAGATCGCAGAGATGCAAACGGGAGAAGGTAAGACCCTCGTGGCTACCCTGCCTGTATACCTCAACGCTTTAACCGGAAACGGGGTGCACCTGGTTACGGTGAACGACTACCTGGCCCGAAGGGATAGCGCGTGGATGGCACCTCTGTTTGAATTCCATGGATTGTCTGTAGACTGTATCGACAATCACCAACCGAATTCAGAAAGCCGAAGACAGGCTTACCTGGCCGATATCACCTATGGTACCAACAACGAATTTGGTTTTGACTACCTGAGAGACAATATGGCGCACACCAACAAAGACCTGGTACAGCGCAAACACAATTACGCCATCGTCGATGAGGTCGATTCGGTACTTATTGACGACGCAAGAACACCGCTTATTATTTCCGGGCCGGTTCCTAAAGGAGACCTCCACGAATTTAACGAGCTCAAACCTAAGGTTGCCGACATCGTTTCCAAGCAACGTCAATACCTTACCGGAGTTCTTGCCGAAGCAAAAAAGCTTATAGCTTCCGGCGACAGCAAGGAAGGCGGATTCCAACTTCTAAGAGTATATCGCGGTTTACCTAAGAACAAAGCGCTTATCAAATTCCTTAGTGAAGAAGGCGTAAAACAACTGCTGCAGAAAACCGAGAATTTCTACATGCAGGATAACAATCGCGAAATGCCTAAGGTCGATGAGGCCTTGTGGTTCGTGATCGATGAGAAGAACAACCAGATCGAACTTACCGATAAGGGTATCGAATACCTTTCGGGAGATACCGATTCACAGTTCTTCGTAATGCCCGATATCGGGACAGAGATCGCCAAGATCGAAAACCAGGGACTGGAGGCCGAAGCTGAAGCAGAGCAGAAAGAAGAACTCTTTAAAGATTTCTCTGTAAAGAGCGAACGCATCCACACCCTGAACCAACTGTTAAAGGCCTACACCCTGTTCGAAAAAGATGTAGCCTATGTGGTTATGGATAACAAGGTGATGATCGTAGACGAGCAAACCGGTAGGATCATGGATGGAAGAAGGTATTCTGACGGTCTCCACCAGGCGATCGAAGCCAAGGAGAACGTGAAGATCGAGGCTGCGACCCAGACCTTCGCGACCATTACCCTTCAGAACTACTTCCGTATGTACAGCAAGCTATCGGGAATGACCGGTACTGCCATCACCGAAGCCGGAGAGTTCTGGGAGATCTACGAACTTGACGTTGTCGAGATCCCGACCAACAGACCTATTGCAAGAGACGATAAACAAGACCTTATTTATAAGACCAAGAGAGAGAAGTACAATGCCGTGATCGAGGATATCGTGAAGCTGGTTCAGCAAGGTCGTCCGATCCTCGTAGGTACAACCTCTGTAGAAGTATCAGAGTTGCTCTCAAAAATGCTTTCCATCAGAAAGATCGAGCACAACGTACTCAACGCGAAACTCCACAAAAAAGAAGCCGATATCGTTGCCCAGGCCGGTAACCCCGGCGTTGTGACCATCGCTACCAACATGGCAGGTCGTGGTACCGATATTAAACTATCTAAAGAAGTTAAAGATGCCGGCGGACTCGCCATCATCGGTACAGAGCGCCACGATTCCCGCCGTGTAGACCGTCAGTTAAGAGGTCGTGCAGGACGTCAGGGAGATCCGGGTAGCTCACAGTTCTACGTATCGCTTGAAGATAACCTGATGCGTTTGTTCGGGTCTGACCGTGTAGCCAAGATCATGGACCGCATGGGACTTGAAGAAGGTGAGGTGATCCAGCACAGCATGATGACCAAGTCTATCGAACGCGCCCAGAAGAAGGTGGAAGAAAACAACTTCGGTATTCGTAAGCGACTACTGGAATACGATGATGTGATGAACGCTCAGCGTGAGGTGGTTTACAAACGTAGAAAACACGCCCTTCAGGGAGACCGTTTAAAACTGGATATCGCGAACATGGTGTTCGATACCTGTGAAAGCATTGCCGAGAACAACAAATTGGCTAATGATTTCAAGAACTTCGAATTCGAACTGATCAAGCACTTCTCTATAACATCTCCGATCTCTGAAGAAGAGTTCAAATCGATGACCTATATAGAGATCGCCTCTAAAGTATACAAGGAAGCCTTTACTTACTACCAGGAGAAAATGGAGCGAAATGCCGCTACGGCCTTCCCGGTGATCAAAAATGTCTTTGAAAACCAAAGCGACCGCTTCCAGCGTATCGTAGTACCATTTACCGATGGTGTAAAAACCCTGAAAGTAGTGACCGACCTAAAGGAAGCCTACGAATCGGAAGGTAAAAAGCTGGTGAACGATTTCGAGAAGAACATCACTCTGGCCATTATTGACGATTCGTGGAAAACCCACCTTCGTAAAATGGACGAACTGAAGCAATCGGTACAGCTGGCTGTTCACGAACAGAAAGATCCGCTTCTCATTTATAAGTTCGAAGCTTTCGAACTCTTTAAAGCGATGATCGATAAGGTGAACCGCGAAGTAGTTTCTTTCCTTTTCAAAGGAGAACTACCTACCGAAGATACCAGCAACATCCAGGAAGCCAAGGAAGTTCGCAAAAAGGAAGACTATAAAACCTCGAAGGAAGAAATTCCGAATACCGACGAAATGGCCGCTCAAAATCGCGCCGCCGGACAAACCCCGCAACGCCCTCAGGTAACTGAGACCATCGTTCGCGAACGTCCAAAGATCGGAAGGAACGAAAAAGTGACCATTAAAAATGTGGCCAACGGAGAAAACAAAACCGTGAAGTTCAAACAGGCCATTCCCCTGATCGAATCAGGCCAATGGGTACTTACAGAAGAATGATCGTAATAGTTCACGATTCACAACCTTAAAAAAGGGGAAGCTTAAATGAGGCTTCCCCTTTTTTATTCCCAAATTTTGAATATATTTATTACGGAAAAACCGGACAGGTGAAAACCTGCTCGAAGTCCCCGATCCGGGAAACTCCGGACCGGAATTACGTAAAGCCCCCAGGCAAACGGAACAACCGTTAAAGCCCAAGATCGAAGATGAACGCCTACACGCCCCGGAAAAAGGAAAATACCTCTCCTACCTATCGCTCAGCCGACAAGGTTAATATGGTGGCGCTATTTCTCTCATTACTTCTGATCCCTGCAGCATACTTCCAGCTTGACGCCGTATGGCTGGTTGCACTGGCATCTGTTCTTATTACCGCCACCGTGCTTTACAACCACCGCAGTTTAAACGCCCTCAGATCGGCACAATCCAAAGCCCGGCACGACAATAACCAACTCGAAAAGCGCATTGCCCAGGACGAGATCCTGCTCAAGGAGATCCATCACCGCGTAAAGAATAATTTGCAAACCGTATCCAGCTTGCTCAGCATGCAATCCAGAGGAGTTGATGACGATAACACCCGCGAATTATTGCTCAGCAGCAAACACCGCGTGATCTCCATGGCGCTCATCCACGAGATGCTCTACGCTTACGACGATATTTCAAAGATCCAATACCAGGAATACACCGAACAACTTGTTTCTCAACTGGTACGTTCTGTAAAGGGTGCAGATAACAACATCCACCTTGACATTAGAATGTCTGATATAAAATTAGGCGTAAATACTGCTGTCCCTCTGGGATTACTCATTAACGAGTTTATTACCAACACCCTGAAACACGGGATCCTCGGAGAAGAGCACGGACAGATCACCATCACCCTTGAGAAAGATAGCGAAGACAACTTCCTGCTACAGCTTAAGGATACCGGAATAGGATTTTCTGATGCCATTCTCACCGGGAAACCAAATTCTCTCGGATTACGGCTTATCAACAACCTCGTTCGCCAGCTGCGCGGACAATTGATCAAGGAAGACTCAGAGATCGGAGTGCATTTCAAAGTGTACTTCAGAGAATCGGGAGCCTATAAAAAGAAGATCATCCAACCTAAAAAAGAGGCCCTTACCGCCTGATATGCCCCAAATACCTTATATTTAAAAGAACCAAACGCATTACACCACCAATGGAAACCTATGCCACCGCATTACTATACGCCATCCCCTTTTTTATAGGACTGGTTTTGCTTGAGATCCTCTATGGATATTTTGCCAAAAAACAAACCCATACGGTCATGGACACCGTTTCCAGCCTGAGTTCCGGGCTTACCAACATCATTAAAGACTCTCTGGGACTCGCAGTAGTCCTGGTCTCCTACCCTTTTCTCGAAGAACACCTCGCCCTGATAGAGATCGAAGCCACCTGGGCTGTCTATGTTATAGGATTTATAGCCCTTGATTTTGCAGGGTACTGGAATCACAGGTTGAGTCACAAGGTGAATATTTTCTGGAATCAGCACGTGATCCACCACAGTAGTGAAGAGTTCAATCTGGCCTGCGCCCTGCGTCAATCTATTTCGAATATCTTCGCCTATTTTCCGCTGTTGTTATTACCGGCAGCTTTTCTAGGCGTACCCCCAAAGGTCATTGCCATTTTGGCTCCCGTACAACTCTTTTTACAATTCTGGTATCACACCCGTCATATCGGTAAAATGGGATGGCTGGAATACATTATCGTAACGCCATCACAACACCGGGTGCACCATGCCATCAATCCGGAATACATTGATAAGAATCTCGGACAGATCTTTTGTGTGTGGGACCGTATGTTCGGCACCTTTCAGGAAGAACTGGACGAAGTACCACCGGTCTATGGTGTGCTTAAACCTGCCTCCACCTGGAATCCGGTGATCATTAATTTTCAACACTTCTGGCGACTCTTAAAAGATGCCTGGCGCACCAAAAGCCTGGTAGATAAGCTCCGCATCTGGTTCATGCCCACTGGATGGCGCCCGGCGGACGTTAAAGACAAATATCCCGTAGCGATCATCGAGGACGTATACCACTTTAAGAAATACGCTCCCGAGGCCACACCCTTTCTCCAGGGATACGCCATTTTTCAACTGGTATTTAGTACAGCCCTTATGCTGTTCATGTTCTATAACTACAGTGAGATCGGTTTTGACGGCCTGCTCCTTTTCGGCTTATTCGTCTTTGCCGGGATCTTTGGATACTCAAGCCTCATGGATGGCCATCCGCTGGGAGCCTGGATCGAATGGTTGCGTTCCATCGCCGGGATCGCCTTTATCCTGACCACAGGAGAATGGTTCGGCATCTCGCAGCTCATCCCCTACGGTAAAGAAATGATGCTGATCTATTTCCTCTTCACCATCGCTGCCACCACCTATGTCACTGTTTTCGAACACCCTAAGCCAACCGCAAGATTCACCTAAGCACACATATGGGCATGTTTAACGTGTAAAGCCTGAAAGATATTCCATATCTTGTAGGTTTAAACACCATATACCCGTATGAAAATCTTTAAACCACTCCTCCCTGTGCTCTTCCTTGCCTTTCATTTCGGGATGGCTCAGGACTACTTTTTAGAAAAATACCAACCTTATAGCAGTGAGATCCCCACACCAGAAGATTTTCTGGGCTACGGGATCGGAGAACAACACACCCGTCATGACCTCATCGTTGCCTATCTCAAGACCCTTGCTGCCGTATCCGACCGCGCTGAGATCGAAGAATACGGCAAAACATACGAAGGTCGCTCCCTGGTGATCCTGCGCATTAGCGAACCGGACAACCTGGCCAACCTTGAAAACTATCGCAAGGAACACCTGAACAATCTTCAGGGAGAAGCCAAATCTTCGGCAAACCTGCCTGTTTTCATTCAACTGGGATACAATGTTCACGGAAATGAGCCCTCGAGTTCAGAGGCAGCATTACTAACAGCTTACACCCTGGTGGCATCTGAGCACGCTGAGATCAGTAAATACCGTCAAAACGGGGTTGTTTTCCTGGACCCCACCATTAATCCGGACGGCAGAGACAGACATACCCATTGGGCCAACAGCTTTAAGGGTGACCCACTCGTGGCAGACCCCCAGGATATCGAACACAATGAAGGCTGGCCCAGGGGAAGAACCAACCACTATTGGTTTGACCTCAACCGGGACTGGCTTCTGGCCATTCACCCTGAAAGCCGGGGCAAGCTCAACTGGTATCACCACTGGTACCCGAATGTGGTGACCGATTTTCATGAAATGGGCACCCAAAGCACCTACTTTTTCGAACCCATGAAAGCCATCGGGTCCAAGGACCCCATCATGCCTGAAGAAAATTACGAAAAGTTGAACGAGCTTTTCGGGGACTATTTTGCCGATGCACTGGACGAGATAGGATCACTGTATTTTACCGGTGAAGCCTTTGACGGCACCTACCCCGGTTACGGATCGTCTTACCCCGACCTGCAGGGCGGACTCGGACTTCTCTTTGAGCAAGCCAGTTCCCGCGGACATGTTCAGGATACCGATATGGGGCAAGTGACCTTTCCTTTCACCATCAGAAACCAATACACCTCAGGGATGGCTACGGTAAAAGCCGCAGTAGATAACAAAGAATACCTCAGGGATTACCAGCAGCGTTTTTTCCGTTCAGGATTGGATAACGCCCGAAAAAGCGGGATCCGGGGTTATGAATTCGAAGTAAAGAACGACCTGAACCGGCTGAAAGCGTTCATGGACAAATTACTCATACACCGCATCGAAGTCTACAAAAGCGGAGACGACCGTTTTATAGTACCTACCGAACAACCACAATACCGCATGGTGCAGACCGTTTTTGAAACCTACGACTCCTATCGCGATAGTGTGTTCTACGACGCTTCTGCCTGGTCGCTGGCAAATTTCTACAATGTAACATACCAGCCGGTAAAAACCAGGATCAAAATCGGAGACAGAGTAACCACAACCACCGACCTGGGAACCATTCCAGAATTATCACGATCTAATTATGCCTACCTGGTAGACTGGAGAGACTACAACAGTGCGGCATTTCTCAACTACCTCCAGGAACAGAAACTCAGAGTGCAATCGGCCGCTAAAGGATTTACAAGCACTATTAACGGCAATGCACAAACATTTAGCCCGGGCACCCTTATTATTCCCGTGAGCAGGCAAGATCAGGACGCTGAGGAAGTGTATGAGATGATCAAAGCAGGAGTGGAACGATTCGGAGTACCGGTATACCCTGTGAATACGGGTTATAACAGAGGACAAGGAATCGACCTCGGAAGTCGTCATGTCGTACCTCTTACAACACCTAAGGTATTCATGCCCGTAGGCCAGGGAGTGAACTCTTATGAAGCCGGGGAAGTATGGCACCTTTTAGACCAGCGTGTTGAAATGCCCATTACCAAGATCCCGATGCGAAATATGCCAAACGCTTCTTTAGACCCATACAACACCATGGTGATGGTATCCGGGAGGTATAACGCCTTAGACAGCAGTGCAAAGGCAAAGCTCAAAGATTGGGTAGCTAAAGGAAATACCCTGATCGCTACAGGAAGCGCTGTAAAATGGGTGATCGAAAATGAAATGGGTGATGCCGCACTTACCGAAGCCCCAGAGAAGGACGCATCGGAAATTACAGCGCGCAAACCCTATATTGATCATGCAGAACACCTCGGAAGAGAAGAGGTTGGCGGAGCCATTTTTGAGGTCGACCTCGACCTGACCCACCCTGTTGCTTTCGGGTATACCGACCGCAAATTACCGGTGTATAAGAATAATGAAGTGTGGCTTGCTCCCAGTAAGAACCCCTATAATACGGTGGCGAAATATACCGAAGATCCGCATATCGACGGATTTATCTCCAAGACCAATCTCGAAGATCACCTAAAACCTTCAGCATCGGTTGTCGTGAGTAAACTAGGTAGAGGGCAGATCATCTTATTTGCAGATAATCCCAACTTCAGAGGGTCTTGGTACGGCACCAACAAAATGTTCCTGAATGCACTGTTCCTGAATTCCCTCATCCGGAATCCGTAAACAAAGTTTTCAAAAAAGGGCCCGATGGCCCTTTTTTTTTGATGGATTCGGGGTTACGAGGTTATACCATTATACGGTTATACGGTTATGCAGTTATGAAGTAATGTGAGATGGGAGATGAGGGATGAGAGATGAGAGATGGGAGATGGGAGATACGGGATATATAATCACCTTCATCTCTTTACCTCTGAAGTTATGCGGTTATACAGTGACGCAGTGACGCGGTGATGCAGTTGATAAAACCACCCCGACTAACTCATGAACGTAGCCACTCCTCCTTGGAAAGGAGGGGATAAATCACAACTACCAGGAGGCCAATAATAACATTCCGGAACTTTAAAAGTAGAACGTTCTCCTTCCCCTTATGAAGGGGAAGGTGGCGACGCTGTAAGCGTTGACGGAAGGGTTATTCCCCCTGTCACCCTTTTACCCTCCGAAGCTTTAGCGCAAGAGGGCTTTCCCCACTTACCCACATCCCTACTTACCTACTTACCTACTTACCTACTTACCTACTTACCTACTTACCTATGATTTGTAAGGAATATCACTATCTTCAGACCTATCAAAGAAACCATCCTATGAAAACGTTACCCGCATTGCTGAGCATCCTCAGCTTTTTTGTGATCACTTCCTGCCAATCGGCCACCAAAGACAAGAACGACACCTCCAAAAATACTGCGAACAGCGAATCAATAGAGCCGGAGAAGCGCTCTCCTCAGGACCTTTCACAATATAAAACCGCCTACTTTGCCAGTGGTTGCTTTTGGTGTGTGGAAGCTGTTTTCGAAAGTGTAAAAGGGGTTAAAGAAGCTGTATCGGGTTATGCCGGAGGAACCGAAAAGAATCCCACTTACGAGCAGGTGAGCTACGGCAGAACCTCCCATGCAGAAGCTGTCATGGTGTACTACGACCCAGAAGAGGTGAGTTTTGGCACCCTGGTACAGGTATTTTTCGGATCTCACGACCCTACCACCCTGAACAGGCAGGGCCCTGATAAGGGCGCACAATACCGTTCGATAGCTTTTTATAAGACGCCTGAAGAGCGTCGCATCATTCAGGATTATATGATCAAATTGGAAGAAGGCAACTATTTCAGCAGACCGATCGTTACCGAAGTGAAAGAAATAAAAAAGTTCTGGGAAGCAGAAGATTACCACCAGGACTATGAAAGACGCAATCCGGACAATCCCTACGTGAGGAATGTATCCATTCCCCGACTCAGGAAATTTCAGAAAAAATACCCGGAATTACTCAAGGAAGGTATTCATTAGATCCCCTGAAAGTTCACATTGCTGTAGTTAGCGATGATATGAATGCTTCGACCACTTCCAGCCGACTTACTGTAACCTTTTATCTGCTTGCTATTTTGCAGCTGATTCACGTTAAGATCGAGGCTTGCAGGAACTTTCATCCTTGAAAAGGTTGATCGCGCATAGATATCAAAGGCCACTTCAGGTAAGACCAGGGTTGCATCGGAGTTTTCGATAACCACATCGAGGGAAACGAAATCATCGTTGAACTTATTGATGACCAGATCACCAAAACTCCCATTGATAATGGCATTGCCACTGAGCTCTTCTATTAGCACATTAGACGACTTGGCATCCATGTTAATATTGTGCACCTTTTTTAGCTCCAGGGCTTTGGCGTAGCTCACATTGAGCGCACCTTCTTTCCAGTGATCCACGAGCATGGGTGAGTAAGCAGCGGTGATCTTGGTCTGTTTCCCATCCACCATGGGGGCATGCAACCTTGTGTAAGACAAGGTTGCATTGATGTTCTTATAATTTTCTGCAAGTTTGATCTCCCCGTGACGTACATTAAGGTCGAGTTTTGCACCCTTAGGGGCTTTGATCTTAATGGTTCTTTTGATCTTTAGGTTCTTAGCCTCCCCCTCATTGGTGTAAAAGAACACCTTGGAATCGGACCCCGGTTTCACATCAATTCTGCGATACCCACTAACGGTAGCTCCATCAGAACCGGGAGCAACACCATTTGCGCGAAACCCATTGATGACAACGGCAGCATTGGCACGCGCTTTATGAGCTTCCCTTCTGGCCTCCTCAACGAGGATGCGTATCTCTGCCTGGTTTTCTTTAATTTGCTTGCGAACTTCTTCTCTCATGCGCTCGCGCTCCTCCTTGGTCTTAGCCATTTCCTCACGCACTTTCTGCATCTCTTCTTCTACCTTCGCCATCTCACCTTTACGGTCTTTGTAAATCTCTGCTACTTCCTTACCCCATGCCTCAAATTCGGCCTGACTCTCATCGTCAAACTTTTCTTTGAATTCAGCCTTCCATTTTTCGAGGTATGCTTCTCCTTCCTTCTCGTAAGCCTCAAAATCGAAATCCATATCTCTGAAATTCATCGGCGGCATGGGAGGCATTTCAGGCATTACAAAATTCTCCGGTACTGCTGCAACAATGGCATCCACGTCCGGGATCTGGAATTCATAGGTAAAATTATTCTCACCCTCCTCTAAGAACACCACCGATGGCGCATGACGATTGCCGTGGATAATGGTTCCTGTAGACACCGTGACTTTGCTGCTGTTTCCTACAGCTTTAAAGCCCCATTGCTTAAAGATCTCCTGAGCTTCTTCTTCAGAGACTCCTTCGATCTCTATCGTAGCTTCGATAGCCACCTGGTTTCGGTTCCAGGTATCAAAGATCAGGTCGGTATAAGCTGTGTTCACTTCCAACTGCACTGCTTTATCGACATCAAACTTTTCGCTGTAGCTTTTCGTTTGGATTTGAGCAGCAACTCCGGTAGCCAACAATAGCGTTATCGCGGTAAATACCTGATTAAATGGTTTGCATATTAATCGTTTCATTTTCTTCTTGTTTAAGTTCTTGTAACTGATTTTTTAGTCGGTACAACAAATCCAATCGCAACTGGAGGTTATCGATCAGGGCATCTACTGTTTGCTGGTTCGGACCGATCTCGTTGAGCTCCCGGGTAAGGGCCTGGTATTCATCATCGAGTTCAGACAACCGGGACATATATCCCGATACCAACTGCTTGGTCTCTTCACTCATTTCGATAGAAGCCAATTCCATATTGATGCTCGCCAGGTAGTAATTCTCGATCTTCCCCAGGTCGGGTGAAAGATCACCAAGTGTGATCTCGGTAACTTTCTCCCCGGTTGACCCTTCGGTTCCGGCAACACCATTCCCGGCGTCGATCACGGGACCAGCCTGTTGAAAGTAAACGAACACCCCCGCGGCCAGTACCAGCAGAAAACCTGCTGCAATACGCATCCAGAAGAAAGAATGTCCTTTTTCATTTTGAGGTAACTCTTCTTCCAACAGGGCTTCAAAGCGTTCACGATGACCCTTGGGCATCGCCCCGGCTGGCTTTGCACCATCCTCTTTGAGCAATTTTCTAATATCCTGTGCCATATCGCAAGTGTTTTAATTCGTCTTTTAGTTTTCGTTTTCCTCTTAACAGCTGGGTACGCGAGGTATTCTCTGTGATTCCCAGTATCCCCGATATTTCAGCATGATCGTACCCCTCGAGCAGGTACAACATAACCACGTACCGGTACTTTTCCGGAAGGCCTTCTACAGCCTCCCTTACCTGGTCTGCAGTGATCCCGTCAGCTACACTCCAATCCTCATCTTCGGCATCGGCGATCTGCAGATAACCTTCATCGAGCGATCGGAGGTGCTCTTTACGCGCTTTCAAAAAGTCAATACTTTTATTGATCACTATGCGCTTCAACCAGGCGCCAAAAGTAACATCTCCCCGAAACTGATCCAGATTACGAAACGCTTTAATAAATGCTTCCTGCGTAACATCACGGGCATCATCCGCATCTTTAACATACCGTGTCGCTATGGTATACATGGCGTCACAATACGAGTCATAAAGTCGCATTTGGGCCCTGCGATCATTGTTACGACATTTCTCGATCAGTTCTTCTTGAAACATTCCGGTTGGTTTCTCTCGGGTTGATTACATTTGTTGTACACTCTAAAGACGACACGATTCAGGTTGCGTTGCAAAAACATCACATTTTTTTGAAAATACCAGATCCATATGGGATTCACTATTAAAAATACGCTTTTAGAACTTGACACCACGCCCTGGGGCGCCAGCATGACAGGACTTTGGCTAAACAATGCCAATGGCCAGCGTATTAATGTGATCTACGGGTATGAGGAAGAAGACATGTACCGTGTGAACATCCCGTTTTTAGGGGCCACCTGCGGGAGATATGCCGGACGTATCGCAGGTCACGCTTTTACGATCAATGACATCAGATATACCCTGGAATCAGACGGGGAGGTTCACCTCCACGGAGGATCCCACACCCTTGGCAGGCAAAAGTGGACGCTAAAAGAAATTCACGAGGGGAAAGTACCTTACATTGTATACGCTATTAAAAGTGCACACCTCGAGGGAGGCTATCCGGGAAACCTCGAAGCAGAAGCGCGGTTTACCCTTGAGGAGAACCGGGTGAAGATAAGCTACAGTGCGCGCAGTGACAAGGATACCTACCTCAACCTGACCAACCACAATTACTACAATCTGGATGGCGGCGGAAATGTGCGCTCTCACCGGCTTATGGTAAACGCCGATACGTACCTGGAAACAGACCACTTGCTCATACCCACAGGAAAACAGATCCCTGTAAAGGGAACAGCTCTTGATCACCGGAAGGAAAAAGACCTCGACAACACCTTCTCAGAGGTCATCCCCGACAACACCTTTGCGTTAAACAGAGACCGCCAGGCGGCTGCCAGCCTTTATAGTCCCGGCAGTGGTATTTTAATGAAGGTATTTACCGATCAACCGGGATTGGTGGTCTATACCCCGGAATTCTTACCGGAAACCCAATACAAGAACAGGCCGCCCGGGAAATACGCTGCTGTGTGCCTGGAGGCACAGCAATTCCCAAACGCCCCAAATGAACCCGGGTTTCCTTCGGCTCTCTTAAAAAAGGGAGATACCTACCGCAATGAGATCAACCTGGAATTCTCTATTCAGTAGGCACGTACCCTGACCTTTAATCTTCAAGGATATTGAGGGTTACATCTATATTGTCTTGTGTAGCTCTGGAGTACGGACAAAGATCATGGGCTTCTTCGACCATGGTTTCTGCGAGATCCAACGAAATTCCGGGCAGGTACACATCAAGGGTCACTTCCAGAAGAAAACCATCTTCCTCAGGATGTCTTCCAATACCCACGATAGCGGTAACCTCGATATCATCGGGTTCAGCCTTATGCATTTTGGCCACGGCATCAAGCGCACTTCCAAAGCAAGCCGCATATCCCGCAGCGAACAGCTGCTCCGGATTGGTATGCGCCCCGCCCTTACCTCCGAGTTCTTCGGGAAGTTCCAGTTTAAAATCAAGAATGCCGTCGCTACTGCTCACGTGTCCGGCCCTGCCTCCTGTAGCGGTGGCACTGGCCTCATATAAAGTCTTCATATAAAGTATTTTACATTAAGATACGGGAAAGCCATCAATACACTATGAATGAATTATTAAATTTGTTGTAAATTTTGAAAAAACCCAGGTAATTCCTTCGCATCTGTCATGAACGAAAACCCTAAAGTGCCAAGTGAGGACTTTAACACCAACAAAGCTGCCATATCAAGGATCAGAGCCCTTAGAAAAAAAGGAGACACTCCTGAGATCATTGCTGACAAGATCCTGAAAGGCGACCGGGTGGCATTAAGTCGTGGCATCACCTTGATCGAAAGCAGAAACCAGGCGCACCAGGAAATGGCGCGAACGGTGATCGAAAAATGCATCGGTAAGGAACAACGCTCCGTTCGTCTGGGCATCACAGGTGTTCCCGGAGTGGGGAAAAGCACCTTTATCGAACAACTCGGTAAACTCCTCATTGCCAAAGCACATAAGGTAGCCGTACTCGCGGTAGATCCCAGTAGTGGTATTTCAGGAGGTAGCATATTAGGCGATAAGACCCGGATGCAACAGCTGGTTCAGGAAAACGATGCCTTTATTCGCCCTTCCCCTGCAGGTGACTCCCTTGGTGGGGTAGCACGAAAAACAAGAGAATCGATCATTCTGTGTGAAGCTGCAGGCTACGACGTGATCATTATTGAGACCGTAGGGGTGGGCCAAAGCGAAACCGCCGTACACTCCATGGTCGATTTCTTTCTCTTACTTAAACTTGCCGGAGCAGGCGACGAACTGCAAGGCATAAAACGCGGGATCATGGAAATGGCCGACGGCATTGTGATCAACAAAGCCGACGGCAACAATATAAAGAAAGCGCAAAGTGCAAGGATCGAATTTAAACGTGCCCTACACCTATTCCCTCCCAAAGAAAACGGATGGACCCCGGAGGTACTTACTGCCTCGGCCCTGAACAATGAGGGACTGCCCCAGGTATGGGAACTCATCGAGCAATATGTTAGCCGGAACAGGGAGAATGGCTGGATCTCAAAGCATCGCATTCAGCAGAATAAACAATGGGTGCTGCAAACCATAGACGAGCAACTAAAACTGCGATTTTACCAGAATCCCGGGATCAAAGCAGCCCTGGAGCAGCAACTTCAACTTGTGGAAGAAAATAAAACCTCACCCGTAACCGCCGCACATTATTTGCTCGACCTCCGGCATTAATACACTGAAATGAACTACCTTTGCAACGATTTTAAAGACCCCAAATGAATTACGAGTTTACCATTATTGTACCGGTATACAATGAAGAAGAGAACCTGCAAAGGGTTGAGGAAAAGTTATCGGAATACCTGAAGATCGCCAGTCGCAAAACACGAATCCTTTTTGTGAACGATGGCTCTAAAGACCAAAGTCAGCAATTGATCGAAGCGATCTGCGCACGAAATGAAGATTTTGAATACCTGCTGTTCAAGGAGAACAGAGGGCTAAGTGCTGCAATAAAGGCCGGATTCGATCACGTGGAAACTCCGTTGACAGGGTATATCGATGCCGACCTGCAAACGGCTCCTGAAGATTTCAACCTGTTACTTGCAGAGATCGAAGACCACGAACTGGTAACCGGAGTACGCTCAAACCGCAAGGATTCGTTCGTTAAAAATATGTCTTCGACCATTGCCAATGGCATTCGACGTGCCTTTACCCATGACGGTATGGACGATACCGGATGTCCGCTTAAGGTGATCAAGACCGATTACGCGAAACGAATTCCGATGTTTAAAGGCCTGCACCGCTTTTTACCTGCCATGATCCTGCTCCAGAACGGTAGGATCAAACAGATCACGGTGCAACACTTTCCCCGTATCGCCGGTACGGCTAAGTTCGGATTATGGAATCGCCTGCTGGGACCGCTGGCCGATTGTTTTGCCTATCTCTGGATGAAGAAAAAATACATCAATTACGAAATCGCCAAGAAAAGTTAAGAATGAACACCTGGTTGATCTATGCCGTGGGTTTTATTGCCCAGATCCTCTTCTCCGGGAGGCTGTTCCTCCAGTGGTTCATATCTGAGAAGAATAAAAAGGTATTAACACCCACGCTTTTCTGGAAATTAAGCCTTCTGGCTTCTTTTCTCCTTTTCGTTTACGGTTGGCTCAGAGACGATTTTGCCATCATGCTCGGTCAGACGCTTACGTATTTTATCTATATCAGGAACCTTCAACTACAGGGCGAATGGAGTAAAAGTCCGAAAGCACTTCGGTACTTTCTCCTGATATTCCCTTTCCTGATCGTTGCCTACGGATACAACAACAACACCTACGACCTGAACGAACTTTTTTCCAATGACGCTATTCCGCTATGGTTGCTCATCCTGGGAAGTATCGCCCAGGTGATCTTTACCCTTAGGTTCGTTTACCAGTGGATCTATTCTGAAAAGAACAAGGAATCGTCGCTCCCTATGGGATTCTGGATACTCAGTCTTACCGGCGCCCTCCTGATCTTTATCTATGCGATCTTCCGTAAAGACCCGGTATTATTGGCCGGACATTCCATGGGCTCGGTGGTTTATATTCGCAATATCATTCTCCTAAAAAGACAACATGATAGCACTGATTGAAAAACACCCCTTTCGATTTCTCATCCTCATTGCTTCGATCATCTTTCTGATCAACCTCGACGTTCTCTATGTAAACATCATGGAGGCGCGTAATTTTGTTACCGCCCGGGAAATGCTCACAGAGCAAAACTGGGTTCTCACCACCATGAATGACTTTCCGAGGTATGAAAAACCACCACTTCCAACCTGGCTAACCGCTATTTCAGCAAAACTCTTCGGCGTTCACAACCTTTTTGGCCTGCGTCTTACTGCCGCCCTGAGCGCCATATTCCTGGCCGGAGTGGTATACAACATAAGCGATTACCTCAAAAAGAACACCACCTATGCGCTCTACAGCGGACTCATCCTGGTGACCTCATTTTATATTGTTTTTGCGGGAAGGAACGGACAGTGGGATATTTACACCCACGCCTTTATGACGGGAGCTATTTACTGGCTTATCAGGCTTTTCATGGATAAGGATGGTACCTGGAAGCATGCCCTGCTGGCGGCTGTTTTCTTTGCTGCTTCCTTTCTGAGCAAGGGGCCTGTATCCCTCTATGCCCTGTGGCTCCCCTTTATGATCGCTTTTATTACTGTTTACCGAAAAGACTTTTTCAAACAAAAGGGACTTCCCTTTGCGGCGTTCCTGGTGCTTGGCCTGATCGCAGGAGTAAGCTGGTTCGTTTATGTAAGGTTTGCCGATCCCGAAGCCTTCCTGGAGATCACCAGGGAAGAAACCGGCAACTGGTCAAGTTATAACGTTCGTCCGTTCTGGTATTACTGGAGCTTTTTTACCCAAAGCGGACTCTGGACCCTTCCGGCGTTTACCGCTTTGCTATACCCCTATTTAAAAAGCAGGGTTTCCGATCTTAAGATGTACCGGTTCACCCTGATCTGGACCCTTGCCGCAGTAGTCTTGCTTTCGATCATTCCGGAAAAGAAATCACGCTACCTCCTCCCTGTGCTTATTCCCTTGGCGATGAATACCGCCTTTTATGCCGAATACCTCGTTGCCTCTTTTAAGAGCATGACCAATTGGAAAGAAAAACTACCGGTATACCTCCATTTCGGACTACTGGCCCTCTTAGGCCTTGCTTTTCCCGTTGGAGGCTACCTCTTTTTAGGCGACAACCTCCAGGATCACCTCTTGTGGTTCGCAGTTGCAGCCATAGTACTTTTTGGGCTGGGCGTAGCCTTTGTTTCAGCCATGGTCAACCGCGATTACGCTAAACTCTTTTACCTGAGCATCTTTTTGATCGTAGCCATTGTTAGTTTTGTCCTGCCACTTAGCAAAGCGCTCTATAAGAATCCGCAATTCAACAACATTGCTAACTACGCCGATAAGGAAGAAATTCGCTACTCTTACGGGGAGCCTGCTCCCGAAATGGTTTGGCACCTCGGGCATGCTGCGCCGGACATCACCCATTTGGCCGATGACCAACCCCCTGAAGCCGATCAATTCACCATTCTGGTAACCCCATCTCTCGAAGCTGAATTTAAACGTATCTTTGCTCCTGATCATACCATCGAGTTACTGGAGACCTTTGATATAAATTATACGGCGGCTCCGGAAACAAAAAATTATAAAGACCGTCTGGTAAGTCACTATTACCTGCTAAAAAAGAAATAAACCATGCTTACAAAAATTGAAAAGGCTACTTACGTGATCCTCGCGGCATTCTTTGCTGTTAGCGTTTACTTCGGGATCACCGATGAAAAATTCTTCAACGATGTGATCACCACAGAAGACGGCGTAGTGGAATACGGTACTGCAGTATTCTTATTTTTGATCGCTGCACTCAGTGCTTATCGTCTTTATACATTGGGTAAGCACAAATCGTTTACCTGGAAACTGGGGGTACTTGCCTTTGTCCTGCTGTTCATTTTTGGTGCGGGAGAAGAGATCTCCTGGGGCCAGCGCATTTTCGGCATTGAATCAAGCGAGTATTTCCTTGAAAATAACGCCCAGAAAGAAACCAACCTCCACAACCTGGTTGTTGGAGGCAAGAAAGTAAATAAGGTGATCTTCAGCCAGCTTTTAATGGTGATCATGGTGATCTACCTGATCGTGACTCCGATCCTGTACCGCAAAAAGCAGTGGGTCAGAGACCTAATGGATCGTTTTGCAGTACCCGTTGTTCAATGGCATCATACGATAGCCTTCCTGGTTTGCACGGCTCTGGTAAGCATTATTCCTGCAGAAAGAAAATGGGAGATCTACGAACTTGCATTTGGAGTGATCTTCCTGCTCATCTTTTTAAATCCACTGAACAAAGCGATCTTTAAGCGATCTTAAACGCGCGGTTCGCCCTGGTGAATATTGCGTAGAAGATTCCGGCATTAAGCAAGCCGACAAGCATTCCCGTGAATACATCCAAAGGGAAATGCACCCCGATATACACCCTGCTGTAGGCGACCATAGAAGCCCAAAGAAATAAGAACACCGGTAGTGGCCTGAAGTATTTGCTGAATCCCATCACAAAAAACAAGGCCAGGGCAAAGCTGTTGGCGGCATGGGCCGAGAAGTAACCAAATTTTCCTCCGCAGCTGGCTTTTACCAACCTGAACAGTCCTTCGAGCTCAGGGTCGTAGCAGGGCCTTAACCGTTCGAATCCATATTTAAAGGCATTGGCCAATTGATCGGTCGCAGTGATCATCAAGGCTACCGATACCAATAACAAAAGAGCCTTTCGCCATCCGAGAAAATAAAAGGCCATGACCAAAAGGGCAGCATATAGCGGAATGGATGACCACTTATCGGTGATGAACATCCAAAAGGCATCCCAGGAAGGGTTCCCCAGATTGTTCAAGGTTAAAAACAATTCTTTATCCCAGGATACAAGTTGCTCGAGCATAATGCAGTTGATCTGTAGTTTGCGGTAGGTCTGTGATTAATCTTCCTCGTAGCGGCTAACCTCACGGTCGTAGAAATTAGTAGCCGCTTCAATGAGGCCATTGATCTCTCCCGCCAGCTCCTTTTCATCTTCAGGGGAAAAGTCTTCAAGCCATTCCACCTCATCGTTTTCAAGGTTGATGATAAATCTCGGGTAATCGGTATGAACGATAAAGATCGCATTGGGATGGTCTGTATTATCCCCGAGTAAAAATTTTGGAAGCTCCATATCTTAATTGGTTTCACCTATCGCCACCTGTTCCCCGGCGATGAGTTTTTTGGTTAAATAATTAAATCTAAAATACAAAAATACCGCGGCAACGGTTAACCCGGATAACAATCCTATCCAGATACCGATATTCCCCAATCCGAAGTGAAGGCCCAGAAAATAAGATATCGGGAAGCCCACCACCCAATAAGCAATAAACGTGATCACCGTTGGGAGTTTAACGTCCTGGAGTCCGCGCAGGGCACCGAGAAAAACCACCTGGAATCCGTCTGATATCTGAAATATGGCTGCGATAAGAAGTAATTGAGACGCAATACTGATCACCTCGGAATTATCGACAAGGTTGATCATATCATTCTGGTCCAGATACAGGGTGGGCAGCCAATCCCTGAACACCACAAATGAGGTCGCGAAAATGGTCATGATCAAAAACGTGAGGAAAAAGACCGAAAAGGCGATACGTCGCAATTCTGAAAAATCTTTAAGCCCCTTCTGGTTTCCCACCCTAACCATGGCAGCAACACTAAGCCCGACGCCGACCATATAGGTCATACTGGAAAGGTTAAGCGCGATCTGATTCGCGGCCTGCGGATTCTTACCCAATACCCCACTGAGCCATACAGCTGCGGTGAAGATCCCCACCTCGAAGAACATTTGCAAGGCTGAAGGAAAACCGAGATCGAAAACCTTTTTCACCATGGTTCTTTTTAGCTTAAAGAACTGAATATCTTCCAGGTATTTAGCGATACGCTTCCGGCTTTTGAGCAACCTCCATAGCAAGAGAACCAGGAGTACACGTGAAACCAAAGTACCGATCCCTGCCCCTATGATCCCGAGCTGGGGAAAGCCAAATTTCCCAAAGATCAGGAGGTAGTTCAAAACGATATTTACCACGTTGGCAACCACCGTTACGTACATGGGATATTTGGTCATGGACAAACCATCAGAGAACTGCTTAAGCGCCTGAAACATCACCAGGGGAACGAGAGAAAGTGCCACAATATCGAGGTAGGGCAAGGCCAGGGCAACCACCTCATCGGGCTGTTTCATGAGGTCCATCAAAGGCTTCCCTAAAAGCACTACCAGGAAAAGAGCGATCCCGATTATCGTAGAAAGCACAAGTCCGTGAGAAAATGCCAGACGCCCCTTCTCCACATCACCGGAACCATCGGCTTCGGCAACCAGGGGGGTGATGGCAGTGGTAAAACCAATTCCCAGGGACATCGCGATAAAGACAAAACTATTTCCCAGGGAAACTGCAGCCAGCTGGGCCGTACCCAATTGACCTACCATGACATTATCGGCAAAACCCACGAAGGTATGACCGAGCATCCCCAATATCACAGGAGCAGCCAGTCTTAGATTATACGCAAATTCCCGGGTGTAGTTCTTTAACATAATTTGATGTTTGCCGGGCAAAGATACATCAAATTACGCCTTATAGTTTCTTCGCCTCCTCCCAAAACACATCCATCTCGGCAAGCGTCATGTCTTTAAGCGCTTTCCCCATACCTGCAGCTTGTTCTTCGAGGTAAGTAAACCGCTTGATGAATTTCTTGTTGGTGCGTTCCAGGGCGTCTTCAGGATTCACCTTGAGGAAACGGGCGTAGTTGATCATAGAGAACATCACATCACCAAATTCGGCCTCGATACGGTCCTGATCGCCGGTATCGACCTCATGCCTGAACTCGTCGAGCTCCTCCTGAAGTTTTTCCCATACCTGCTCAGGTTTTTCCCAGTCAAAGCCAACTCCGGCAACCTTATCCTGTATGCGACTCGCCTTTACCAGTGCGGGCAAGCTCTTTGGCACCCCTTCCAGAACGCTCTTTTTACCCTCCTTCAATTTCAGGTTTTCCCAATTGCGTTTTACTTCTTCCTCATCGGCAACATCCACATCGCCATAAATATGCGGATGACGATCGATAAGCTTATCGCAGATCCCATTGGCCACATCGGCAATATCAAAGTCATTGGTCTCACTTCCGATCCTGGAGTAAAAAACAATATGCAGCAACAGGTCTCCCAGCTCTTTTCTCACCTCATCAAGGTCATTATCGAGGATAGCATCCCCCAACTCATAGGTTTCCTCAATGGTAAGGTGTCGCAGCGATTGCAAGGTTTGCTTGCGATCCCACGGACATTGTTCGCGGAGCTCATCCATAATGGTAAGTAAACGGTCGAATGCCTTTAGCTGTTGTTCTCTGCTGTTTTTCATAACTGAAATTGAATTTAAAGGGCTTCCTTTTTATAACGTCTGTATTGCAAATAACGGGCTTTTGCTTCAGAAAAATCGGGAAAATCAAGGCCATTCTTCCGGTGCACCAGTGCGATCCCGGCCATAACTCCCCAAAGATGCGCCATCTCCTTCCAGGCCTTAAAAAGAGAATACCCGGGATGATAAACGTGGGTAGGCTCTGCTCCAACGCCATTCACCTCCAGCACCTTTACCTCCCCACCATGGATAAAATCATCAAGACTCCTGACCTTCATATCGAGACGACCAAAAAAGAATCCGGGAAGCATTTCGGTGATCTCCTGCATCCGGGCTTCGAGCTTAGGTCCTACCAGATGGGTACCATTGACGAACATGGTGCCCCGGTTGTGATTCCCCACTGGTTCCAGCAGCAGGCGTTCGCCATCCTGAAGCACCTCTTCCCACCGGTGCCCGAACTGCTCCTTAAGCCGTTGTCTTTGCAGGCGCCAGCGCGGATCGGCATCAATCAGCTCATGGAGGGTTTGACGACCATCACCCATGACCTCCATAAAAGCTTTCAGGGTAAGGGAAGGAACCACACCACGGCCGGCATTCGGATACCGGTACCAAAAAACGCCGAGCTCCTCCGGAAGGTCTATATATTCCTGTATCAGATAGGGTACAGTGATCTCAGTACTATGTGCAACAAAGTCACTGTGATCCTTGATCAAATTCACCTTTAATCCACGAAACCCGACATCGGGTTTAAGAATGAGGGGATAGGTCATTCCTTTTTCTGCAAGTCTGGACGCTAAAGCTTCAGGAGAGGTATCGGGGAGCCATAAGATCGTCTTTGGCCTGAGGGCTTCCGGCAGTTGTTTTAATTGCTCCGATTTTGGGTCGCTGAGAATAAATCCCTTCCCCATCCCCGGATTTACCTGGAGGAAGAAAAAGGGAGAACCTGCACGCAAGGAATACTCCAGGTGTTTGAACACCACAGGAACATAGAGCACCCACATGGGCCAATACTCCCAGGAACGCAGTCGGATGAGCCAATCAGGAGCCTTCACTACGCGAGAATTAAAGGGTATTGAACAAATACGAAGGCTGAAGATACTGCATGGTACTACCATCCCCATGAGACACGACCTGGGTAATGCTTACCGTTCGCACTTCATTCCGCCTTAAGATAAAATCATTGGGGTGCTTTACCCCATGTAGCTTCAGCAGCTCGTCTGGACCCGGTTGGGGATGCTCCTGCAAAAAAGCCTCAAATTTGCGCAGTTTCCCGGAATGGACCTCAGCAGAATACAAGGTGGCTGACGACCAAAGATGGGATCGCTCCTTACTCAAAAACTCCAACACCCTGCGTTTTCCATCCCAGCGGATCACTTGCAACAGCTCGTCGACAAGGATCAGGGTAAAGGGCTCGAAACCTTTAAGGTCTATGGTATCGTAGAAAGTCCTGAAATTTGTCGCTTCAAAAGCCAGCGGTATAAGTGCACCCCGGCTGTGGGTATAAGGAAGTACCCTGCGGTGCTTTTCAAATGCGCCGTTGAGCAGGCAGGCCGACCGACCGTCTTCCCCCGCAGCGATCCAGGTCCCTTTTTTTTCGAGATCTACAGGCGCCTTAAAAGGCACCCCACCCGAAGGCGTCCACCATTCCGGGGTACCGGTTGCCCTTCCCGGAGCCTCGTCCCTGTTAGAGGTAAGCACATACCCCTGTTTATTGGCTATAAAACTTACCGTACACATACTCGTCCGGATCTTAAGGTGGAAGGAGCGACGCCAAAGCGCTCGGCTACTAAATGC
The DNA here is from genome assembly GCF_016786255.1 of Robertkochia sediminum. Lineage (GTDB taxonomy): Bacteria > Bacteroidota > Bacteroidia > Flavobacteriales > Flavobacteriaceae > Robertkochia > Robertkochia sediminum. The sequence continues at coordinate 153,089 of NZ_JADMKT010000074.1, forward strand.
TCCATACCCGTTGCTCTCAGGGCGATACGGATCATGGCGAGGTGATGAATGGTATGCTCCAGATTGTATAGCAACTCCCTGAATAAACTACTATCTATAGCGATCAGCCCCTTTTTATCGCCTTCTTCCTCACCGGAAAGAAGTCGGACCGAAGCATTTACAGTGCAACTATTCACAAAATGAACCACCTCTTTAAGCGCGATCCCGGCAGCCAAAAGATCAGTCTCTGTAGCCACATCTCTTTTTCGGCGGTCATAGTTCACCATGCCATCGGCGCAGCCATCGCGGAGACACTGATAGAATTCGAGAATATGACGCACATGCATGCCTATGGATGAATTTCCGAGTACCGGCACCGGCGTTCCGTATCCCGGGGTATCGAGTTGTTGCAAAAGAGCATCCAGCATTTGGAGCTGAAAGCGGATCTGCCGGATCAAAGGAGGTGTCATAAACGTATACTAATGGTTTTGGTTGGTCTGTACTGAAGTCTGAAAATTAAAGGAAAAAGAAAAGCCTTCCGAAAGGGAAGGCTTTAAAAAATTAACAAATGCTCTTAATAACTATTCAGAAGCAGCAGCATTTTCAGATACTTCGGCCTCCTCTTCGTCAGCACTAAAGTCGGTAACTCCTTTTTCGTTGAGGAGATTATACCACTGCAATACCTTTTTGATATCGCTGGCGTATACACGATCCTCATCGTAATCCGGAAGCACTTCAAAAAAGTACTCTTCCAGTTTATCTTTACTTTCTTTGTGACTTACCGCAGTTTTACCACCGTTCTCTTTTTCGGCGATCTTACTGAACACCTCGCGTAAAGGCACCTCTTCGGTAAGGGTATAAATGGCTATCTCCGAAAGCAGGCTAACGTTATTTCTCAACCCTACAGAGATCTTTTTTCCATCGATCAATGACTCTGCCACAAAACCAGATCTGGTCTGAGCTTTCAATTCGTATAATCCGGGCTTTCCCGAAATCGCTAAGATCTTATCTAACCCCATAAGTTTTTATTTTTTTGCGGAAGCAAATATCACTGCTTTCCTAGTTTTATCAAAAAGTTTACCTCGCTTTTTTCGCCAGTGGGAAACGCATCTTATAATCGGCTCTGACCTTACCTTTAGAAATATTGGCAAGTTTTCCTTTTAACAAACGCTTACGCAAACTGGAAAGTTTATCGGTAAAAAGTACGCCCTCGATATGATCGTACTCGTGCTGGATCACCCTGGCAGCGAGTCCGCTGAAGGTTTCTTCGTGACGCTTGAAGTTCTCGTCGTAATATTCAATGGTAACCGTTTCTTTACGGCTTACATCCTCTCTTACATCCGGAATACTGAGGCATCCCTCATTAAAGCTCCACGGTTCACCGGTTTCTTCAAGGATACGGGCGTTGATGAATACCTTTTTAAAATCCTTGAGCACAGCCTGCTCTTCGGCGTCCAGCTCTTCGTCGTCTGCAAAAGGAGTGGCATCGATAATGAACAAACGAATAGGCAGCCCGATCTGAGGTGCGGCTAAACCAACCCCCTGGGCGTTGTACATGGTCTCGAACATATTGGAGAGAAGGCCTTTCAGGTCGCGGTATTCGGCATCGATATCCGTTCCTTTCTTACGAAGCACCGGGTCTCCATAGGCAACAATAGGTAATATCATAATTGCTGTACTTTTATAGGGCAGCAAAAATACAAAGATATTCCCTAATACTTACCAGGGTTTTACAAAGCTTATCTTAAAAATTGGAAGGTCTAACGAATGATCACCTTTTTTGTGGTTTGGAGAGATGGCGATTTGACGTTGAGAATATACACACCTTCTCCCAGGTCAGCAACACTTAAAGAGATCACATTCTTTTCAGTAACCACCTGTTTCACCATCTTACCGGTAATATCGTAGAAACTCAGAAATTTTTGTCCGCTACCCTTCAGACTAATGTTCAATTCATCCTTTCGGTTAACAGGGTTGGGGTACACCTTAACCGGTTGACTTTGCGTTTGAAGATCGGTGAGAAGCATAAGACGGTATTCCATAGACCAAAGCGGAGGGGTATCCAGTTCCGGTGAAGGAGACATGATCGTTGTCCGGGGCGCAGGCTCTTCCCAAATCACCTCCGGGGCAGCAAAGGCGGTTTGTAAGAGTAATAAGTAAATGATCAGGGTAGTCGTTTTTTTCATTCACTATACGTTTAACAATTGAACAATAAGTAGGTTACAAAATGATAAATAACTAGTTATCAACAGTCAAAGTTAATAACTTTTTCGACACGAAGTGGGTTTTGCCATAAAAAATTGCGAAACAATTCGACATTTACCTTGCAATATCCATATAACTTTGTAAGATAATAGTAGCACTAACTTCGTCTAAAAGTTCTTTATTTCGACGTTTTTTCTTACCTAACCCACTGTCAACCAGTGCCTGGGAGGCCATTTTGGAGGTGTATCGTTCATCAACCCGGGCAACCTCCAGGGCGGGAATCTCCTTATTCAATTTTTTCAGGAATTTGGCGATATCCTTCTCAATATCTGAAGGTTCGTTGTGCAATCGCTTGGGCTCACCAACCACGAGAATATCGACCTCTTCTTTCGCACAGTATTTCCGGATAAACCCTAAGAGTTCACCGGTAGGGACCGTTGTAAGGCCGGAAGCGATAATTCGCATAGGGTCTGTTATCGCTATCCCGGTTCGTTTTCCGCCATAATCGATGGCCATGATCCTTCCCATATCGTTTTTGCCAAAAATACAGTTTAAATTGTTACATCTGTAAATGACTCGACACAATAACCCTGAAAGCCGTTATCTTTGCTTTAAAATTCAAAAGATGATGGACGCAATAAGAACACTTATCGAGCAGGCATGGGAAAACCGCGACCTGCTTAAGGAACAAAATACCAAGGACACCATTCGTCGTGTGATCACCATGTTGGATGAGGGCGAACTTCGCGTTGCCGAACCTGTTGCGGACGGATGGCAGGTAAACGAATGGGTAAAGAAGGCTGTGGTACTCTACTTCCCGATCCAGGAAATGAAGACCATTGAAGCCGGACCTTTGGAGTTTCACGATAAGATCCCTTTAAAGACCGGGTATAAGGAAAAGGGCATTCGCGTAGTTCCTCATGCGGTTGCCAGACACGGGGCTTACATTTCATCCGGAGTGATCATGATGCCGAGTTATGTGAACATAGGAGCCTATGTGGAAGAAGGGACCATGGTAGATACCTGGGCTACGGTAGGTAGTTGTGCCCAGATCGGCAAGAACGTTCACCTTAGTGGTGGTGTAGGTATCGGAGGGGTACTGGAACCGCTTCAAGCCGCACCTGTGATCATAGAAGACAATGTGTTTGTAGGTTCCCGTTGTATCGTAGTCGAAGGCGTTCGCGTAGAAAAAGAAGCCGTTCTCGGGGCCAATGTGGTACTAACCGCCTCTACCAAGATCATCGACGTAACCGGAGAAGAACCTGTAGAAATGAAAGGAAAGGTTCCTGCCCGCTCGGTAGTGATCCCGGGAAGCTACACCAAAAAGTTCCCTGCAGGAGAATACCAGGTGCCTTGCGCCCTGATCATCGGGAATCGAAAAGAGAGCACCAATAAGAAGACATCGCTAAATGATGCGTTGAGAGAATATAACGTTGCTGTATAATAAAAAAGCCCCTCTTCGTAGGGGCTTTTTTTTTCATTCCTCATATATTTGCCCCCCTATTGTTTATGGCGACAGAAAGAGAACAGCAGCAGAAGATTTCAGCGGTGATCATCACCCTGAACGAAATGGATTGTATAGAACGATGCATTAACAGCATAGGCTTTGTTGATGAGATCGTTGTTGTTGATTCCTTCAGCACCGACGGCACCTGGGAGTGGCTCAAAGCTCACCCTGCGATCAATGCCGTGCAACACCCCTTTAAAAATTACACGGAACAGAAAAACTACGCCCTCTCTTTAGCCACTAACGACTGGATCTACTTTCTCGATGCCGATGAAGAAGTACCTCCTTCATTGCAGGAAGAAATTCTTGCAACCATCGCTAAAGACAATACCTATCCGGCGTATTGGAACTATCGTTCGTTCATGTTCCAGGAAGAACGCCTTTATTTTAGCGGGTGGCAAACCGACAAGGTGCATCGTTTATTCCGTAAAAGTCTTTGCATTTTTACGCCAGACCGCATTGTTCACGAGATCCTGGAATACGAAGGTGAGGCCGGATTTTTAAAAGAAAAACTCATTCACTACTCCTACAAGGATTACGAAGACTACAAGGGAAAAATGTTAAGCTACGGACGCTTACGAGCCCGTGAAGCCTATGAGAACGGCAAGCGATGGACACTATTCAGTCAGTACTTCCGTCCTGCATGGAGATTTCTTTACAGCTACCTGGTGAGATTAGGAATTTTAGACGGGAAGAAAGGGATCATCATATGCTATCTCAATGCCCTCGGAGTACACGAGCGTTACAAAACGCTGAAAAAACTCCGTTCTTAAACGAAGTTTTCTTTATACCATTCCACCTGCTTTCTGAGTCCGTCTTCAAACGAAGTATCCGGATCGTAATCCAATAGTTTCCGGGCCTTATCGATCAGGGCCGTGGTTCGCAACTGGTCTCCCGGACGTGGAGGTGTTCTTTTGAGCTTCGCCTTTTTGCCGATGATCTTTTCAATAAGAGCGATCCCTTCACCGGTCGTATACTCTTTGTCCGATCCAATATTAATGATCTCCCCGTTAAGCACATCTTCCCTCCCGGGAACGGCTGCCATGGCCTTTACGATATCACCTACATAGGTAAAGCTCCTGGAATGTTTCTCACTGCCCACGTAGAGGGGGAACTCGGTATCATCAAAAATACACTTGATCAATTTGGTATAGAGCTTTTCAGGGCGCTCACGCGGCCCGTAAACCGAGTAAAGCCTTAGCGAGCATGCCTTGATCTTGCCGGTGCGTTGCTCCCCCATGACCAGCTGCTCGGCTGCGAGTTTGGTGGTACCGTAAAAGGAAATAGGCAGCGGCACCTCCGTTTCAGCAAGGGTAGCTTCCTTTCCGTATATGGAAGAGGTGGCAATATTCACGAACAACTTCAGGTTCGGGCAGTAGGTGCGCGTCCAGTCCAATAAGCGCTGGGTCGCAAAGATATTATTCCGCACATATTCATCCAGGCTGGTCGATGCCGAAATACCGGGTTGGGCGGCAAAATGAAAGATCAGGTCAAAATCGGCAGGCATGTGCGCATCGAGGTCACCCATGAGGTCGATCTCGATAAACTCTACCCCGGAAGCCTCGATGGCTTTGCGATTTAATCGCTTGAGCTCCGGATCGTAATACGTAGAGAAATTGTCTAATCCGTATACCTGATGTCCTTCTTCGGCAAAAAAGGCTGCAGTATGCGATCCAATAAATCCGGCGGCACCGGTAACCAATATTTTCATTATGCGCTGAGTTCTTGATCTATAATTGACCACAAAATTACTATTAATTCATAGCGGCCTTCTTTCAAAATATTAACTAATTTGCGAAAAAATATTTTTTACCCTTGAAGTTCCTCGTTATCCAACAAAAAATGATAGGTGATGTACTCACCAGCAGTATCCTCTGCGAGAACCTCAAAAGGGAATTCCCCCAGGCAACGATCCATTATATGGTTCATGCCCATACGACCGCAGTGATCGAAAACCACCCGGCTATAGACCGCATCATCCGATTTGACCCCATTCTCAGAAAGAAGAAGCTCAAATTACTGGATTTCATCAACACCCTGAAAAAGGAAAACTACGACGTACTGATCGACGCCTACACGAAGATCGAAACCTCGATGATCTCACTTTTGTCGGGAATTCCGAAAACCATAGGATTCCACAAGAACTACAGTGCCTTTGCCTATACCCATCCCGTTAAGCGATGGACTGAAAGTAAATACGGATTTGGTTTGGCCATAGAGCACAGGCTACAGCTCCTGCTGCCGATACTGAATGGCAAGACCATGAACGACCTCACTCACAAACCGGCGATCTACCTGACCCCTGAAGAGCGGGAGAAAGCTGCTGACCTGATCCGACAGCACGGATTAACCCCGGAGTCGAGACCGCTTATGATATCGATATTGGGAAGCGGTGCCAACAAAAGTTATCCGGCGCCCTATATGGCGACCTTCCTGGACCAAATAGCTGCAACCAGCCAGCACCCCATGCTGTTTAATTACATTCCAAAACAATACGAAGAGGTTAAAAAGATCTATGACCTGTGCCAGCCGGAAACACAGCAACGCATCCACCTGGATCTCTTCGCAGATTCGCTGCGCGGATTTATAGCTTTCCTGTCGCATTGCCGGGCACTGATCGGAAACGAAGGGGGTGCTGTAAACATGGCTAAAGCGCTGGACCTACCCACATTTTCAATTTTTTCACCGTGGATACCCAGGGGCGACTGGGCTATTTTTGAAGATGAGAAGAACAAAAGTGTACACCTTGAAGACTACCTCCCGGAGATCTACAAGGACAAGCCTGCCAAACAGTTCAAGAATGAAAGCCTGAAGCTCTACCAGGAACTAAAGCCTGAACTTTTCAGGGATGTACTTAACGAATTCCTCGAAGAGATCTCCTGACCTACAGGTATTTCCCTACCCCGTTATCACAAGACACAAGAGCTTCTTTAATGGTCGTTTCCTGGATGCGATCATTGATCTCAAAACGATCTCTTTCATTTTCGTGGTGATCGAGATGGTAAACAATGGCGTTGAACTTTAATCGCTTCGCTTTTTGTCCGAGATTGTGCATACGGATCATAAGCTCAGAATCTTCTCTTCCCCAACCTTCAAGATCTTCATTATACCCATTGATCGCAATAAAATCCTCACGCCAGTAAGAGGTATTACACCCTCTGAACTTCGGAGATATTTCCGGCTGGGTCTTGAAAAGACCTGAGATCACGGGAATACGAATGTTTCGCGGACGCTTTTTCAGACCGGGCTTAAAGAAATGAATATTCATATCCTGTCTGCTCAATATTCCGGGCACTGCGGTCTCCTTAATACGTACACGGGTACCGTAGAGGTAACGGTCGCGGTCGGCATTTTCGATGTGGTCTTCGATAAAGTTAGGATGTAAGAAGCAATCGCCATCTACCTGGATGATATATTCACTGGCAGCAGAAGCTACGGCCCTGTTGAGGATCTTGGACTTTCTAAAACCCTTATCTTCGTGCCAGATATGCTTAAGTTCTGTTTTGAATTCCTTTCTGAATCCGTCGATCACCTGGCGTGTGCGCTCATCAGAACCATCATCGGCAATGATCACCTCATCGGGCATTACCGTTTGCTTTAATACACTGCGTAGCACCAAAGCCAAGGCTTCAGGCCAATTATAGGTAGATATGAGGAGCGTCGTAGATATTTTATTCATGACTCAAAAACATTAAATCGCTTCAAACCAATAGATTGAGGGCGGCAAATATAGTATTTTTATTTGTATTAGCTTTGAAGTCTGCTACAATCCAATTAAATTCAGAAGCATGAAGGATAAACCGGGATTTTTTAAAAGGAAGGTCGTAAGATATACCACGCTTAGGAAAGTGCGAAAAGCTTCGGAGCTGGGCAACAATGATGTGATCAACGTACACCGTTACGACCCCGGCAATGCCGGTGACTTTTACTGCGCCCCCCACCATTATTACGCCCCCCTGAAAGGGAAGGTCCTGGACATATTCCAATACCAGTCCAAAGACGACGACCTCAGACAGGAATGGGTAGATACGATCATTGATCGATCCCTGATCATTGGCGGAGGCGGACTCCTGAATCTGGCTGCATTTCACAAACAAATGCGCCTATTCGAATCACTCAAAGATCGCGGCAAAAAAACCGTAGTATGGGGTGCCGGTCACAATGCGCTGAACACCAAAACCGTAAAACAATACAACGTAGATCCTGAAAATTTCGGATTGTTCGGTACCCGGGATATCAGTATGCATAACGAATGGGTACCTTGCGTAAGCTGCAAGCACGAGATCTTTGACGAACCCGCTACTGCCGAGAACGAATTTGGCATCCTGCTGCATAAAAAGAATCTCAGCCGCCCCGGCATCATGGAAAAGGTAAGCACCTTACCACATATGACCAACCAGGATGATTTTGAAGATATCATCAAGTTTATCAGAACATGTGATACGGTAGTTACCGACAGCTATCACGGTATGTACTGGTCTACCCTTCTGGGGAAGAAGGTGGTCTCCATTCCCACAACCTCGAAATTCTACGACTTTAAATACAAGACTCCGATCGCCACCATGGACAACTTCCGGTCTAAACTAAAAGAAGCTACCGCCTATAGCGGAGTACTGGAAGAATGCAGGGAGATCAACGACAAATTTGCCGAGAAGGTCTTTAATTACCTGGAATTATGAGCATGCACGAAGAAATCGCCAAATGCCTCGAAGTGTTAAACCAGGGCGGACTCATTCTCTACCCTACCGACACCGTATGGGCCATAGGTTGCGATGCGCGGAATCCTGAAGCTGTTCAAAAGGTTTACGACCTTAAAAAAAGCTCTGAAAAGAGCGGGCTGGTATGCCTCGTACCCAACACCCGCATGCTGGAACGATACGTTTACGAGGTGCCTGATCCCGCCTATGATATTATCGAAGTAAGTTCGCGCCCTACGACCATCATTTACGACCAACCCATGAATGTGGCACCCAATCTGCCGGGTAAAGACAATACTCTGGCCATACGGGTGGCCTCTGATGAATTCTGCCAGCGTCTGACGGCAAGACTTAAGCGACCCCTGGTATCGGCTACAGCTAACCTCAGTGGCTCTCCTATCCCGAGATCCTTCGCAGAAATAAACAGTGAAATTTTAAAAGGTGTTGACTATATAGTAAATTTGCACCGCGAAAAGAAGAGCGGGCCACCATCGACCATCATCAAGCTGGGAAACAGTGGCCTGGTCAGGATCATTCGCAAATAGGGAGAATCCCATATGATCAGAACAACGGATGCTATTTCGGCAGACGAACCGTTAATTTCAAGGGTTAATGAATTACAGTAATGCCATAGAACATCCCGCATTCAAAACCATCGCATGGGTGGCAAAGGATATGGGAACAGAATGCTATGTTATCGGGGGCTTCGTAAGAGACTTCCTGTTGAAGCGGGGTACACCTAAAGATATTGACATCGTAGCTGTAGGCAGTGGGATCGCACTGGCCAAGGGAGTGGCTGCTGCCCTGGAAGGCAACCCTAAGGTTTCGGTATTCAAGAACTTTGGTACTGCCATGATCAGAACCGAAGAGGTAGAACTTGAATTCGTAGGCGCCAGAAAGGAAAGCTACCACTTTGACAGCAGAAAACCCGTTGTGGAAGACGGTAGTCTTGAAGACGATCAAAATCGAAGAGATTTTACCATCAACGCCCTGGCCATATCCCTGAACGAGGACAGCTACGGGGAGTTGATAGACCCTTTTAACGGACAGGAAGATCTGGAGAAAAAGATCATCCGCACCCCGATGGACCCGGACCTCACGTATTCTGACGACCCTTTACGCATGCTCAGAGCTATTCGCTTTGCCTCTCAGCTCAATTTCCGCATTGAAAAAGAATCCTTTGAAGCCATAAAGCGCAATCGAAAGCGCCTGAAGATCATTAGCAAGGAGCGCATCGTAGATGAACTCAACAAGATCTTACTAAGTCCGCGGCCATCTGTTGGATTTGCTTTGCTATACAAGACCGGCCTTCTGAAAATGATCATGCCGGAACTCACGAATTTGTCGGGTATAGAAGAAAAAGAAGGGCAACGCCACAAGGACAATTTCTGGCATACCCTAGAAGTGGTCGATAATATCTCTGTGAATACCGATAATTTATGGCTCCGCTGGGCAGCACTGCTCCATGACATCGGCAAGGCCCCGACCAAGCGCTTTGATAAAAAGATAGGATGGACCTTTCACGGCCATGAGTTCGTAGGTTCGAAAATGGTACCGAAACTCTTCAGAAGATTACGCCTGCCATTGAATGAAAAGATGAAGTTCGTTCAGGAAATGGTGTTATTGAGCTCCCGCCCCATTGTGCTGGCCCAGGACATCGTAACCGATTCTGCCGTGAGGAGACTTATCTTCGATGCCGGAGACAATATCGAAGACCTTATGACCCTTTGCGAGGCCGATATCACCACCAAGAATCCGCGTCGCTACAAGAAGTACCACAATAATTTTAAGATCGTAAGGGAAAAGATCAAGGAAGTGGAAGAACGCGATCACGTGCGTAACTTCCAGCCGCCTATCGACGGACAAGAGATCATGGAATTCTTTGACCTGAAACCCTCAAAAGAGATCGGGATCATCAAAGACGCCATAAAGGAAGCTATTCTCGAGGGAGAGATCCCTAACGAATACGAGGCTGCCAAGGCTTTTATGATAAAAAAAGGCACTAAGCTCGGCCTGATCAAAAAAGAAAAAAAGCAATAAACGCATAATGCCCACCCAGGATCGTTAACCCGCCCCCAAGGGCTTATGATAAACCAATACCTATGAAGATCACGCTACGCCATATCGCTAAGACTACCCTTGTTCTCGTATATCTTGTTATTGTTGCAGGAGCCGTTGTACGTATGACCGGAAGCGGCATGGGATGCCCCGACTGGCCAAAGTGTTTTGGCTACTACATTCCTCCTACACAGGAATCCCAATTGCTTTGGGAACCGGAAAGGACCTTTAAGGAAGGGCAGGTGATCATCAGGGAGGAACGCTTACTGGTAGCCTCAAAAGACCTCACCACAGGAGCCAATTTCAACCCCGAAAACTGGGAAGCCTACACCAAACACGACTATGCGATCTTCAATGCCACACACACCTGGGTGGAATACATCAATCGCCTGGTGGGGGCACTTGCCGGACTGGCGACTCTGATCATGGCGATCTGGTCTGTTGGCTGGTGGAAACGTAAAAGGCAGGTAACGGTCTTAAGCTGGCTCACTGTTTTCGGAATGGGCTTCCAGGCATGGCTGGGTGCAACCGTAGTCTATTCGGTATTGGCACCGGTACGTATTACCCTGCACATGGTCATGGCCCTCGTGATCGTAGCCATGATCCTGCGTATCATTCAACTTTTAAAACCTGCTGATAACCACAAGGTGTTTAACCCTTTGTTTCACCAATTACTCTGGACCGCCCTGGCACTCACCCTTCTTCAGGTGGTTCTCGGCACCCAGGTAAGGCAATTCATAGATGAACAAGTTAAATTGCTGGGAGGGCTTGCCAAAGACCAGTGGCTTAGCGAACCCGAAGTGAGCTTCTATATTCATCGTAGTTTTTCGATCATTGTACTTGCCATCAATGTTTACCTGGCATATCTTAACCGAAAGCTGGGACTGAAATTCGGAAAAATGTCCTGGGTACTGGTATTGCTTGGAATCGAGATTCTCAGCGGGATGGCTATGTATTACGTCGATTTCCCCTTCGGATCACAGTCTGTACACCTCGTGATCGCCTCCATACTATTCGGCTTACAATTCTATTTGGTTTTAGAATCTGTAACGGCTAAAAAACAGGTGAATTCTTTGTAACTTGCGTGCCCAAAAAATTGTCAAACATGATCTATAAGTTCAGAATAATCCTGGATGCCGAAGACGATGTCTTCAGAGACCTGGAGATCGAAGCACATACCACAATGGAAGACTTTCATAATGCCATCGCCCAGTCTTTTGGCTTTGACGGTACCGAAATGGCTTCCTTTTATGTGAGTAATGAAGAATGGGAGCAAGGAGAGGAGATCGCCCTGTTCGATATGAGCGAAGGAATGGAAAAGGTGCGCTTAATGAGCGAAGAACACCTGGAAGATGTACTGAACAAAGACAACCGCAACCTGATCTATGTTTACGACTTTTTCAGCATGTGGACCTTCTTCGTTGAACTTGCAGACATCTCTGAAAAAGAAGAAGGCACTACCTACCCTAACCTCATGTTCGTTCACGGTCAACTCCCCGATAGTCCGCCGGAAAAATCCTTCGAAGCAGAAGACTTTGGCGATCCGGACATGGAAGACGAATACGGTTTCGACCTGGAAGATCTGGACAGCTTTGACTTTGACCAGAATTTAAACTGATCTGCCGCAAAGCGATCACCCACATTTAAAAGAATATTACGATGATCAACCTGTATCCTACACATATAGACAGCCTTTCTATTCACAAGGTTGGAAACAAAAGTAAAAGTGAAGCTATTTTCTATTCGGAGGAACCTTACCGCCTTAATGATGAGATCACCTCGATCCTTAAGGAATACTTCTTTAAGCCTTTCAGGGAGAAAGAAGAAAACTATCTTCACTTTACCAACGAGGTCGATGTGGAATTCAATGAGCTCTACAAGATCTGCTCAGAGATCTTCGAAGATCCGGCATCGGCTCATACCAACTCCAAGAGAATTGCCAGCCACCTTTTTGAGCAATCCAACCACCCTCATATCAAAAGCGGAGAGCTTTATGTATGCTACCTGACCGATGTGGTTCTGGACAACGAAAAGGTCGATGCGGTCGGTATTTTCAAATCGGAGTTAAAACACGATTTCCTGGAATTTGAAGAGGATCAAAACAACCTGGAGATCATTATCAGGCAAGGGATCAACGTCAACAAACTCGACAAGGGAGCCCTTATCCTGAACCGCGAAAAAGAGGAAGGTTTCAAGATCCTATCGATAGACAGCAACCGTTACGATACCAAATACTGGCTGGAGAAGTTCCTGCAGGTAGAAACTACCACCGACGAAAACTTCTACACCAAGAAGTACCTGAAATTTTGCCAGGATTTTGCCAAGGATGTCGTACTTCCTGCAGAAGACAAGAAAGAAGAGGTAATGTTCATGAACCGTGCCGTGAACCACTTTGCAAAAAATGACGATTTTGAGGAGACCAACTTCCTGAACGAAGTGATCGACAATCCCGATCTTATCCCCGAATTCAAGCACTATAAAGAAGATCGCGGAGCAAAATACAGTATTGAGGACGTGAGCAACTTCCCCATCGCAAACAAGGCTGTATCTGACGCGAGGAAAAAGATCAAGAACGTTATTAGCCTGGACACCAACATCCAGATCAAAATGGATTTCATCAACCCGGAATCGGCAGAGAAATTCGTGGAGAAAGGATGGGACGAAGAGAAACAGATGTACTACTACCTGGTCTACTTCAACAAAGAACAAAAGAGCTAGAACAAATGCATAAGAGCAAACATAAATAAAAAAGGCTGTCCGATCGGACAGCCTTTTTTATATCACCTGGTTTTTTATTCCCTAGGGTTTCTCAAATAATGCGGCATCAACATTGGCATTAAAGACCATATTGCTGAGCTTCATCACCACAGAAGGCGACTTCAGCTCCTTCCCGGTATAACTCTCGATGGTCGTAGGGAATTTACAGCCCTCTACTTCTACATAGTCCTTATAGGCCATAATGATATTACCCCCCATGGGAGACGGCATTTCTACAAAATCAATAAGCTTGGTTTCCGGGTGAAAGTACCTCACCTGCTCCGGCTCATGGGCTGCTTTAAAGGTGACCTTAAGCACCCTGTAGGTTTGTCCGTTAAGCGAGCGCTGACCCAGATCTTCCAGGTCGTAGGAAGCCACATCCAGCAACCTTTCGGTAGACAAGCCCTTCTGTGAAGCCCGAAGTTGCTCCTTAGGCATAGGAATAACGGCATTGGAACCTGTCATCGGATTGATCATCCAGCCTTGATCTCCATTGATCACGGTGACCATCTTTTGATCGCGGAACATCATCTCTGAATACTGCTTGTCGGGATAAGCATAAGCCATCATCCCACTCATTTTAAGTCCGTTGGAAACCAATTCGACATCAGCCTTCATGGTCTTTACTTTTTCGAGAAGTTCCTTCCCACCTATGGCTTTCAGGTAATCATCGACCACCTTCTCCGGGGATTGTGCCGACATCACTGCAGTACATAATGCCAGGACGAACAAGAATACGGTTCTCATAATTTATTTTTTATAAATGTAAACATTTCAAAACACTCCTTACGAAAGCAAACGTTTCATACTCACATCTTCGTAGTTACGCTTAACAAAATCCAGGGCAGTACTTACCACCTCGCCCATCGTTCCGCAGCGTTTAAAGTTCACGTCGTGCGTATAGTCGTAAAGCCCCATCTTAAGCTGTTCGAGATTAGCCTCCTTACTAATGCAATCGTCAGCCATACATTTCACCAGGGTCTTCAGTCGCTTTTTTGAAGCGATGATCCTTCTTGCAGTGACCGAACGCTCTTCCTTCTTGTATTGGTTGATAGAGGTTTCCTTCAGCTTCTCAGATACGTTCTGCACCATCTTGTAATTCTCTTTGAAGAACTGCGGTTTGTAGATCTTAAGATTCCCCTCATAAGACTGCTGATCAAAATCGATGGCACGGATCTTAAAGATCACATTATCGAAATCGTGGGTTGGGATCACCACGTAGTTATATGAACGCATATCCCCCAGCAACCTGATCGTACAACGTTCATTGAACTTAACAAACTCCTTGGCGATCTGGCTCTTTTGTATTTCAGTACACTTAGGCAGGTAATCCTTAATAAAAACATCTCCGGGAATCCCGGAAATATGCTCCTCGATAAGGGTATCCTTATACACCGTGAAGTTGATCCAGTTGGGAGACAACAAATGCTCCAACTCGAGTCCATATACCCTGGAAGCATCGGCTTTTTTCACATAGAGGTAGGTGTAGTTGTCATTGAGAATGTTTCTCACCTTAATACGAAAGGGCTTTGAATTCCCGAACGTACAATAGTCAATGGCGTCGATATTGAGGTATTCGAAGATATCTTCATCTCCATCAGACACCATCAGGGCATACACCTTCTTTAGCTGGTGATCGATCTCAGGACGCTCGAACTCCGAATAATACACCCTGATCCACATCGTATCGTTATCATCCTCATCGTACACCACGATCGATCCGGAAAATCTGAGCAGATCGTCATAGGAGATCGGGATCATGGTATTCCGGTTATAGTGCTCCAGGTAATCCTGTAGCTTATCACATATAGGGTAGGTTGGCTTCTTTTTTGAGATCAGTTTCTGGCTCATATACCTGATAAATATTTTCTCAAATTTAACTTATATTGTAACAAAAGCATCGGGCATTCGTCGAATTAACAGAACTAACCATATTCCTCTATTATTTTGAGCACCATACTAACTATTGATCATCTCACGAAAAAATTCGGTCATCTTACTGCAGTCAAAGACCTTTCGTTCTCCATAGAAAAAGGGAATGTTTACGGGATCCTTGGACCTAACGGAAGTGGAAAATCGACCACCCTGGGCATCGTTCTCAATGTGGTCAATAAAACTTCCGGGAACTTTCAGTGGTTCGACGGATCGGTATCTACCCATGAAGCCTTAAAGCGTGTCGGCGCCATTATTGAGCGCCCAAACTTTTATCCTTATATGACCGCAGAGCAAAACCTCAAGCTGGTTTGTAAGATCAAAGAAGTACCCGACACCAAGGTTCTGGAAAAACTCGAACTGGTAGGCTTACTGGATCGAAAAGACGATAAGTTTCGCACCTATTCCCTGGGGATGAAGCAGCGATTGGCTATTGCCTCTGCCCTGCTCAACGACCCGGAGATCCTCATACTCGACGAACCCACGAACGGTCTGGATCCGCAGGGGATCCACCAGATCAGGGAGATCATCAAGGAGATCGCCTCCAATGGAACGACCATACTCCTGGCCTCCCACCTGCTGGACGAGGTCGAAAAAGTATGCACCCATGTGGTCATACTCAGAAAAGGAGAAAAGCTCTACTCCGGTCGCGTCGATGAAATGATCGCCAGTCATGGGTATTTCCAGTTAAAAAGCAAGGAGCAGGAAAAACTGATCGACCTCCTGGAAGAGCATGAGAGTTTTGGACGTATTAACCGGGACAACGGACTCATCACGGCATTTTTGAATACGCCTATGGAGGCCGATGAGCTCAATGCCCTGGTTTTCGAAAAAGGCATCGTTCTCTCACACCTGGTGAAACGTAAAGAAAGCCTGGAAGAACAATTCCTTACCCTGACCAACAACCTTTCCAACTAACCATTCAATTCCTGAACATGTTACGACTATTACAAATAGAAGCCATAAAACTCTGGTACAACCGTTCCAGCCGGATCCTTATCCTGGCTTATTTTATCCTGCTGCTCTCCATTGCCATGATCGCAGCCATCAAATTCGATATCGGCCCCGTAGAATTCCATTTGGCAGACCAGGGGATCTTTAACTTCCCCTACATCTGGCATTTCAACACCTATGTAGCGGCCTGGTTCAAACTATTCCTGGCCATTATCATCGTATCGATGATGTCTAATGAATACAGCAACAAGACCATCAAACAAAACCTGATCGACGGCCTCAGCAAAAAGGAGTTCATTATGAGCAAATTCCTCACCGTGATCGCCTTCGCCCTGATCTCTACGGTCTTTGTTTTTGTGGTGTCTATGATCCTCGGACTTATCTTTTCAGATTACAACGAGCCCGGCATCATCTTTTCTGACCTCGAATACCTGATCGCTTTTTTTGTAAAGCTCATGGGCTTCTTTGCCTTTTGTCTGTTCCTGGGCATCCTGGTAAAACGCTCTGCATTTGCCTTGGGATTCCTGATACTCTGGCAGGCCTTTGAAGGCATTGCCTACGGTGTTATGCGATGGAAAGGAAGTGAAGCCCTGGCCGATGCGGTCTACCAGTTTTTGCCACTCAATGCGATGAGCAACCTTATCAAGGAACCCGCAACCCGCCTTGGAGCCGTAAAATCGGTCGCCAACCAACTCGGAGAAGAATTTTCTAAAGATTACGGCGTGCACATCCTGGAGATCCTGATCGTGCTCGCATGGACAGCCCTTTTTGTATATGCTTCCTACTGGCTGCTGAAGCGCAGAGATCTGTAATTCGTCCGACACATAAAACCTAAAAATGCCCTTAACAAAGGGCATTTTGTTTTTTATAACCCTTCGGACATTTAAATTGAGAGCAATGCTCATGCGATCACCCACACCTTGTGTATCCCCGGGAAGGCACCTTTCTCAGCAGGAACAGCTAGATTTTGAGCAGCAGCCACAAATGAAGCTGGATGTTTTGTTAGTTTTGTACTATGCGCTTTAAGATCCAGTCAGAATACAAACCCACAGGGGACCAGCCACAGGCTATTGCCGAACTTTCAAAAGGCATAGAAGATAAGGAACGACACCAGACCCTATTAGGAGTCACCGGGTCAGGAAAGACCTTTACCGTGGCCAATGTGGTCGAACAGGTACAGCGCCCCACCCTGGTACTGGCCCACAACAAGACCCTGGCCGCACAGCTCTATTCAGAGTTCAAACAGTTTTTCCCGGAAAATGCGGTGGAATACTTTGTCTCGTATTACGACTACTACCAGCCCGAAGCCTATATTCCGGTTACGGGAACTTATATCGAAAAGGACCTCTCTATAAACGAAGAGATCGAAAAGTTACGATTGAGCACTACCTCTTCCCTGCTTTCCGGCCGAAGGGATGTACTCGTGGTGGCATCGGTGTCCTGCCTCTACGGTATTGGTAACCCCATAGAATTTCAAAAGAACGTGATCTCCTTAGAGCGTGACCAGGTGATCTCCAGAACCAAACTTCTTCATCGCCTGGTGCAAAGCCTTTATTCCCGAACCACAGCAGAATTCAATCACGGGAATTTCAGGGTAAAAGGGGACGTGGTAGATATTTACCCCGGGTATGCAGATGACGCCTTTCGCATTCACTTTTTTGGGGATGAGATCGAGGAGATCGAGGCCTTTGACCCAAATACCAACAAGGTGGTTGAAAAGTACGACCGCCTGAACATCTATCCGGCGAATATGTTCGTAACCTCTCCCGATGTACTCCAAAACGCGATCAAAGAGATCCAGGACGACCTGGTAAAACAGATCGATTACTTCAAAGAGGTTGGCAAACCCCTTGAAGCAAAACGCCTGGAAGAGCGCACGAATTTCGACCTGGAAATGATCCGTGAACTGGGGTACTGTTCCGGGATCGAAAACTATTCCCGCTACCTGGACGGCAGATCCCCCGGTACCCGTCCGTTCTGCCTCCTGGATTATTTCCCGGACGACTATTTGATGGTCGTGGACGAGAGTCACGTAACCATTCCCCAGGTACACGCCATGTACGGGGGTGACCGAAGCCGAAAGGAGAATCTGGTGGACTACGGATTCAGACTCCCCGCAGCCATGGATAACCGTCCGCTGAAGTTCGAGGAGTTCGAAGCCCTCCAGAACCAGGTGATCTATGTAAGTGCTACTCCGGCAGATTATGAAATGGAACACAGTGGTGGTGTTTACGTAGAACAGGTGATCAGACCTACCGGCCTTTTGGACCCGGTGATCGAAGTACGCCCCAGCAAGCACCAGATAGACGACCTGATCGAAGAGATCCAACAGCGCGTGGAACTGGATGAACGAACCCTGGTAACCACCCTCACCAAAAGAATGGCCGAAGAACTCACCAAATACCTCACCCGGATCCAGGTGCGATGCCGCTACATACATTCGGACGTAGACACCCTGGAGCGCGTGGAGATCATGCAGGACCTGAGAAAGGGACTTTTCGATGTACTCATCGGGGTGAACCTGTTACGGGAAGGACTGGACCTGCCGGAGGTTTCCCTGGTAGCCATCCTGGATGCCGACAAAGAAGGATTCCTTAGAAGTACCCGCTCCCTCACGCAGACGGTGGGAAGGGCAGCTCGAAATGTGAACGGGAAGGCCATCATGTATGCCGATAAGATCACAGAGAGCATGCAGCGCACCATAGACGAAACAGAATACCGCAGGGAAAAGCAAATGAAATACAATGAAGAGCACGGTATTAAACCCCAGGCGCTGAAAAAGAACCTCGACAGTGCCCTGGCGAAAAACTCTATCGCCACCTACCAACAAGAAAAGGAGGCTGCCCGAAAAGCCGCAGAACCTGAGCAGGAATACATGACCAAAGAACAGCTGGAAAAGGTGGTAAGAGATAAACGAAAAGCCATGGAAAAAGCAGCAAAAGAGCTCGACTTTATGGAAGCAGCAAGACTAAGAGACGAGATCAAGATCCTCCAGGAAAAGATAGCCCAATAAAAAACGCCTCCACAAGGAGGCGTTTCTCTACTAACTAACTAATCAATAACATGTACGCTAACTCATCAAAGACTTCGATCTTTTATGTCTTTATCCGATCTCGATCATTCGCTTAGGCTTTGGCAGCGCCTCCTCCTTTTTAGGAATTCCGATCTTCAGGATCCCATCGGTATAGGTTGCACTGATCGCTTCACTATTAACCGTCTTAGGAAGATTAAAGGCACGCCTGAAGGCACTGTAATAGAACTCCCTTCTGCTGTAGTTCTTCGCTTTATCTACTTCTGAAGTCTCGGTCTTCTGCTCATTAGAGATCGTCAATACGTGGTTATCCACTTCAATATTGAAGTCTTCTTTCTTCATTCCAGGAGCAGCCAACTCCAGTTCGAATCCGGTCTCATTCTCTACAATGTTCACAGCCGGAACATTCGCATTCATACCTTCCAATCCGCCAAACCAATCAGGCTTGAAAAATTCATCTAACAAAGAAGGCAATGCATTCGGGTTTCTTCTTATAAGGTTCATAATATGTACTTTTTTAGGTTGAACTTCTGTTTCATTTCCAATTACACCTACCTAATGGCAAATTTGATTCCAACCCGAAAAAGCTGTCATTTCGACACAAAACAACCTTTCGTTACCGACATTTTGTCTGAACAAGAACGATCGAACCGATACCTACAGGCAAAACACGTAGAATTTTTCGTTAATTTTAAGGAGTAAACAGGATAAACCAACACCCATGAACCTTTATCTGGTATTTCGTTATCTACATATTCTTTTTTTATTCCTGATGGTAGGAAGTGTTGTTGCCCAACAATTCATGATCGCAAAGGAAATGTCGCGAAGGGAGCTGAACAGGATCGCTAAAGCCGACCTCTGGTATGGGGTCACGGCGATCATCGTGGTGGGTATGGGACTTACCTTGTGGTTCGGGGTGGGGAAGCCTGCTGATTATTACACTTACAACCACCTCTTCCTTTTAAAGACCGGACTATTCATCATGGTTGGCCTGTTGTCGGTATATCCCACGCTCTATTTTCGAAATACAAGAAAGTCGCTGAAAGAAAATGAAAAAGCACAGGTACCACGTATGGTGATCCTGGTGGTGCGATTAGAATTATTCCTGTTGCTTATCATCCCCTTGCTGGCCGTAATGATGGCCTCCGGTATGGGGGCAGTAAATTAATTGTAGAAGGTCTTGAAGATATTGATCATGACCTTGGGAGGCACGATCCTGTCCGGATAATCGTCCATCACAGACAACACCCGCTCCACCGCTATAGGATTGAGTCCCATGCGAAGGGTTGCATCTTTAAGGGCAATTTCTTCCTTCAGGCTATGAGAATGCCCAATATTCATTAAAAGAAGTAACCGCTGAAATTGGAGGATCCTTTCAGACTCTGTTCGTGGCGCTACAAAGCGAGGCCTTTTACGGGTGAATAACTCATTGAGATCCTGTTCGCGTACCTGCAAATGACGGGCTACCGTTCTTATGAACCGATACTCTTTTTCATTGACCGCATGATCTGATCGCACAAGATCGATCAGATCGCTAAGCAGACTCAATTTCTCTTCTTTACTTCTTTTCATATCCCCTGATTGTTTGAAAAAATTAGATATTTACTACATGGCAATAAAAAAATATCGACCAATGGATAATTTTTCTTACAGAATCATTCTTTTTGCATTCATATTCAGTGGATTACACGCACAAAACCCTCCTCCTGAGGTATTACAGCTAAGCATTTACGCTCCCCAACTTGCCACCGAAAAGAATATACGCGTTCTCCTACCCGAAAACTATCGTGAGTCAGGCAAACCGCATGCGGTGATCTATATGCACGATGCTCAAAATCTTTTTGATGCCTCCACAGCCTATGCGGGAGAATGGGAAGTAGACGAAACCCTTAAGCGACTTTCTTCAGACCATATCGTCGTAGGCATCGACCACGGGAACGAGAAGCGCATTGACGAATTAACCCCCTACACCAACGAAGCATACGGGGGAGGCCGGGGAGGTGCATATGCCAATTTCATTGTGAACACCCTTAAACCGGTGATCGACGAGCGATTCAACACCTACGGCAACCGTAAAAACACCTTGATAGCCGGGAGTTCTCTTGGCGGTTTGATCTCCCACTACATGCTCCTCACCTACCCGAAGACCTTTGGCGGGGCGATCCTGTTTTCCCCAAGCTACTGGTTTTCTGAAAAGATCTTCGACCTCACCAAAAACGCAAACACCACGGACCAACCGAAGATCTACCTGGCTACAGGGTCGCTGGAACCGGGCTCTACGGTACCCAACCATCAAAGGATGGTTTCCTTACTTCGAGAGCTGGGATACTCCACAGAAAACCTGAAGGCCGTGATCCGCGAGGGAGCGGAACACAACGAAGCATTCTGGAGATCAGAATTCCCGAAAGCCATGGAATGGCTCAATGACCACGAATAGAACCCCAGCACGCTCAAGACACAGACTCAAACACCGCCGAAAAGAGATATATGAACATGACCCTTAAGGTTCCCTGAAGAATTCGTTAACTTGCACAACAAATTAGCAATGCGCCGCTTTGGAGAAATAAGAAATGATCAAAACGATCAGGCATTGGTAAAAAAGCAGGAATTCCATGATCAGCAACAATGATATTTTAAAAAAGCTCAGAGTAGCTCACAAACTAAGGGACACTGATATTATCGAGATCCTCAAACTGGTAGACTTCAACATCTCAAAGGGCGAGATCAATAATTTTTTCCGAAAGGAAGACCATCCAAAATATGTGAAATGTGGCGACCAGGTATTGAGAAACTTCCTGAACGGCCTGATCATTCACCTGCGCGGGCCTATGGAGAAAAAACCAAAAACGGAAAGCAAACCACGCCCCTCACGCCCAAGGCGTCCACAATAAACTTAAAACTAACAAATAAAAAAACCCGGTAATAATTACTGGGCTCACCTAACAAACTATCTAACTTAAATTGCTGCTTTGATCCTTACAGGTACGATATACTCCTCTCCGCTTGCAAGTCCGTCGCAATTTATTTCCTTGTAATTTAACCGGCTCTTGATGTAAGCCTCCAGCATGTCGTTCTCTGCTTCCACCTCGATCACTACGATCTCGTTAGAGCGATTGACCATAAAATGTACCGTTGCAACCAGATCATGATGGGCGGCCTTAATTCCCGGTCTTCTTAACAGCTCAGTTAACTGAGAGACCACTTTGTCCTTACCGGGATCAAGTTCTGTAGTTGATGCATGCACCCCCTGAAATGAAAGGAACAGGGTGAAAACACTGATGAATTTGATGATTTTCATAATGATTCGTTTTTTGATTACGACACAAATCTAAAGCCTACACAAGCACACAAGCAACTGTAAAACAAAGCCTTAACCATCAAATAACACCCTTAACTTCGCGATAATAAAGAAGACCTCTGAGCCATCAAAAACGCGATACTTCAAAAAAGCGCACAAACCTGTATTTGCTGTGTTTACCTCCAAAACCCTCAGACCGAACAACAAATAGGACATTCCTACCAAAAACCTGTAAAACCTATTAAAAAGACAATAACTGCTTTTAATTTTTGAGGTCTGCACAAGCCTGAAGGTATTGTTCTAAGCATCTTAGAATGGGAGCCATCATCCCCAGGGGCTGGTCACCTTAAATTAACATACTACTGATCATAGCAATTACAATCGGGGACAAAAACAAAAAACCCGGCTATCGCCGGGTTTTATATTTCTGTGATCTTAGTGATCTATTTAAGCACTTCCTGTACCTTATCGGCAGCCTCCTGGAACTCGATAGCAGAGTGTACTGCAAGTCCGGAATTATCGATAAGTTCTTTAGCGATCTCTGCATTCGTACCCTGAAGTCTTACGATGATCGGCACCTTAATAGCATCTCCCATGTTCTTGTAGGCATCAACGATACCCTGAGCAACACGGTCACATCGAACAATACCTCCAAAGATATTTACAAGGATAGCCTGTACATTGTCGTCTTTAAGGATAATTCTGAACGCCTTTTCGACACGCTTGGCATCGGCAGTACCTCCCACATCGAGGAAGTTAGCAGGCTCACCCCCGGCCATTTTAATAAGGTCCATGGTAGCCATCGCCAATCCGGCTCCGTTCACCATACACCCAACATTACCGTCGAGGTTCACAAAGTTCAATCCGGCCTCTTTAGCCTCTACCTCGATAGGATCCTCTTCTCTGAGGTCTCTCATCTCGGCGTAATCCTTGTGACGGAACAGGGCGTTATCGTCAAGGGTTACCTTAGCATCAACAGCCATGATCTTATCGTCTGAAGTCTTTAACACAGGGTTGATCTCAAAAAGAGACGAATCTGATACTTCGTAAGCCTTATAAAGAGCGGTAACAAATTTCACCATTTCTTTAAAAGCCATTCCGCTCAATCCAAGATTAAAAGCGACTCTTCGCGCCTGGAACGGCATTAGTCCGATAGCTGGGTCAACCTCTTCGTGGTAGATAAGGTGAGGGGTCTTTTCGGCCACCTCTTCAATGTCCATCCCTCCTTCTGTGGAGTACATGATCATGTTGCGCCCTTTGCTTCTGTCGAGAAGTACGGACATATAGAATTCAGCAGGCTCGCTGTCTCCGGGATAGTAAACATCTTCAGCAACAAGTACCTGATGTACCTTTTTTCCCTCTGCAGAAGTCTGCGGAGTAACGAGGTTCATCCCAATGATGCTATCTGCAATGGTCTCAACCTCCTGTAGATTCTTGGCGAGCTTTACACCTCCGCCTTTTCCTCTACCTCCGGCATGCACCTGAGCCTTGATCACGTGCCAACCGGTTCCGGTTTCTGCGGTGAGTTGTTTGGCAGCGTCTACGGCTTCTCCTGCATTGTGAGCAACAATACCTCGCTGAACGCGGACACCGAAACTCGCTAATATTTCTTTTCCTTGATATTCGTGTAGATTCATAACGATTTCTTGTGGTTTTTAAGCGAAACAAATGTAAAAAACGCAACGTTATAAACCCAAATTAATTTCCCTTTTTGAAATTGCGAAAACTCCCGTGAATAGCAGGGTGAAAACGTTTGAACAAAAAATTAACAAAAGTCTTTGAGAAAGGAAGGATAAGATTACCCCTACTTTTGAAGTTTGAAATGGAGACAAGCGCGACAAATCGCACGAAAAAGACATCAGGACAACTTGAAATCCTTAAAATCTAAAGGATCATAATTCCGGAAATGTCCGTTCATCTGGATCATCTTCTTTGTGGCGTTCACCTGCCTGATAACAGGAATAATACGCTGAAGATGACGCTCCATATGATCGAGGCGGTCTGCTTCGGAAGTCATCTGCAGCAAAAGATACTCCTCCTTAAGGTTGAAGCCCACCTTATGAGCGTAGGTGAACGTATCGAAATCGGCTATTCCCGGGATCGTATTATCTACCCCGATCTCTTCATACAGGGTTTGCAACAATACGATAACCCGCTCTCTTTGCGTATCGAGACCATCCGGAACATTCTCCAGATACTCCAGCACCCCTCCGGCGTATCGCTTACCGGGAACAGGATTAACGAATTCGAGAAGCTTGAAAGCCCTGCCGGCACGACAAACGATATCGTAGCGGCCGGAAGGATATTCCCGGCTTACTTCCTCAATATACAACTCACTGCCGTATCCCAAACTCCCGTCTATTACCGTGGGAATACCAAAAGACTGCTTACCATCCCTGCAATCTTTTACCAACTCCCGATAGCGCTCTTCAAAAACATGCAGTGGGAGCTTTTCACCGGGAAAAACAACGATCTGTAAAGGAAATAGAGGAATCAGAGCACTCATAAACAAAAATTAAAATTCATCTGGATCGAACCATACAGACATACGCATGATCCGGACGGCAGAGGAGGCGCTAAACGAATAGCCACAGGTACCAAATATGAAAATCATCAGTATTACTTCCTTCGCACCTTCACTGTATACCTATCTTCCGGCAGGCAGGACTACATAACAGCATAACCATGAACCGTGTAACCAACTGTATACAAATCTACTAAAATTAAATGCCATCCCACCTTTTCCTCACCTTGTTATATTTATAACATTGTGTTTTATTTTTATAATTTCATTATTTTTTTTTCAAATCCTCGAAGAAGCATATTACTTTAGCCTTAAACAAAATAGTTTACCATGAACAATAGTGATCTGATCCGGATAGCTCAAGAGTACGGAAGTCCCGTTTACGTTTATGATGCTGAAAAGATAACTTCGCAATACAAACGACTCACCGACGCTTTTAGCGGAGTACCAAAATTACGTTTGAATTACGCTGCTAAAGCCCTCTCGAACATTTCCATTCTCAAGCTAATGAACAGCCTGGGCAGCGGCCTGGACACCGTTTCGGTTCAGGAGGTTCAGTTGGGACTAAGAGCAGGCTTCAAGCCTGAAGATATTATTTTCACCCCTAACGGAGTATCCCTTGAGGAGCTGGAACAGGTAGCAGCCATGGGCGTTCAGATCAATATTGACAACCTTTCTATCCTGGAGCAGTTTGGAAGCAAACACCCGGACATCCCCGTTTGTATTCGAATAAATCCGCACGTTATGGCTGGGGGAAATACGAACATATCGGTTGGCCACATCGACTCTAAATTTGGCATCAGTATTCATCAGATCCCGCATTTGCTGCGTATTGTAGAGAATACCGGAATGCACATTAACGGTATCCACATGCATACCGGAAGTGACATTCTCGACATCGAAGTATTTCTTTACGCCTCGGAGATCCTCTTCGAGAATGCCAGAAATTTCAAGGATCTCGAATTCATTGATTTCGGTAGCGGATTCAAAGTACCGTACAAGCCTGATGATATCGCCACCGACGTAGCCGAACTGGGCGCCAAACTCACCGCCCGTTTCAATGAATTTTGTGCAGAAACAGGAAAAGACCTTACCCTGGCCTTCGAGCCCGGAAAATTCCTCGTAAGTGAGGCCGGATATTTTATCACCAAGGTCAATGTCGTCAAGCAGACCACCTCAACGGTTTTTGCTCAGGTAGACTCCGGGTTCAATCATTTGATCCGTCCCATGTTCTACAATTCCTATCATCACATTTACAACCTGACCAACCCCGGCGGTAAAGAACGATTCTATTCTGTAGTGGGGTATATTTGTGAAACCGACACCTTTGCCAATAACCGCCGTATAGCCGCCATCAGCGAAGGCGATCTTTTATGCTTTAAAAATGCCGGAGCCTATTGCTTCTCCATGGCCAGTAATTACAACTCACGCTACAGGCCGGCCGAAGTATTATGGCTTAACGGACAGGCACACCTGATCAGAAAGAGAGAAACCTTTGACGACCTGCTTCACAACCAGGTGGAAGTATCGCTGGAGGTGCCCGAACAGGAAACTCCTGCCACCTGACACCCTGCAGCGCAACCGTCCAAACCGAAGTATGATGGCCCGATACGGGCCATTTTCTTTTTAGTATATTTGAACAAAATTCAGATCATGAGATTAACCTACATCATTACCGCCTTAACCCTTTTCTTAACCCTTCAGACCCAGGCCCAGGAGATCAACTGGATGAGCTGGGAAGAAGCCATCGCCAGTTCACAAGCCGACGCCAATCCGAAAAAGATATTTGTTGACGTTTACACCGACTGGTGTGGATGGTGCAAGAAAATGGATGCCAATACCTTTGCAAACCCGAAGGTAGCCGCCTATATGAACGAGAACTTCTACATGGTGAAGTTCGATGCCGAGGGTACTGCTCCGGTTGAATACAAAGGAAAGACCTTTCAGTTCCGCAAGCAGGGACGCAACGGGGTTCACGAACTGGCCTACGCACTTTTACAAGGTAAGCTAAGCTATCCGTCGGTCGTTTTTCTCAATGAAAAACAAGAACTCATCGCTCCCGTACCCGGATACAGAGAACCGAAAGAATTTCTCGAGATCGCAAGGTTTTTTGGAGACGATATCTTCACCCACACCAAATGGGCCGATTACCAGACTAAGAACAGTAACAAATAACCAATACCACATTAACCAACCCACCAAAAAATGATCAAACCACCGGTAAGAGCAATTGCCTTGCTCATTGCTTTTGGGCTAACCTCCTGTGCGCAACCACAGGACGAACCAGCCCTGAAAACTGCCCTTGCATCAAAAGACCCGGCCATAACCAAGGTCATGGGATCCCCGGAGCAATACGAGGTGCAGATCATGTATTCTGCTATAGAACGAAAGGGCGATTCGGTAGTGTTTTCCGACGAATCTTTCCAACTGGACCCGGACACTTATTTTTATCCGGCGAGTACTGTGAAATTCCCGATCGCATTTCTCGCACTGGAAAAGATCGGTAATATGGACAACCTCACAAGCACCTCCCGATTTTTTGTTGAAGGCGATTCTTTGGAGACCACGATTCGCGATGAGGTGAATAAGATCTTCGCCGTTAGTGACAACGACGCCTATAACCGCTTGTTCGAGTTTTTGGGGACAGACCATATCAATGCACGATTAGGAGAAATGAACGCAGGCCCGTTACGCATTGCACACCGCCTTTCGGTAGAAGATGCCGACGATCCAAAAACACGCCCGCTTATTTTCTACCTCAACGATACCACCCTGACGGAATTGCCGGGCAGCATCAACCGACCTGTTTCCTCAATAGCATTAGAGAAATTACTGAAGGGAAAAGGATATTATGACGGGGACAGCCTGATGGAGCAACCCATGGATTTCTCCAAAAAGAACTACCTGCCGGTTGAAAGTCTTCACAACCTCATGAAGCGGGTGATCTTTCCCGGGAACTTCCCGGAAAGAGAAACTTTCAACCTGGATGCAGACGACCGAAAATTCGCCCTGGAGCGCATGGCAGCACTCCCTTACACCAGCGGATACGACCGAAGCGAATACTACGACAGTTACGTAAAATTCTTCATGTACGGTGACCGCAAAGAGCCTATGCCGGAACATATCAGGATCTACAACAAGGTGGGATACGCCTATGGCTACCTTACCGATTGTGCCTACATCAAAGACACGAAGAACAATGTGGAGTTCCTGCTTACTGCAACCATACACGTCAATGAAGACGGCATTTACAATGACAACGTCTACGAATACGACGAAACAGGCATTCCCTTTCTCGCCGCATTAGGGCGCAGCATCTACGATCACGAATTACAACATCAATAATAGAAAAACAGGGCTCCGGCCCTGTTTTTTTTTAGCATTTCCAATAGGCCAACACCTCCTCCTTACCCTTTACCCTACTCACTCCCCTGAAATTAAACGGTCTTTTCTCACAAAGAATTTAATTATCTTAGGTACCGCAATTATCAACCCTTAAACATCAGATATGAGAGCTTTCCTTATTGCCATACTCTTATTACTTGTTTTGCCCGCACGGGCACAGGAGAAGATCGAAGACCCGAAAAAATGGACCCCGGAAGACGTGATCTTTACCGAATACATGACCAATGTAAAATTCTCTAATGACGGCACCAAGATCGTATGGAGCAAAAGAAGACCACTCAAGGATCCCGAAAAGGATAAATTTGTAAGTGACCTTTACCTGACCTACCTGGATAAGGAGCAGGATGGCAAACCGGTAACCGTCCAACTCACCAACACCGATGAGAACGACTATGGTGCGGTGTTTTCTGATGATGACAGGTCGCTGTACTTTCTCTCATCAAGAGACGAGGGAAAGGTACTTTGGAAGCTCGACCTCCTTGGTGGAGAACCAAAGAAGGTGCACACCTTTGACAATGGGATCTCTGATATCCAATGGAAAGACTCAAAAACCCTGCTTTTTGTTTCCAACGACGGTAAAACGCTAACCGAACTGGAAGAAGAAAAGAAAAAAGACAATGTGATCGTTGTTGAAGACACCCTTCGCTGGAAACCTCAACGCCTATACAGCTTTGACCTGGAAGAAAAGAACACTAACCGCCTGACCAACAATACTAAGCCGTTGACCTCTTATACGGTTTCGCATAATGGCCAATGGGTAGTTTACACCATGGCGGAAGGTATAAGCTTTGCCTCTGATGCGCGTCAGGATCCGTCCTACTTCCTCCTTGACCTTAGCAATGGCAAACAACAACAGATACTGGAACCTTTAGAATTCCCCTCGGGATCATTCTCCTTCACCCCCGACGACAAGGGATTCTATTTCACCTCTTCTATGGCCAGTGATCCTGAATGGAACGGAGCCGGGATCGAAGAACTCTATTATTTCGACCTTGCCACTACTTCTTACACCAAAGTTGACCTCAACTGGGAAAACGGATTAGGGAGAGGATTTGAGGTCGTAGACGGCGGTGTCATCGCTGCCCTGGCCAACAGAGCGACGTTTAGACTCACCTATTACGAAAAACAAGGGGACAACTGGAAACAAAAAAAGATCGATCTGGAAGAAAAGAATGACCATGCAGATCTCCTTGCTGTGAACAAGGCAGGAAACCGGGTGATCTACAGCCACTCTACAGCCTCCCAACTTCCTCGTTTTTTTGCAGCAGACGTCAAGTCCGGAAAGTTCAAAAATGACAAAGAGGTCATCGCCCTGAACAAGAATTTAAGCTCCAAACCACTCACCAAAAGCGAGGTGATCACATGGAAAGGATATAACGATGTTGAAGTTACCGGAATCCTTTACTACCCGGCGAATTACGAATCCGGAAAAAAATATCCGCTAGTGCTATCGATCCACGGAGGACCTTCATCCCAGGACACCGACAGATGGAGTGAACGCTGGAGCACCTACCCCAATATCCTGGCACAGCGAGGAGCCTTTGTCCTCAAACCGAACTACCAGGGATCTTCAAATCACGGACTGGAATACGTAGAAGCCATTAAGGGAAATTACTACGAACCGGAAATGGAAGACATCATCAAAGGGATCGGCTTCCTCAATGAAAAAGGCATGATCAATATGGACAAGCTGGGAACCATGGGCTGGTCTAACGGAGCCATTCTCACCACCATGCTTACGGTACGGTATCCGGAGATGTTCAAATTTGCCGCTGCCGGGGCCGGTGATGTGAACTGGACCTCAGATTACGGCACCTGTCGCTTTGGGGTAAGCTTTGATCAAAGCTATTTTGGAGGCGCCCCATGGGACAATAGTGAAGGCAAGACCTATAATGAGAATTACATCCTTAAATCACCCCTCTTCGAACTGGAAAAAGTAAGAACGCCTACCATTATTTTTCACGGGAGCGAAGACCGGGCCGTCCCCAGAGACCAGGGATGGGAGTACTACAGAGCCCTTCAGCAGATAGGGGAAGCTCCGGTTCGCTTTTTATGGTTCCCCGGACAACGCCACGGCCTGGCTAAGATCACCCACCAATTGCGCAAAATGAAAGAAGAGCTGGCCTGGATAGACACCTACCTGTTCGAAAAGGCCCCGGAAACCATGGACCCGGTAAAAGAAGACAGTCCGTTGGCATTACTCATGGCCAAAGGATCGCTCAAAAAACACAACGGACTCTGGGGCGACCTGAAGAACGATACCCTGATCCCTGAGGTGACCAACGTTAAGAACGACAGCATCGCTATCGGGGTATTCGAAGTGACCAACGCCCAGTTCGCCGCCTGGAAAAAGGACCACCGATACGATGAGGATAAAGGAAATTATCCGGTTACCTGCTCTCTCGAAGAAGCAAAGAATTACCTCTCCTGGCTGTCTGAACTAACCGGAGAAACCTACCGCCTTCCTAATACGGAAGAAGCCAAGGCCCTCAGAAAAAAGGCCATGAAATCCGCTGGAAGTGAAAATACACTGAGTCAGTGGGCCGGATACGCCCTAACCCCTGAAGATGCAGCGAAGCTCATAAGTAAGGTGAACAAGGCAGAACTCGAACTCACCAAACCCGTAGGACAATACAAGGCAACGAGCGTAGGCAATGCACTGATCTATGACCTTGGAGGTAATGTTTCAGAATATGCTGCAGATGGAAAGTCCATAGGATTTAGCGCTTACGAAAACGCAGATCAAATGGCACAGCAAAAGTGGAAGAGCAAAACCAGCGGATTCAGGGTTATTAAAGAATGATCTATTCACCTTATATCATATACCAAAAAGGGGAGGCCATTAGCCTTCCCTTTTTTTTAGCCTGATTAAACTAAAAACGCAACAATCATGCAACTTGCTGATTTTTAACATTTTATTTGTACTTTTAATATCCCTCGACTGATCTCCTATTGCAATTTTATAACCAATCTAAAATTACAACCAATGAGATCACTAAGTTGTTTACTCGCTGCCCTGTTCACCGTACTGTTCTTTACAAATGCAACAGCCCAGGAGGCTGAGAAGTATGAGAATCCCGAATGGTACAGTTTTGTTTATGTAGACTATCACCCGGGAATGATGGGAGAAGCCCGAAACATTATTGACAATTACTTCAAAAAGGCGTCTGCCCAGGCTGGTACACCGATCCCGGTGATGGAAATTTCCCTTGCTGCCGGAGAATACGATATGCTTATTGTATGGAAAATGGAAGACGGTGTGGAAGGCATGAACTGGAAGACCAGTCCGAGTCAGGTGAAATGGAGAGCAGCCATGAATGAGTTAGCCGGAGGCGAAGATCAGGCTAAGGAGATCATGGAAAACTACCGCAAATGCATACGTTCTTCTTCTTCCAATATGGGAAGGAAACTGTAACTTCAGGTCAAAGTGTAAAACAAAAAAGGACGTCCCCGTGACGTCCTTTTCATTTTAAAATCTTTTGGCCACCCCGGCCGTGAGGTTCCAGATATCATAGGCATCGATCCGGGCATCGTAATTGATACCGGTCACCAATTCCCAACTGGGGTCTTTTAGATGGAAGCCGGCTTCAACACCGATCCGGATCATGGCAAAATTTTCTCCCGGGGCAAATTCCCCGCCAAAACCGGCACTGGCAATAAGGAACGGGAACACCCTATAACCAACAACGGCTACCGAAGCAATAGGATACTCTCGCTCAAGAAACTCCTCTTCTAATCCCACATTAAAATAGCGTTCGATCACAAAGGTTTCAAGGAGAATATCGTTGTGAAGTCCCACCGACCATTTGTGGTTAAAATGATAATTATAGTCTACGGCAAAAGAAGCCACAGTAATCCATTCCGGATCCCCTTCTGTATTCCGCCCCTCATCAATATGGCTATGCCCCAGCATGACCGCTATCGAATGCTTAAATTCCTTATGCTCGCTATGGGCTTCCCCGTGATCTGTTGCGTGATGTTCATTTTCGTGTTGGGCAAAGGCTCCTGTAGAAAAAAGACTAAGTACCAGGATCAATACATACTTCATGATTGTACATTGTTTTATTATTCGTAGCAAAAAAAGATTTCACAATGTTCACTACAGGCAAGATCGGGAGCTCATGAGTGCTGCACATTGTAAAGATACGGCAAGATAGAGGCCATAAAAACTATTATTTATGAAGGATATCATTTAATTTTAAAGGAAAATTAATGTATGCGACCCTTTCTAACGACCATTCTTTTCACCCTTTGGACCGCTTTAAGCTTTGCACAAAACGCTACAATAACCTACAACCATCAAGCTATTTTAGTTAGCGATATGAAGCGATCTGTGCTTTTTTACCAGGAGATCCTGGGACTTAAAGAGATAGAAGACAAAACAGAACAACCACACATCCGATGGTTTTCCATGGGAGGGGATAAACAACTTCACATCATAGAAGAAAAAGTGCCCGTTAACATTCCGCCCAAGGGTACCCATATGGCTTTTACCTCAAAAGACCTTGACACCACCATCGAACACCTTCGTTCACAAAAGATCTATTTTGAAAACTGGCAGGGAACTCCTGACACAACAAATCCCCGTCCTGACGGCGTAAGACAGATCTACCTGCAAGACCCCGATGGCTATTGGATAGAGATCAACGGACAATGACTGCAACCATTAAAGACCTTAACATAGAGATCCCCTCCAAAGCCTGATACACTCTGAGGCGAGACACCTGCAAGCGAAAGACCTTCAGATGCCCATGACAGGATGAACAAAGAGAAGTTTATAACCGCGGAAACGAGGTGGCCGTATTCATGCACAACAGAGAGTTTGGAAAGATCATGATGGTAAGACAAGCGTCAAAGACGTCAAGACCCTGTTACTTTTGCAATACGACATGCTTCAGGGATGGATCTGAAAGGCCGCTACTTCTTTTTGCGCATGTACAAAATCGGCAATGAACTCCTCGACGATAGCAGCTGCCGGTTTGATCTCATGAATAAGTCCTGAGACCTGGCCGATCTCCAGTTCTCCCTCCTCAAGATCCCCTTCGAACATCCCTTTTTTGGCTCGCGCCCTTCCCAGTAAAGCTTTAAGATCATCTTTAGTTGCTCCTTTTTGATAAAGGGCCTGAACATCATCAAAGAATTTGTTTTTAAGCAAACGTACCGGAGCCAGTTCCTTTAGCGTTAATTGGGTCTCCCCTTCACCGGCATCGACCACCATTTGTTTAAAGGCTTCATGAGATGAAGCCTCTTCGCTCGCAACAAAGCGACTTCCCACCTGCACACCATCGGCACCAAGCACCATAGCAGCAAGCATCCCTCGTCCGGTAGCAATACCTCCTGCAGCGATCAAAGGGATCTCCAACCGCTCTCTGACCATGGGAATAAGTGCAAAGGTGGTAGTCTCTTCCCTGCCGTTATGTCCGCCGGCCTCAAAACCTTCTGCAACCACGGCATCAACACCGGCTTCCTGCGCCTTTAGAGCAAACTTCACGCTACTTACTACATGCACCACGGTAATTCCATGAGACTTCAGGAAAGGAGTCCAGGTTTTGGGATTTCCCGCAGAGGTAAAGACGATCTTCACACCTTCGGTCACAATGATATCCATGATCTTGTCGATATCCGGATACAGCATGGGCACGTTCACACCGAACGGATTATCGGTTGCCGCCTGGCATTTGCGAATATGCTCTCTAAGCACTTCCGGATACATGGATCCGGCACCAATAATACCCAAAGCCCCCGCATTGGATGCAGCAGCAGCAAGGCGCCATCCCGAGGCCCAGATCATTCCGGCCTGAACAAGAGGATATTTGACATTAAAGAGGGTGGTAATTCGGTTGTTCATGGTTGGTGGGTTAGTGGTTTGAATAATTTATGCGATAACTCCGGAGCCTATCAATTCGTCGTCCTGATAAAAAGCAGCGAACTGCCCTTCGGTGATCGCACTTTGCGGATCTTCGAACTCGACATATAGCCCGGAATCAACCTTGTGCAACCAGGCTTTCTGTAATGGCTGACGATAGCGAATACGCACCTTCAATCCGGCAGATTCACCCGGCGCGAGTTTCAGATCTTCACGAACCCAATGCACCTCATCTTCAGCAATAAACAGCGCCTTCCTGAAAAGTCCGGGATGCGCCTTACCTTGTCCGGTATAGATCACATTCTCCTGCACATCGGTCCCGATCACAAAGAGCGGCTCTACCGTACCCCCTACTCCAAGACCTTTACGCTGACCAATGGTGAAATAATGCGCCCCCTGATGCTTGCCTACAACCTTCCCGTCTTTCGGACTGTATTGTATCTTTTCGGCATGCCAGGACAACTCATCCTCCTTACCTTCAAAGGCACGAACCTGTTTCTTTAAAGCGATCGCTTCAGGACTAACCTCGACGATAACCCCTTCCTTCGGACTTAGCTTCTGCTGTAAGAATTCAGGCAGCCTGACCTTTCCGATAAAACACAATCCCTGGGAATCCTTTTTATCTGCAGTGATCAACTCGTTGGCAGCAGCTATAGCCCTAACTTCAGGTTTGGTTAATTCCCCGACGGGAAAAAGCGCCTTTGACAGTTGCTCCTGAGATAGCTGACACAAAAAATAAGATTGATCTTTATTTCCATCGACACCGGCAAGAAGGCGATGTACCTCCTTTCCGTCCTTCCCGAAAGTATCTTTTCTACAGTAATGTCCCGTAGCTACATAATCGGCACCCAGGTCCAGAGCGATCTTCATGAATACATCGAACTTGATCTCCCGATTACAAAGCACATCAGGATTGGGAGTTCTCCCCCGCTCATATTCATTAAACATATAGTCTACGATACGTTCCTTGTATTGTTCACTAAGGTCAACCGTCTGAAAGGGAATACCCAATTTTTCTGCAACGATCATGGCATCGTTGCTATCTTCCAGCCATGGGCATTCATTGGAAATGGTCACCGAATCGTCATGCCAGTTCTTCATGAACAGACCAATAACCTCATACCCCTGTTCTTTTAAAAGATAGGCAGCAACACTGGAGTCTACACCTCCTGATAACCCAACAACTACACGTTTCATGCATTTCATTATTTAAAGATCATCCCCGAAAAGGAACTTCACGCGGCAAAATTACAAAATTAAGGCGAAGCCTTTAGTCGCCCCATATCTGATGAACTTACAGTAAGGATCAAGAGACCTTAATAATTAAACAACACTCTCTGATTTGTTTACCAATAAGAACCTAAACTATAAACTTAAACATCCTTATCCTACACGGTATATAAAATACTCTTTATCAGTTAACTAAAATATTATTAACCTCTGACACAGTAATTAACTTGTTTAACTTCAAGATGTTAAAAAAATAATAAAGCCTCTGTTCTGTTTAACTTATATTGTATTTTAGCTGAACAAAACGATTACACCACAGTATAACATTAAATCATTAAGCAATGAAAACACTACTTAAAACGCTTCCTTTAGGCTTATTTGCCATCTTAGCGCTCTTTATCGTTAGTTGTAATAACGATGACGACAACAACGGAGGAGTAACTCCGGAACCACCAATTGCCGATCTTTCCATTTATGAAACCGCAGTTTCGTCACCAGACCTTACCATTTTGGTAGAGGCTTTAGAAAGAACAGGACTGGATGACGTCCTCAATGCTGACGGAACATACACCGTTTTTGCACCAACCGACGATGCTTTTACCGCTGCAGGAATTTCGCTGGACGATTTTACCGATGCAGAATTAACCAATCTTTTATTGAATCACGTCCTGGGAACGGAAGTAATGTCAACCGACCTTACGACCACGTACGTAAATACACTGGCTACCGGGCCGGGTGAAAATGCGATCAGCTTATTTGTTAATACTGATGGCGGAGTAACTTTTAACGGAGTAGCCTCTCCGGTTGCCGACGGACTTGATATCGGAGCCAGCAATGGTATCATCCATTTGATCGATGCACCACTGGGTATCCCTAACGTTGTAGAACACGCAGTGGCCAACCCTAACTTTAGCACCCTTGTTTCAGTAGTTACCGCTCTTGGAGAAAGTCTTCCGGACCTTACCGCTGAAGGACCATACACCATCTTCGCACCTACAAACGAAGCCTTCGACGCGTTATTCGAACTTTTAGGAACTACTGATATCGCTCCTGAGGTACTGGAAGCAGTGGTATTATACCACGTTGTTGCAGGTGCTAATGTACAATCAGGAGACCTGTCTGACGGTCAGGAAATTCCTATGGGAATCGATGGGGAGATCTTAACGGTAGACCTTAGTGATGGAGCCATGTTAATGGACGGAACAGGTAGAGATATCAATATTATCGCAACAGATGTACAAGGTTCCAACGGAGTGATCCATGCTGTTGACCAGGTATTGCTACCACCTACGATCGTGGAAGCACTTCTTGCTAATGCTTCTGTATACCAACTGGCGAAACTAGCTCCGGGTTATGGAACTTTAGCCAAAGCTATTGAGCGTGCCGGTCTTGTAGACGCTTTAAGCGATCCGGAAGCAGACCTAACCGTTTTCGCACCGGACGATACTGCCTTTGATACGTTTCTTGGCGGACTTACCATCGATGATGTAGATGCTGATGCGCTTGCTAACATCATTTTAAACCACGCCCTGGCGGGTACCTTTGATGCTGCTGCAGTACTTGACGCCGGCACAAGATATACCACAAGTTTAGCCACTTATGATGTGGATGAAAATATTAGCATGTATTTCAACACAAGTAATGGTGTTGTGATCAACGGTGGAGCCGACAATGGAGGTGCTACAGTAGTTGCAACTGATATTCCGGTTGTTAATGGAATTGTTCACGCGGTAGATGCCGTTATCGGTCTTCCAACTATCGTGACCTTTGCAGCAGCAGACCCTAACTTCAGCAGCCTGGTAGGTGCATTAACTGCAGAAGGCCAGCCTGATTTTGTTGGAATCCTTAGCGGCACTGACGGAGCTCCATTCACCGTATTCGCTCCGATCAATTCAGCCTTTGAAGCTTTAGAGTCTGTACCATCAGGAGATGCACTTACAGCAGTATTGCAACACCACGTAGTTGGTGGAGCCAATGTAAGATCAGGAGACCTTGTTGAAGGTCCCAACGAAGTACCTTCACTTGAAGGTGATATGATCACAGTATCCCTCCCATCTACCATGGGTGAAATCGCCGATATTACCGATGGTTCTGGAAACATGGGATCGATCATCGCTGTGGACGTTCAGGCGTCTAACGGGGTGATCCACGCTATCGACAAGGTATTGATCCCTGATACGAACAACTAATTTTTAGATTTTACATAGTTATGAAATGGCCCGGGAGACTCCCGGGTCTTTTTTTTGCACCTATACCAATTTTTCTCACACCACCGGTTATCCCGCGATTCAGAAAATCTGACACAAATCCGACACCAATCCTTATTGGGTTCACCGACTATTTCGCTCATCTTAACTTCTTTATTTTCAATTAGTTAGGGTTATATTGATTTTTAAAGCCAAGATCAATCGTATTTAATAACTCACTAAACACTTTAAACTATGAAGGCTTTAAAACTGGGAATCTTTTTTTCCCTTTTGCTCGTCATCGCTTCCTGTGGAAAAGACGACGAAAGCATTACCACAGACCCCTCGTCTGAACAACCTTCCCTCTATGAAATGGTCGCCGCTGACCCTGCACTGAGCAAATTCTCTGCTTCCCTCGTGCAAACCGGACTAAACACAACACTTACAAATCCGGGAAACTACACGGTTTTTGCACCTACAGACAAGGCGTTATCAGATCAGGGTATCGACCTTGAAAAAATGAGTACTCAGGAACTTAACACGTTCATCAGTAATCACATTATCGAAAAAAGCCTGCCGTCATACGACATGACGACCTCCTATGTAAAAACCATGGCCAAAGGTCCTGAAAACAACAATCTCAGCATGTTCATTCATAACGAATCAGACATCGTATTGAACGGAGATGCTGAATTGCTATCGGACCAAAAAGACCTAATGGCTGCAAACGGGGTGCTGCACTACACCAGCAAAGCGCTTAAAGTTCCTTCTGTGACCGATCACGGAAAGATCAATCCGGACTACTCTCTGTTTGCTGAGGCGATATTACTTCTCGAAGATTATCTGCCTTACCTTTTAGGTATTGACGAAGATCAGCCATTTACTGTTTTTGCGCCTACCAACGGTGCATTTATGGCCACTATCGACCTTATGGGATTCGATGCGCTTGGTCAGATTCCGCTAAACACGCTCATGCAAATACTCCTCTACCACATTAGTGTAGAAGGAAACCTCGATTCCGGTTCGCTTGAAGACGGACAAATGGTAGAAATGGTGATGGGAGGCTCCGTCAAGGTTGACCTCAGCGATGGGGTTAAGATCGTTGATGGCACACCACAACCTGCTAACGTAGTTATGCCCGACATCCAGGCAGATAATGGCGTATTGCATAGCATCGATAAGGTGATGATCCCTGAACATGTAGCCAAAGAGATCGGTGCTGCCAGCACCATGGCAGAATTACTGGCCATTAACGGTGACTTTTCAACACTTAATGATGCGCTCGTAAAAACAGGACTTATCGCTGTTCTGGCAGACCCATCTGCCGAACTCACCCTCTTCGCGCCTAACAACGCAGCCTTTGCCGCCGCATTAGAAATGTATGGGGTAGATTATGAGGATGTACCTATGGATCTTCTGAAAAATATTCTACTCAACCATGTACTGGGAGGAAAAGTATTTGCAGGTGATATTGAAACCGGATACACCAACAGCAGTGCCGTCAATATGGATGGTGATAACCTTAGCATGTACCTGAGCAAAGGAGACGACGGAGGCGTAACCATCAATGGCGGTAGCCAGGTGATCTATGCCGATTTTGAAACCCGAAACGGAGTGGTTCACGTAGTAGACCAGGTAATAGGTTTGCCTACGATCGTGACCTTTGCCACAGCAGACCCTGATTTTAGTAGTCTTGCCGGCGCACTGACCGCCGATGACCAACCCGATTTTGTTGGGATCCTTGGTGATCCGGCGAGTGATCCGTTCACAGTATTCGCTCCGATCAATGACGCCTTTGCGGCCTTACCATCGGTACCTTCAGGCGACGCCTTGACCCAGGTGCTGCTGCACCACGTGGTTGGAGGGTTAAACGTTAGAGCCGGGGACCTTGTCGCCGGAGACAATACGGTTCCATCGCTGGAAGGCGACAATATTGTGGTTACTGTACCCGCAAGCATGGGAGGTATCGCAGATATTACTGATGGTACCGGAAATACCGGTTCGATCATAGCGGTAGATGTGCAAGCCATTAACGGTGTGATCCACGCCATTGATGCAGTCCTCATCCCCGACACCACCAATTAAACAAACAACTTAAATTCGTCAAATGAGAAAGGCCCGGGGCAAATGTCCCGGGCTTTTTTTATAAACACATGTAGAAATTAAGACCCCAAACACCACGATCCGTATCGAAGTAAATCTCCACCATTTACATTTTAAGGAACAAAAACAAACAACTAACCTGTTTATTATCAGTAGTTTGCGTGATTTTGTTATTTTTAAACCCCTCCCCCTAAACAGTAATACGCATACTACAATAAACAACACTAACCCTTAAAAACAGAACATGATGAAGATCTTTACACGGGGGATTTTCTTAACCCTTCTTACGATCGTTGCCTCCTGTAACGATGATGACGACGGCAATCGCTCAACCCCACCATCAGTCCTATCCATCTATGAAACAGCGATCAGCTCACCGGACCTGACCATACTGGTTGAAGCCCTTGATCGCACCGGACTGTCGGAAACACTGGATGAACCGGGCACCTATACCGTTTTTGCTCCAACCGACGAAGCCTTTACCTCGGCAGGTGTTTCCCTGGATGACTTTACAGACGACGAACTCACCAACCTTTTACTCAATCACGTACTCGCTGCAGAAGTAGGCTCAGGAGATCTGACTACCGGATACCTGAACACCCTTGCCACAGGCCCGGAAGAGAAGCTTATTAGTCTTTTTGTCAATACCGATGGAGAAGTCCTCTTAAATGGCACTTCATCGCCCGTAGCCGACGGCCTGGATATCGGTGCTTCGAACGGTGTAATTCACCTAATTGATCAACCGCTTAACATCCCGAATGTCGTGGATCATGTGGTTGCTAATCCTGCATTTAATTCGCTACGAGAGGTCATCTTATCTTTCGGAGATGCCGTCACGGACATTCTTGATGAAGAAGGCCCTTTTACTATTTTTGCGCCCACAGAAGAAGCCTTTGCTAACCTAACCGACATACTCGGAGAAGAAGGGGTTAACGAGGAAATATTACTCAGCATACTGCTCTATCACGTGGTTCCCGGACAAAATTTACAATCGGGTGACCTTACTCCTGGCCTGGAAATGATCACAGCGAACGGAGAGTCCCTTTTTATGGATTCTGAAGACGGAACAAGATTGATCGATGGGACAGGAGGTGCAGGCGTAAACATCTTAACCTCCGACATCCAGGGATCCAATGGCGTTATTCATGAAATAGACCGGGTACTACTACCTCCATCTATCGTGAACAATACCGTACTCGAGGCAAGTATCTACCAACTGGCAAAGCTCACTCCGGGATACGCCTTACTAGCTGAGGCTATTGAACGTGCAGGACTGGTGGAGAAACTAAGCGACCCTGATGCCAACCTCACCGTATTCGCTCCTAACGACGACGCCTTTATAACCTTCCTGTCCGGGTTTGACAACATCAATAACCTGGCAGATATACCTGAGGCAGATCTGGCAAACCTTCTCAACAACCACCTGCTTAGCGGACAATTCACAGCAGCAGATATCGTTAGCGCAGGGTCGGGATATGCTTCTACCCTCGCTATAACCGCTGGTGATGATCCCGATAATATTAGCCTTTACGTCAATGTAAGTGAGGAAGGAGTGACGCTTAACGGTATAAGCGCTGTAGTCTTTCCAGATTTCCAGGTAAGTAATGGGATCGTACACCTGGTAGATGCTGTTATTGACCTGCCTACGGTGGTTACCTTTGCAGCAGCAGACCCGAATTTCAGCACACTGGCAGAAGCTGTGATCGAACAAGGTTTATCCGATGTCCTTGGAGGTACCGAAGGATCTCCATTTACGGTTTTCGCCCCTACCAATGAAGCCTTTGCAGACCTTACTGACCCACCAACGGGAGATGCGCTTACTCAGGTGCTCTTGCATCACGTCGTAGGCGAATCCAACGTTCGCTCTTCCGATCTTCAGCAAGGGGACAATACGCTTGCATCGCTCGAAGGAGACAACCTGTTGATCACCCTGCCACCTGCCCAGGGAGGAGTCGCAGATATCACCGATGGTTCAGGAAACACCGGATCGATCATCGATGTAGATGTTCAGGCGGTCAACGGAGTTATTCACGTTCTGGATCAGGTAATGCTACCTGACATGAATAATTAAAGAAAGTAATCCGTAAATAGCTTAAAAGCCCGGGCATTTACCGGGCTTTATTTTATGAGCATACTTGATCGCTTTTCAAAATAAAATGCAGACACCTACCCATTAACACATAAACCATAATTGAGTGACGTATGCATGGAATTTCACGTTCACGCTCAAAACAAAAAAGGGAAGCCGTATGGCTTCCCTTTTTCTATAACTGTAAAGGAGGGCATGCTTAACGCTTCCCTTTCTTTTGTTGCTCTTCTGCCTGCTCCATCATTTCGCGCATACGCTTCTGGAACTTGTTTTCTTTCTTAGGCTTTTTCTTATTCTCCTGGATCTGTGCATGGATCTTATCCTCATCAATGATGTAGTTCTTGATCACCAGCATGATCACAATGGTAATAAGGTTAGAGATAAAGTAGTATAAACTCAATCCACTCGCATAGTTGTTAAAGAAGAACAACATCAGTAGCGGAGAGATGTACAACATCATTTTCATGAGTTTCCCCATATCTGGCATCCCTTCCTGAGCCGGTTGTTGCATCATTTGCTGTTGTCCGGTGGTCATTCGCATATAGAAGAAGATAGCGATCGAAGCCAGGATCGGGAACAAACTCACGTGATCTCCATAGAACGGGATCTTGAACGGAAGTTCTGCGATCACATCGTAAGACGACAGATCGTCTGCCCAAAGGAATGGCTTTTGCCTTAACATGATCGCCGTAGGGAAGAACATGAAGAGGGCGTAGAATATCGGCAGCTGCAATAAGGCAGGTACACATCCGCTCATCGGACTCACCCCGGCTTTGCTGTAAAGCTTCATGGTTTCCTGCTGCTTCTTCATAGCATTGTCCTTATACTTCTCATTGATCTCAGTGATCTCCGGACGCAGCACTTTCATCTTGGCTTGCGACAGGTATGACTTATAGGTTACCGGAGACAATACTATTCGCACCAGGATGGTCATAATAATGATCGCAATACCATAAGGCAGGAAGGAGCTCAGAAT
The DNA here is from genome assembly GCF_016786255.1 of Robertkochia sediminum. Classification (GTDB taxonomy): domain Bacteria; phylum Bacteroidota; class Bacteroidia; order Flavobacteriales; family Flavobacteriaceae; genus Robertkochia; species Robertkochia sediminum. Next base: position 195,886 of record NZ_JADMKT010000074.1, read on the forward strand.
ATCATAAAGCGGGGTAAACACATGCTTATTGATAAAACCAAAGATCCCCCATCCAAATGGGATGGATTCTGAAAAGTTAAAATCTTCGTATTTCTTGAACACCTTGAGGTCGGTCGGACCGTAATACCAGTGCATATTATGCGCCAGCTCTCCTCCGGCGATCTCCAGAGGGATTGCAGCCTTATAATGCTTGGTATACTTTGCGGTATCAGACTCCTCCTCTACCAGGTTCTCTGAACTCAGGGTAGCTGTTTTAAACGGAGTAGTAGTCGCAAGGATGGTACTAAAGAAGTGCTGACGGTAAGAGATCCACTCAAGATCTTCTTCTGTCTCAGAATCATCTCCCATCTGCCCCAGCTTGCTAATGTCTCCATCATGATTATAGGTAAGGCGGGTATATCGGTTCTCATACTCGATACTCTTGCTGTGACGGATCCCTTTAACCTCCCAATTCATATTTGCAGGCACACTGCTGTTGAGCACGCCGTTAAGACCTTGGGAACGCACGGTAAAGTCGACCATATAATCGTCAGGCTTGATCTCATAACGATATTCCAGGTAGGTTTGCTCTCCTGTTTTTAGTCGCATGCTTAACACCTTGTTATCGCCATTTTGCGATAATACCGGCTCAAAGTAAAGATCTTCTGTATTCAGGGTTCGGTTATCGGTGGTGGCAAAGCTCAGGTTAAATCGGGCATTCCCATCTTTAACCAGATACACCGGCACAGAATCATAGGTTTTAAATTGCTTGAGAACAGCTTCGCGTATCTGACCACCCTTATTGGCAATAGTCAATTTTACCACTTCGTTCTCAAGAACGGTTTCGCCCTCTCCAACTCCGATGGCAGCTCCATAGGCGAAGGCCCCAAGCTGACTTTTATATCTTTCCAGCGCGAGGGAATCGGCTGCGAGAGAATCGGCTTCAGCCATCGGCACTACTTCCTGTTTAACAGCAGGCTGTGTGGCCTGTTCTACCTGTTCTGTGGTAGTGGCCTCACCGGCCTCCTCCTCAGGAGTAGGCTGATTATTATACATCACCCAGATGAGGATCGCTCCGATCAAGAGGAACCCGATCAGGGAGTTCACGTCAAATTTCTTTTCTTCCATGGTTTAAATTTAATAGGCTGTTCAAGGTCGGGAATTGCAGACCTTTGCTATGCTATATATGTTTCGGAGAGAAATCAAAAACCTCCCCAATTCCGGTTAAGATGCCAAAGTGGCACTGTTTTTTTCTTTATGGTGATTCAAAGATGCTTCTACAAATGCTACGAACAGCGGGTGCGGATTCGCAACCGTACTCTTGTATTCAGGGTGGTATTGCACCCCTACGAACCAAGGATGCTCAGGAATTTCAACCACTTCTACCAATCCGGTATCCGGGTTCAATCCGGTAGCCTTCATCCCTGCTGCCTCGATATCGTTCTTGAACTTATTATTGAATTCATAACGGTGACGGTGACGCTCAGAGATCTCTTTTTGTCCGTAAACATCGTATACGATGCTACCTTCCTTAAGCGCACATTTCCATGCACCAAGACGCATGGTCCCTCCCATATGGGTAATGTCCTTCTGCTCTTCCATCAGGTCGATCACCGGATTAGCGGTTTGCTCATCCATTTCAGTGGAATTCGCATCTTTTAGTCCGAGTACGTTTCTCGAGAATTCGATCACGGCCATTTGCATTCCGAGGCAGATCCCAAGGAACGGGATGTTGTTCTCGCGCACATACTGAATGGCTTTGATCTTCCCTTCGATCCCGCGCTCTCCAAATCCGGGAGCCACAAGCACTCCATCAAGCTTAGCGATCTTTTCCCTAAGGATATCATCGGAAATATGCTCTGAGTGAATACAATCAACGTGAACCTTTACTTCATTCTCTGCTCCTGCATGAATGAACGATTCAAGGATCGACTTGTAACTATCCTGTAATTCTACGTACTTCCCTACGAGTCCGATATGGATCTCGTGTTTAGGGTTTTTATGACGACTTAAAAATTGATTCCAGTTGGTAAGTTCAGGCTCCTGATCGTCAGAGAGCGCAAGGCGATTAAGAACCACCTTATCGAGCCCTTCATCGAGCATAAGATTCGGAACATCATAGATGGTAGAAGCATCGATCGACTGGATCACGGCTTCGCGTCTAACATTGCAGAACAATGCCAGTTTATCTCTAAGATCATCAGAAAGCTCGTGCTCGGTACGACACACAAGGATATCGGCCTTAATTCCACTCTCCATGAGGGTCTTCACAGAGTGCTGGGTAGGCTTGGTCTTTAATTCTCCTGCAGCAGAAAGGAACGGGATCAGGGTAAGGTGGATCACCATTGCATTATCTTCTCCCAACTCCCACAGCAATTGTCTTACTGCCTCGATATATGGTAATGATTCGATATCACCAACAGTACCACCGATCTCGGTGATCACGATATCATAGTCTCCGCTATTCCCTAGGATCTGGATACGCTCTTTGATCTCATTGGTAATATGAGGAACCACCTGTACGGTCTTTCCAAGAAACTCTCCGCGACGCTCTTTTTCGATCACACTCTGGTAGATCCTACCGGTGGTCACGTTATTGGCCTGAGAGGTATTTACGTTAAGAAATCGCTCATAGTGACCGAGATCCAGATCGGTTTCAGCACCGTCGTCGGTTACATAACATTCGCCGTGTTCATAAGGATTAAGAGTCCCCGGATCCACATTGATGTATGGGTCCAGTTTCTGGATAGTGGTCTTATACCCTCTGGACTGTAATAGTTTTGCCAAAGATGCGGCGATAATACCTTTACCCAATGATGAAGAAACCCCTCCTGTAACAAAAATGTACTTCGTGTCTGCCATGTAAAAACGCTTGTAGAATTGCTGAAATTTTCGCGCCAAAAATACAAATAAGAATTAAAAAACTCCGGTGAATACGGCTAATTTTAAGATTTTAAACGGATTGACGGCCATTGGCGATGATCTTTCTGATAAGACCTTCCAGTCCGTTCACTTTGATCTCGTACATGGAGCTCAGATATAGCCCCATTTTCCCTTCCGGGAACCCTTTTTGGCGCATCCACACGTAGTAAGGCTCAGGGATATCTACCAACAACCTGCCCTTGTATTTTCCATAGGGCATCCGCATAAAAGCGATCTTTTGTAAAAAGGCGGCTTGTTCATTCATAGACTTCTTCCAGATACTGTTTTATTCGGGACTCCCAGAGCAACTGTTCTTTCAGGTCAAGGGAATAATTGGTCTCTTTATCGTAAAGGGCCTGTACAGAATCCAATTCTCTTCTCACCTGCTCATAAACAACTTTTACCGAAGGCTGCGGATCCAAAGAAGGCGCTATCGTATCAAATGCACGCCTGAGTTTTGCTGCGTACCAGGCAGTAATATCAAAATGCAGTTGTTCATGCAACAGCAGCTCTTCATCTTTCAGGTCTTCGCGCACCCAGCTTTTTTCCGGAAAGAACAAGGCCTTAACATCGTATTCATAGACCAACCTTCCTTCCTTAAGATATCCGTTAAACGTATAGGACAAAGCGGAGACCGTAGTAGCTGCAGCATCAACAGAACGGTCCGGCACACCTCTGAAATCGACCCACCTGAGCTTCTTACCGGGATGCCACGCTACTGTTTCCTGATCCTGCTGAAGACCAAGACTCAAGAAAAAAATCAAATAGGGTAGTAATTTCATTTATTGCGGCGTTTGCCCCCATACAAAACGAATATCCTTCTCGATCTCGGGATGCAAACTAAGGAGCACCGGACAAGTTTTACCGGTTTGCTCGAGTATTTTTCGATCTTTCTCAGAAGGCGAGGCGGGAATAACCACCTCTACCCTTACCGCAGCGATACGCCTTGGAGCCGCGGCCATTTCTTTTTCAATGGTCGCTACAGCTCCTTTAAGATCCACTTCCATATCACGGGCCTTGATCCCCATAACGGTAAGCATGCAGCTGGCCATTGCCGTAGCTACGGTATCTGTAGGAGAAAATGCCTCCCCCTTTCCATTATTGTCTATTGGTGCATCGGTGATGAACGTATTACCGCTCTTCACGTGGAGACATTCCGTTCTCAGTGCCCCCAGATAGGTTACTTTCGAGGTCGTTGGCATTTGGATCTACTTCTTTTATAGTGAGGTTATCATAGCGAACAATATACAAGGCACGGTTAATGAATCCGCCCTCCGGAGCACGCTCGTAGTTGAATTTATTTTCGGTATAGGTTGTCTCTCCTACCTTGGCAGCCACCACATCCAGATTCTTATTGTATGCCAGTCTCAGCAGCACGTCAAGCATCAGGTCAAAGCCGCGAATAGCATACCTGTTGGGCTCCACTCCAAAACGAGCTTCGTATTGCTTATGAAACAGTGACGCTCCTGCAACCGGCTTATAAAAGGTTGGATAGTGAAACTGAAGATTGGACAAGTGCAGGTTCGAAATGTTCTTATTGTCATAAACATTCCCCTTTAAGGTAGTGAGCAGCCTGATCTTGTACTCTTCGGTCTGAGCCGAATTCACAACAGCTGTCACATTCCCGATCAGGTTAAAGGAACTACTTTCCAGGATGACCCAATTCTCCTTTTCTGCCGAAAGGAAGGGATTCAGATCCTCCAGTCTCAGGAATTTATCGGAAAGGGGATCTACGATCTTAGCTCCTGGGAAAACAGCACGCAATCGCGCCTTGGTATAGGCATTCTCCTCGTCGGCAATGATGATCACATTTTTACCTTCCCCATAATTCTCTAAAAACCTGAACATCTCATTGCGCATCAGGTCATCCGGAGGTAAGGTTTGATAGACATTAGGACGCATTTCCAGCCCCTTATTGATAAAGGGCGCAAATACGGGAACTCCTGCTTCATTGAGAAAACCACTAAGGTCATTGATCACAGATGGTCGTACAGGGCCTACAACCGCATCCATTTCCTTCAAGGCCTCTCTTTTCCTGAAATCCAGAATGAATTTATCGCGGTCACCACTATCAAAAACACGCATATCGACAGAGACTCCCATTTTCTTAACCGAATCGAGTGCGACCAACACCCCGGTGTAGAAATCAAGGGACACCCCAAGCAAGGGCGAACTATTGATATCATTCTTGGTTCCGCTGATACTGTCAAAATTCACCGCACCCAGGTCAAAAGGAAGGATCAGACCTACCTTGGTACTGGCAGGAACGCGAATACTATCGATAAGACTAAACTTCTCGACCAGAATACCATTATTGAGCACCAACTGGTTTCCGGTAACCTTAGGCAGCTTCAGGATCATCCCTTTCTGAAGTCCTGAATCCTTAAGTATCGGATTCAAGGCTTCGAGCTCTTCTTGTGAGAGTCCGAGTTTCACCTTCAGACGATAAAAACCTTCTGCAGGTTTCACCTCGTAATAATTGTAGAGGCTGTCAACCACCGTGATCTTATCGTTGCCCGGCACAAAAGGTACCATCAGGGTATCCCCTTGCTGTAACACATCGCGGATCTCCGGATTGAGTCGCACCAGCTCTTCCTGGGTGATGCCGTGCTCATAAGCTATGCGCCATTTACCTTCAGAAGGCTTCACTACATAAGGAACAAGGCCACTTTCCGGCACCTGCCAACCTGAAACAGCATCTTGCTGCTTGAACACAGGGATTTGAAGCCTTTCACCCTTTCTTGGGAGACGACTGTAAAGCACCTTGTTATAGCGCTTGATCTCTGCCTCGGTAACATCATACTTCTGGGCTAACCCAAAAAGGGTCTCCTTTCTCTTTACCCGGTGGCGAATAAAACGCTCCACCTCCTTTTCCTTCACACCGGAAGCGGCCTCCTCGTCGGAAAGGACCATATCAGAACGTTCACCTGATGCAACCGGAATAACCAGGATGGTGTTTGGGGTAACACCATCCTTGGCTTCGGGATTGTACTTTATAAGATTAAAGGGAGTTACCCGGTATTTCCTTGCGATCTGTTCCAGGGTCTCCCCTTCTTTTACAGCATGGGTCTTAAACTCCTGCTGGGCATAGGTTAGGGAAACAAAAAGCAGCGCAAGTAATACAAGTATGTGTTTTTTCATAAACCTATAAATGTTATTCCCACTCGATGGTGGCTGGTGGTTTAGAGCTAATATCGTATACTACTCTATTAACGCCTTTCACCTTATTTATTATATCATTAGATATTTTTTGCAGGAAGTTATACGGCAAATGCACCCAATCTGCGGTCATCCCATCTGTACTCTCAACAGCTCTCAGGGCAACACATTTTTCATAGGTTCTCTCATCTCCCATAACTCCTACCGAGTTCACCGGAAGCAACATAGCACCGGCCTGCCATACCTTATCATAAAGATCCCAACTCTTGAGTCCTTCGATAAAGATGTGGTCTACCTCCTGTAAAATACGAACTTTTTCTTCAGTAATATCTCCGAGGATCCTGATAGCAAGTCCCGGCCCCGGGAAAGGGTGTCTTCCAAGTAATTCCGGATCGATACCCATACTGGCACCTACCCTTCTTACCTCATCCTTGAACAACATATTCAAAGGTTCCACGACCTTGAGTTTCATGAAATCGGGAAGTCCGCCAACATTGTGGTGACTTTTAATGGTTGCTGAAGGGCCTTTCACAGAGATCGACTCTATCACATCGGGATAGATCGTCCCCTGACCTAACCATTCCACATCTTCGAGAAGGTGTGCCTCGTCATCAAAAACTTCGATAAACACACGACCGATAGCTTTACGCTTAAGCTCCGGATCTTCTACGTCTTTCAAGGCATCCAAAAAGCGTGCCGAAGCATCTACTCCTTTTACGTTAAGCCCCATACCCTCGTATTGCTTGAGCACGTTATCGAACTCGTTCTTTCTGAGCAATCCGTTATTCACAAAAATACAGTACAGGTTATCTCCAATAGCCTTGTTGAGCAGTACAGCGGCTACAGTAGAATCAACACCTCCTGAGAGTCCGAGTACCACCTTACCATCTCCTACCTTTTTCTTAAGGTCGGCAACGGTCATATCCACAAAGTTATCCGGTGTCCATGTCTGGGCAACCCCTGCGATCTTAACGAGGAAGTTTTCCAGCAACTGACGGCCGTCTGTAGTGTGGTATACTTCAGGGTGGAACTGGATAGCATATGTGCTCTCTCCATCGATCCTGTAGGAAGCGTTTTCCACATCTGCAGTACTTGCGAGACGAACAGCTCCTGAAGGCAATTCCTTGATCGTATCACTATGGCTCATCCAAACCTGGCTTCCAGATTCGATGTTTTCGAAGAAGGTCTCATTTTCTTTGATGTAAGACAGATTAGCCCTTCCGTATTCGCGGATGTTCGAAGGCGCTACATTCCCCCCGTTAAAATGGGCCAGGTATTGCGCTCCGTAACACACGGCGAGTAGTGGAAGTTTCCCCTTGATCTCAGAAAGATCCGGGTGAGGTGCATCTTCTGCCCTTACCGAGAACGGACTCCCTGAAAGGATCACCGCCTTAAATTGCTTAAGGTCTTCCGGAATGTTATTGTATGGATGAATCTCGCAGTAGATGTTCAATTCCCTTACTCTTCTCGCGATGAGCTGGGTGTACTGCGAACCGAAGTCTAAGATAAGTACGTTGTTTTGCATGCGCAAAAATAACAATTTACACTGTTTCAAAAAGGGTCTTTTTAAGTATATTTATAAATAATTAAACCTCCCCCAAAAACGAGGCACCTCCATTAGTTGCAGACCATCCTTTTAACCATCACTCCCCCCAAAAATTACCGGCTTCACCATTTTCCAATGCTCTCCCCGTAAGCCAGCCCCTATGACCTCATGAAGGCGGCTTGACATCTTGCATTTGCTCACCTACAGGATATGCTATCAAACAACTAAAACCGAGACCTGATGAAAATTCAATTGAAAACCCTGAAGATTATCGCATTCCTGACCTTAGGTATGTCGATATACCCCGGAAGTTACTTCACCTGTAGCGCCCAAAGGGGTTATGAATACGAGAATTTCGGGAACCGATCGGTATTACTTAACGGCAATGTTACGGGAAGTGTGAACGATCTGGGGGCCGTGTATTACAATCCTGCAAGGCTGGCCCTTATCGATAACCCCGGCTTTTTGGTTCAGGGAAAGTTTTACGAATGGAACAGAATTACGATCGATGACGTGATTCCAGACGAGCGTTTTCGCTCTTCTAATTTCACCGGCCTTCCCGGGATGCTCGCCGGTAGCTTTGACCTGTTTGGAACCACCTTTTATTATTCGTCGATCTCCAGAAACAGGCTAAATATTTCCTTAGGGTATAACTCCGGACTGATTGACTCAGAAGGCAATGAGGATATTAGCCCCGGAAATGCTGCTAATCTGAAGTTAAATTTAAGCAACTCTCTAAAAGAAGACTGGTTCGGACTTACATGGGCTTACAAGGTTAACGACCATTTCGCACTGGGTGCTTCTATGTTCGCATCCATCTACCGGTATAGCGGGGGCGACACTTCCAGGCTTGTCGTCGATGAGGAGAGTGACCAGGTCAATATTTACGAATCGAATCTTAACTTTTCACAGTCTTCCTATGGCCTGTACCTAAAAGTGGCTGCAGCATGGATCTTTGACAATTGGGAACTTGGTATCAATATCGACCTCCCCTACCTGGAGATCATCAAAGACAGTGATTTTAGTTACGACGAGATCCTGGCGACAGGAGACCCTACAAGAGATTTTTTTATTTTCGAAGATCTCGACGGACTCGATAGTCAGCATAAAACACCATTAGGCATCAATGTAGGAGCAGGAATCCCGATCAACAATTATAAGCTCCATCTTAACGCCAGTTGGTATGCCCCTACAGCCACCTACGATCGCATCACCCTGCCTGAACTAGGCGGCCAAACAGGAGAAGAAGAGTCCTTACTCTTCCAGGAGAACCGAAGATCGATCTTTAATTTCGGAGCAGGCGGTGAAGTGGAACTCGGACCCAAATTCACCACATACCTAAGCTTTTCCACCGATTTCTCACCCCTGAAGGAGGCCGACGAGGTACTTGGCACATCAGAAGGTATTGGAACATCCAATCTTCTCGCCTTCGACAACTACCACTTTGGAGGCGGATTTAACTGGAAATTCGGAAAAGCGGATGTCGTATTTGGGGCCATATACACTACGGGGAAACAGGAATTTACCACAGTCCGGGACAGACCGATCGATGACAACCTGCCTACTAGCGACATTTTCAAGATCGGAATTTCAAGATGGCGGTTTCTCATCGGGCTCAACCTCAGCTTACGCCAAATGTTCGGTGTTAAAGAAGAGAAGAACGAACAGCAGTAAGACCACCCCAATCGTGATCCTACTGCCGTAAGCGCTTTATTTCATGGTATCCAGAATAAGTTGGATATCATTCTTGGTAGTGTGCGGATTGATAAAGCAGAAACGCGCCACAGTTTCAAATCCGTCGGCGGTCCGCCATTTAGTAGGAGTTACCAGGGCGACACCTTCACGATGGTTCTTATAGGTCCAGTCGCGATAGTCGTCGGGTGCCCATCCTTTTCTTCGGAACAACACACAGGAAAGACTGGGATCTCTGACCAATTCCAAATGGTCTTCCCGTTCGATCATATCTCCGGCCTTATTGGCGAGGGATATCCCTTCTTCAACAGCCCACTTATACTTATCGGTACCGTGCATGGCAAGGGAAAACCACAGTGGCAATCCCCGTACTCTTCTGGTAAGCTGTATCTGGTAATCGGCAGGGTTAAATCCGTGAGCTCCCTCATCCTTGAAGATCTCCAGATAAGATCCCTCCTGACTGTGTGCTTCTTTAGCAAGCTGCGGATCTTTATACAGTACTGCCCCGCAGTCATAAGGCGAGAACAACCATTTATGTGGGTCGATCGTAATACTATCGGCCTTTTCGATGCCCTGAAACAGGTGTCGTACCGAATCGGCTAAAAGTGCTCCTCCACCATATGCAGCATCCACGTGAAACCAAAGCGATTGCCTTTCGCAAACTTCCGATATCCCCTCAAGGTCGTCGATGATCCCGGCATTAGTGGTTCCTCCCGTAGCCACAACCGCGAATAATCGAGCTCGATCCTCCTCAGGAAGTCCGTCGATACACGCCTTTAACTGTGCTCCACTAAGGCGATCTTCGGTGTCTACCAGATGGACATCGACATCGGCTACCTTAGCCATGGCCTTGATCGAGGAATGCGCCCCTATCGAAGTGATCACCATGCCGCGTTTGCGCTGATTCTCGGGTGCCTTACGCCACGTTTCACGTGCCGTCACTATGGCCGAAAGGTTCGCCGCTGTTCCCCCGCTGGTAAAAACTCCGAAAGCGCCTTCAGGCATCCCGGTAAGAGATACAAGCCATTTCATGGCTTCGTTCTCACAAAAGATACCACCGGCACCCTCCATCCAGTAAGCACCGTGAATACTCGATGCCGAGGTCACCAGGTCGAACATCACCGCCGCCCGGGTAGGAGCCGCAGGAACAAAAGCCAGGTGCCTGGGGTGGTCGATAGGCACGGTAGCCTTTACCAGGACATCCCTGAAAAGTTCAAAAGCCTTTTCGCCTCCGATCCCTTTTTCGGTAATGGTTTCGCCAACGATCCGCTTTAATTCCTCTGCTTTTTTCGGAACTCCAAGATCAGGCACTGTCTTAGTGATACGGTTTATGGCGTATTTCATCACATCCAGTGTCATATCCACCAGATCTATATCGATATTATGCATGTAATTACTTTTTTAGCAAAGGTATAACTTTGTTAAACTTAAGGGGATTTGTAACTTTATAAAAAACCTGTAGGCCGTGGATAAAGAACATTTCGAGATCGCAAAAAAAGAACTAAAGGAAGGGGCTAAAAATGCAGATCACCCCTTTCACTATTTTACCCTTGCCACTACCGGAATAAACAAGGTCGCTCGTTTAAGGACGGTTGTACTTCGCGACTTTTCGAAAGATATGACCCTCACCCTGTATACCGATAAAAGATCCAGAAAAGTCACCCATATCAAAGAGAATAACCGCGTATGCCTTCTTTTTTACCATCCCGAGAAACTGATCCAGGTCAAGATCGACGGGGTTGCGTATATGGAAACCGATAAGAAAAAACTGGAAAAGATCTGGAACAGCATAGACGAAAAAGCACGGCAGGACTATATTACCGTAAAAGATCCGGGGGAAAGGATCGACAATCCGGACCAGATCGAATACCTGGACACCTCTAAGAACTTTGCAGTGATGCATATCGAGGCTTATAAATTAGAATACCTCAAGCTGAAGCGCCCCAAACATATCAGGTTGCAATATCACCTTACAGAGAGCGGAAACTGGAACAGCACCTTCCTGATCCCATAAAAACACACGCCTATGAAAGCAAGAGAACTGATTACCTCATGGATCGCCGCTTACAATGAAGGGAATGCCGAAACACTGGCTGCTTTTTACCACGAGGAAGCCGTAAACGACCGCATATCCAGTTCTGCCGTAAAAGGGAGAAAAGCCATCGAACAACTTTATGAGGAAGAGTTTGCGACCGCGCGCATGCATTGTGAGATCGAACACCTGCATGAAGACACCCCTTGGGTGATCCTGGAATGGAAAGATGCTTTTGGCCTGAGAGGATGCGTGTTTTTCCACATCACAGATGGTAAGATCAGGCATCAGCGCAGCTATTGGGATACCCTTAGTTATGCCAGAAGCTACAACCTGCCATCATCTATTCACTGAGTCTGAGAAAAGGTGAGGATCTTAAAACGAAGATCTAAGGGATCCAGTTCTTCGAACAACTGCACGAAGAAATCTTGACCGTATTCCATGTAGAAAAGGGAGAAATTCGCTGATCGCTCCTGCAGTCCTCCACCCGGAAAAAGGGTATTCTGCAAGGTTGTGATCCGCGACACATGGTCGTTCATCTTACGCTTTTGAGCCTTCAGTAATCTTTTTTCTAAATGATCAAGTCCTTTGATCTGCTTGACCTCCTGGGCCTTTACCGCCCCAAGAAAAGAGGCATCTGTATGCTCTGCAACGCTGTAAAGCCTCTGAAACTGATCGGTTAAAAGCTTTCGTTCGGGAGACAGGTCGATCCTGAGATCACTGATCTCACGGATCTTCTTATTCACCAGGGCGCGGTTGTCCAGAAACATTTCTTCGGTGGATACGCCCAGAGCTTCGAACTTACGCTTTTGCTTTTCACTCATCACCAAAACCGAATCCCTGAGCAAGAGTATCGGCATGGGGACCTCTGAAGCCTTAAAAAAGCCGTTTAGCTCCAGCCAGTACGCCAACTCCCCGCCTCCACCGATATAGCACAGGTTAGGTAGGATCACTTCCTGATATAGCGGACGAAGCATGACATTAGGTGAGAATCGCTCCGGAAAAGCCTCCACTTCTTCCAGGAGGGTCTTTTCGTCCCATTGCTTTTCTCCTTCAGCAAGGCCATAGGCGCCGCCATCATAAACAATGCGTTCCCGCGAACCCATTTGCAGGTAAAAGAGGTTGATCTCCCTTGGATTCACCTGAATATTGTAGTCGGCACTTTGCTCCTGAAGACGAGCTATGGTTTTGGTCACCTCCTTATAGGCCGTCTGCTTCAAAAGATCGCTCTTTACATGCGGAATGAACTGTCGCTTCAATTTGGGATCATCTCCATCGACAATGACCAATCCGCGGTCTCCGAACAGGGTGTTGACCATATAGCGTGTTGCGCTGGTGAGATCATCATGTTTCAGGTACGCCTTACAAAAAAGGTCGTGAAGGGTCTCCGCAAACTTCCCAGGCCCCAATTCCGCTTTAAACAGATCGGCTACCTTATCAAGGTTACGGGTATTCATCTTTCCCACTGCACCACCCATGGATTCATCCCCCGACCCCTGCCACTGGAATTTCATTCCGTGGTAATTGAAAAAATTGATCTCGTCAAAATCGTGATCTTCCGTCGCCATCCAGTATACCGGCACGAAATCATTTTGCGGATACGCCTGTTTTAACTGCTTGCACAAATTGATGACCGAAGCGATCTTGTATATAAAATATACGGGCCCGGTAAACAGGTTGAGCTGGTGACCTGTGGTTATGGTAAAGGTCTTACCCGAACGCAAAGCCGCTATATTGGCCTTGGTGCTTTCGGTGACATCAAGTCCCTCATATTGACCTTCCAGGGCATCTGCCAGCACCTCCCTGGCTGCTACCGAAAAACTGCTCTTTTCTTCGATCTGACCTTTGAATGCTTCGAGCTCCGGAAACCTGTTGTAAAAGGAAGTTAAAGAGGGCTTTTTAGCCAGATAATCGCGGATCAGGGCCGAGAAACGGCCGGTTTTCTCAAGATCTATCGTTTCCAGGGTCATATGCTTTGTAGGGATTTTTACGTAATGTTCAGAACCTTTCCGTCACTCCGAAAATCCTTGTGATCTCACAGGAAATACGCCTCGGAAAGCCTGATATTTTTCCGGAATTCTAAAACGTAAAAATAACATTCTTTAAGCGATCCGTTACTAAAAAACCGTTAATAAAAATATGGAATGTTGTAAGTTTGGGCCAAAACCTTACACATTCATGAAGATCAAGCACTTCTTTTTAATGATACTGTGCTTCCAGCTATCGGCTGCGCAGGAATTGTTATCTCCCTCTGATTTCCTTGGTTACGAACTGGGAACCCGATTCTCCAGACACCACCAGGTAACCGATTATTTTGAACACCTCGCATCTCAGGCACCGGATAGGGTAAAACTTCAGCCCTACGGAACCACCTACGAAGGCAGAACCTTAATGGTCGTATTCATCTCAAGTGCCGATAATATCGCCAACCTCGAAGACATTCGCAAAACACATATGGCCAGTGCTACCGGAAACTCCGAAGCCAATAAGGCCGTAGTATGGATGAGTTATAATGTACACGGAAATGAGAGCGTAAGTACAGAAGCATCGATGCTTACCGCTTATGAGCTGCTCACCGGTAAAAAGGAATTACTAGAGAATACCGTTGTGATCATAGACCCTTGCATCAACCCTGATGGTCGTGATCGCTATGTGAACTGGTACAATCAATTCGCGAATGCCCCATATCAAACAGATCCTAATTCTAAAGAACACCACGAACCCTGGCTCGCCGGTCGGCCTAACCACTATATGTTCGACCTCAACAGGGACTGGGTTTGGATCACCCAAAAAGAGAGTCAGCAACGCCTGAAAGTATTCACCCAATGGTTACCTCATGTACATGTGGACTTTCACGAACAAGGCATGAACAACCCCTATTACTTTGCCCCTGCTGCCGAACCATTACACGAGGTTATTACCGACTGGCAAAAGGATTTCCAGGTAACCCTGGGAAAAAATCACGCCAAATACTTTGACCAGGAGGGTTGGTTGTATTTCACCAAAGAACGTTTTGACCTGCTGTACCCCAGTTATGGAGACACCTACCCTACGTATAACGGAGGTATAGGAATGACTTACGAACAAGGTGGTAGCGGCAGAGCCGGTCTTGGGGTGATCACCGCAATTGGCGACACCCTGACCCTGAAAGACCGTATCGACCACCATTTTACCACAGGGATCTCTACCGTAGAAACCTCGGCCGCCCATGCGGAAAGACTTATTGCAGAATTCGCAGACTTCTACGCTAAGAAAAACTTTGAATTTCAGAGCTATGTGCTCCAGGGAAATGAAGATAAGATCGAGGCGCTTACCCAGCTGCTTGACGCCCATGAGATCACCTATGGTTACACGAACAACGCTGTAAAAGGTATGGGATACGAAGAAGGGGTTTCCCTGAATAACAAGGAACCAAAACTGGTGGTAAGCACAAATCAGCTCAAAGGAACATTGGTCAAAGTGCTTTTCGAACCGGAAACCAAACTCAACGATTCGATCACCTATGATATTACCGCTTGGTCGCTGCCATATGCTTATGGCCTCCACACCGTTGCTTCTAAAAAAATAGTACAGGCCAACGAAGCCGCACCTGCAGCATCACCTGCCGCTGTAGCCGATAAGAATGCCCTGGCATGGATCACCGACTGGAACAGCATGAAAGATGCGCGCTTCCTCGCCGACCTTATCAAAGAAGGCGTTCGCGTGCGCACTAACGAAGCGCCTTTTTCTTTTGGCGAGCATACCTTTGACAGGGGGAGCCTTATTGTTACCAAAGGAGACAACAAGCATATTCCGGTTATCGATATCCTGGAAAAAGCTGCTCGAAAAGCATCCAAATCGATCTACTCAACCACAACCGGATTTGTAGACAGCGGTTACGATTTCGGGTCACCGAGTGTCAAGATGATCAAAGCGCCTAAGGCTGCCATTTACTCGGGAGGATCTGTTTCTACCCTTGGTTTCGGTGAAGTTTGGCACTTCTTTGAACAACAATTACACTACCCCGTAAGTGTTCTGGACGACAGCTATTTTGAACGCGTAGACCTCAGCGCCTACGATGTCCTGATCTTACCCAATATGAGATCATTGGACAAGGACAAACTGCAAAAGATCAAATCGTGGGTACGCGATGGTGGTAAGCTCATTGCCATAGGCAGTGCCCTGAACGTTCTGGACAGAGACGATGATTTTTCACTGGCAACCACGGAGGCAGAAGAAAATACAGAAACGCACCATACTCCGGAGTCATATAACAGTTCCCAAAGAGAGGCCATTAAGGAGCTTATTACCGGAGCCATATTTAAGGCTACGGTAGACCCGACCCATCCTCTTGCTTTTGGTTATGGTTCGGCTTACCACACCCTGAAATTAAGTGGAAGGTCGTATCAATGGCTAGACAGCGGTAATGCTGTTTACCTTCCGCAAGACACCACTCCGGCTGCAGGTTTTGTTGGAAGTGAGGCGATAAAAAGACAAGGTGGAAGTTTAGTTTTTGGATCGGAGAACATGGGACGGGGCACGGTGATCTACCTGGCCGACAATCCGCTATTCAGGGGCTTCTGGGAGAATGGAAAACTTTTCTTTGCCAATGCCCTGTTCATGGCAGGCAACTAAGAATCGCTATACAATTTAGAAGATCCCGGACAGATACTGTTCCGGGATTTTTTTATCCTTTTAGAGCGATCTCATAGTCGTCAAAATACAACACCACCTTCCCGGTTTTTACGCCATCGGACTTATAGGCTTCGCGGTTCACCTCTCCTTCCCGTGCGAGATAACGAATAGGGATCTTCACCTTCTCCACCTCAAAAGACACCTCTACTTTCTCAGGCAGGAGATCTTCGGGTTTGGCGTAATCCATAGTCAGGGTATACGCCCCCTGTTTCCTGGTTTGAATTTCGGCCTCCACCAGGCGGTCGGTCTGCCGATCAATAAACAGGGTCGCGATGGCATACTGCGCTTTTTTATCGTCCGGGATCACATGAAGCACGGTGCAAAGCGTATTGTTCTTTTCTGCTTCTCCCCTGGGAACAGCGATATAATCGTATTTAAAGATCTCCCACATAACCAGGTCCAATCCCCTCTTGGGCACCAGCACGAAATCTTCTGAAGTGAGCTTAACCGGTTGCTCCCGCTCATAGCTCATTCGAGCGGTCTTTACCGGCATGCGAATAAAATCGATATCTGTTTCCAGTCTTACTGTGGCAGAGAATGCATTTATCTGTTCCATCTTCGTCCGTAATCGTTCGAGGATCGCGGTTTCCTGAGCCTCAGCAACATCAAGTCCTCCGAGTAAACACAGAAATATGATCAATAGGTATTGTTTCATTCGATATCATTTTTAGAGAACCACCAGATCCCAATCAGGGAAACCGCTACAGCGTACCCGATAAGCATAGCCAAATTGATGAGTATCTGTTCCCATGGGATCTCGTATTGAAAGAATAATTGCCAGGTATCATTGAGGTTAAAAAAGAACAGGCTTTTCCACCACCCTTCTCCGGGTTGCATTTGCAAGAGGAGGTTACAGACAATAAGAAAGAAGGCTGCCACGATCCAAGTCTTCACGGTCTCCCTGAAGATCACGGCCAGCAAAAGACTGCATACAGAAAAGAACACCATAGAAAACGCACCGGCGACAAAGGCCATGGCCAGTCTGAAAAAAGCATCTTCAGATTCAAAAAAGTTCAACGCACCGTGAAATACAAAAAGATCACCAAAACCAAAGAACAGGTAGGACAAGACCCCCGATGTAATCGCCACCAGCAATACGGTAACAAGGGTAAAAACCACCGCCACTAAGAACTTACTGCGAATAAATCGTTTCCGGGAGATCCCCGTCATCATGACCGTTCGCAGGGTTCCCGTTTCGATCTCGGTAGTAAGCATTCCCGACACTACGATCATCAGGATGAGTGGCAGGTGAAACCACATGGTATTTAAAACAATATACACCAGGAGATGACCATTGAGAAGCTCACCCTGAAAGTGAAAACTCTGCTTGAGGTTTTCCAAAAGCATATTAAGGATCGACTCTCCCTGATACCATGCATTGAGCAAAAGGATCACCTGCAAAAGCAGCAGGGCGCCTAACGCATACCAGGTGCGGCTTTGTCGAAATAATTTGAACCATTCGGTTCTTGAAAGCACAGTATTATTGGTCATCATGGAGCAGCCTGTTAATGTCGGTTTCGGGAATACAGGAATACACGGTAAAACCTTCACGCCCCAATTGCATTAAGATCTCACCTATATCGGGATCGGGATCGGTAATACGTACATGACCACCCTGAAAAATGACATTTCCTCCTTGCAGGGTAGCGGCCTTTTCAAGAGATGCACCGGTAAGCACATACGACCTCGTAGCCTTATCGACTAAGGTAAAGGGGGCGTCCTCCCTGATGATCTTACCGTTATTGATCACATAGATGCGGTCGCAGGTTCGTATCATCTCATCAATAAGATGCGAAGATACCAGAATGCCTATTCCTTTCTCTTTAGCCAGCTCTATGATCAGGTTACGCAACCGGATGACCCCCATGGGGTCAAGGCCTGAAAAAGGTTCATCAAGCACAAGAAAAGGAGGATCATTGAGCAAGGCAATGGCAATAGCCAGACGTTGCTTCATTCCCATGGAATAATTCCCCACCTTGTCGTTCCTGTTCACATCCAACCCAACCCTTTCCAGGTAGCCGGTGATCGCCTTTTCACTCACATTGGCACCTTGAATAGCGCCAAACACCCGGAGATTCTCACGGGCATTGAGGTATTCGTAAAGCGCCGGTTTTTCGATGATGCCTCCAAGGGGTTTGGCATGCGACTGTTCACAATGAATACTGCCGCTGTCCGGGCTAATGAGCCCCAGCAGGATCTTAAATAAAGTGGATTTCCCGGCACCATTGAGTCCGAGAACTCCGGTGATCTCACCGGGTTTGCAATAGACACTCACATCGTCGAGAGCTGTGGTGGTTCCGTAAGACTTGTAGATGTTGGTTGCTGTAATGCTCATGCAAGGGGTTGAAGTTCCAGGGCTTTAAAATCGTATTTCGGGGTATATGACTTTTCCAGAAAAGTCCTGTTCCAAAATTGTTTTCTAAACATGAATAGCGGATCCTGGATCATAAAGTAGGGAATAAAATGCCACCATTTAACCCCTTTCCGCTTGTAGAGATCGGCTACCTGATCTTGTATCCCAAGCTCTCTTGCGGCTTCCAGGGCAGCGTTGCGTTGACATTTTGAAGCAATATATAGGGTAGCGATCCTATCCCGATACCCGTGCTCGTAAAAAAGATCCTTTGCCCGTTTATAATTCTGGTATCGGGACCATCCATCCGCCATCACCAGGAATATATGGGTGAAGGCAAAGATCACACACCCAAATAGAAAGGCAGAGACCCACCAGCTGGCACCCTGCTCTAACGAATACTCATAAAGCTTGTAAAAAAACCAGGTTTCGAGAATGAAAAGGATAAGTGAATAATACAAAAGTTTCCCTACCCGAAAGTACGAAAGTACCGGGTGAGGCTGTTTTGGTATGGGATGTAGTAATCTGGAAGCCAAGGCTCGAGGAATTTTTATTTTGCTGGAACTTTCAAGTTAAGAATAAAAATCGTACCTCACCACATTCAACCTTTATCGCGTTCTTTTTTTCGGACATAAAACTTCCCGAGGTAGAATCCGGCGAAAAATGGAAATGCAAAAATGATGATCGCCAGGATGATGACGTAGAAGAGAATACTTCGTATGATCTTCCCCAAGTCATCCATAAGCGACTCTGTAAGTGTCACAGCATGACCTGCGATCGCCTCCCTTTCCCTGGCTACAATGGTATCAAGGGCTATGCGCTCCCGAAGTAACATACTATCGATCATCACCCGCTCCCGGGCCACAAACCTGTACGTACCGTTAAGAGCTGTATCGATACTCACAACAGTTTGCCGCATCTGATATTGGAGTCCGCGAAGGGCCACCTGGAAATCACCGGGTAACTTCTGGGCCGCTTTCACCAACCGGTCAAACCGCGCGTCAATGGCCTTCATCTGCTCTTTAATACTCATCGTATCAAATCCTTTTTCAACCAGGTACAATTCAGTACCCCAACTCAGGTCCTTTACGGTTGCATCGGTGCTGTAGGACAGTCTACTTGAAAAATCGGACATTACCTCACTAAGGCTACCCACCGTCTGAACAGCAAGCGAATCCGGAACGTCTAAATGCTGAAAATAGGTTTCACGCATGCTTACCGGGGTGAAATCCAGATTGGAGATCGGATTCTGAACGGCGTAGGATTCTACGAACGCCTTAAGGTCTTCGTAATCTTTTGCAGCCATAACCCCTTTGGCCCTTCTGCTTATGTCATTGACATTCTCTTCACTCACCGATAAAGCCAAAGGATATTGCGCCTTAAACACATCGGCAGCAGCCTGGGTTTGCATATAATTAGCTACCTGCTGTACAGCCAGCCAGGTATCGAGCAAACTCAGTTGGGGGGTGGTCTGAAAAGCGGTCTGACCAAAGCCCTGTACGGTGTTGATCTTCCAAAGATAGGCCGCCTTTTGGGTTTCAATATCCCGTGAAAGTCCGATGATACTATCGGCCATCTGCTCCACTTTTACCGCAGCAGCCTTGGCAAAGGCCTGCGTGGTCAATCGGGTATTGAGCTCCCGCTTTGAAAGCGGCTGCTGCTCACTTTCGATCTTTAACAGCGAACATGAAGAAAAGAGTACAGCGGTCAGAATAACAAGGAATACGTTTCTATAAGAAGCAATCATTAAAATACTGTTTGTCAGATTTTTAGCATCTATAAAATTAATGTAATTATTATTTTTTCCCGTGGCTTATTAGCTAATATTTATACCGTTTACCGTAAATAAGTAGTTATATTCTCACTCTAAATGAAATGAAGTAAAGGTCCCTGTCCGTATGTTTATGCCTGCGAAGACCTCCCATCACTTTCAGTTATGGACATAAAAAACTGCCTGAAGCACAAGCTCCAGGCAGTTCCTGCAATCTTTTCTTATGGGCTTACGCCTCTTGAGAGGTAAGCGGCTTTCCATACAGATCAAAGTCCCCTGCATCGAGGATCTCTACCTCGGTAAAGTCACCGATCTTCACATAGTATTTTGACGCATCGATAAGCACTTCATTATCAACATCCGGAGAGTCGAATTCTGTTCTTCCCACAAAGTAGTTTCCTTCTTTACGGTCGATGATACAACGATAGGTCTTACCTACTTTTTCCTGGTTCAGCTCCCAGGAGATCTGAGACTGAATATCCATGATCTCTGAGGCGCGCTGTTGCTTCACCTCCTCCGGGACATCATCTTCAAGGGTATAGGCATGGGTATTCTCTTCATGACTATAGGTAAAGCAACCTAAACGCTCAAAGCGCATTTCTTTAACCCACTCCTTAAGAATATTGAAATCTTCCTCGGTCTCTCCGGGGTACCCAACAATAAGTGTTGTTCGGATAGCCATTCCGGGGACGGCTGTGCGGAAGTCTTTCAATAATTGGGTGGTCTTATCATAGGTGGTTCCTCTGCGCATAGACTTCAGTATCTTATCTGATATGTGCTGCAGTGGGATGTCGATATAGTTACACACCTTCTTCTCTTCTCTGATCACCTGGAGCACATCCTTGGGGAATCCTGTCGGGAAGGCATAATGCAAACGAATCCATTCGATCCCTTCGACCTTCACCAATTCCTTAAGCAGATCTGCGAGGGCTCTTTTCTTATACAGGTCGAGTCCGTAATAAGTAAGATCCTGTGCAATAAGAATAAGTTCTTTCACCCCATTAGCGGCGAGGTTAGAAGCTTCGGTCACCAGGTTTTCGATCGGGGTCGACTTATGCTTTCCTCGCATCAGCGGAATGGCGCAGAAGCTACACGGACGATCACAACCTTCGGCGATCTTGAGGTAGGCATAATTTTTTGGCGTTGTAGTTAAACGCTCTCCGATAAGTTCGTGCTTGTAATCGGCGCCCAATGCTTTGAGAAGTTGCGGCAGGTCGGAAGTACCAAAGTATTGATCAACATCCGGGATCTCCTTTTCGAGGTCCGGCTTATAGCGCTCACTAAGACACCCGGTCACAAAAACCTTATCTACATCTCCATCTTCCTTTTTATTGAGGTATTCGAGAATGGTGTTCACACTTTCTTCCTTGGCATTATTGATAAAGCCACAGGTATTGATCACTACGATATTACCCTCTTCTTCATGTGCAACATCCTTACCACTGGCTTTGAGCTGCCCCATTAACACCTCACTATCGTAGACATTCTTGGAACACCCAAGGGTAACCACATTGATCTTATTCTTTTTCAATGACCTCGTTCTCATACCTTTATTTTTTTCAGACGGCAAAATTACGACAAGAAGCTGTATTTCACGAGTATTTGAAGTTAAAAATGAGTTGGGGTAGAGTGAATAGTTAGTAGGGAGTAGGGAGTGGAGAGGGGATGATCGATTATAGATGATGGATTGTGGATTGTGGATTATGGATGATTGATGATGAATTGGCGATCATTGAATTTTCATTTCCTTATAACTTCGTAACCTTATAACCCGGTAACCTTCACCACCACCCCTGCAGCCAGACCACAAGTTCCGATTCATAGTAGCGCAGGGCGCTTACCGCTATAATTCCGAAAACGGCGAAAGCCCAGTTCTGACGTTCTTTCTTTAATAGGTAAAAGGCGATAAAGGCAATAATAAAAAGGGCCGCTCCCAAGATCATATGTCCCTTGGCGTATGGATTACCCTGTATTGCGGCGAAGGTCTTAACACCAAAATAAAAGGCACAGTAATAGCCAATGATCTTGGTGATAATATTCAGATTTCTTTCAGACATAACTTTTAATTATAATTCTTCGGTATTTTTCTGGCCTGCAATTCCTTTTCTACAGCGTATCCCAATTGTAACAATTCAGGTTCCGTATATGGCAGTCCGATGAGGGTGAGTCCCACGGGTTCTCCCGATTCACGATACCCCATAGGCATGCAGAGTGCCGGGTATTTTGCCAGGGCGGCATAGGCGGCAGAATAATTGTTGATCGACAGGAAGGCGTCAACACCTGCTTCTTTAAGTGCCGGATCAAAGAACTCCTGCCCTGCAATTCGCAGCCTGTCCTTTATGGCCTGGACCTCATCGGTGGTGGTACTGTCTTTCAATATGCCCTCGAACAATCCTTGTCCGTAAGGCATTCGCACCAGGCTATCGGCCAGGTTAAAATCCACCACATCGGCTACACCCCTTACCGTGATGTTTTTAGAAGCCTGCGTGTTGAGGTATACGGGAAGGTCGTATTTCATATCGATATTTAGCAAGGTTAAAAAGCCGTTGAGACCATTCCCCTCCTGCTCCTCAAACACCACGATCTCGACACCTGCACGCTTCAGGCGACCTACGGTTTGCGCATAGAGGGAATCGCTGTTCACGAAAGGTTCATATACCCCCAATCGCATTCCCTTTAGCGAGAGGCTATCCAAACCATCCATAAAGCTCATCTCCCGCTTCATGGAGGCCGCATCGTCCGGATCTTCTCCGAACATGGCGTCCATCAGTATGGCATTATCTACAATACTTCTGGTCATAGGTCCGGGAGTATCCAGGGTACCTGAGATTGGGACGATCCCTGTTCTTCCCAGCACACCAACAGTGGGTTTTAATCCGGTTACTGAATTTTGCCCGGAAGGCGACAAGATAGAACCGGCAGTTTCTGTACCTACTGCGGCTACAGCGTAGTTAGCGGCTATGGCCACGCCGCTTCCGGAACTTGAACCTCCGGTTTCAAACTGCCGTGGCCCATACGGATTCAGGGTTTGTCCGCCAATAGCCGAATACCCTACCGGGCAGCCCTGACAGAAATAATAAGCCCACTCACTGAGGTTGGCCTTCCCGAGGATAAGCGCTCCGTGTTCTTTGAGCTTTTTAGTGATAAAAGCGTCATCGGCGCGATTATCCAGAAGGGCTACAGCCCCTGCCGTAGTAGGCATTTCGGAAGTTCCAATATTGTCCTTTAAAAGGATCGGCATACCAAAGACCGGATGGAGTTCTTCCTGCCCTTTTATTCTTATCTTATCGGCCTCCTCGGCCTGTTGCAGGATCACCGGATTAATGGCTATAATGGTATTCAATGCCGTTTCCGGGCGACTTTCGTATTCCCGCATCCTCCAGATATAGAACAAGCACAGATCTTTATAGGTAAAGGCATTGTTCGCTACCGCTTCTTGCAGTTCCGGAATGTTTTTTTCCAGGACGAGCGGCTTCATTTCATGGTAGCGTTCTTCCCCAAAGGCTTTAAGAGCGGCAGAAAAAGGCGCAAACATATACTCACGTTCTACACGAGAGCTAATGAGTTTAAAACGCATCCTGGGATTCTCATGGTCTTGCTGAGCATCGATCAATGCTGCCTCATCGTAGGCTACAGCCACTGCCTCCTGTTGGGGTTCCTGCTTACAGCTGCTGACCAAGGCTAGTAAAAATATTGTGAGTAAAGTAGTACGCATACAGTTCATTTTACTTCAAATATAAAGAAAGGAATGTAGCAACTAAAAGGACGCAGACGACAGGAAAAAAAAACGGGTATGTGGAATTGCCACCTCGAGTGATTGCGGAGCAATTGTATCGAGAGGTAGGGTTACAGTGATGCCCACCTTCGCTAAAGCTATGGTGGATGATACAGTGATGCAGAAAATACAAATTATTCGTTTTCACTACCCGCCAACCGGACTTCCTAGTTAGGGTTACAGGGCTGCAAGGAGACAATAATCCATCTCCCTTGTCACCCTTGCCACCCTTGTTACTCTGTTACCATTATACAGTTATCAAACCCCCCGATTTTCCCTAAGTACGGCAATGGCTTTCTTCACAGAACCGAATTTCTTGAGGTAGGCAGATGCAGTTTCCTCATCAACCCCCTGATCTTCTACGATAAATCGAATCCCGCGATCTACGAGCTTATTATTATTGAGCTGCATATTCACCATCTTGTTTCCTTCCACCCTGCCGATGCGGATCATCAGGGCGGTACTGATCATATTGAGCACCAACTTCTGAGAGGTTCCGCTCTTCATACGGGTACTTCCGGTGACAAATTCCGGACCTACATTGATCTCGATCGGGATCTCTGCTTCCACAGCCAAAGGCGATCCCGGATTATTGGTGATCCCGGCGGTGAGAATGCCGTGTTCTTTGGCAGCTTTGACCCCACCTAAAACATAGGGCGTAGTACCTGAAGCAGCGATCCCTACCACCACGTCTTTTGTATTGATATCGTATTCCAGCAGATCTTCCCAGGCCTGCTCAGTATCATCCTCAGCAAACTCCACCGCCTTACGAATGGCACCATCCCCTCCGGCTATGAGTCCGATGACCCGATCAAAAGGCATCCCATACGTAGGCGGGATCTCAGAAGCATCCAGGATACCCAGTCGGCCACTGGTTCCCGCCCCTATATAAAATAAGCGTCCTCCATCCAGAAAGCGTTTCGTGAGCTCATCG
Source organism: Robertkochia sediminum (assembly GCF_016786255.1). GTDB lineage: Bacteria > Bacteroidota > Bacteroidia > Flavobacteriales > Flavobacteriaceae > Robertkochia > Robertkochia sediminum. Next base: position 220,720 of record NZ_JADMKT010000074.1, read on the forward strand.
ACTAAAATACTTACCTGAGGGATCACCTTCTCTACGGCAAGGGCAACCTTCTTATCTTCATTATTCATATGGGTAAGGATCTCTTTCGACGACATGTCCTCCAGATTGTCGTATAGGGATGATTGTTCCGTGATCTTAGTCATTACTTCTCTGATTCCTGGTTAATGTATTTTTCGCTGCAGTACGTCTTACTGTCCACCCGTAGATTAGGCTTGTCTGATTCCTGCATGGTAAAGGTACGAACCCCCGGTAACAATTTACCCCTCTATTTTTCCGCTCATCTAAAATAGATCTACAACCCCCTATTTTTCAATATCTTAAATGAAATTTCTTATACATGCGTAAGATTATTAAACACCCGGTATTCCAGATCTTATGTTTCGGAGTGCTTTTAGGCACAACCCTGCTGTTGATCTATGGTCCACGGCAGCCGGAACTTCAAGATCGGAAGGTCGTTATTGACGATGCCGACCTGGCACATATGGTCGCCGGATGGCAGCGCACCTGGAAGCGCATGCCCACAAGGGAGGAACTTCAGGGGATCATGAATTCCTATGTTCAGGATGAGGTGGTGTACCGGGAGGCCCTGAACCAAGGGATGGACCGGAACAATGCCACCGTAAAACGGGCCCTGATCTCCCAGATGGATATGCTGGCCGAAGGACAGGGAAGTGAACGCGATATCAGTGAAGAAGCTATCAAAGCGTATTACGATCTCCGCAAGGAACAGTTCGTAGCGCCTGCATTGTTAAAATTCCACCAGGTATACCTTAAAGACGAAAAAGACAGCACCGCCATGACTGCCCTGGTTTCAAAGTGGAACCGGGAAGGTTTGTCTCCCGAAGAAGGCTTAAAAAAGGCCTCCCCTTCCCTGCTGCTGCCGCGGATTAACCTGCAAACCACCGATGTTATCGACCGTGAGTTCGGAAATGGTTTCGCAGCCGCCCTTTCAAAACTTCCGGTTCGACAATGGTCGGGCCCGGTACGCTCAGGATTTGGATATCACCTCATCTATCTCGACTCCCTCATTCCTGCAGCGCCTCTACCTCTTGAAAATGTGAAGAACGAGATCGCCAATATGTTGCAGTACGAAGAAAAACAAGCGGCAAAAGAACAATTCTACACAGAACTCCTTCAGCAATATGAAATTATCTACCAGGGTATGGCTAAAGACCTGATCGATGAATAACATTTGGGTGAAAAATATATTCAGATCCCTCCTATGGTGCCTTCTTTTAATGCCCTTAAGCATAAAGGCAGACATCGTTTACCCCGCACGCCTGGAACTCCAGGAGATCCAACCCGGAGTATTCGTAGTGTATTTTGTATTGCCCGTGATCCAGGGGAAAGTACTCAAGGCGGCCCCTGTATTTCCGGAGTTTTGCAGTTACCTGGAAGATCCGAAAGTGACAGGAAATGCCTATGTAAAGGAAATGCGATGGACCCTTCAATGCGACCAAAAGGAACTTTACGGCCAGAGTATTGGGATCAGCGGACTCCTGGGGAGTCAGATCAACATCATCCTGCAGGTGAACACCCTTGAAGGCCGCGAATACAGCACCACCCTGAATCCTGCAGCTGCTTGGTTCGAGATCCCCTATCCCCCTTCCGGATGGGACCTGATCACCAATGGCATCTATAAGGGTATGCGAATCCCGGTGAGCAATTACTTGTTTGCGCTGCTCTTATTTATCCTGATCCTTAAAAAGGACATACCCGCTAAAAAAACCATTCTCCTGCTCTCAACCGGGATCATTGCGGGGCACCTCCTTTCTTATTTTGAATTACTGCGAACTCCGGGGTGGATCTTCGGCCTTTCCGCCCTTTTACTATCCCTCTTGCTTGCAGTAGAAAAATTTGCTCCTGAAAAATGGCTCTTTAAGGAAAGGGCTTTGATCCTCCCCCTGTTGGTATCCACGATATTTCTTGGAGCCCAACATTCAGAACCAAATACCCTTTCGGGGTTCACCTCCGCCGAAACCACACTCCTTATGTTCTGGACATTATCGGGGATTTTACTGGGTGTTGTGCTGTTATTCCTGTTGTTCCGTCAGGGATTAGCACTTTTATCACTCGTCCTGAATAAAGAACTTCACGACTTACGGGAGACATATACCCTCTTAGGAACACTTAGTTTGGGGTTACTTATTTATCACGCTTCCCTCCTTTGGGAAACACCTTCTCTCTTCCCGACCATCCCCTTAGTGCTGTGGACCTTAACCCTGATGATGGTAACCGGAGGGCTCCTGATCAAAAGGGACCAACGAAATTTCAGGTCGTACTATCTTATCATAGCGCTTTTTACAGGTATCATATTGTGTTATATCGGACTCCAAATACCATTTGTTGCAGAATTCACCATGGCCATGAGTGTGCTTTTTTTGATCATACGCTATTTCCCATCGGATAACAGCGGTTGGATCTCAACCATACTCATGATCGTCATTGGCCTGGGCAGCGGACTCTTTCTTGCGCAATACACCGACCGATACCTCTCGTATCCCATCGCGCGATCGGTAGAATTTGCTCTCATCCTGATCTATCTGGCTGCTGTAGTAGTCCCGCTGATGTCGTGGGTATCCCAAAGACAGCAAATAAATACTTCCCGAATTTCCCTCACACAGATACTTACGGTACTTGCCGTGATCATGGTCGGAGCAATCGCTATTCACCGTGCAGGATTCTCCCTGGAGGACCTTCACCTGCAACCACAATTGCAGGCCCCTTTGTTAAGTCTGGGCTTGTTGGTGGCTGCGATCCTGTTTTGGCCCAGGCGAAAAAAGGTGCATAAGGATATGGGGATCGAAAAACAGAAACCGGCGCTGTCGCTTCTCCTTTTAGGGCTGTCACTATGCTGTTTACCCGTCAAGACTGGGATGAACAACCCCTGGTTCAGTACTGCCAATATGGATCAAAAGCAAATTCAGGCCGTGATGCAACAAGTACTGTCGAATACCTATACTGCCTTTAATATTGAAGATGAAGAAGCACTTTATGAGGCTCTCTCTTCTAACGTAGATGAACAACTCCTGGACAATATGTACCTCGATAGCCGTAGACGACTTACCATGGGGTTGCGGGAAGGTTCGGAAGTTACCGTGGAAGAGGTACGGGTGAACCTATTAGGTCATGCTGAAACCCCTTCCGGTGAAAGCGGATTAAGTTATCCGGCTTCCTGGACAGTAACAGCGCGGGTAAAGCACCTGAAGCACATTCACTATCGGCGTAACCGGTATACCGGCACTATAGAAATGAAAACTGATAACGATACATGGAAGATCTCAAAGATCATACTCGACTCCGAAGACCGGGAGGTGATCCCATCGGCCACCCTGTGATTAGCTGCCGCGATATACGGTTCTCCTATTCGGCAGAATTTTCGCTGGAGATCGACCACCTCGATATTGGCAAGGGACAACGGGTAGCGATTACCGGACCCAGTGGCTGCGGGAAGACCACCTTCATAAAATTGATGGCCGGTATTCTCCGTCCCGATACCGGAAAGATCTTTCTCGATGGTCTGGATATAACAAGCTACAGCCATACCGATCTGCAGGACCTGCGCATTGTCAAAACGGGCCTGGTATTCCAGGAATTTGAATTGCTCGATTACCTGAGTGTGATCGACAATGTAACCCTACCCCTTCGCCTCAACCCCATTTTAAAATATGAAAGGAAACATAGTTCACGGGCGCAGGAATTACTGAATTCTGTAGGCCTGGGAAATAAATCCAAACGATACCCGGGGCACTTATCCCAGGGCGAAAGGCAGCGGGTGGCGGTTTGCCGGTCGGTGATCACCTCCCCGGGCATCCTGCTCTACGATGAACCCACGGCCAACCTGGACGCCAAAAACCGCGATGCCATCCTGAAGATCATTTTCGATTATTGCCAAACCCACAGCGCCACCCTGGTCATGGTGACACATGACCGGGAGATCGTCTCGGCCTTTGACCGTCAGATCGACCTGAGCAAATATAGTTTCACCATAAATTCCGGAACAGATGAATCATAGTATCTACCTGGCATGGAATTACCTGAGATATCACTGGGGAAAGACCCTGCTACTGGTATTGGCCATCAGCATGGTAATCTTTATTCCTTTAGCCCTCAACCTGTTTGCCAACCGGGGCTCGGAACGAATGATGTCACGGGCTGTTGCCACCCCACTGCTGGCCGGCAGCAAGGGCAGCGCCACCGACCTGACCCTGAGCTCCCTTTATTTCAGGGAAGCGGGAATTCCGCCCCTCGAATTCCGGGAAGTAAAATTGATCGAACAGGAAGGTCTGGCAACAGCCATTCCCCTCAACCTAGATTACAAGGTAAAGAACCAACCCATTGTGGGCACCTCCAACCGGTATTTTGATTTTCGCAAGCTAGCATTTCATGCAGGCCGCCCTATGGCCGTATTGGGCGAATGTGTTTTAGGTGCCACAGCCTCTGAAGTCCTTGGGGCCGGTGTAGGCGATGCCGTGATCTCCTCTCCTGCCGGAGCTTTTGATGTGGCAGGAAGTTTTCCTTTGAAAATGACCGTAGTGGGTGTTTTAGAGCCAACCCATACCCCAGATGACGAAGGGGTGTTCACCGACATCAAAACCACCTGGGTGATCTCCGGAAAGGCCCATGGCCATGATGATCTTACCACCGTTACCTCCGACAGTTTACTGTTGTCCCGCAGCGACAGCATTGCCATTGCCAGCAAGGCCGTGCTTTCCTATACAGAGATCACCTCGGAAAACATCAATTCCTTCCACTTCCACGGCGACCCGGACAGCTATCCGGTCAACGCGATCATAGCCGTACCAAAGGACAAAAAATCGGAACTCATGCTGCGCGGCAGGTATGAAAATGAAGGCGGTGCGTCGCAGGTCGTGGTACCCGAACTGGTGGTGGAAGAGCTCCTGGAAACTGTGGTCTCCATAAAAGAGATCCTGACCCTGGCAGCAGTATCCATCGGATTGGCTACCCTGGTGATCACCCTGTTGGTGTTCTCCCTTTCCATACGCCTCAGAAAGAAAGAGATACAAACGCTCCGCTATATCGGAGCAGCCAAAGGCAGGATCACTGCCGTACTTTCCCTGGAGATCGTTCTTGTTTTTGCCATAAGCCTGCTGCTCACCCTGACCTACCTGCTTGTGATCAATCTTCTTGGAATTCCTTTACTTGAAAAAATAATTCAGTAATCATTATGAAAAACACGCTTCTACTCTTCACAGCTTTTACCTTGCTTCTTACAGGATGCAAACAAGAGAACAAGGCAGAAGAACCTGCTGCCGTAACTGTCGAAAAACCGATAGTATACACGAGTAACTATCCGCTCTACTATTTTGCAAACCGCATAGGGGGTGATGCCAACGATCTCCGATTCCCCGCTAGAACCCTTTCCGACCCTTCCGGGTGGACGCCGGTAGCCGACACCATTGCAGCCATGCAAAACGCCGACCTCATCCTGATAAACGGCGCCTCCTTTGAGAACTGGATGATGAATGTAAGTTTGCCCGAAGGAAAGGTGGTGAATACCAGTGAATCGTTTAAAGATCAATTCTTATCCAGTGGCAGTACCTTTACCCACAGCCATGGAGATGAAGGCGAGCATGCCCATGAAGGCACGGCCTATACCACCTGGCTTGACCTGGCCCTGGCCGCAAAACAGGCAGAAGCAGTAAAAAATGCATTGGTAGCATTAAAGCCGGAAGAAAAGGCAGTATTCGAAAAAAACTTCGAAGCCCTCCAAAACGATCTGATGACACTCCACCGGGAGATGCAAAACAGCATCCCGGAAGGCAACACCATTACGGTGGCCTTCTCTCACCCCGTATACCAATACCTGGCAACCGCCTATGGGATCAACGGAAAAAGCCTGCACTGGGAACCGGAAACACCTATCGATCACGATATGGAACATGAGATCGAACATTTAATAAAAGACGAAGGGGTTACATGGCTCATTTGGGAAGGTGAGCCTTTACCTGAGAACTTTGAGAAACTCTCCAAAATGGGCGTCCAAAGCGTGGTATTCACCCCCATGGGCGGCAAACCCGGGGATAGCGATTTTCTGAAAGGCATGGAGAAGAATGTTGAGGCATTAAAGGAGATCTACAGAGAAGAATTATAAATGGTGAATTATAAGTTATTGAAGGCACCTTCGCGAGGAAGGGCATAGCCCTCGCAAGGACAGTTCCCTTTTCATAACCTCATAACTTTATAACCCCATAACCAAAAAAAAACGGGCCGAAGCCCGTTTTTTTATTTATTCCGAAGGTGTGTACCATATGGGAGAGCCCCAAGCGCGTTCTATGAGGGTTTTCGGGATCCTCTCGGGAAACTTCACCCCATGCCGGATCTCATCAAACAAATTCCACCGGCCTGTCGGAAGCTGCAAGGCACGTACATAGTAGTATGCGTATTGCGAAGGATCAAAATCGGGATCCGTCCATACGCCCAAAAGTTCCGGGTCTCCTTTTTCAGTATTGAACTCACCGGTTTCAAGGTTCACAGGAGCATCGATTGGGGTTACACTCCCATCTTCCTGCAAGCGGTCTCCGGAAGCCACCACATTATACACCTTATCTTTTAATTCACCATTTTCTACCCAACCCTTAATAATCTGGATACGGTCCAGGTTAGGTCCTATAGGGTCTTTCATCGCCCATACCAGGATCTGCGGCGCCTCGGCTCCCTTATAATCCTGTCCCATAGGCACACCCTTTTGGTAGGCATCAGCGATAATATCTTCATAGGATTCCATCGAGGTATCGAAGCCCTGGCCGGCAAAGGCCCTTACTTTTATACGAGGACCGCTGGTGGCAAAGGTTTCCTTGTTATACATTCCATCCCAGATAGCCTCCCGGGTATTGGATGTAGCCCACACCCCTGTAAGGGCGCCGGGATTCATATCGGCAACCGTCATTTCACCATCCATATCATTTTTAGCGCGGTCTTCCGCAGTTCGGTCCGCCAGTCCATGACCTCCCACCAGCCAATTGTCTTCTTCTACGTTTGAAGGAGAGCCATTATGACTATCCGTTCCCCCTGCAAAACCATATTTAAAGGGGTTGGTCCCCAGATCCATCTGATATTTCATTCCCCTTGTGAGACCATAACGCACAAAATTCCTTTTTTCGAAAACCCTTTCATTAAATTTTTGAATGGAAGGTGCATTTTCAAAATCTGCGAATTCATCCGTTTTCCAGAATTCAGCTACCACTTCAGAATTACCCTTGATCTGCATCATCTCAATAAGAGGTTCCATACTGGCCCTCGTTTCCACATATTCCTTGGTAATGGGGCCACCGCTTAAGGTTTGCTCAGGAAAATCCAACCCCTTACTCTCATTGGGATTATGAGGAATGGCAAATACCTTTTTTCCTTCATTTCGCTGTTCCTGCATCCAGGCCCAAAGATCTTCCGGATCCTTGCTTTCATTAGAAGAGAAGGGAATATCGGGGACAATAGTATCCCGAAAGAATATATTCCTATGGGAGTTTCCCTCATTCGGGGCAGACGACCACTCGTAGGCATGAATCGTCGTGAATTTTCCGGGCTCATAATGCTTTTCAGTAACCTCAAAATTCGATCTCCATGTCGATTTCACGGCCTCCCAGCCTTCCCAAAATTCAGCATGCGGATTGTCACCTCCAGCGAGTACATCTAAAACATACTTCTTATAGAGCCCAAGAGCTTCCTGATAATTAGTGGCATTACGGAATTGCGTTGGAATCTCACCGTCATATCCCTCAGATTCCGGGTTTCTAAGCGTGTAAGCCTCACCCATAAATTCCGAATGATCGGTAACCGCACACCAGTCTAATGGCCTTTTTATCTTATGAACCATTCCATTGATCTCTACTGCTTCTCCTTTTGCAAAGCGGTAGGCTTCATCAGGGCCGATTCTGGTTCCGGCAATAAATGCATCCATGGACACACCTGTATGGAGGTGTTCTTCTCCGAAGTAGGCATCCTTTAGCGGATTTTCCCTTACCTGAGGAGTTGCTAATTCGGAAGAGGCAGACACTTCAGGAATCTGATCATTTTTCTTCTCACTCTTACAGGAAATAAATAACATCAGGGCAATGGTGAAGGTTAGTATACGCGACATTTCTAAACTATTTAAGATGACAGTAAGTGCAATTTACTGATTTTTAAAATGTTATACGCCGAAAACACCCCCACTCCTCTTAGCTCCCATTCCATCAAACTTAGCCTTAAAGCACAACAAATCCACTTCTCCATAATCCTACCTTTCGATAAAGAGGAAAGCTCGGGGCCGTAAGTACTACTTACCTGTCTACCCACCTGCCTAAATACCCACTTCCCCAATTCCCCAATTCCCCACTTCCCTACTTCCCCACTTCCCGCCCCCTTAAAAACCGACCACAATAAACATGTAAGCAGCTCATTTTCAGTACCTTTATATTACTCCATGTCACCTTACCGCACTACTTCGGAATAACTAACCATAAAAACCAGAGATATGAAATCCACTTCTAACCTATGCAGGATGATCTCAACGACATTTGTCCTCTTGATAACACTTCCTGCATTAGCACAGATCCACCCCTCCAAAGAATCCTTATCCAACCTTTATCCAGGCAAAGCCTATTCTCCCTATGCCCAACGCTCTTTCCCTGACAAAGTATTTTGGGGAGATACCCATCTGCATACACGTCTTTCTGCCGATGCGGGACTCTTTGGCAATACCCTTGGATTGGATGAAGCCTACCGTTTTGCCCGCGGAGAAGAGGTGGTCTCCTCGACCAATCAACCTGTGAGACTTTCCAGGCCCCTGGATTGGCTGGTTATCGCTGATCACTCAGATATGATGGGATTTGCGGAAGATCTTGATAAGGGTGCACCAAATATCCTGGCGACGGAACAGGGAAAACGCTGGTACGACGGATTAAAAGCAGGCGGCGAAAAGGCCACAGAGGCCAGCCTCAATCTGATCACTACCTTCGCACAAGGCAATCTGGATCGGGCATTACTGGAGGATTATTCCCCTGGGGCAAGGACCTATAACTCAGTATGGGAACGCGTGGTTAAAACTGCAGAAGAATACAACGATCCCGGTAAATTCACAACGATCATCGGATTTGAGTGGACCTCCCTGGTTAGTGGAAATAATCTTCATAGAAACGTATTACTCAGAGATGGGGCAAACAGAGCGCTACAAGTTGTCCCCATGGTTACACAAGAACCTTTTGGATCAACAGACCCTTTGGAACTCTATAAGTGGCTGGAAAATTATGAAGAAAAAACAGGGGGGTCGGCTCTGGCCCTTGCCCATAATGGGAATCTGTCTAACGGACTCATGTTCCCTGTTGATGCACAATACACCGGCAAAGCCCTCGATGAAACCTATGTCACCCTTCGTAACAAATGGGAACCCCTATACGAATGGACACAGATCAAAGGTGACGGAGAAGCCCACCCTTATCTTTCTCCTGATGATGAATTCGCCGATTATGAGACCTGGGATGCCGGGAACCTGGACCTCTCTGAAGCGAAAACCAATGATATGCTGGCTAAGGAATATGCCCGGGAAGCCCTGAAAAACGGACTGATGCTGGAAAGCAAACTGGGGACTAACCCATACAAGTTCGGGGCTGTGGGATCTACCGATAGCCACACCTCTCTTGTCGCAGTCGAAGAAGACAACTTCTTTGGAAAGGCAGCCAATGCAGAACCCTCAACCGAACGTATGAAACACCCCTTTGCAAAGTCTGAGCTTGGAGTATACGAGGGCTATGAACTGGTGGCCTCCGGTTTTGCCGCCGTATGGGCTACAGAAAACACTAGGGAAGCCCTTTGGGATGCAATGGCACGAAAGGAAACCTATGCCACTACCGGTCCGCGAATTATGGTGCGTTTCTTTGGGGGTTGGGACTATACCGATCAGGACCTCAAAAGCAGGGCTCCGGCCTTCAGGGGATATGAAAAAGGAGTCCCTATGGGTGGTGATCTGAGAGCTGCAGAGGGTAACAAGGCTCCCTCCTTTATGGTTTACGCTCTTAAAGATCCGCTGGGGGCCAACCTCGACCGGATACAGATCATTAAAGGGTGGCTGGATGCCGATGGCAATACCCACGAAAAAGTTTACAATGTGGTATGGTCAGGGGATCGAAAAGCCGATAAAAAAGGAAATATCAAAGCTGTAGGCAATACCGTAGATATTAAAAACGCAACCTGGAGCAATACCATCGGGGCCTCAGAACTGGGGACCGTATGGACCGACCCCGATTTTGACCCTGACCAAAAGGCATTCTATTACGCCAGGGTATTGGAGATCCCGACCCCGAGATGGGTGGTCTATGATGCCTTCAGGTTTGGAATTGATATCCCTAAAGTTGCTGAAACTACCGGACAGGAACGGGCCTATACGAGTCCGATATGGTATACACCCGGGGAGTAGGGAGTAGTGAATCGAGAGTCGAGAGAAGTGAATTGTGAATTGTTAATTGATAATTCTAAAAATACACTGATATGAAAACGCTAATTCAAGTTTTACTGAGCATTGTAGTTACGGGAATATTGGTTTCTTGTAATACTACAGAAAAAAAGAAGGCCGACGATTCTGGCGGGGAACAGACGGAAACTATGGTGGATCAGGAACTGGCCACAACGATCACTGTAACCCAGGAAAATTTCCCAACGGCCTACAGCAATATGCGCATGGGTGTCGTTGTGCAAAACGCGGGAGGAGTTAACGCCTTTATGGAGATGCCAACACCCCCCAGCGATCCGGCAGAACAACCGGTAGTCCGAATGAACAGAGACACCTATTATTCGGCAGCAGTGATCGATGTATCACAAGATGCGCATATCACCATCCCTGAAACCGATAAATACGTTAGTATCCAGATCGTAGATGAAAATCACGAAACCCAACCGATGATCTATGGCCCCGGAAGACACAAGATCACCGCCAAGACCGACCATGCCTTTGTTATCGTAAGGGCACTTGAAGACGAGACCAGGAAAAACCTGCTGGTAGAAGCCGAAAGCAACAAGCCCTTTGAAATGAAAGAATGGGATATGGAGAGTTTTAAAAAACTGGAGGCAGAAGGAAATGCCGTTTTCGTAAAAGGCTATGATCAATCAAAAGCCTTTGGAAGTAAGGAAACCGGGCAGACCACCTATATGAACTTTATTGGTGCTGCCGGCGGCTGGGGAGGCGCCATGGTGGAGGATAATATTTATCAGACCTCCGATTACCTGGATACCGATGGGTGCTACGAAATGACCTTTCCTGACCCTGAGAATAAATACTTCTGGTCTGCCACGGTGTATGATGCCAATGGCTATATGTTCAATGACATTGCCCATATATCGAGTGAGATGGATACAGAGATCAATGAAGACGGAAGTATTACTGTCCGGTTCGGATGCGATAACATGCCCAACAACATCCCGATAAGGGAAGGGAATACCACCGGCAAATTCAATGTGGTCATGCGGCACTATGGGCCGAGCGATAACGTACGCAATAACGTTGAAGGCTACAATGCTACAGAATTGATCAAGAAAGTGAATTAGATATCCAGGAATGCAGGAAACTATATGCAAACCAACCGTCGTCACATAAATAAACAGTTTCTTTTAAAGTGCCTGATCATCGCATTCCTCATGTTTCAGGGGTGCCGTACCGTGGGACCTAAAAAGATCCCGGCAGACCAGTTCGATTTCAATAAGGCGATCAATGAGGCGAGTTCAGAACAGCTTCTATTGAATTTGGTCCGATTGAGGTATAGTGAACAGCCTACCTTTTTAAAGGTAGGTTCTATTGTGAATCAATATACCCGATCGGGATCGGCCAATGTGCTGGGCGGTATTGGCGACGGGATCAACGGCAACACCCTCTCTACAGGAGGAGGTGTTTCCTGGTCCAATACCCCTACGATAACCTATTTGCCGATTAGCGGACAGGAATTTTCGCGCAATCTGCTCACCCCTATCCCACCCTGGTCCTTGCTTGGCTTGATCCAATCGGGGTGGCCCATAGAACTGGTGATGACAACAGCGGTATGGTCGGTAAACGGGGTATTCCTGGAGGTAGCACGCCCCTCCGGAAGAAGAATTGCAGACCCCGAGATCTCTGAACTGATCGACATCTGGCAGTTTCTGGGTGAAAACGGAATGATAGGCCTAAGGAGAGGTATAAAGAATCCGGATATCATCAAATTGTTCTTTCAAAAAACAGAAAATCAGGAGTACCTCGAAAAGATCAGTCGTTTTAAGGACATCATCCATCTCGATGCACATGCAGACTCTTTTAATATAAAGTATGGCCTCATACAGGAAAATGCTACTGAGATCGCCATGATCACTGGTTCGGTATGGGAGATCATGCTCAATCTGTCCTGGTACTTCGAGGTACCCCCGGAACATGTTACAGACGGACGAACTACCCAGGGATTTTCTGCTCAGGACAGTACGGTGGTGGCACCGATCAATGTACTTTACGCAAAAGAGGAGCCGAAGGATGCCATTATAAAAGTATTTACCCAGGATCATTGGTTTTATATTGATAATAACGACCGGAATTCTAAGCGCTATTTTTCTTTTCTCCAGCTCATCCTCAGCCTATCAGAAAATCAATCCCAAGCCCAGGGCCCTGCGCTTACCATCCCTACCAACTAATTAAATCAGATAAAAAAAGAACCCTTACTATAAAACACTGGAATATGAAAACAGCTATTAACCTTTACAGAAACACACTAACCTTGGTATTATTCGTGTTTACCGCTGCGCTTTTTGCCCAGGAAGAGCAACAGCTTTCTGATGCCGATGCGCTGGCAAAACAACTTCAGAACCCGGTAGCCAGCCTGATCAGTGTACCCTTTCAGTTTAACTACGACTTCGGGTATGATCCGCTAAATGGAAATCGTATGTTACTTAATGTCCAACCCGTGGTCCCACTGGGGCTTAATGAAGACTGGAATCTTATTGCCCGGGTCATCCTCCCGGTGATCTGGCAGAACGACGTGGTCAATAACGACAGTCAGTTCGGCATCGGTGATGCAGTGATCAGTGGCTTCTTTTCTCCTAAACAACCTACAGCGGGCGGACTCATCTGGGGGGTAGGTCCAGTAATACTGGCGCCTACAGCATCTCAGAATCTTCTTGGAGGTGAAAAATTTGGTGTTGGTCCCACTGCTGTCGCCCTGCAACAGGCAGGTTCGATCACTTTCGGAGCCTTGGTGAATCACATCTGGTCGGTAGCAGGAGACGAGGACAGGGCAGATATCAACACCACATTTTTCCAGCCTTTTATCGGGAAGAACATTCCCGGAGGTTACGCTATTTCTGTGAATACAGAGATCTCCCAGGATTGGGATAACAGCCTAACCAACGGGACCCTGAATATCGTGGGATCCAAGGTTATCACCCTGGGATCACAAATGGCACAGGTGTTTGCAGGACCGAGATTCCCGTATGGTAATGGGAACCGATCTGATTTTGGAGTACGGTTCGGATTAACACTGTTGTTTCCGAAGTAGAGAATGGTGAGTGGAGAGTAGTGAGTAGGGAGTAGGGAGTAGGGAGTAGGGAGTAGGGAGTAGTGAGTAGTGAGTAGTGAGTAGTGAGTAGTGAGTAGTGAGTAGTGAGTAGTGAGTAGTGAGTTAAAAAAGGAAAAAACCTTTACCTCTTTACTTCTTTACCGTTGTTCGAAAGATTGCCGTGACAGGCCTTTGGCCTTCCTCGCAAAGGCAATATAGATGGTGAGCAGTTAATAGGAAGTTAAAAAGGAAAAAACCTTTACCTCTTTACCTCTTTACCTCTTTACCTCTTTACTTAAAGAATGAATCTACGAACTCAAACTTATTAAAGACTTGAAGATCTTCAATACCTTCCCCTACCCCGATGTATTTTACGGGGATCTTGAATTGGTCTGAGATCCCGATCACCACTCCTCCTTTGGCGGTACCGTCGAGTTTGGTCACGGCCAGAGAAGTTACTTCGGTGGCGTTGGTAAATTGTTTGGCTTGTTCAAAAGCATTTTGACCTGTTGATCCGTCGAGTACGAGCAATACATCATGGGGGGCATCGCCTACCACTTTCTGCATTACACGCTTGACCTTGGTGAGCTCGTTCATCAAATTCACCTTATTGTGAAGACGCCCTGCCGTATCGATGATCACCACATCAGCTTCCTGGGATACGGCAGATTTCAAGGTATCGAAAGCAACCGAAGCAGGATCACTCCCCATACTTTGCTTAACGATAGGAACATCTACACGGTCGGCCCATACCTGAAGCTGATCGATCGCAGCAGCACGGAAGGTATCGGCTGCACCCAGTACGACCTTTTTACCTTGCTTTTTGAATTGGTATGCCAGCTTTCCGATGGTGGTGGTCTTTCCTACTCCATTCACTCCTACGACCATGATCACATAAGGCTTCTTATCTGTCGGAATGGCAAATTCGGTAGCTTCTCCCACGTTGGTTTCAGAAAGCAGGGCTGCGATCTCTTCCCGGAGAATGGTATTGAGCTCATCGGTACCCAGGTATTTATCACGAGCAACGCGTTCTTCGATACGCTCGATCACCTTCAGGGTGGTTTCTACCCCAACATCACTGGTTACCAAAACCTCTTCGAGGTTATCCAACACCTCATCATCGACCTTGGATTTACCGGCAACGGCCTTTCCTAGTTTATTAAAGAAACTGGTCTTAGACTTTTCGAGTCCTTTATCGAGGGTCTCTTTTTTCTCTGATGAAAATATCTTTTTAAAAAAGCTCATATACCGAAAGTATCACTTAACCTTTCCGGCTATCCGGAAATCTTAAAATTTCCACCCCGTAAAACAGGGCGGATTTGCACGTATAAATATAAAAAAACAAAAAGCTACTCTCAATGTGAAAGTAGCTTTATATACTAAAAGTTGTGAACGATTACTTCTTGTTTAACCAATCGTTTACCATTTCTGGTGCCATAACGGCTTCAACGAAAGTATAGGCTCCTGATTTTGGAGATTTCACCATCTTAACCGCTTTGGTTAATCTCTTCGACTTAGATTGTAATGTTGCTACTGTCTTCTTTGCCATGACGCTAACGTTTTATTTATGACCGGTTCTTACTTGATCTCTTTGTGAACAGTCATTTTGTTCAGGATAGGATTGAATTTTTTGATCTCCATTCTATCCGGTGTATTTTTCTTATTCTTTGTAGTGATGTAACGAGAAGTTCCTGGTTTCCCGGAAGCTTTGTGCTCGGTACACTCTAAAATAACCTGAATTCTATTTCCTTTCTTTGCCATCGTATTTTATTTTGCGGATTAACCCCGATTATTTGATGAATCCTTTTTCTTTAGCCTCCTTAAGAACCGCAGTAATTCCCTTCTTGTTGATATTCTTAAGGGCAGATGTAGACACCTTAAGCGTGATCCAACGGTCTTCTTCCGGAAGATAAAAACGTTTCTTGACAAGGTTAGCGTTGAATTTACGCTTGGTTTTGTTCATCGCGTGGGATACGTTGTTCCCAACCATCGCCTTCTTTCCTGTAAGTTCACAAACTCTTGACATTCTTCTAAACTTTAGTATTATTTCAAAACAGGGTGCAAATTAACGAATTATTTACCTTTCAGCCAAGTCGCTTCGCTATTTTTTTAAAATTTCTTTTCGCAACATTTCCAGGGCTTTGTTCACCGCCCTGTTTACAACCTTTTCCCGGTGGTTGCCAAAATTAAACTTTTCACTTTTAACGCCTTCCGGTGAAGCGATCGCTATGTAGACCGTACCCACCTCAGCATCCGACTCTCCTTTTTCGGGACCGGCATTTCCGGTAGTCGCTATCCCATAGGTTGCCTT
Source organism: Robertkochia sediminum (assembly GCF_016786255.1). GTDB lineage: Bacteria > Bacteroidota > Bacteroidia > Flavobacteriales > Flavobacteriaceae > Robertkochia > Robertkochia sediminum. The sequence continues at coordinate 236,530 of NZ_JADMKT010000074.1, forward strand.
TAGTACTGCACGCGCTCCCAGGGCCATGGCTTCAGCCACCTGGGCACTCACAACAGAATGTGTAGCAACCAACTCAGGAGAAACCCCTAACACCTCTTCTTTCACACTGGTCGCATAACTCACCACACCTCCCTTAAAATAAGCCGAAGCTCCGGGGATCGAAGTGATCTGTGCTGCCAGACGGCCACCGGTACAACTCTCTGCCAGTGAAAGTGTTGCGCCGGCCTCTTTTAACAGCTTCCCGACATTGGCTTCGAGCAATCCTTCTTCTTCAAAGCCAACGATACGATCGCCAATAAGCGGATAAAGCGCCTTAAATCGTTCATCGACCTCAGAGGTGAGCTTATCCAGATCTTCTCCCTTAGCCGTAAGTCGCAAGCGCACCTTTCCCAAATTAGGCAGGTAGGCCAGCTTTATATATGAAGGAAGGGCATCTTCCCAGGCTTCGATCTTTTCGGCCAGGGCACTTTCCCCCATGCCATAGGTGATCATGGTCTTATGAAGGATGTATGGCCGGTCGAACTTTTCCTGTAATAGCGGCAATACCTCCCCATGCATCAGGGCTTTCATTTCATAAGGCACGCCGGGGAGCGAAACGAAAACTCTTCCATTATCCTCCATCCACATGCCCGGAGCCGTACCGTACTTATTGAACAGGACCCTGCTGCGCGAAGGCACCAATGCCTGTTTTCGGTTGACTTCAGATATGGGAGTGGAGATGTATTTTTTAAACAGGTCTTCGACATGCTGGAGGACCTCCCGGTTCATGACCAGCTCATCGTTAAAATACTCACATAGCGTACGTTTGGTAATATCGTCCTTGGTAGGACCGAGACCGCCGGTTACGATCACGATCTGAGCTCTCGCCTCTGCTTCGGCAAGGGCATTAAGAATGTGCTGCTTATCGTCCTGCACCGAGGTGATCTGATAAACACTCACCCCGATCTTATTGAGCTCCTGAGCAATGAAGGCCGAGTTCGAATCAATGATCTGCCCGATCAGGATCTCATCGCCTATAGTAATGATCTCTGCCTGCATGCTACCCGATTAATTGATGTAGTCCTCAAAAAAGGGATAGGCTTTTTCCAGCGCTTCCTTTACAGTCACCGTTAAGGTTTCGATGGCCGCAATATCCTGATCGCCCCTTGCGTGCTTCTCGATGGTGAGCACCGCTTCAAGAGCCGTTTCGATCCCTAAGAGGTCGGCATTAGGCTTGATCTTATGGGCATGCTGATAGATCTTATCAAACTCTTTTGCGGCAACTGCCCCTTCAAGGCTTGACATATCTGATGGTGTTTCTGCAAGAAACACTTCTATAATAGAGACGTTAAAATCTTTATCGCCTCCTGAAAGTTCGTTTAATTTATCCAGGCTGTAGCTCATGGTTATTTTATATTGATATCAAAAATTTTTCGATCCTGAATGTATCCCGTCAGACGGTCTTCCGGACTCACACGGCTAACGCCCGCAGGAGTTCCTGTAAAGATCACATCTCCCTTTTTCAGGGTAAAGTAGGTCGAAATATACGCGATAAGCTCATCGATCTTCCAAAGCATATGACTGGTATTCCCTTGCTGTGCGACCTCTCCGTTGCGCAGCAATTTAAAATCCAGGGCATCCAGATCACCAAAATCTTCCTTAGGCGACCACTCACCGATCACTGCGGCCCCGTCAAAGCCCTTGGCCTTTTCCCAGGGTAAACCCTTAGCCTTAAGCTGCGCCTGAAGATCTCTGGCCGTAAAATCGATCCCGAGACTTACCTCATCATAATACTTATGAGCAAAGCGTTGGTTTATATGCTTACCTACCTTTTTGATCTTGACCAGTACCTCGACCTCATGATGCACATCTTCTGAAAATTCAGGGATGTAAAAATCCTGTTGTCTGGGCAGTACGGCCGAATCCGGCTTCATAAAGATCACCGGTGATTCCGGTTTTTCATTGGCCAGCTCGGCGATGTGCTCGGTATAATTCCTTCCGATACAAATAATCTTCATTAGAGATAACGACTAGTTTAGCTTATTATTGAGTTTACGCAATTTTACGGCTGTAAGAACCTTTTTGGTATATAGCGGGAAGTCGGCATTAAGGATCCACCCAAAATATCCGGGTTCTTCCTCGAGTACAGTTTCGACCAGTTTTCCTTTGTGCTTCCCAAAGGAGAAGATCTCACGCCCCTCTTTGTCATAGGCGATAAATCCGGCAAAATCGGCATTGCGTTTTCTGTTGGTGAATTCACCAAGAAACTTCATATCATTCTCCAGCTCGTCATAGCGATCCAGCTGTGCTTTCAGGATCTCATAGGTGGCCAGGGTATCGGCCTCTGCACTATGTGCATTGACAAGGGTCTTATCGCAATAGAATTTATAGGCTGCCTCCAGGGTGCGCTTTTCCATTTTGTGAAATATGGTCTGCACATCGACCGTCACCTTATTTCCCAGGTCAAAATCGATACCTGCCCTAAGCAATTCTTCGGCCAGAAGTGGAATATCGAATCGATCGGAATTATACCCCGCGAGGTCACTGTCCTTGATCATATTATATATGGTCTTGGAAAGCTCCTTAAAGGTAGGCTCATTGGCCACCTTCTCATCGGTAATACCATGAATTGCAGCAGATTCGGCCGGTATAGGCATTTCAGGGTTCACCAGCCAGGTGCGGCTTTCGCGGTTCCCGTTAGGATACACCTTAAGAACAGAGATCTCTACAATACGGTCTTTGGCAACTTCGATCCCGGTAGTTTCCAGGTCAAAAAAACAGATAGGTTTCGTTAAATTCAACTCCATTAGAGGGCCATTTTCATTTTGTTCCGGACAAAGATAACCAATGGGTATTAAAAAACCCCGGGAGGAACCGGGGTTTTAAAAACTCATATTTTAAACGGCTTATGCCTCCCTGTTCATATCCCAGGATTCGAGGTATTCGGCCACGCGCTTTACAAATTGTCCGCCTAGCGCTCCGTTCACTACGCGATGGTCATAACTGTGAGACAGGAACATCTTGTGTCTGATCCCGATAAGATCGCCTTCAGGGGTCTCGATCACAGCCGGAACTTTTCTAATGGCTCCCAGCGCCAGGATGGCGACCTGTGGCTGATTAATGATCGGTGTCCCCATAACACTTCCAAAGGTTCCCACATTGGTTACGGTATAGGTTCCGCCCTGGATCTCGTCCGGCTTGAGCTGATTGTTACGTGCGCGATTGGCCAGGTCATTTACCTTTTTGGCCATCCCCACGAGATTAAGCTGGTCTGCATTCTTGATCACAGGCACGATCAGGTTTCCGTCAGGCAGGGCTGCAGCCATTCCCAGGTTAATATGCTTACGTTTAATGATCTTATCGCCATCAACCGAAATATTGATCATCGGGAAATCTCTTATGGCTTTGGCTACGGCCTCCATAAAGATCGGAGTAAAAGTGAGCTTTTCTCCTTCCTTCTCCTGGAAGCTGCGCTTTACCTTATTACGCCAGTTCACGATAGCGGTAACATCGACTTCGATAAAGCTTTGCACATGGGCAGAGGTTTGCACACTCTCTACCATATGGTGGGCGATTAGTTTACCCATTCTGCTCATTTCAATGATCTCATCTTCGCCATTCACCGATACCGGTGCCGGTGCAGGTTTCGCTACCGGTGCAGGCTTTGATGGTTGGGTCGGAGCTGTTTTAGCCTGAGGCACTGCAGTCGCAGCAGGTTTCGTACCGCGGTTTTCCAGATATCCCAGGATATCATCCTTGGTCACTCGTCCATCTTTTCCGGTTCCCTCGATCGATTCAAGCTCTTCCAGGCTAATATTTTCTTCCTTGGCAATATTCTTTACGAGTGGCGAGTAGAAACGCTCTGTATCTGAAAAATCGGCAGGGGCTTCGGTAGCTACCTGAGACTTCACCTCGTTCATTTGCGTTTCAAGATTAGCGGCGGCCTCCTCTGCCCGGGCAGTAGCAGGTTTTTCTTCAGCTGGGGCAGATGCAGCGGGAGCTTCAGTAGTGGCACCTTCGCCATCGGTTTCGATAATGGCGATCACCTCTCCTACTTTAACCACGTCATCAACATCAAAAAATCGCTCTACCAGCACCCCGTCAACCTCGCTGGGCACTTCAGAATCTACCTTATCGGTAGCCACTTCGACCACGGCCTCATCGGCCTCTATCGTATCTCCAACGTCTTTTAACCATGTAGTAAGTGTTGCTTCTGCTACACTTTCTCCCATCTGGGGCAGTTTAAGTTCAAATTTTGCCATATTGATAATGAATAGCTATTTTTTAGTGTGTTTGTTGCGAAAATAAACAAATCAGGCATTTATCGTTAAATTAATTTCAATAAAATCGCCTGAACCATCTTTGACCTACCCTCTAAGTGAGTGTTCAAAAGGCACCCGGTTCATAATACTTCTCCCCAGGGTCACCTCATCGGCATACTCCAGCTCATCGCCCACAGAGATCCCTCTGGCAATGGCCGATGTCTTCACCTTAAACGGCTCGATCTGCTTAAAAATATAAAAGTTGGTCGTATCTCCTTCCATGGTCGAACTCAGTGCGAAGATCACCTCTTCCACCGTTCCGCTTTTCACCTTTTCGACAAGGCTCTCGATATTGAGCTCCTGTGGCCCGATCCCATCCATAGGTGAGATCTTACCGCCAAGCACGTGATAACGGCCGGTAAACTGGCCGGTATTTTCAATAGCCATTACATCGCGAATATCCTCAACCACGCACACCACCTCTTGCTGGCGTTTTGGGTTGGCACAGATCTCACAATGATCGGTATCAGAAATATTATGGCATTGCTTGCAGTAGTGAATATCGCGACGAAGTCCGAGTAGCGCCCCGGCCAGATCTTCGGTCTGTTCTTTGGGCTGCCTCAGGAGGTGCAACACAAGGCGCAAGGCAGTTCGCTTTCCGATTCCGGGAAGCTGGGATACCTCATCGACGGCACGCTCCAGTAATTTAGAAGAAAAATCCATCGCGGCGAATTTACGATTTTATCAGTCCATAAAACAGGATAATCTTAAGTTTTGTATTTTGCCGTCACAAAAACTAAACCTGCATGTCACCCACCTTTATCGTCTCCCTGATCGCTGCCTACTTTGCCATTCTCATCCTGATCTCCTACCTCACCGGAAAAGAACAAAGCAACGAAAGTTTTTTTAAGGCCAACCGGCAGTCGCCATGGTATGTAGTAGCCTTCGGAATGATAGGCGCCACCCTGAGTGGAGTTACCTTTATTTCTGTTCCCGGATGGGTAGAAGCTTCCGGATTTAGCTATATGCAAATGGTATTCGGGTACATCCTCGGGTACCTCATTATCGGTACGGTGCTCCTGCCCTTGTACTACCGCCTTAACCTCACCTCTATATACACCTACCTCGATGGCCGTTTCGGGAATGCCAGTTATAAAACGGGAGCATCCCTGTTTCTGATCTCCCGTATCGTGGGAGCGAGTTTCAGGCTCTTCCTCGTTGCCAATGTGTTACAGGTGGTGCTGTTCGATGCCCTGGGCATACCATTCTGGATCACAGTTACCATAACCATTGCCCTCATCTGGCTTTACACCTTTAGAAGTGGCATCAAGACCATTGTCTATACCGACACCTTGCAGACCCTGTTCATGCTTATTGCCGTAGGTGTGGCTACAGTAAGTGTATACGGCAAACTGGGGATCGCCGAAAGCGGCGGACTCTTTCAATTCGTGACCGAAAGCAGGTTTTCCCGTATGTTTTTCTTTGACGATGTAAAAGACGGGGCTTATTTCTGGAAGCAATTCTTCTCCGGAGCCTTTATTGCGGTTGTGATGACAGGCCTTGATCAGGATATGATGCAAAAGAACCTCACCTGTCGTTCGCTGAAAGACGCCCAGAAAAACATGTTCTGGTTCACCATCGTGTTAACCGTGGTTAAACTGGTATTTTTAGTCCTGGGATTACTGCTTACCGAATACGCCCTACGCACCGGTATCGATGCGCATCGGGACGACCTTTTTGCCATCCTGGCCTCAGAACATCTTGGAACCGGAGTTTTTGTATTCTTCCTGATCGGACTTATCGCCGCTGCATACAGTAGTGCAGACAGCGCCCTGACCTCGCTAACCACCTCGTTTAGCGTAGATATTATCGACCTGGAAAAACGATATCCCGAGGCAGACCGGGTAAAGATCAGAAAGCGCATACACGTATTGTTTTCTTTCGTACTTATACTGGTGATCATCACCTTTAAATACATCATTCAGAATGAAAGCGTGATCGCCAAGCTCTTCACCTTTGCAGGGTACACCTATGGCCCTCTGCTGGGGCTCTATAGCTTCGGATTGTTCACCAAACTGAAGGTAAGAGATAAGTTAGTTCCTTTTATCGCCCTGGCCTCCCCCGTTTTATCCTATGTGATAAGCGATTATTGCATGACGCACTACGGATTTGATTTTGGGTTCTTTATACTCATCCTCAACGGGGCGTTAACCTTTTTAGGACTTTTACTGATCACTACAAACAGCAAGATATCTCAATAAGAGTTTCTGTCGAGCAAAACAAATAACAAAGCCGCGCGGGAATATCTGTTGATCCCAAATAAAAAAGCCGCTCTGTGAGCGGCTTTTCTATCTTAAGGTCATGTACTTCTTAATACTCGTTGATCGAGATCAACACCAAAGTACAAGCTACTTCGGTTTCAATACCGTGCTCCTCAAGGATGCGGTATAGTTCCGGATTTTCTGTTCCCGGATTAAACACCACTCTTTTTGGTTTAAGTCCGGTAATGTAGTCGTAATACGCCTTCTGATTCTCCGGGTTAAGATACAGGGTAACCGTATGCACATCGTCAAAGGCTACCGGGGCATCCTGGATATCTACACCACAGGCAACGCCTTTACGACGTCCAACCGCAACCGTTTCGATGTTTGCTTTGGTGAGTTTCTCCACAGCTTTGTAGCTGTAACGCTCAGGCTTGGTTGAGGCCCCTAGAACTAAGGTTTTTTTCATTGTTAAATATTGTTAAATAAAAATCGAGCTGTAACAATGTACGTTACAACTCGTCAATTAATTGAACGTAGGTTAAACGATCCGGGTTCATCATCAATCATCATCAATCAAAAAACAAATCAATGAGACATCTATTTCTGATGTGCGCCATGCTTTTTGGCGCATGGAGTACTGCACAAACAGCTGCCAATGAACCTGATATCAGTGACGCAAAGATAGGTATTGTCAGCGGAAAAGTAATCGACCAGAACGCTAAAAATCCGATCCCGTACGCCTCTGTAGTGATCAAATCTGCATCCGATAAAAGCGTGCTTACCGGAGGCATCACCAACGAAGACGGAAGCTTCGAGATCAAAAAGATCGAAGACGGAACCCATATCTTTGAGATCCAATTTATTGGATACACCACCTACACCAAGACCATTACCATTAATCGCGGAAACAGGCGAATCAATATGGGAACCATTTCCCTTGAGGAAAATGTGACTGAACTGGAAGGTGTGGATGTGGTAGCCGAGCGCTCTACCATAGAGCAAAAGATCGACCGTAAAGTGATCAATATCGGTAAAGACCTGACTACCCAGGGAGCTACGGCGGCAGAGATCATGAACAATATCCCTTCAGTGAATGTCGACCAGCAAACCGGAGCCCTCTCCCTGAGAGGAAACAGCAACGTAAGAGTAATGGTCGACGGGAAGCTATCGAACGTTCCCGTGGCTCAGCTGTTACGTCAGATCCCTTCAACTTCGATCAAAAAGATCGAACTGATCACCAATCCTTCAGCAAAATACAACCCGGAAGGGATGAGCGGACTCATCAACATCGTGTTGCACAAAAATGCGAATATCGGATTCAATGGTAACGCTAATATTGGCCTTGGTTATGAGATCGAAGCAAAATTCAATGGATCCTTAGACCTCAACTATCGCCAGGGGAAATTTAACTTCTACGGAAGCTACGGAAACAACACCAGTAAGAATGTGAATATCGGACAGATCGAACGTCTTGACGACCCCGCTTCATCCTTGAACGAACAACAGTTCCAGTATTTCTATTTCCTGAATAACAACAAATCTAACCTTTATAAGTTTGGGCTGGATTTCTATTTAAATGAAAAGAATACGATCTCTATGTTCACCAACCAGAATACATTTGACGGTTTAGGCAATGCAGACACCGATGTGGTAAACAGCCAGGATCCGGGACTTAACAGCACGCAGCTTGCCACCTTTGACGATTACAACCGCACAGAACAATACAATTTTGTTTACAAACGCGATTTTGCGAAAGAAGGACATAACCTGATCCTTGAAGCCGACTACAGTAATTTTGACAATACCCAGGATGCCGATTTCAGAACCAGAGGCTTCTCCCTCGTGCCGGACTATATGGATTTTGTAGGCACACAAAGAGACCAAAGCATCGTCAACCTGGATTATGTGAATCCGCTTAGCGAAAAGTCCAAACTCGAATTAGGCCTGGAATCGCGCATCTTTGAAACGGAGGTTGATTACGCTTCCACCGGATTCAGCTTTGATGGCAATGGCAACCTGATCCCGACACCGAGCACCAATTTTATTTACGGAATGGACATCTATTCGGCCTATGCCACCTTTGGACAAAACTTCGGCAAATGGAGCTACCAGGTCGGGGCACGCGTTGAAGATGTATCTGTAATCGCAGACACCAATGGAGAGCGCACCTTTACCGACGACTACTTCCAGGTTTACCCCTCGGCATTCGTTCGCTTTGCACCCAGCGAAAAGAACCAGTACCAGGTGAGTTACAGCCGCAGGGTAGACCGTCCCGGACTGCAGCAGGTAAACCCGGTGAGAGAGTGGAGTACCCCTCAGCTATCATCATTCGGTAATCAAAGTCTGCTCCCTCAATTCACCAACTCTTTCGAAGTGAATTACACCCATCGCATGGAAAAATTGGGAAGCATTAGTTTTGGAGGTTTCTTCAGACAGATCAACGACGAGATCAACAGGGCGGTATTCGTAGACCGTACCGATCTCACCAAGCAGATCCTGACGTACGAGAACTTTGCCGACACGGAGGCCTATGGGGTGGAGATCAACACCAACCTCAACCTGACCAAATGGTGGAGTGTCAACCTCAGTTCAGAGTTCTTCTCGCAAACGCAACGCGGACTCACAGAGCGGTTGGATCCGTCGATCGTAAATCCAACACCGGATGATATCACAACCGATGCCATCCAGGTGGAGAACAATATCCTTAATCTAAGAATGAACAACAGCTTTAAGGCGACCAAGAAGCTATCTTTTAATGTTTTCGGATTGTACAGAGGACGTTCTGCCACCCTGCAGATAGAACAAAGACCATTATACTTTGTAAACCTCGGGGCAAGACACACCTTTGCTCAGGGTAAAGGAAGCGTGAGCTTAAATTTTAACGACATCTTCAACACGGCACAATGGGGCTTTGACACCGACAGGCCTTATCCGCAGGAGGGACACTTTAACTGGGAAAGCCGAACCATTTTCGTCGGTATGTCTTACCAATTCGGTTCAGGAAAGAACAGAGCTTTAAGAAGAAAACAACGCGACAGCAATACCAAAAGCGGAGGAGGTATTTTATAGTACTTAATAACTCGTCAATTTATAGTTGATGGTTAGTGTTTATTGACAGTTGTTAACAGAGATCCCGGGAAAAGCAGTACTTCCCGGGATTTTGATTATTAAGGTGAGGCAGTTATACAGTTAGCCAGTTAGGCAGGTAGGCAGGTAGGTAGGCAGGTAGGCAGGTAGGCAGGTAGGCAGGTAGGCAGGTAGGCAGGTAGGCAGGTAGGCAGGTAGGAAAAATACATTTATAACTCTACATCCAAAATTCATCATATACCATCGATAATTACCTACCCGCATACCTCTACACCTACAAAACTATCCAGAAAAACATTGTTAAAACACTCAATATTCTGAAAACGAACTTATAACAACTTAAAACATCCCTATAATTAGCTGAATTTTAATACTTTAGATACTTTGAACTCCCCATTAATTTTATGACCTATCACCAATACGTGAACCTCCTGTGACTATCATCTGCCCCCCAAGCGTACTGCAAAATTCCTCCTTAGCTGTGGTTAACGAATAAACGTTTAACCAAATAACAGTTAAAAAAAGATGAGATTTTACAATGTGTTAATGCTGATTGTTTGCATGCTTCTCACCATCCCTTTCCAGGAAGCTCAAGCTCAAAACAACAAAAAACCCAACGTCCTCGTCATCTGGGGTGACGACATTGGTACCTGGAACATCAGCCACAACAATCGTGGTATGATGGGATACCAAACTCCAAACATAGACAGGATCGCCAAAGAAGGAGTTGCCTTTACCGATTACTACGCTCAGCAAAGTTGTACAGCGGGCAGGGCAGCATTCATTAGTGGATCTGTTCCTGTGCGTTCCGGGATGACCAAAGTAGGACTTCCCGGTGCAGAGCAGGGGTGGCAGGAGAGTGATGTGACCATGGCCACTGTCATGAAAAGCCAGGGCTATGCCACCGGACAGTTTGGAAAAAATCATCAGGGGGACCTTGACACCCACCTGCCTACCAACCACGGCTTTGATGAATTTCTCGGAAACCTATATCACCTCAATGCTGAGGAAGAGCCCGAAAATGAAGACTATCCCGGAGATATGATGCTTAAAAATGGTAAGACCTTCCGTGAAACCTATGGTCCAAGAGGGGTATTACACACCTGGGCTACCGGAAATGGTCAGCGTATAGAAGATACCGGACCATTAACCAAAAAACGCATGGAGACCATTGATGATGAGACCGTGGCAGCCGCAAAAGACTTTATCAAAAGGCAACACGAGGCAGGTACGCCTTGGTTCGTATGGTGGAACGGTACCCGCATGCACTTCCGCACCCATGTTAAAGAAGAGCACAGAGGGATAAGTGGTCAGGACGAATACTCTGATGGTATGGTCGAACACGACATGCATGTAGGAGAGCTACTGGATCTTTTAGACGAGCTGGGCATTACCGAAAATACGGTGGTCATGTACTCCACCGACAACGGTCCTCACTACAACACCTGGCCCGACGCAGGAACCACACCATTCCGAAGCGAGAAGAATTCGAACTGGGAAGGAGCCTACAGGGTTCCGGCCTTTGTGAGATGGCCAGGCGTATATCCTGCCGGAGTAACGCTGAACGGGATCGTGGCACACGAAGATTGGCTACCCACTTTCGCCGCTATCGCCGGTGCACCAGGCATCAAAGAAAAGATCATGAATGGGGTTACACTAAACGGGCGTAAATACAAGAATTATATCGACGGCTACGACCTCAACGCCTATTTAAAGGGAGAAACCGACAAGTCACCAAGGAGTGAATTCTGGTACGTGAATGATGACGGACAGATCGTAGCGGCACGCTATGACGACTGGAAGGTGGTCTTCCTTGAGAACCGCGGTGAGAAATTCGGAGTATGGGTAGAGCCTTTCGTAGAGCTCAGGGTACCGAATGTCTTCAATTTAAGAAGAGATCCTTTCGAAAAGGCACAACACAACTCAAACACCTATTACGACTGGTTACTGGATCGCGCCTTCGTATTGGTTCCCATCCAGCAAATGGCAGCTCAATTCCTGATGACCATGAAAGAATATCCTCCGAGTCAGTCTCCGGGAGCCTTCAACCTGAGTAGTATTGAAGAGAAATTAAAGAACATCGGAAGTAATTAGACCTTCCGAAAGATTTCAATAAATAACGAACAGGCACCTTTAGTGCCTGTTCCCTTTTACAGCAAAACACAGCCTATGAAAACTTCATCTTTTACTACCGCCCTCTTTCTTTTTTTACTCTTGGCCTTTTGGGGATGCAAACAAGAACAAGGAGCTAACGATTCGTCTGCATCATCCGGCGAACTAAAGACAGATGCATATGCAACCGATCCCCTGCCTTCCTGGAATGATGGAGCACACAAATCGGCCATTATAAAATTTGTGAGCGACGCCATCAATGAAGGGAGTACAGGCTTTATTCCGATACAGGACCGGATAGCGACCTTTGATAATGACGGAACCTTATGGGCCGAACAACCCGTCTACTTTCAATTGCTTTTTGTTATAGATCGCATCAAGGAAATGGCAGATGACCATCCCGAATGGAAGGAGCAGGAACCTTACCGATCGATCCTGGAAGGCAATTATAAGAATGTCGAAGCACAGGGCCTTAAGGCTATTGCCCAATTGGTAATGACCACCCATGCAGGGACGAGTCCGCAGGAATTCCGCAAGATCGTGCAGGACTGGATGTCCTATGCTACCCACCCGAAAACCGGAAAACCATTTAATCAGATGACCTATCAGCCCATGCTGGAATTACTGGAATACCTCAGGGCTCATGACTTCAAGACCTTTATTGTCTCGGGAGGAGGCGTCGAGTTTCTGCGCGCCTGGGCCGAGGTTACTTATGGGATCCCTCCCTACCAGGTGGTGGGTAGTAGCATCAAAACCGAATGGATCACCGATTCGAACACCGTACACATCAACCGGTTGCCTGAGCTGGAATTCATAGACGATAAGGAAGGTAAGCCTATTGGTATCAATCGCTTTATCGGGAAGGTCCCCGTATTCGCTGCCGGAAATTCTGATGGCGATCTGCAGATGCTGCTCTACTCCGACACCAAAGATCCGAGCATGCAGTTGTACCTGCATCACACCGATTCTATTCGGGAGTGGGCCTACGACAAGGAATCCCATATCGGAAGACTGGATAAAGGACTCGATGAAGCCGCCAGGCATGGCTGGCTGGTGATCGATATGGCCAATGACTGGAACAGGGTGTTCCCCGATTAGAATAAAAAAACCGGCTTAGGCCGGTTTTTTTTATGTTAGCGATATACTCTACCACCGTATGATCACACTTCCCCAGGTGAAGCCACTACCAAAAGCAGCCAGCACCACAAGGTCGCCCTCCTTCACCTTACCGAGCTCCCAGGCTTCAGTAAGTGCGATCGGAATAGACGCAGCGGTCGTATTACCGTATTTCATAATATTGTTATGCACCTGGTCGTCGCTAAGCTTGAATTTCCCTTGAATAAATTGTGAAATTCTGAGGTTAGCCTGGTGCGGGATCAGCATATCGATATCTGCCGGAGAGAGTTCATTAGTCTTAAGTCCTTCCATGATCACCTCACTAAAACGTACGACAGCATTCTTAAATACGAACTGTCCGTTCATATACGGCCAGTACGAAGTTTCTTCAGGATCGTTGTTCTTAATAATATCGGTTACCCAATGTCTTCCCATTCCGGGAGCGATAAGAGCCAGCTCTTCGGCATGCTCTCCCTCTGAGTGCAGGTGGGTAGACAAAATCCCTTTGCTGTTGTCTTCTTCCCTTGTTAATACTGCTGCTCCGGCACCATCACCGAAGATCACAGAAACCCCACGCCCTCTGGTAGTGAAATCCAATCCCGGAGAATGGGTTTCAGAACCGATCACGAGAATGTTCTTATACATCCCTGTTTTAATATACTGGTCGGCAACAGAAACGGCATACACAAATCCGGAACACTGATTTCTAACATCAAGGGCCCCAACAGTGCGTTTTAATCCCAATTCTTTCTGCACCATTACTCCCGGTCCAGGGAAATAATAATCAGGACTCAAGGTGGCGAATACTATAAAATCGATCTCATCCTTATCCAGGCCCGAGCGCTCAATAGCCTGCTCGGCGGCCTTAACTCCCATCGTCATGGTCGTTTCCTCGCCCTTGATCACATGGCGCCTCTCTTTTATACCGGTTCTCTCCTGGATCCACTCGTCACTGGTGTCCATTACCTTTGACAGGTCGTCATTAGTAACCACATTTTCAGGAACGTAATAACCAAGACCGGCAAAACGTGAATTATACATATGTTGTTTGTTTAATTGATCTTATCTGAGTGAAGCAAAACTACAAATTAAAAATACATAAAAAAGTGCCCATTTCATTGAGAAATTCGAAAATATCGCAATTTCCACCCTGAGCATAACGACTTCTACAGGTAAAAAAATTCATATCTTTCCAATTGCAAATCACACACTACAAATCGTTTAAAAAATCCATTCATGAGAACATTAATTTTTGGATGCTTTTTTCTGGCCTTTTCTGCTTTAGGACTGGCTCAGGAAAAACTGAATTACCAAAAACCTTCGAACGAGATCCTGGAGCTGGCAGAGGCGACTCCTGCTCCCCAGGTATTTCTTACCGACAACAACGAACACATGTTACTGCTTTACAGAAGTGCATACAGTTCGGTGGCCGAACTCTCGGAAACCGAAATGCGCCTGGGCGGACTGCGTATTAATCCGAAGACCAATATTGGCAGCAGAACCCGCTATGTGAACAATGTAAAGATCAAGGACCCTATGGGTGATGAACTTTATGCGATCGAGGGTATCCCTGAAAATGCCAGGCTGGCCAATTTCTCCCTTTCTCCTAATGAGGAATTCATCGCCTTTACCAATACCACAGAAAACGGGGTGGCCCTTTGGGTACTGGAGCTGGAATCCCGCGAGCTAAAAAGACTTACCGACCCTGTTTTAAATGCGAACATGGGCGATGTGATCAATTGGGTTGACGAGGGCTCTTCCCTGCTGGTAAAAATGCTGCCTTCCGATCGCAAGCCACTTATCAATACTGCAGAAGCCGTTCCTACGGGACCCACCATTTCAACCAATGACGGTAAAAAGGCCCAGAACAGAACCTACCAGGACCTGTTAAAGGACCCGTCTGACGAATTCAACTTTGAACAACTGGCCCGGTCTGAGATCTATAAGGTAGACCTGGATGGAACAAAAACCCTTTGGAAGTCAACGGCCATGCATGACAATATTTCTGTATCTCCGGACCATAAGTATATCATGGTATCTGAGATCAAAAAACCATTCTCCTATATTGTTCCTTACTACAGGTTCCCTTCGACCACCGTCGTTTACACTCCGAAAGGCGACCTTGTTTCAGTGATCGCAGAGGATCCCTTAAGGGAAGAACTTCCTAAAGGCTTTATGGCTACGTATACGGGAAAAAGAAGTATTGGCTGGAGAAGTGATAAGGGTGCTACCTTATATTATGTAGAAGCATTGGATGGCGGTGACCCTGCCACCGAAGCCGAATACCGCGACCAGGTGTACTTATGGAGCGCTCCCTTCAATCAGACCCCGAAAGCACTTTTAAAATTAAAGAATCGCTATGCAGGGATCACCTGGGGCGATGATCACACTGCTGTGGCTTACGACCGTTGGTTTAACAACAGAAATACCAAGACCTATCTCTTTGATCCTTCAGCCCCGGACAAGGTTAAGATCATCGAAGACCGAAACTACCAGGATGTCTATAGTGATCCGGGACGCTTTGTGACCGCAAGAAACAAATTTGGCAGAAATACCCTGTTCCTCGATAAGGGCGACCACGCGTATATGATGGGAGCGGGTTACACACCGGAAGGGCAATTCCCTTTTGTAGACCGGGTGGAACTCAAAACCATGAAAAAGCAGCGTATCTATACCTCTAAACTGGAAGGTAAAAAAGAGAATCTGCTGGATTACAAACCAAAAGAAGATCAGCTCCTGGTGCGTATAGAGTCGAAGAACGAGTATCCTAATTATTACATGCGATCGTTAAAAAGACGCATGGCTCCAATGCCGTTAACCCAATTTGAGAATCCGTTCAAAAGTCTGGCGAACGTGCACAAAGAAGTGATCACCTACAAGAGGGACGACGGACTCGATCTTTCAGGTACCCTGTATCTTCCGGAGAACTACGATCCGTCAAGCGGAGAAAAACTCCCTCTGATTCTATGGGCCTATCCCAGGGAGTATAAAGACAAAAGCTCTGCCTCACAAAATACGCAAAACCCTAACGAATTTACCTTCCCAAGCTGGGCTTCCCCGGTATTCTGGGTAACCAAGGGGTATGCCGTGCTCGACGATGCCGCTTTCCCAATTATCGGGGAAGGTGATGCCGAACCTAACGACAGCTTCCGCGCCCAATTGGTCGCTAACGGAAAGGCTGCGATCGATGCGCTAAATGAAAAGGGCTATATAGATCCAAACAGGGTTGCCGTTGGAGGTCATAGTTACGGGGCATTCATGGTAGCCAATCTGCTTTCGCACTCCGACCTGTTCGCGGCCGGAATTGCCCGAAGCGGGGCGTACAACCGAACCCTGACGCCATTCGGATTTCAAAGTGAGCAACGTTCCTACTGGGAAGCTCCTGAAGTGTACTACACCATGTCGCCATTTATGCATGCCGATAAGATGAAAACGCCCTTACTCCTTATTCACGGGGTCGCAGATAACAACAGCGGAACATACCCTATGCAAAGTGAACGATATTTTAATGCGCTAAAAGGATTGGGCGCAACGGTAAGGCTGGTTATGCTCCCTAAAGAAAGTCACGGATATCGTGCCAAGGAAAGCATACTCCATATGCTGTGGGAACAAGATCAATGGTTGGAAAAACACGTTAAGAACAGAAAATCGGAAGATGCAGAGGCCGCTTCCAATTAATTAAGTTCACTGATAAAAAGAAAAGGGAGCTTCCAATACCATATGGGAGCTCCCTTTTTCATTGCATCAATCAAAGTCACTTTATGACAAGTATTTTCTATAATTATTTACAGTTACTCTAGCCTTGAGATCATGCAATAAATTGTACAATCCAAAGAAGGTGCGGTTGATGTATAGAAAGTGCTTGGACCCTCTGTTACCGTTCATTTTTCTGATCTGCGGATCGTTGGCGTAGCGCTCGCTTAGATCGGCTATATTACCCCAAAATCCATCGTCTGAAAAATCAAAGGTCTCCGCATTAAATGGTGAGGTAAAAATGGCCAGCATCTCCCGGAACAAGGCCTTAAAGAAAGCCAATTCTTCTTCAGAATCGCTATCGGTAAGGATCTCAAGCTCGAACAATTTCTGGTCAAACAGTTCCCGATCTTCGAAAACTTCTTTTCGGGCCAGTTCAAAATAAGGCACATAGAACTCTTCAGGTACCTCTTTTATACATCCAAAGTCTATAGCGATAAGCTCATCTTTCTCACTGATCAGGAAATTCCCCGGATGCGGATCGGCATGTACCTTTCGCAAGCCGTGCATCTGAAACATATAGAAATCCCAAAGGGCCTGCCCCAATCGGTCGCCGGTCTCCCGGCTGAAATCGGTAGCGACGAACTCGCTAAGGTGTACTCCATGCATCCAATCCATGGTAATGATGCGTTCACTGGACCATTCGCTGTAATATTGCGGAAACCTGATCCCTTCGATATGCGCACAGGCTTTGGTGATCTCTTCACTCTGCTGTACTTCAAGAATATAATTAGTCTCTTCCAGCAATTTATGCTCCACCTCCTTAAAATACTTATCAGAGTCTTTACCCTGCAGGTTGAACATTTTGATCGCAAAAGGCTTTACCAATGCGAGGTCACTACTTACGCTTTCTGCCACTCCGGGATACTGTATTTTAACAGCGAGCTCTTTACCGTCTATAGTGGCTTTATGTACTTGTCCGATACTAGCTGCATTCACAGAATTCCGGCTAAACGTATCAAAGATCTCCTCAGGATATTTTCCCTGGTATCTTTTAAAGGTTTTCCGCACCAATGGCGCAGATAAAGGGGGAACCGAAAACTGCGCCAGAGAGAATTTCTCGACATAGGCACGGGGGAGCAGGTTTTTCTCCATGCTAAGCATTTGGGCCACTTTCAGGGCACTTCCCTTTAGGGATTTTAGCCCATTATAAATGTCTTCTGCGTTTTCTTCATTTAGCTGATCGCGGCTAAGCTCGGGATTTACCAGCTTGCCAGCGTAGTATTTGAGATAGTTACTCCCGACCCTGGCTCCCGTGGTCACCAGCTTTCCGGCACGCTCTATCTTACCCGTAGGTATATGGTCTAATGTTTTCATGGTCGTTCCTCTTCATTTATCGGTTCATACGTTCTTTCCATAAGAACTTACCGAGGTCAAGCACCTTATCCAGCGGGGTCGATTCAAAAAGGTCGAATACGGTATTCACCGATTTCTCGATAAACACATCGGTCTTTTCAAATCCCGGCGATTCATCTTCGATCCAGAATTTCATGATCAAAAGCAGTTGAACCCAGGCCCCTTCCGAGAAGATCTGGGGAGAACGCTGACTCACCTTTAACTGTTTATCTTCGTTCGCCTCTTCTATGAGTCCGTGGGCAAACTCTTTCACCCTGCTGCGCAATCCCTTAAGCTGTTCAAGGTCTTTAAATCCCCCTTTTCCTTCATGAGTTACCCGCAATACATAACTGCGATTAAGCATAAGCAATTCAAAAAAGGTGTAAAAAAAGCTTAGAAGTTTCTCACGATTCTCATAGCCATGAAAAGCCTCATCCTTTTGAAGCAGGCTCATGGTGTGATCAAAGAATTGATTCCAAACCTCTTTCTCTAAGGCTGAAATGGAAGGGAAGAATTGGTAAAATTCTTTTTCCGTGATCTCCATTTCCTTGCAAAACAGGTAAACCGATTCAGGAATAGCATTGTGTTCAAGAACACGATTCATATAATAATCCAGGATCGCGGAGGCCGATATCTTTTGTTTCGATGCTGTCTTCTTTGCTGTCATTCAATAAGTTTTGAACAAAAATAACTCATGTTTATCTTTTTTCCTAAAACTTTAAACAACATTAACACAGCTTTATAAACGCAGAAAACGCGCCTTTAGATAAAAGCGCGTTTCCCAAACAACCTAACCAATAAATAAACAAACCAATTACAGGAATATTTCATTGTTAACTTTTCATAGCAAGTTTTCCCATAATGATACCGCTAAAATACACCCTGTTTATCTTTTTAGCAAATTTATTAAACATTATTTTTGTTAAACTTATGCCAAATACTAAAAACCACGATTTCTGACATGTTGTCACACCT
Source organism: Robertkochia sediminum (assembly GCF_016786255.1). Lineage (GTDB taxonomy): Bacteria > Bacteroidota > Bacteroidia > Flavobacteriales > Flavobacteriaceae > Robertkochia > Robertkochia sediminum. The sequence goes on from NZ_JADMKT010000074.1 coordinate 255,413, forward strand.
GGTGGATATGGTATTTTTTTTGCCATTTGGTAGTCGTAATTAATTCAAATTAAACAGCTATGACAACCGGAAATATTAATGTATCTGTTGAGAATATTTTTCCGCTCATCAAGAAGTTTCTTTACAGCGATCACGAGATCTTTTTAAGAGAGTTGATCTCAAATGCGACCGACGCTACCCTTAAATTAAAGCACCTTACTAATATAGGAGAGGCTGCAGGTGTGGAATACGGTGACCCGGTGATCGAAGTTAAGATCGATAAGGAGGGAAAGAAACTCCACATTCTTGATCAAGGTGTGGGAATGACCGCCGATGAAGTGCAGAAGTACATCAATGAAGTGGCATTTTCCGGCGCGGAAGAATTCCTTGAAAAATACAAGGACTCTGCCAAGGACAGTGGGATCATCGGACATTTTGGCCTGGGATTCTATTCGGCATTTATGGTAGCCGACAAAGTAGAGATCATCACCAAATCGTTCAAGGACGAACCTGCAGCGCACTGGAGCTGCGACGGCTCACCTCAATATTCGCTTGAAGAAAGTGATCGCAAGGAGCGTGGTACGGAGATCATCCTTCATATTAACGGTGATTCTGAAGAATTCCTGGAAGATGCCCGTATTGAAGAGCTCTTGGTGAAGTATAATAAATTTATGCCGATCCCCATTAAGTTCGGTACCAGAGAAGAAAGCAAAACCACCGGTGAAGTTGAAGACGCCAAAGAAGAAAAGATCACTGTAGATAACATCATCAACAATCCGGAGCCGGCCTGGACCAAACAACCGGCAGACCTATCGGATGAAGACTACAAGAATTTCTACAGGGAACTCTACCCTATGCAGTTCGAAGAGCCTCTCTTCCATATTCACCTTAATGTTGATTATCCGTTCAACCTTACCGGGATCCTTTATTTCCCGAAACTTACCAACGATATCAACATTCAGAAAGATAAGATCCAACTGTTCCAGAACCAGGTTTTTGTTACCGATAATGTAGAAGGTATCGTTCCTGAGTTTCTCACCATGCTGCGTGGGGTGATCGATTCACCGGATATTCCCCTTAACGTATCGCGATCGTATCTACAGGCCGATGGTAATGTGAAGAAAATATCGAACTACATCACCAGGAAAGTAGCCGACAAGCTCAAAAGTCTTTTCAATGAAAATCGTGAGGACTTCGAACAAAAATGGAACGACATCAAGGTGGTTATCGAATACGGTATGCTATCGGAAGAGAAGTTCTTCGAAAAAGCAGAGAAGTTCGCCTTATACCCAACGGTAGATAACACCTACTACACCTTTGAAGAACTACAGGAGAAGATCAAAGACCAGCATACCGACAAGGACAACAAACTGGTGATCCTGTATGCTTCGGACAAAGACGCACAGCATAGCTATATTAGCGAGGCCAAAGATCGTGGTTACGAAGTTTTGCTTATGGATTCGCCCATTGTTTCTCACCTCATGCAGAAACTGGAAACCAGTAAGGAGAACATTAGTTTTGCCCGTGTAGATTCTGATTCTCTCGATAACCTTATCAAGAAAGATGAGGAGCAGATCTCAAAATTGAACGACGAGGAGAAAGAAACGCTTAAAACCCTTCTCGAAGGGGTGATCCCGAGCGAAAAGTTCACCGTACAACTGGAAGCCCTGGATAGCAATACCGCTCCATTCGTGATCACTCAGCCCGAGTTCATGAGACGTATGAAAGAGATGAGCGCTACCGGAGGTGGAGGTATGTTCGGGATGAGTAATATGCCGGAAATGTACAACCTGGTAGTCAATACCAATCATGAGTTGGTGGGCAAAATGCTCGCCTCTAAAACACAGGCTAAGAAAGAGCGTCTGATCAATCAGTCGCTGGATCTTGCCCGCCTTTCACAAGGACTTCTCAAAGGAGAGGAACTCACTAAATTCGTGAAACGAAGCTACGACCTGATCAAATAAGGTCCTTATACAAACGCTTAAAAGGTCCGTTCCCGAAAGGGGCGGACCTTTTTTTTTGAACGCATTCTACTCATCGCGCCTGTAAGACTTTATTGAAAGCGCAGTATAGCACCTCAACCTCCCCGATCCCACCTTTGACCTAAGCTATAGCGCACCAAAACATACTGCTCTGTAAAACAAGGTTTTACTGACCATATTTCGTAACTTTAGGCCTATGAAGACCTTGTTCGAAAAACTTAAACTCGAAAATCAGGATGCCATTCTCGTATTGAACGAGCCGGAAGGCTTTAGCGATGAACTTGCATCCCTCGTCGATATAGAGATCTACGAGTCGGTCATTCAGATCAGTAAGATCGAATTCGCACTGATCTTTGTGACTACGATCGCCGAACTTGAGAATCAGCTCCCTACCGTACTTCACAAATTAAAGGAAGATGCTGTGCTATGGATCGCTCATCCGAGAAAACGCTCAGAGCGCTATGACACAGACATTACCAATGCCTATCCCTGGACCCAACTTAACCGCAAATGTTTTGAAGCGGTTAAGAACGTCAAGGTGAACGACGACTGGGAGGCTGTACGCTTTCGAAAGCTTGAATACGTAAAACACGATAAATCCCCGAAGCAGGCCTGAGTGAATTCCAACTGCCGCAATTCAAGGCTTTTCCTATAGTAATTCAAGTCTTTCTTCCCACAGCGATCCACACCTTTCTGCCCCGGCACCCAAAACAGGACAAAAAAAAGAGGGGATCTAATCCCCTCCTTCAACTATCGATTAAAATAACTATATGTATTCGCGATTAGATCTTTTCGATTCTCTTTACGAATTTATTAGCACCCTTCTTAACAACAATGGTATAAACCCCGTCTTCAACATTTGAAAAATCGAAAGCCTTACCAACAGAGTCATCTGCGGTGATGATCTGATCGAATAACACACGATCAAACTGGTCGTATACCTTTACTGTTACAGGAGTGGCATCCATATTGAGCATGTTTATGCTCACTACATTATTCTCTGTTCTGAAAAATGGTTGTCCAACATAAGTTTTATCAGCTTCAACTGCAACAGCTTTAGCTTCACCACCTTCATTCAATAAGATCACTTTATCTTCTACAGTGTTTGCTGCCAATTGCCCGGTTCCAACGAATGCGATCATCAAAAGGGCGAAACTTAGTTTAAATATTTTTTTCATCTTGCTTTTTCTTTTTTGAACTTTAATTACATGGCAAATATCGCAACAGAACCAAGGTTACACTACTTCAATTTTTTCCACTTTATGCACTATTTTAACCTATATGTGCTAAATGAAGACACTGAATGACAATAAAGCGTATATTGTTCGTAAAATTGTATTTTGCTCCCTTTATTCAAAGCAAAAAAAAGAGGGGATCTAATCCCCTCCTTCGACATCGATTAAAATAACTATATGAACTCGTGATTAGATCTTTTCGATTCTCTTTACGAATTTATTAGCACCCTTCTTAACAACAATGGTATAAACCCCGTCTTCAACATTTGAAAAGTCGAAAGCCTTACCAACAGAGTCATCTGCGGTGATGATCTGATCGAATAACACACGATCAAACTGGTCGTATACCTTTACTGTTACAGGAGTGGTATCCATATTGAGCATGTTTATGCTCACTACATTATTCTCTGTTCTGAAAAATGGTTGTCCAACATAAGTTTTATCAGCTTCAACTGCAACAGCTT
>NZ_JADMKT010000074.1:259122-400159 GCF_016786255.1 Robertkochia sediminum
TTAGCTTCACCACCTTCATTCAATAAGATCACTTTATCTTCTACAGTGTTTGCTGCCAATTGCCCGGTTCCAACGAATGCGATCATCAAAAGGGCAAAACTCATTTTAAATAATTTTCTCATCTCTAAACTTGTTTTGGGTTGAACTTCAGTAACGCTGCAAATATAGGAGTGGCATACAGGGGCCACTACGGTAATTTTTACCGATATATGCACTATATTAACGCATTACTACCTCATAAATTAACCCCGTGTTAAATTAACACATATTCAGGTTAATATTCCATATCTTTGCATGCAGTAAGCATGGTTAGCTATTAAAAAACAACAGCATATGAGCACCAAGAAACCCGCCCTGGAACGTATCAACCCTTCCTTTGGAAGCTCCTATACACTAGCACGTTACAACAGTAGCGAGAATGAGAACACCAACTACTGGCACTATCATCCGGAGATCGAACTGGTGTATGTTCATGGCGGATCAGGAAAGCGGCAAATAGGTAGCCATATATCCTATTTTACCGAAGGAGAGCTTATTCTTATAGGCTCCAACCTGCCACATTGCGGATTCACCGATAAACTTACCGGTAATGAAAGTGAGATCGTTATACAGTTTCACCCTGAGTTCATAGACAGTCTCACCGAAAACAAACCGGAAATGCGCAATATCAGGCAGCTTATAGAACGTAGTAAAACTGGATTAGCCTTTGGAGGTGAAACCAAATATCACCTTGGGAAGCGTGTCCTGGAACTCGCCGACCGCCAGGGATTCGATCGATTCCTGGGGCTTTTATCCATACTAAATGATATGTCGCTCTCTCAGGAATATCAGATCCTGAACGCATCGGGATATACTATGCAAGCTAATGTAGAAGACAATGAACGCATCAATAAGCTGTTCAATCACGTGAAAACCCATTTCCAGGAGCCCATACCACTCGATGATATGGCCGATATGGCCGGAATGACCACGCCCTCATTTTGCAGATACTTCAAAAAAGTGTCGGGAAAAACATTCACTCAGTTCGTTAACGAATACCGTTTGGTGCACGCCTCCAAATTACTTTCGGAAAACAAAATGAGCATCACCGAAATTAGCTTTGAATGTGGCTTCAACAACTTTTCCTACTTCAATAAATCGTTTAAAAAGTTTACAGGAAAATCGCCTTCAGAATATCGAAACAGCCACAAACAAGTACTTACTTCCTGATGGATAAAGCCCTTTCATATGCCCTTGATATGCCACAGGCCGATGTCTGGTACTTTCCGAATGCCTTTAATGTAGCAGAAAGTAAACACTACTATGAGCTACTGTATAAAGAAATAGCGTGGCGAGCCGATCAGGTGCGTATTTTCGGAAAATGGATCGACCAACCCAGGCTTACTGCACTTTATGCAGCAAATAGCAATCCCTATACCTATAGTGGTCTCACCCTTGATCCCAACCCATACACGCCCCTGCTCCACGAGATCCTGAAGCGGGTAAAAGAGCTCACCGGAACCGACTTCAGCAGCTGCTTACTCAATCTCTACAGGGATGGAAACGATTCGAATGGCTGGCATGCCGATGATGAAAAGGAATTGGGCACCGATCCTGTGATCGCCTCAGTTAGTTTTGGGCAGGACCGCATGTTTCACTTTCGCCATAAAAAGGACAAGTCACTAAAGCAAAAATTGGTTCTTGAAAACGGAAGTATTCTTCTTATGAAGGGAAGCACCCAGCATCACTGGCAACACCAGCTTCCAAAAAGCAAACGCCAAATGACACCGAGGATCAACCTCACCTTCAGAAATATTCTTTAGCCATTTTTTGATCTCCGGGATAGGACATAAAAAAAGGGATCAGCACCAGATCCCTTTTAAAACACTAACCAATAAAATCAATAATCAAAATATGAAAAACTTGTTCTTAATTCCCGGGCCCATATGGTAACCCCTTGATTTTCAACGATGCAAATATCGTTCAGCTATCCGATTCAGAAACAGTAAAAAACAAGCATTTTTCTTCAGAAACAACCTCGTACCCTGCTGATTTACTGCTACTTAAACCTACACGCCTTGTAGTCTTGCAAACAGACGAAACAACGGTTATTGTTCCAACCTCATGACTACAAAAAAAAACAGGGAATGCGAATGCAATCCCTGTATCATCAACCAACCAACTTAAAAAATCAATTATGAAAACTTTGTATCTACCTGCTTAAGGTTAGATGGACTAACATAGCTGTTAGTCGTCTCATTATCAACAGGGCAAAGATACGGTAGTGATCCGGCCTGGATCCTGTAAAAAACGAGCAAAAACTGGTTTGTTATTCTCTACTTCCTGCAAATCAACCATTTAACTGATATCCAGAAAAAAACTTACTGTAAACACCGTTTCTTTTAACCCTATCGCTAAGGTTGCAAAACCGTTATATTTCATTAGAAAAAGTGAGGCTTAAAAAGAGAGCTCTAGGTATTGGAGAAAGAACACCTATCGTTTTGGGGTATAAAAAAACAGGGAGGCTATCGCCCCCCTGTTCAACAACTTAAAAAAATCAAATGAACATAGCAGGATCCTGTAAGTGGCTGTTTAGGGTCAGACCACGTTACATACCTCCTGTAGGTATCTTTCTATATTTTTTACTCTCCTGACAGCTGCAGTCGCAGTACTGCCCTGAAAGCACGAACAATCCAAAAAAGGCCATCCCAAAGTAGGCCATAAAGCCTAAGGGATAATTACTGTCTAAGGCACAATATCCGGCAAACAGTAAGACATAGAACAAAACGCCCAATACCAGTTTTTCCTTATATCCCAATACGAGCATCAAACCCGCAACCAGTTGCAATAGCGGAATAAAGATCACGGAGTATAAATACAGACTTCCGGTAAAGACCTCTGTTTCCTGAAATCCTGCATTCCACAAATTAATGAAGGCGTCAAAAAAGAGGATGTGATACCCTCCGTGCAGCAACAACATTGCAATGAACATCCACTTCCAGTGGGGTGTCAAACACCAAACATCTCTAAACATCTATTCTACTGATTTTCAGGACCGCAAAAATAAAAAGGGTTACAAATTCTTTACTTGTAAAAAAAGACGATATTTTTGCCAGTCCAGTCGCAACTATCTGATTAACAACATCAAAAAGATCAAAACCGCAGGATCACGGTAAAAAAAGACAGCTTCATTATGACTCGATTTAACTTACACAACGCCTTTATCGTTAATGAATGGGAAACCGATTCCTGGGATGTCGTCCCACACCGGCAGAATTATTTTGAGCTGATCTTTATTGACAAAGGAAAAGGCATACACCATATCAACGACATTGCAGTACCTTACACTAAAGGGTGTGTATTTCTGATCGCTCCGGAAGATAAACACAGTTTCGACATTGAAGAATTAACGCATTTTACCAACATACGTTTTACGGAGCTTTTCTTTTCAAACAAGACCAGGCTGCCCGACCGTACCGATTGGCTGGAGCTCATAGAGCATATATTACATCACCCGAATATTCTTCCCGGCGATGCTATCGATAATCCTGAAGATCGAAAGATCGTATGGTACGCCAAATCACTTATCGTAAATGAGTACAAGGAAGAGAAAGAGTTTTACCTCCACATTCTAACGGATGGCGTTTCTACCATTCTGAGCATCATCGCAAGGAATATCATCGCCCGCTACCGGACCGAGGGGCAACCTGAGCCTACGGTATACATCAACAAAGCAGACCAGTTATTGGGGTATATCAGGCAAAATGTATACGATTCTGAGCTTATGAAGATCGAAAACCTGGCCGACACCTTTCATATGTCTCCTAACTATATCAATAATTTTTTCAAAAAAGAAACGGGAGAGAGCATCAGACAGTACATTCTGAACTACAAGATCCTGATCTCCGAATTCCGGCTGAAGAACACCTCCGCCCCGATCTCAGAGATCGCACACCAACTCGGGTTCACCGACGAGAGTCATTTTACCAAGACCTTTAAAAAGAAGCATATGCTCACCCCAAAAGAATTCAGGGACCGCTACGGCCATCTGTTACGTAAATAAAGTCCTGTTACCAAAGGACCTATTTGGCCGAAGTGGGATCGAAGATATCATTAAGCATAGCCGCAAGTCGGATGCCTCCCTTGAGCAATTGCATGCGTACCTCACCAAAATGATCGTACATATACCTGTACCCTAACTTTTCACCAATCCGTGCAGATGCATATACCTCTTTGGTTAGTTGCCTGGTTTCCCTCATCCAATCCTTATAATCGCCACGGGAAATATTATTGGTCATATCCGGGGTAAGTACCGGCAAATTATTGCTGAGTTCAGTATAGCTCATCTGGAACTCATCGATCATATTAGAATCCCATACCCTGTGGAGGTTACTCCCTTCAGAGAACCAACGTACCTGTATATCATTACCCCCCTTATCTTCAGCCTTCCCGATATGCATGGGCTGGTGGAGATCCCCGATAAAGTGAACCAGCATTTTCAGAAAAAATTCCTTATCGGCATCAGAAGCCTTAGGGTCTTCCAAAACGGCAACGCATTTGGCAATACCCTGAACGATATCCCCCTGGTCTGAAGGTCGCTGATCTTCGTACTCCTTATTAAGCGGATAGTTCACATAGTGCCATGGGCTGTACTTTCTGAAACGGTCATCAGATTTTATATCGTCACCAAAAGTAGAGACCAAAGCCAATGACTTCCCCTTTAACAGGGCCTTTACCTTTTGTCGGGCCACAGGCGTAAGGTACTTTTCGGCCACCTGGGCAGTAACGCGATGACCCGTTTTTCCCCAAACAGGTGCAGAGGCCATGACCGTAGTGTGGATATTAAATAGAAGAAACAGGGATACCAGGACAATATTTCTCATACGATTTCGATATTTTTTTTAAAATTAAACATTATTAACGCCTCTTCCCGCATTTTCACTAATTTTTAAATTCCTCAATCCGATCGGTTCAGGCAACTTTTCATACCTTTAAACGCTAAAATTTTAAGCGTTAAAAAGCCTTTGATACCATATAATCAACGCATTCTGCAACTACTCATTCCGGGCATATTCTTTTGTACTTATGGTCTTGCCCAGGTTCCCCCAATGATCAAAGATGAAATTCAGAACCGGGTCAACCTCAAGATCAATCCGTCCATAGCCATCGCCATACACGACAGTTTAGGAGATCACACTTTTGTTGCAGGCACTGCGCATACAGGGATCAAAGCAACCCCAAAAACCCGCTACCGCCTTGGAAACCTGGGGAACACCCTCACCGGATTGCTCACCGCAAGTCTGGACGTCTCGGGAAGGATAAAAAAAGATACAACCCTGGGAAGCCTCGTTACCCCGGAACTGCCTTTTAAAGATCTCAGCGGTCAGTCTGTTAGCATACTCGATGTGGTAACCCACCGCAGCGGACTCAAAGACCAGAGAGGGATCGCATTAACTCCGGAAGCCAGCTGGGATGCACTATTTGAAGAAGGAGCTACCGAAGCTATTCGTCCGTATCGTGCCGGCACAGCCCTGCTGTACTCTGATTGGGCCATGGCCTTGTTGGCTAACGGACTCTCAGAATACACAAAAACTCCCTACCCGGAAATTGTTGTTCGTGAAGTCATAAACCCCTTAAGTCTAAACCTCACTTTTATTGCTCCAAAAGGTTCAAAAGCCTCCCTGGCATCAGGACTGAGTCTTGAAACGGCTAATGAAAATACCCTCGTACTTTCTGCCCCTACCTTATGGTGGACTGCCAATATTGAAGAGCTGCTGGACTACGGAAAGAAGATCCTTTCTCCCCCACCAACCATGCAAAAGGCCATGGAACTGGCAACTACCACATTCCACAGCGAAGATAGCAGATTGGCAGTAGCAATGGGATGGTTCAAGGATCCTGAGGGTATACTTTATCACTCAGGCCACTACAAAGGCTTCAATACGTTTATCGCTATTGACCAAAAGCATCAAAGGGTCATTACCCTGGCTACCAACACAGATGCGGCCGACATCACGGATATTGGCATGCACCTGGTAAACCCTCATGTTTATTCCCTTGAGCGCTATATACCACAAGCCATTAACGGAGCGCAGCTATCGAAATTCTCAGGCACATACATCAACGACGCTATGAATGCCTCCCTTGAACTGCAAACGCTTCAGGACACCTTGCAGGTGGTGCAGGAAGAAGATACCTTATCTTTGCATTTTATGGGCGAGAAGCGCTTTTTTTATACCGGGCTCAAAGCCCACCTTGAATTTGAAACGAATGAAGAAGGCCAGATTGTTGGGGTGGTACTCCACAAGAATGGCAAACAAATGATGTTTATTAAAGCAGAATAACATGAAATACAAGATCATCTTCACCGATATAGATGGAACCCTGTTAGACAGTAACCGTACCATTTCGGATTATACGGCGGCACAGATCAAAAAAATAAAATCACACCTGCCGTTTATTTTGGTCTCATCGAGAATGCCGAGGCAGATGACCTATTTCCAGGAGCAGCTTGAAGACCTCGGTCAATCGATGATCGCCTATAACGGAGCCCTTGTACTTCATGGTGATCAGCCGATTCATTCTACTGAGATCGTCGCTGAACACACCCAGGCACTTATCGACTTTAACCAAGCCCAGGACCAGCCGGTACACCTGAGCCTGTATCACGGTGACGAATGGACTGTAGAAGCTATGGATTATTGGGCAAAACGCGAAGAGAACAATACCCGCGTAACTCCTGAGGTACGCTCAAATCGCGAGACCCTGGCCTCCTGGCGATCAAAAGGTATCGGGGCGCATAAGATCATGTGTATGGGAGAGGTATCACAGATCGACAAGATCTATAGCTATATGGAAGCCCACTTCGGGACAGACCTGCACCTGTATCGATCAAAAGACACCTATATCGAGATCGCGAACAAACGCGTGTCAAAACTCACCGGGATCAATATGCTGCTCGATGCCATGGGAGAAGGCATTACCCTCGACCAGGCCGTAGCCTTTGGTGATAATTACAACGATATTGAGATGCTCAATGCCGTCGGACTGGGAGTGGCAGTGGCCAATGCCAGAGAAGAACTTAAAGCCGTAGCCAATACCATCACCGGCCACCATAAGGAAGATGGGGTTGGACGCTTTCTCGAGGAATTCTCCAGGGAACTCTGACAACAAACCTTATTGTAGATCACATGATGAATTTAAAGACCTTTACGATGAAAAATATAGTATGGCTATTAGCGGGGATCCTGCTTACCGGGTGCTCTCCAAAATTTAATGATATGGCGGGCGACCTGCCCGTAAAGGCGCAGTTAGACCTGGTCAATGTTTCTCAAGATCGAATAACAGTAACTGTAGATCCGGGAAGATTTAACCAAGACACGGTCGTATTTATGATACCGAAGACCGTTCCCGGCACCTATTCGGTAGACAACTACGGGAAATACATACAAAATGTAAGCGCTTACGACTACCGCGGAAAGGCGCTCCCGGTAACTCAAGACGGACCTAACCGATGGTCCATAACACCAGGAAAGTACCTGGACCGCATCACCTATGAGGCCAACGACACCTTTGACACCGAGTTCCAAACCGATTCTCCGGTGTTCTCCCCGGCAGGAACCAATATCGAAAAGGGAGAGAATTTCTTTTTGAACCTCCATATGCTGGTAGGATACTTCGAGGGATACGACCGTAGGCCCTACGAACTGGAATTCATCAAACCCGAAGGGCTCGAAGCCGCAACCTCACTGACGCGTCTTAGCAACAACAAAAAGGATAACAGTAGTGACATGTTCTACGCTTCGCGCTATTTCGAGGTCACCGATAATCCCATTATGTTCTCCAGGCCCGACTCAGAAAGTTTTATGGTGAATGACATTGAGGTAACCCTCTCTGTATACTCTCCAAGCAAAGTGTATTCGGCCCTAAGTCTTAAGAGCGAAATGGAGACCATGATGAAGGCACAGAAACGTTTCCTGGGAGCGCTGGATGGCACCAAAAAATACCATATCCTACTCTATCTAAGCGACATGAACCAAAACGGTCCTCAGGGCTTCGGAGCTTTGGAACATCACACCTCGACCACTGTGGTCCTGCCGGAGACCATGCCAAAATCCATGCTCGTTGAAACCATGGTCGATGTGGTATCTCATGAGTTTTTCCATATCGTAACTCCCCTGACCATTCACTCAGAAGAGGTGCACTACTTTAACTACAACGATCCGGAGATGTCCCAACACCTTTGGATGTACGAAGGAGTAACAGAATATTTTGCCCAGCTGTTCCAGATCAATCAGGGACTCATCGGGGAAGATGAGTTTTACAGCCGCATTTATCAAAAGATACAGAATGCTTCCATGTATGACGACCAGATGTCGTTCACCGAAATGAGCGCGAATATCCTGGAAGCCCCTTACAAGGACAACTACGCCAATGTGTATGAAAAAGGCGCCCTGATCGCCATGTGTATGGATATCATTATCAGGGAAGAAAGCAAGGGAGATCGCGGGATCTTATCACTTATGAAAGCCCTGTCGGAACGGTATGGTGCCGACAAACCCTTTAAAGATGAAGAACTCTTCGGAGCTATAGAAGCACTTACCTACCCTGCAGTCGGGGAATTTATTAAGACCTATATCCAGGGAGACACCCCTATTCCTTATGAGACCTACCTCAATAAGGTCGGACTTACCCTTACGGAAACCACTATCGCTACCCCTTCGTATCTTTTTAAGACCGAAGAAGAACCTTTTGTCGATGCCAAACCCTCGGGAGAGATCTATGTGCGTAACATTCCTTTGAGCAGCTTTTATACCGAGCTGGGTCTGGAAGGTGGAGACGTGATCAAGGAGATCAACGGGGTGAGCTATGACCTGGACAGTGCCCAGCAACTTATCATGACCTCCTTCTCGTGGCAGGTAGATGACCCGATCACCTTGAAGATCGATCGCGAGGGCCGGGAAATGGTGCTCGAAGGCAAGGTCACAAGTCCGATTTTAAATACCATGAAGATCATTCCAATGGAACATATAGAACAAGAGATCATCGATCTGCGAAAGGCATGGTTAACAGAATAACGCCAACCTTTAAGAAAACAGGAGCTCAGGCTCCTGTTTTTTTTATGGTTTTTGTATTTTCCCAAACCTAAACAACTACACATGGAAAACACACCACTGATTACCAACGACACCATCGTTTTTGGGATCCTGGCCCTTTGTCTGGGTTTTGTTTTTTACACCTCGTCTAAAACATCCGGATTTTGGAAATCCTTTTACAAGATCATACCGGCACTGCTTATGTGCTACCTGCTCCCGGCGATATTCACCTCTGCAGGAGTGATCTCTGATGAAACATCGAACCTGTATTTTATGGCCAGCAGGTATCTCCTGCCTGCCTCCCTGGTGCTCATGACGCTGAGCCTGGACCTTAAAGCCGTTTTTAATTTAGGCCCGAAAGCCCTTATCATGTTCCTTACAGGTACCCTGGGGATCGTGATTGGCGGCCCCATTGCTATTTTACTCATCGCCGCAGTCTCTCCGGAAACCGTTGGGGGTGTGGGCCCCGATGCCATCTGGCGCGGACTCGCAACTATTGCGGGAAGCTGGATCGGAGGAGGTGCCAACCAGGCTGCCATGCTGGAGATCTTTAAATACAATCCCGAAAAATACGGCGGAATGGTACTTGTAGATATCGTGGTGGCCAACCTGTGGATGGCCATTATCCTCCTGGGTATCGGAAAGAACAAGGCTATTGATAAGTGGTTTCGCGCAGACGATTCGGCCATTGAAGAGCTGAAACAAAAGGTGATCAAGTTCACCGAAAGCGTTACCCGCAACCCCAGCCTCACCGACCTGATGATCATGCTTTCGATCGCATTCGTTACGGTAGGGATCGCCCATTGGGGTGCCGACAATATCTCGACATACCTCAATGAGAATGTCGCTGCGGTTCAGGATAAGACCAGTGCCCTGGCCTCTTTTGGCTCTCAGTTCTTCTGGATGATCTCCATTGCCACGCTCTTGGGAATTCTCCTAAGCTTTACCAAAGCGAAGCAGTACGAAGGTGCCGGTGCCAGTAAGCTCGGTTCGGTATTTATCTATGTACTGGTAGCCACCATTGGTATGAAGATGGACCTGTCTAAGGTTTTAGAAAACCCGGGATTAATTGTTATCGGATTGGTTTGGATCACGATCCACGCCTTACTGCTTATTGGGGTCGCTAAGCTCATTAAAGCGCCCTTCTTTTTCCTGGCAGTGGGTAGCCAGGCCAATGTAGGAGGTGCAGCTTCTGCCCCGGTTGTGGCCGCAGCCTTCCACCCCTCCTTGGCAACGGTTGGCGTACTTTTGGCGGTATTTGGCTACGTCGTTGGAACCTATGCCGCACTGTTTTGCGCCTACCTTATGGAAATCGCGAGTACCCTTTAGTTAGTTTACACAGAATTATTGATATTTGCCCGATCTAAAAACTCAAATTATGCCTAGAATTTTTGCCTCGCTGTTATGCCTGTTAGTATTGGCTTCCTGTTCTACGAATGAAAATGAAATGTTGGTAACAGGGACCGTTGACGGATTGAAGAAAGGAACGCTTTATTTCCAAAAAGTAGAAGACACCACGCTGGTAACCCTCGACTCCCTGGTGATCGATGGAGACCCTGCCTTTAGCTTTACCACAGAAGTGACTTCTCCGGAAGTATTCTACCTTTACCTGGATAAGGCAGACGGAAATGCCATGAACGATATGCTGGAATTCTTCGGAGAACCCGGAGCGATCAATATCACTACCTCTCATGACTATTTTGCTGCTGAAGCGAAAGTAGAAGGTTCTGTTAGCCATGATAAATATGTTGAATACAGCCGAATGATGGCGAAGTTCTCTGATAAGAACCTGGAATTGATCAAAGAAAGCCTGGAAGCGGGTCAGGAAGGACTTATAAAGGCCGTTGACTCCCTGAGTCGCTTGAGAGAGAAAAATACCCAGAGAGGCTATTTGTACACGGTGAATTTCGCTTTCAATAACGTCGATTCATATGTTACGCCTTATATCGCACTGAATCAACTGGGACAATTAGGCCCAAAATACCTGGATTCCCTTGCTCAGGCGATCACTCCGGAAGTGATGAACTCAAAATACGGAAAGCAGTTCGCCGACTTCATCGAAGAAGTAAAGAACGCTCCTGAGGCTGATGTTAAAGAAGATATCAAAGAAGAGGAAGCTAATATGTAGATTCGCTCTCTAATCAATAATAAAGCGCTCCATTGGGGCGCTTTTTTTTATGGGTTATGGTGAAGGATCAACATCGAAGTGGCGGACTAATAGAATTCAGCAACCCCTTCCGACCTCTGCTGAAGCAGAGGCCACCTTCCCCTGGAATGGGAAGGAGAACGTTATTATCGCACGCTCTTGAATTGAATAATAACCGCCTCTCCGTAAACAAAAAAGCCTCCCTTTTCAGGGAGGCTTTTTTTGAGCCGATGGAGGGACTCGAACCCACGACCTGCTGATTACAAATCAGCTGCTCTAGCCAGCTGAGCTACATCGGCCTTTTGAATATTTCGGATGCAAAAATACACTTGCCACCGAAATATCCAAATATATTTTTCATTAAAGTTTATTGATCTTATCGACCAATGCGTTCGCCACTTCTTCAAGCTCTTTATTTACTTGCTTGAGGTGAGCTCCACGATCTTCAACCGAACGGTCGTTCACCTTGGCAATAAGCTTGTCAAAATGCTCAATAGTCTCATCGATGATGGCTTCTCCTTTTTCAGCAGCCTTATCTTCGGCGGTTAGTTCCCATACGTAAACGGTCTCGATAATATCACCGAGCACGTAATTGATATCTTTCTTAAGATCTTTGATACTTGCCATAATGCGTATTGTTTATTGCTTGCAAAGGTAACCAATTTAAAGGTGCACCTCTAATATTTTTGCATGTTCAGAACGTATGCTGTACTTGTCGATACACGCCGGCATTAAAAGAGTCTCCCCCATATGCAACGTATGATCCTTACCATTAACCGTAAAAACGGACTCTCCTTCGGTACAGATATAAATATGAAAAGAATCACGTTGCTCGACATCAATATCAACACGATCTGTTAAATGAAGGTAATCGGTAATAAAGTACGGTGACTTCACCATTGGGTTCAGGCGATTTTCATCGGTAGCGTATTGCATATGAAAATCGTTCCTCAGGTCGTAATCCAAAGCATCAAGGGCCAGGTCGGTGTGAAGTTCCCTGGTGTTTCCGTCTTTATCCTTTCTGTCGTAATCGTAAATGCGATAGGTTACATTCGAAGTTTGCTGGATCTCTGCTAAAAGGATTCCCGCTCCTATAGCGTGTACTTTTCCAGGTGAGATAAAGAAGGTATCACCCGAGGCCACCTTTTGCCTGTTGAGAATAGAAAGAAGCTTCCCTTCTTCCATGGCCTTAACATACTCCTCCCGGGTTAACGACTTATTGAAGCCCACGATGAGCTCAGCATCCTTCTCGGCTTGCATTACATGCCACATTTCGGTCTTTCCAAAAGAATTATGTCGGGCTTTAGCCAATTCATCTCCCGGATGGAGCTGTACGGAAAGATCTTTCTCTGCATCGATGAACTTGATCAGGATCGGAAATTTAGGACCAAAACGTTCAAACACCTGTTTTCCCAACAGGTCTTCTCCATAAACTTCCAAAAGATCCTGTAGACTCTTACCTTTTAAGGTTCCTTCTGCAACGATAGAAACATTTCCATCTACTCCGGAAAGTTCCCAACTTTCTGCTGCTGTCGGGGTTGTAACATCCTTTCCTAATACCTCCTTCAATTTTGTACCTCCCCAAAGATAATCCTTAAATATAGGCGTGAACTTCAGAGGATACAGTGCTTCTGCTCCCAATATAATGTGATTTTAGGTAATAAAAATTCGAAGAATCAAAGGTACTACTCTCCGGAATAAGTCACAAAATTTCGGGGGGTTTCGTAGAGCACAACTTCAAGGTCAAGGGATTCTTTAAGATGCGGACGCAGCCTGTTGTAGATCACCACAGCGATATTTTCTGCAGTAGGATTGAGCGTTTTGAATTCTTCAACCTGCTCATTGAGGTTCTTATGATCCATATACTGCTCTACCTGTTCCCTGATAAGGTATTTGAGGTCTTTCATATCGATCACATATCCGGTTTCAGGATCGATCGCCCCGGTTACACTAACCTCCAGTTCGTAATTATGTCCATGAAAATGCGGATTATTACACTTCCCAAAGATCTCTGCGTTCTTTTCGTCGCTCCAGTCCTTACGGTACAACCGATGCGCGGCATTGAAATGCGCCTTACGACTAACCTTTACCCTCATAGCACATTGGTTTTACTGATGTGGGCATAGAACTTTTCAAAGATGATGCGGAACCAGGCGGTGTAGTTCTCAGGATGATCCTGCATATCCGATTTGATGTCTTCCAAAGACATCCACTTCCAATCTGCGACTTCGTCAGGATTGATCTCAGGAGCATCTGTATATTTCCCGATCATAACATGATCCAACTCGTGCTCGGTGAGTCCGTTATCAAAAGGAGCTTTATAGATAAAAGAGAAAACCTCCTGAAGTTCGGTGGTAAATCCCATTTCCTCCATAAGCCTGCGTTTGCCGGCCTGAATATTGGTCTCCCCTTCGCGTTGGTGGCTGCAACAGGTATTGGTCCACAATCCGGGCGAATGGTATTTGTGCAAGGCCCGTTGCTGGATCATAGTTTCCCCCTTGTCATTAAACACAAAAACAGAAAAGGCTCTGTGCAGTAACGCCTTTTCGTGAGCCTCGATCTTTTCCATGGTTCCGATGGGCTCGTCTTTTTCGTTAACCAGGATAACTCTTTCTTCTTTCATAGGCTGGTAAAAATACGAGTTCGCAGTTAAAATTGTATTAAGGAAATCTAAAAAGGTTATAGGGTTACGAGGTTATGAGGTTATAAGGTTATGAGGATATGAGGTTATGAGGTTATGAGGTTATGAGGATATGAGGTTATGAGGTTATGAGGTTATGAAGATTAAAATATAAAATTTACAATCCATATTTTATCATGTATAATCCCACTTTACATCTTCACACCTTTACCTCTTTACCTAAACTAAAAGAACCTCGGCGTTTGCACCCTGCTATAATTCCTGATAAGCTCATAGCGCAGGAAGAACTCAAATGAGCCGCTATTAAAGGCTGTACCACCCAGACGGGTGATCTCGCGGTCATAGGCCAGACCCACAGCAAGGGTTCTGCTTAATTGAAATCCGAACATCGCAGTGATCGCCGCATCAAGTCGATATCCCAGTCCGACGGTAAGCTGATCGTTATACATGAAATTCGCAGAAAGATCCATCTGTATTGGAGCTCCTGAAACCACCTTGGTCAAAAATGCAGGCTTAAACTTCCATCGGTAGTCAAAATCCCAAACATATCCCCCGATCAGGTAATAACTAACCCGTTCTTTAGCCACATAAGAAGACACATCGGTGTTCTCATTATTAGAATCATTAAAATATTCGGTCGCCAGGAGATTGGGCGCCGAAAGACCTACGTAGTAGTTATCTGTATGATAATACACTCCCGCTCCAATATTGGGAGAAAACTTGTTCTGAATATTATCGGCTGCGGTAAACTCCACATCGTCGTACTGATTGAGTTGTGTGAAATCGATATTAAGCAAACTCCCCCCAACTTTAAGTCCGAAAGAAAGCTTCCCCTCATAAGAAGTTTGAACGGTATAAGAGACGGTACCATCGAACCAAGTTTGCTGGTTAACTCCATTCCCGATCTTATCGTTTATGATCGACATTCCCACACCAAATTTACTGCGCTTTAAAGGGGTGTGCACATTGAGCGTTTGGGTCTCAGGAGCACCGTCCAGCCCAAGCCACTGGTTGCGGTACAGCCCGGTGATACTCATGAGTCCGCGACTCCCGGTATAGGCCGGATTAACACTCATGGTATTATACATGTATTGGGTATACTGCGCATCCTGCTGCGCCTGAACCTCTGCAGTAATAGCAAGCCCAAACAAAACGATAAGACACGTAAAAATACTCCTTCTCATGCTTCCCATACCTTAATTGTTTATATAGAAGTACCCTGCCAGGCGTTTACTGTTTCCGTTCACTTCATAGTCAAGAACATAGTAATACGTTCCGGATGGCAACATACTGTCTTTACTAATGGTCATTCTGCCTTCAGACATTCCTCTGAACACATTGCTCAAATTATCATATCCTTCGGTTTCAAATACCTTAACTCCCCAACGGTTAAAGATCTGAACAGTATTGTTCGGATAGTTCTCCAGACCGTAGATCCTCAGGAAGTCATTCTGACCATCTCCATTCGGGGTCATTAACTGGTGTACATAAACCTCTTCCTCTTCTTCTACCGGAGGTTCTACCGTTTCTTCCTCGTAGAATCCGTTGATCTGAACAGTCCCCTGCTCGGTATTGAAGGTTCCGTCAGAATGCACAACACTCACAGTGTAGGTGAAGATATCTGTACCTTCAAACCCTTCATCGATCAGGTAAGAAACTGTACCATCGTCATTAATGGTTACCTCCCCGTTTATAGGATCGGAAACACTAATGATCACCAGGGTACTTCCCGGATCAAAAGTATCGTTTGCAAACACATCGATCACCACCGGTTCCGGATCATAGGAGTTCACAGAAACCATATCGATGGCAACATCCTGTACTTGGGTCACTTCAATGATCATCATAGCCTGACTCACCGATACTTCCTCCGGTGTTGTTACCATGATCTCGTATCCGATAATAAGTGTACCCACAAAATCAGGTTCCGGAGTTACAGTTATAGTATTATCAGCATTCACTACAACTGAAGCAGTAAGTGGCTGTTCAACATCCGAGATCACTACAGAAGTAGCATCGGCAGGGATATTATCGTTATCAACCACGGCTATGGTCACAGAGGTATCCTCTTCAATGGTCACCTCGTCATCGACTGCATAGTCTGCAATGATCACGTCCGGTGGCGTCACCGCGATATATACATAGGCAATATCAATTCCGCCGTTACCATCAGAAATGGTATAGGTAAAGGCATCACTACCACTAAATCCTTCGTTCGGAGTATAGGTAATATTTCCGTTTCCGTCGTTCACGATCACTCCGTTTCCGGGCTGGGTCAGGTTCGTTACGGTAAGCACATCACCATCGGGATCACTATCGTTTGCGAGCACATCAATGGTAACCGGCAGTGGCGACTCGGTCGTAGCGTAATCATCGACCGCAATTGGCAGGTCGTTCACATTATTCACGGTGATGTTCACCGTGGCGGTTTCTACCACCGTAGTCCCGTCTGAGTTGATCAGGGTTAGTGTATAGGTAAAGCTATCCGGACCGAAATAATCGGGCGCCGGAGTATAGGTAAACGAGTCGTCACTCGGATCAGAAGGCGTACCTCCATCGTTATATACTACTTGTCCGTTAGAGGCGTTCGTATTGGAGATCACCCCAACATTCGGGATATTGATATCATTCGCAAGCGCATCGATATCTACCGGCACCTCTTCATCGGTAACCACCACATCGTCGACCAGGGTGAATGGTCGTTGAAGGCAGATCACATCAAAGGTGGGCAGGGCTTTGGAATTCCCCAGGATCTCCACCACAGGCTGGTATCTTACAATATTGTTTAATCCGTAAAGGGCAGTCACGGTAGGCGCTAATTGATCACCGCTAACGGGCGGATTCCAGGTAATATTAGCACCGGCCGGAACACTTTGTGAAATATCCAGGGTCACCTGATCGTCGGGATCCCCACACCAGGTTACCACAAAGTAACTGGTCGCGTTGTTCCCACAGATGGTACCTTCGTAGGTCGCCCAATAGACTCCCGGAGTAAACACCTCATACGTATCGGTTGTTCCCAATACCGTGGCCGGATCCTGGGCTTCATACCAACGGTAATTCGTTTCGTCGGTACTGTTAGGTGCCTGCAGGATGAACTGGGCGTGTAAGGGAGCTCCCAGGGCCAGAAAAACCATGGTGAGTGCGATTACGATATGTGTATTTATTCCTTTCAAAAAGTTTGTTTCAACCCTTAATGTTTAAATTCTATTTCGAATCGGCTATGATTATTTCACCATGAATACTACGTTGATGATAGCGTTGTAGTTTCTAGGTGTAGCGATGATATCGTAGGTCATTAAACCATTGGCATCAATTGTTACATTCTCAAAAACTGTTTTATCATATGCCGTTACGTAATAGTACAATTGGTCTGCAGTATATGTTGGAATAGCTGGAGCTCCAGGGCTAGTTACCTCAGGAGTACCAAATTCTGCCAAATATTGCGCATAGAGATCAAGTGTTTCTGCAGGAGCTAGTCTAGCCCCACCTGAACCATCTAGCGTTCTTGTTGCAGCATTGATCGCTACAGAAGGTGGGTAAAAGATCCTTCCGGCCTTAGCAGTAACTTTAGTTATTTGCTGAATAGCTTCCTGAACAGTTGTCTCTTCAATCAGAGGGCTCGTAGCAGTTGTCTCTGTGTTGCCATCTACGTTTATTGGGGTCTCTAATAACACCTCAGAATCCAATTGATCGTCTGTACTGGCTCCAGCAATAGCATTAAGCGCTTCTTCCACATTGGTTTCATCTACAGAATCTCCATTAAAATCGGTTGCTAAAGCAAGTGGAACTTCAGTAGCATTTTGGTCGTCAGTGCTTATTGAACTTAATGGAATAGAAAGCGTTCCATTAGCATCTGTGATCTCGAGGTTCGCACCATTTACGGCAAACCCGGTGTTGATCTCATTACTACTGTCATTATCATTATCAGCTACAGAAATGGAACCACCTCCAAGAGAAAGGGTAACATCGGTACCGACTTGAGTAAGCGTTTGGATCTCATTAGAATCATCTGCGTCCCCATCTTCTACAGAGGCTACATCAACCGTGAAGTTAGGATAGGTTCCGGTCACAGAAACATTACCACTTGCACCACCGGTAATAGATACAACTTGATCTGGAGCTGCATTGACTACCTCGAAATTCTGCGCGGTTTGGTTCACATTGATACCGGCACCGGCAGAAACTGTTTGATTCTCATTGGTTGGATCAAAATCCCCATCCTGAATAGATACCGTACCTCCTCCATCAGAAAGGGTAATATCGTCTCCTGTTCTGGAAATGGTTTGGAACTCATTAGCAGGATCAGCATCAGCATCATCAACCGAAGCTACATCGATGGTGAAGTTTGGATAGGTTCCTCCGATCGCCACATTACCACTACCTCCATCTGCAAGAGTCACCACCTGATCAGGTGCCGCATTGACTACCTCAAAGTTCTGTCCGGTTTGATTCACATTGATACCGGCACCAGCTGAAACCGTTTGGTTCTCATTGGTTGGATCGTTATCCAGGTTGTCCGGAACATCAATACTGTAAGCGTTTCCGGATGTCCCGTCTCCATTAACGGTGGTATTTTGTCCGTCTACGATCAATGTTTCTGAGCCATCAGCTGTAGCTACAGAAAGGTTATAGTTAATTCCTGAAGGCGTAACGATTACACTACCATCGGTAGAAGTGATCGTCTGGATCTCATTGGCATCACTCAAATCGCCATCCGCAGCGATATGATCTGCTATATCGGTAGTATTGGTAGCGATATTAGTCGTATTTGTACCGATCGCTGCGGTATTAGCCGCAATATTGGTTTCGTTAGTACCCACTCTCCCCTCTAAAGCAGTGATCGCATTAGCATTAGTGGTGATATTCGAAGCATTCACAGCAACATCGGCAGCCTGATCTAAAGAAGAAAGATCGGCATTCAGACTTACTGTGCCTTCTTCAACGGTCAGGGTATTCGAAGCTTCTGTAAAGGTTACTGCTGAAATATCGTCATCTGCCAGGGCATCGACATAATCTTTGGTCACAGCATCACTTCCTGCAACTGGAGTTCCAAGGTTAGTGATCACAGCTCCACCGGCATCATTCCCCTCACCCAATACCTGAGTTAAATTCTGGATCTCGTTGATATCACTCTTATCTCCATCAACGTAATCTACAGTGAACACACCAGGAGTCAACTCGCTTACTGTAATATCATTAGCTCCTACTACAGACTCATTCAAACTCGATAAATCTTCTGTAACTGTGGTAGTCCCTTCTGTTATCGTCAATACATTGCTGGCATCAAGAGCTACTCCAGACACATCATCATCAGCAACAGCATCAACATATGCCTTCGTTGCTGCATCCTGAGCATTTGTTGGATCCAACAGCCCCGTGATCGCAACTCCTCCAGCATCATTACCCTGGGCAAGTACTTCTGATAAATTCTGATCGTCGGTTCCGGCAGCGGCAAGTACAGTAGTGAAATCTACCGTCTCGGTACCACCGTTTTCAAGGGTCAGGGTCAAAATATTAGTACCATTATCCAAGCTAAAGGCCGTGATCTGCTGATTATCGGTATTGTCTAAAAATGGTGTTAAGTTAACGGTACCACCATCTTCAAGAGTTAAAATATTCCCAGCCTCCAAGGTTAGCTGTTGATCATCAGTACTACCTCCAGCCACTTCGTCGATAGCGTCTTGCACGTTATCGGCTAATAACCCAGAAGTCGAATTGTCATACCCATTAGAAGCAGCATTGGTATTCACCGTTGCGATCAATGTCCCTGTCTCATCTGTGAATGAATATGTACCATCGGTATTATCGGTAATATTGAGCGTGTTTGCATTAAAGGTTACAGGGGCACCAGCTTCATTACTGTAGGTGAATGTACCATTACCATTGTCTGTCAAACTCGTAATCGTCTCAGAAATTGTTACGGAAGCAACATTCAGATAAAGTGCACCATCAGAGCCGAAATCAATATCATTATTTGCATCGGTACTGATCAGGGAAGCCTGAAGGGTTCCCGCCGCATCTGTGACCTCAATACTTCCATCGTTAACGGCCAGTCCTGTGTTCAACTCGTTGGTTTCATCAATATCCTGATCATTAGTGATGTGATTGTTGATCAACGTCGTATTATCAGCAATATCACCGGCGTTTGTCGCTATCGCTGCAGTATTGGCTGAAATATTATTTTCAGCCAGCGTTACACGACCATCAAGATTACTAATAGCGGTAGTATTGCTGTTAATATTCGTTGTGTTAGTGTTAATGGCTGCAGTATTATTGGAGATATTAGTCGCATTAGTAATAATATCTGCTGCATTATCAGAAATCCCGGTTTGCAAAACTGCGTCATCGTAGAACGCACCTCCGTCACCACCGGCGGTAATGTCATTTCCGGCATCTCCACTAACAATAGTTGGTGCAGCACCAGCGATCGCATTATCCACATAATTCTTAGTTGCCGCATCCTGAGCATTTGTTGGATCGGCCAGTCCGGTGATCGCAACGCTACCCGCATCAGCTCCTACCGCCAATACCTCACTCAGATCCTGGATCTCGTTGGTTTGATCAAGATCGTTGTCGGCAGCTATGTGATCGGTGATCAGGGTATTGTTAGCAGTAATATCAGTCGCGTTCGCAGAAATTGCAGCAGCATTAGCAGTTATTGCTGTTGTATTGTTTGAAATATTGGTTTCATTATCAGTTACACGGGTATCTAAAGCCGTGATGGCATTAGCGTTATTGGTAATGTTACCTGTATTGGCAGCTATGTTAGTTGCATTAGTTGAAATCGCATTGGCATTTGCAGTAATATTTGCGGCATTCGCTGCAACACCTGCAGCCTGATCCAAAGTAGAAAGATCAGCATCGAAACTGGTAGCGCCTTCTGCAACTGTTAAGGTATTCGAAGTATCATCAAAATTCACTGCGGTAATATCATCATCAGCCAATGCATCAACATAAGCCTTTGTAACTGCATCGCTAGCTGCAACCGGAGTTCCAAGGTTCGTGATCACAGTACCGCCAGCATCATTACCTTGCGCGAGCACTTCTGACAAGTTCTGATCATCTGTACTAACAAATCCGGATAGATCTACAGAGTTCCCGTTAGAAATCTCAAGATCTGTTCCATTAAGGTTTAAAGTTTGCTCATCGGTATTATCCAGGTATCCTACAAGATCTACTCCCGTAGCTCCTGTGGCTGCATTGGTAAGTGTTAACTGATTTCCGGTAAGCGCCAGATCAGAAAGCTCGTTGGTAGGATCATTATCGGCATCGTCTACATCATCACCATTATTATCAACAATAACCGAAGTCCCATCAACCGCAGTAATGGTAGAAGTCCCATTGCCATTATCTACAACTGTAGTCGTATTGATGGTCACGTCGGTTCCATCATTATTGGTGAATGTGTATGTCCCATCAGGATTAGCAGTAATATCAGCTTTACTCACATCCTGGCCTACCCCATTTTCATTGGTATAGGTAAACGTTCCGTCTCCGTTATCAACAAGATTGGTTACCGTTTCGGCTATAGTCACCGAGGCAACATTCAAGTAGAGTCCGCCGTCTGTACCAGCAACAATATCATTATTGGCCTGGCCGCTGATCAACGGAACATTGACATTTGTTCCATCCTCGTTAGCATACACCAATTCTGCCGATGTATTTAATCCAAGCGTGGTTACGGTTTCATTAGTATCAATAGTAATTTCAGTCCCGAAATCGTCTGTGATGGTATATGTTCCATCGGTATTATCAAGTACCGTTGCACTTTTCGCATCGAAGATCTCTACAGTTCCGTCTTCAGAAGTATGGGTAAATGTACCATCACCATTGTCTAATAATGTAGTAACGGTCTCATCGATCTCAACCACAGTTCCCGAAGCATCGGTGATGGTCGCAATCAAATTACCACCAATAGTATTGGTGATCGCTACTCCGTTGGTATTGATCGTTACATCAGACCCATCTCCGTTGGTAAACGTATACGTTCCGTCTCCATTATCGGTTACATCCGACTTGCTCACCGTTTGAACGTCACCAGCTTCATTAGTATAAGTAATGAGACCGTCATTGTTATCCGTCAGATTGGTTACGGTATTATTCGTGTCGATGATTACTGTAACTCCATTATCATCTGTCAATGTATACGTTCCATCAAGATTGTCTGTGAAGGAAGCAATTTTCGCATCAAAGGTCACAGGTACTCCTGCCTCATTGGTATACGTAAAGGTTCCATTAGCCGCAACCACAAGATTCGTAACGGTTTCGTCGATTTCCACCACATTTCCTCCTGCATCAGTAACCGTAGCAACAAGATTCCCGTCGAATGTATTGGTAATAACAACCCCATTGGTATTAATGGTTACGTCGGTTCCGTCACCATTGGTAAAGGTGTAAGTTCCGTTCCCGTTGTCGGTGATATCCGACTTACTTATAGTTTGTGCGGTATTTTCTTCATTGGTATACGTTATCGTACCGTCTCCGTTGTCAACTAAATTGGTCACAGTTTCAGCAACACTTACATCGGCAACATTCAAATACAACGCGCCATCGGTCCCTACAATAATATTGTTATCGGCATCGGAACTGATCAGAGGGACGGTAGGATTATCTCCATCTTCATTGGTATAAACCAATTCTCCTCCGGAAATCGACAGACTGGTATTTGTCTCCAAATTCTCAACGATGGCCGTTAAGTTCAGTTGAGTTGTATCTCCGTTCTCATCAACATAATCAATATTGACATTATCCGGATTCAGAGCGATCTGAGTAAGGGTTTCAAGATTGGCTACATCAATGGTCGTATCTACCCCGGCCTCATCGGTATAGGTGAAGGTCCCGTCGGCGTTAGCTACAAGAGTTGTTAAGGTCTCCAGGTTCTTTACTGCTGCTGTAAGATTCACCGGAACAGTAATTCCATCCTCATTGGTATAATCCAGGTTGGTATTGTCTGTATTAAGCACTAAAGTGGTCAGTGTTTCCAGACTGGAAACATCGATCGTAGTTACCGTATTGTTTTCATCAGTATAGGTAAAGGTGCCATCGGCATTGGCTATAAGTGTGGAAATTGTTTCCAGATTCTTAACCGCTGCAGTAAGATCTACAGGAATGGTATTACCATCCTCATTCGTGTAATCCAGATTGGTGTTATCGGGATTAAGAACTAAACTCGTTAATGTCTCCAGGCTGGAAACATCGATCGTAGTTACTGTATTGTCTTCGTCGGTATAGGTAAAGGTACCATCGGCATTCGCCACAAGCGTGGAGGCTGTTTCCAGGTTTTGAACCAGAGCCGTTAAATTCAGCTGAGTCGTATCTCCGTTCTCATCAACATAATCGATGTTGATATTGTCAGGATTCAGCGCTATTTGGGTCAATGTCTCCAGACTACCGATGTCAATCGTAGTATCAACACCAGCCTCATCTGTATACGTAAAAGTTCCGTCGGCATTAGCAACAATAGTCGTCAGTGTCTCCAGGTTTTTAACAGCCGCTGTAAGATCTACAGGAACAGTGACCCCATCTTCATTGGTATAATCCAGGTTGGTGTTATCTGAATTAAGCACCAAAGTGGTCAGGGTTTCCAGGCTGGAAACATCGATGGTGGTCACCGTATTATCTTCATCGGTATAGGTGAAGGTCCCATCGGCATTGGCCACAAGCGTAGAAACGGTTTCCAAATTCTGAACTAATGCGGTAAGATTCAACTGAGTGGTATCCCCGTTCTCATCAACATAATCGATGTTGATATTGTCGGGATTCAGCGCTATTTGCGTCAATGTCTCCAGACTACCCACATCAATCGTAGTATCAACACCAGCCTCATCCGTATACGTAAAAGTTCCGTCAGCATTGGCAACAATAGTCGTCAGTGTCTCCAGATTCTTCACCGCTGCGGTAAGATCCACCGGCACAGTAATACCATCTTCATTGGTGTAATCCAGATTCGTATTGTCGGCATTAAGAACCAGGGTAGTCAGGGTTTCTAAGTTAGCAATATCGATGGTAGAAGTTCCCCCATCTTCATCGGTGTAGGTAAACGTCCCATCTGTATTCTCAACCAGGGTAGTAAGGGTTTCCAGATTCTGAACGGCAAGCGTAAGATCCACCTGGTTCATATCCCCATTTTCATCTACATAATCCAGATTCGTATTGTCTGCATTCAGGGATAAAGTCGTTAGTACGTCATTAGCATCTATAGTAACAGTCGTCCCGTAGTCGTCTGTGATGTCGTAGGTACCATCCCCATTATCGGCTACAACACAAATTCTTGAATCAAAATTGGTAATTGTACCATCTTCAGAAGTGTAGGTAAAGGTCCCGTCTCCGTTATCTGACAGGATGGTCACTACGTTATTGGTATCGATGGTCACGCTGGTTCCGAAATCATCGGTTATCGTAAATGTACCGTCGGTATTATCAAGCACCGTTGCGATCTTGGCATCAAAGGTAGTCGCTACCCCGTCCTCATCGGTATAGGTGAAGGTTCCATTTCCATTATCCACTAACCCCGAAGTGGTTTCATTGAAAGTCGTGATCGTTCCATCTTCAGAAGTATAGGTAAATGAACCATTCCCGTTATCTACGAGGGTGGTCACTACGTTATTAGTATCGATGGTCACGCTGGTTCCGAAATCATCGGTTATCGTAAATGTACCGTCGGTATTATCAAGCACCGTTGCGATCTTGGCATCGAACGTAGTCGCTACACCATCTTCATCTGTATAGGTGAACGTTCCATTTCCGTTATCAACCAAACCGGAAGTGGTCTCTGTAAATGTAGTAATCGTGCCATCTTCAGAAGTGTAGGTGAAAGATCCATCCCCGTTATCAACCAGGGTCGTTACAATATTATTGGTATCTACGGTAACCACAGTACCGAAATCGTCTGTTACCGTAAACGTACCGTCTCCATTGTCAACAATAGAAGCGATCTTCGCATCAAAGGTTGTTACAACGTTATCTTCATCTGTGTAGGTAAAGGTGCCATTCCCGTTATCAACCAAACCGGAAGTGGTCTCATTAAATGTAGTAACCGTACCATCTTCAGAAGTATAGGTAAAAGACCCATCTCCATTATCAACGAGGGTGGTCACGGTATCTGCCAATGTCGAAATATCAACTGTTGCCGTACTCCCTCCTTCCAGGGTCAGGGTAAGCTCTCCCGTTGTGGCATTAAAGGAAAAATCCTGAATAGCCGGATTCACCCCTGAGGTTAACTCCCAGGAATTTCCGTCCCAAAAGAACAGAACTCCAGAACCGGTATTCACATAAATATCACCGACTTCGATCCCTGCCGGTGTCGTTTGTCCGGCAGCGGTAACATCTGTTCCGCTGAGGATCTCACAATTACATTGATCTTCCAGGGTCACGATCACCTGCCCATAGGAGACGGTGGCAAGCATCATGAAGGTTAATAGTAATAAGAGTTTTTTCATTTTCGTTGGGGTTACTTCTAGTTGATATAGCAATTCTTTACCTACTTCTTAAATTTTGAACACGTTGCTCCAGGTCACTAATGTAAACAGCACCATTCATTACAAGAAATGATTGATGCCTAGGGCCTAATTTTGTTGGTGAACAAGCGTATTTCATTAATCTCTGTTTACTCTGAATGTTTTATTCCTATTGGTTATTACCGTTCCTCCGATCACATTTAACAATGCGGTGTTCGAGGTAATATCCGGACAGGTTCCGGTAGAGCTTCCTACCAGTACCCGATATTGTTCTTCGTTCTGGTCCAGCGAAACATCGGTTAGCAACAGGGTATCTGTCAATGCACTTGGATTCGTTACCCCATCAATACTGTTCCAGGTTGTTCCGCCATCGGTACTCACCTGCCACTGGAAACTATCGCCATTGGCCGAAGCCACAGTAAAACTCACATCATCACCAATAAGCGCCTCCACATCGGCTGGTTGGGCAGTGATAGTGAATCCACTTACCGTAAATTCCTGAGTCACTAATATCTGATTACCAGCGGCATCGGTAACCGTATAATACCGCGTAACGACATTAGGATCTGCCGCATCAGTCTCATCTCT
Source organism: Robertkochia sediminum (assembly GCF_016786255.1). Lineage (GTDB taxonomy): Bacteria > Bacteroidota > Bacteroidia > Flavobacteriales > Flavobacteriaceae > Robertkochia > Robertkochia sediminum. Next base: position 285,031 of record NZ_JADMKT010000074.1, read on the forward strand.
GTCCCAAGCAACATCAGGAATACCGCAATTATCCGCTTCATCAGTGATCAACGTTGGATCCGGAGCGGGAATATCCGCGGCACAGAATACATTTTGACTTGGAAGAGTCGGAGTGGCTGTTGGAAAGGTTACATCATCTATAATTATGTTCTGATCCTGAGTACTGCTCACCCCATTCTCATCAGTGTATGTCCAGGTAACTACTGTAGTTCCTTGTGCTGTTATTGGCAGGGTAGCATTGTTTGTTACTGTAACCACACCCCCACAGTTATCCGTCGCTGTTGGTGGTGTTAATGCCGTAACCAAACACTCAGCAGTAACATCGGCAAGCGTTGCTGCATCAGGCGTCGGAGGAGTCACATCGGTAATCACCACATCCTGGGTAGCTGTCGTACTGTTTCCTTGCGCATCGGTAAAGGTCCAGGTTACCGTAGTAGTGCCTTGTGCCGTGATCGGAAGCGTTGTGTCATTACTGATCGTTACAGCTCCTCCACAGTTATCTGTTGCTGTTGGATTCACCAAACTTGTTACCTCACATTGCGCAGTTACATCTTGAAGGGTCGCTGCATCAACCACTGGTGGAGTTGTATCTGTGATCACCACATCCTGGGTTGCTGTCGTACTGTTTCCTTGCGCATCGGTAAAGGTCCAGGTTACCGTAGTAGTGCCTTGTGCCGTGATCGGAAGCGTTGCGTCATTGCTGATCGTTACAGCTCCTCCACAGTTATCTGTTGCTGTTGGTGGCGTTAAGCTCGTCACCTCACACTGCGCCGTAACATCGGTAAGCGTCGTAACATCCGGTGTTGGCGCTGTGACATCATCAATAACAACATTTTGAGTCTGCGTCGCGGTATTCCCCGCCTCATCCATAAAAGTCCAAGTCACCACTGTGGTTCCCTGCGCAATAATCGGAAGAGTCACATCGTTGGTAACCGTAACGGTTTCACTACAATTGTCGGTTGCGGTAGGAGGTATTAAAGTCGATATCGAACACTGATCTGTGATGTCGGGCAGCGTAGCATTATCAGGCACAGGGGCTGTAACATCATTTGAACAACTATTGATCCCCCTGTCATCGTCGACTATCTCATCAAAAGTCTTATCTGTTCCTGCCTGACCATTACAAGCGGAGTAGATATCTGTACCAATAAAAATTCTTTGAGAAGCATTACATTTATTATCAGTCTCAAACGTCCCATTACCATATATACTCAGGGTCACGTCTTCACCCAAAATCAAATCCTGATTACCTGACCATCGAATCACACCAGAGTCATTAAGATCGATACTAGCCACTCCAGTAAAGTCAACAACACCCTTAGCTAATTCCAACACCCCATTTATAATGAGTTTATCAATAGTAACGGCAGACACATCAACATTCAGTAAAACTGTTTCACCGGCTGGTATCAAAACCTGATTTGCCGGTGTTGTTTGCCCTGGATATTCTGTTGCAGTCACCCAATTAGCACCATCATAATATTCCCAGTTATCAGGGTCATTCCAATTACTATTGCCTGGATCTGCGTCAGTAAAACGATAATCCCCCAAAGACTGCGCAAACGCAGAAAGCGAAACAAAAAAGAATAGTAAAAAAGTGGTGAAGTACTTCTTTAGCATAGGCAGTAGGTTGGACAAATCAATTCAAGGCGCTGTTTGGGGGTCTAAATATATATTAAAAACTCTTAATAACTATGCCAAATATATTGTTTCTGACAGTCTAGAATATTCATCATAGGGGTATTACCATTAAAATCGACAAAAAAACCCTTTTCCTCTATAATCAACACTTTTTATCGTCAAATCATCAAAAATATCTGACAAAGATACACTCCTTATCAATCTGCAAATCTAAACCCGGAATCCGATTGTAGCAAGAAAATGTTGACAAATACGACCAAATAGATGCGTACCTCTTAATTATGAGCTTCTCCACCCCGCACCCCCAATGTTATTCGACATTTAATGATATCTTTGCGCAAATTTTTACCACCATGAGTTTAGTACAGGAGATCGCCAAAAGAAGAACTTTTGGAATTATATCGCACCCCGATGCAGGAAAGACCACCCTAACAGAAAAGCTACTGCTTTTCGGGGGAGCTATCCAGGAAGCGGGAGCGGTAAAAAGCAATAAGATCAAGAAGGGAGCCACTTCCGATTTTATGGAGATCGAACGCCAGAGAGGGATCTCGGTAGCTACTTCTGTACTTGCATTTAACTACAAGGACCGCAAGATCAATATCCTGGACACCCCCGGTCACAAGGATTTTGCCGAAGACACCTTCCGCACGCTTACCGCTGTAGACAGTGTGATCGTGGTTATAGACGTTGCAAAAGGGGTTGAGGAACAAACCGAAAAGCTCGTTCAGGTTTGTCGTATGCGAAACATCCCCATGATCGTTTTTATCAACAAACTCGACAGGGAAGGAAAAGATGCCTTCGACCTGCTGGACGAGGTAGAACAGAAACTCGGACTCAAGGTAACTCCCATGAGCTTCCCCATCGGAATGGGATTCGATTTCAAGGGGATCTACAACATTTGGGAAAAGAACATCAACCTTTTCAGCGGCGACAGTAAAAAGAACATTGAGGAGACCATCGCTTTTGACGACCTGGAAAACCCTGAATTGGAAGAGATCATCGGTACTGATGCAGCTGAAGAACTTCGCGAAAACCTGGAACTAACCTATGAGGTGTACCCCGACTTTGACCGGGAAGCATACACCAAAGGAGAATTGCAACCGGTATTCTTCGGTTCGGCCTTGAACAATTTCGGAGTTCGCGAACTTCTCGATTGCTTTATCGACATCGCCCCTTCTCCCCTGCCTAAAAAAGCAGAGGAAAGACTGGTTACTCCAACAGAAGAAGGTTTTTCAGGATTCGTCTTTAAGATCCACGCCAACATGGACCCAAAGCACCGCGACCGCCTGGCTTTCGTCAAGATCGTTTCAGGAACCTTTGAGAGAAACACTCCCTACCTACACGTACGCCATAACAAAAAACTTAAATTTTCGAGTCCGAACGCCTTCTTTGCCGAAAAGAAAGAGATCGTAGACATCTCCTATGCCGGAGATATCGTTGGCTTGCATGATACCGGTAACTTTAAGATCGGTGACACCCTGACCCAGGGCGAAGAACTCCACTTTAAAGGGATCCCGAGCTTTTCTCCGGAACACTTCCGCTACATTAACAATGCCGACCCGATGAAAGCCAAGCAGCTGGATAAAGGGATCAATCAGCTTATGGACGAGGGTGTGGCTCAGCTATTCACCCTGGAGATGAACGGACGTAAGATCATTGGTACGGTTGGTGCACTGCAATATGAGGTGATCCAGTACCGCCTGGAGCACGAATACGGCGCTAAATGTACTTATGAAAACTTCAATGTACACAAAGCCTGCTGGGTAGAACCTGCTGATGAAAAAAGTGAAGAGTTCGCTGAATTCAAAAGAGTAAAACAAAAATTCCTTGCCCGCGACAAACAGGGACAATTGGTGTTTATGGCCGACTCTGCATTCTCCATCCAAATGACACAGCAAAAATACCCGAATGTGAAGCTTCATTTTGTATCGGAGTATTAGAGGAGTTACGAGGTTACGGAGGTACGGAGGTACGAAGTTACGCGCTGATGCAGTGATACGGTGACACAGTGATACGGTGACACAGTGAAACGGTGAAACTGTGACCCAGTGATACCTTGGAATTTGAGTTTTTGGAATTTGAAACTTCCCTTAGTGGCGACACAGTGATGCGAAATTGAGGATTTGCAAAATTGCAAAATCTTCTTAGTACAATTCTGATAATAAATCCACCCTCCGCATAACCTCGTAACCTCATAACCTCGTAACCTCGTAACCTTGTTTATTTCGCCAGTAGGCGAAATAAAAAAACCCGGGTCTTCACCCGGGTTTCACGCACTAATATACTAAGATGTTAGGTTTATCGTAACCGATCAACAGATTTTACAAGATCTTCGTCCTTTTTAATGGCTTTATTGGCCAACACTAAAAAAACGATAGAAATTACAGGAAGAAGCATCCCAATACCCTTCTCAGGAACATCTGTTCCTCCGGGTAAGATTAGCGACCGATAAACGAAAAATCCTAGTAAAAAAAGATTTAATATCAGGTTCAATCTGTTCAACACAAATTGACGTTTTCTATGCTTAAATAAAAAAATGGTCACAAAGGCCAAAACTGCCGAAGCCAGAAAGACCGAGGAATACACCATATCGTCCTGTGCATATACCGGCTTACCCAAATTATCGGTCCACAAATGCAACCAGAAAGGCAACGCCCCGTTGGCGATGACCACTAAAAGCAAATATACCGATTGGATACGTTGAAGCATTATTATTGGCTTTGTGAAAAGCAAAAATAATGTTCTTTTGGAGAAATAATAGTCGAATTATAAAATAAATTTGTATTATTGCGTAGTCATTTAAGAACGAGAACTTTACCTCGTTTATTTACTCTTCCAGTAAATTCCTCTAAAACGTATTCAGTTTTAATTCACCCGAATCCATAATTTATTTATAATTATAAATGTTTGAAATTTCAGAACTAAAAGCAAAGAAACTTGCTGAATTACAGGAGATTGCTAAAGTCGCCGGGATTCCTAAATTTAAATCCTTCAAAAAAAACGACCTTATCTACAAGATCCTCGATGTTCAGGCGGCAAGTCCTGAAGCCGTTGCCAAATCGCTTCAGGAAGAAAAAGGAAGCGCTCCGGCCCCTGAAAAGCAATCTTCAAAAGAGGCAGCTACCAGCAAACCTCAGCGCAAACGCACCCGTGTAAACCGACCCTCCAAACAGGATGAAGCCAAGCCCGAAGCGGCGGCACCAGAAAAAGAGACCACCAAAGAACAAGCTTCTAAATCACAAGCTCAAGCCAAGCAAGAGCCACAGCAAAAGGAAACTTCTACTGAAGCTCCCAAAACACCGCAAGAGCCGAAGCAACAAAGACAGGAGTCTCGTCAAAAAACCGACAATCGATCCAGAAGAGACGATCAGCCAAAAGACCAAAGAGGAAAGAGAGACCAGCAGCGTACGCAGCACAAAAAAGGAAGTCACTCTAACGGAGGTAAAGACAAGGACAATTTTGATAAAGATAAGAAGAACCGTTACCGCGAGCCTGATTATGAATTTGAAGGCATCGTAGAGAGCGAAGGTGTACTTGACATCATGCAGGATGGTTATGGATTCCTGAGAAGCAGTGATTACAACTACCTTTCTTCGCCCGACGATATTTACGTTTCTCAATCACAGATCAGACTCTTCGGACTCAAGACCGGAGATACAGTTAAGGGAGCTATTCGACCACCAAAAGAAGGTGAGAAATACTTCCCGCTGATCAAGGTGAGTAAGATCAACGGACTCGACCCGCAGGTTGTAAGAGATCGCGTATCTTTCGAACACCTTACTCCCCTGTTCCCTAATGAGAAGTTCAACCTGGCAGAAAAGCAGAGTACGCTTTCCACCCGAATTGTAGACCTCTTCTCTCCTATCGGGAAAGGACAAAGGGGGATGATCGTTTCGCAGCCTAAGACCGGTAAAACGATGCTCTTGAAAGATGTGGCCAACGCTATTGCAGCGAACCATCCGGAGGTATTCCAGCTTATCCTTCTTATAGACGAGCGTCCCGAAGAGGTTACCGACATGCAGCGTAACGTTCGCGGAGAGGTGATCGCCTCTACTTTTGACGAACCGGCAGACCGCCACGTAAAGGTTGCTAATATCGTTTTAGAAAAAGCCAAGCGTCTCGTTGAATGTGGTCACGATGTGGTAATCCTACTCGACTCGATCACGCGTCTGGCCAGAGCCTATAACACCGTGCAGCCTGCCAGTGGAAAGGTGCTTTCCGGAGGGGTTGACGCTAACGCCCTTCATAAGCCTAAGCGTTTCTTCGGAGCGGCAAGGAATATCGAAGGTGGTGGATCATTGACCATCATTGCGACCGCACTTACAGAAACAGGATCTAAAATGGACGAGGTGATCTTTGAAGAATTCAAAGGAACCGGTAACATGGAACTTCAATTGGATCGCCGTATCGCGAACAGAAGGATCTTCCCTGCTATCGACCTTATTTCTTCGTCTACCCGTCGTGACGACCTGCTCCTCGACGAGAATTCTATCCAACGTATGTGGATCATGCGTAAGTACCTCTCGGATATGAATCCGGTAGAGGCCATGGAATTCATGGAGAACAGGATGAAGCACACTAAGAATAACGAAGAATTCCTGATGACCATGAATCAATAGGATACTTAATCAAATATCACAAAAAGACCCTCCCCTTCCGGAGGGTCTTTTTTTATACCCCAAACAGAACCAAGAGCAAAGAGCCAAGAATAAAGAGTAAAGCCTCCCAATTCCTACTTTCCTACCTCCCCATAATCAAACCACCCCGAGCTACGGCCACCCCTCCTGGAAAAAACGGGAATAGGTTCATGCTTCAAACAAGACACCTACCTACCCTATTTCATCAACCGAAGCCTTGGCGAAGGTTGACCTACCTACCTACCTACCTACCTACCTACCTACCTACCTACCTACCTACCTACCTACCCACATACCCTATTTCATCAACCGAAGCCTTGGCGAAGGTTGACCTACCCATATACCCATATACCCAACCTCCTCATCGTTAAAACCCTTCTCAACAAAATGTTCTAATGAAAATTCTTTAAATTAACGGTAAATAACCACATTAGTCCGTTCGCCATATGGTCATCCTTCTTTATTTAAAACGCCTGGCCAAACCCGTAACAATGATCATTCTGGCCATTGCCTTAAAGACCCTGAACAAAGGATTTGAGGTGATCCCCGAAGACTATGTGCTGCTGATCAACAAGGTGAGTTCGATCATGATCATCTTTGGAATGAGCTGGGGGGCGATAAGAATGTTACGACTACTCAAGCAGCGTTACCTGTTGCGCCATGATATCAATATCGAAGACAATCTCCATGCGCGTAAACTGCACACCAAGCTCAATATTCTGGAGCGCATCCTCATATTTATCATCATTACGATCGGGGTTGCGGCTGTACTCACTCTCTTTGAAGGGGTAAAAAAGATCGGAGTAAGCTTGTTCGCCTCTGCCGGGATCGCCGGGATCATCCTCGGATTTGCCGCCCAAAAAGCGATAGGCACATTACTGGCAGGGTTACAGATCGCCATCTCCCAGCCCATACGCCTGGACGATGTCCTGGTAGTCGAAGGAGAATGGGGTTGGGTCGAAGAGATCAGGCTCACTTTTGTTGTGGTACGCATATGGGACAAACGTCGTCTTGTATTACCCACTACCTACTTTATAGAAAAACCTTTTCAGAACTGGACGCGAAACAGCGCCGACCTCCTGGGTACGGTTTTTATTTACACCGATTATAAGATCGACATTGACGCACTGAGAGAAGAACTAACCAGGCTTCTGGACGAACATCCGCTTTGGGACCGGAAGGTGAATAACCTTCAAGTGACCAATGCAACCGAAAAAGGCGTAGAGCTACGCGCCATGATGAGCGCTTCTAACTCGCCTAAAACATGGGACCTTCGCGTAGACATACGGGAAGGCCTCATCAAATACCTGCAGAAAAATCATCCGGAATCCCTGCCGAGAACCAGGATCGCCCTGGTACCCGATAATCACGAACAAGGGGCTGCAGCACAATTACCAGATAACCTCAACCCTTAACAACAAGACCCTATGAAAAACATACAACCTTTTCACCTCGCTGTTCCCGTACACAACCTGGAAGCCTGCAGAACGTTCTATCTCGAAATCCTTGGTTGCGAACAGGGACGTAGCAACGACACCTGGGTAGACCTTGATTTCTATGGCCACCAGCTGGTGATCCATTACAAACCCAAAACGGAGCAGGAAGACCTGCACCATAATCCGGTCGACGGGAAGTCTGTTCCCGTCCCCCATTTCGGAGTTATTCTTGAATGGGAAGACTTTCACAAGCTAGCCACACGGTTACAGAAGAAAGAGATCGAATTTATCATAGAACCATATATCCGCTTTGAAGGACAGCCCGGAGAACAGGCCACCATGTTCTTTAAAGACCCCTCCGGAAATGCCTTAGAATTCAAATCGTTCAAAGATCCTGCTCAGATCTTTGCCACCTGAATGCAGTAACGAAATTCACCGCCGATCATGTCTGAACGCATTATACCCATATCACTTATAAGACAACTCTTTCTCCTTATCCTGATCGTGGTTTTGGGAGGACTCATCTTTTTCGAACTCCTTCCCTATTTCTCGGGTATTCTGGGAGCAGTTACGATCTATATCCTCACCCAGGGTATTATGAGCAGAATGCTGGACCGCGGCATTAAAGGCTGGCTAGCCGCCACCCTGATCCTGATCGCTTCTGTTTTTGTGATCATCCTGCCTTCATGGCTTTTAGTGCGTTTGCTGGGAAATAAAGTGCAAAAGCTCTCGAAAAATTCAGAACAGATACTTGCCATACTCAAAGGAAAGGTAGATGAGTTGGAACAATTCACCGGAATGGAATTGGGCTCCAGCCTTAACGTAAGGGAGATCAACACATGGATCTCAGAACAGTTTCAAACCCTGCTGGGCTCCACCTTCAATATGATCATCGCCCTTTCTGTCATGTACTTCATCTTGTACTACCTGCTCATTAACACCAAGCGACTGAAATCGATTTTCCTGGATTATATGCCGCTAAGCGAACAGAACGTATCGCTTATCTCCCATGAGATCACCGAGATCGTTAGCTCTAACGCCATTGGTATCCCGGTGGTAGCCCTCCTGCAGGGTATCGTTGCCCTTATAGGGTTTTACATCTTTGGGGTACCCGATCCGATCTTCTGGTTCGTGATAACTGTTGTAGGGTCTATGATCCCCTTCGTAGGAACCGCCCTTGGTATCGTTCCTGTCACCATTCTATTATTTGCTAACGGACAGAACATGCAAGCCATAGGGATCCTGATCTATGGGGTTGCAGTGGTAGGCGTCACAGACAACGTTTTTCGCGTGATCATACAAAACAAACTGGCCAAGATCCATCCGCTGATCACCCTGATAGGGGTCATCATTGGCGTTCCACTTTTTGGATTCATAGGCCTGATCTTTGGCCCACTTCTCATCAGCCTTTTTATGCTGGTGGTAAAGATATACTCCAAAGAATACGGGGAATCCAAAGAAGCCTGAATTCCCCGTATTCCTTCAGAAAACGAACCTCAAAATACGTGGCTCACAATCTTCCCGGCATCTTATTTATAGCGCCAGCTACTCAGATCTGCCCCTTCGGGAGCCGATTTGGCTATACGCTCCATGATCTTAGGAACATACATGGAATTGTAGCGCAACCTGCTAATATGGTTCGGATTATCGGGATCGCCGTTCCAGCAATGTTCCGCACGGTCTCCATAGGCCACCTCTCCCTCGTAATAAGGATCGGTAGTACTTTCTAAAAAGTCTTCCATGAGATAGACCGCATTATTGAGGTAGTAGTTATCCATATCTCCGCAATAAATATGGATCTTTCCCCGTAATTGATCCCCGAGCTTGTCCCAATCCCGCTCCAGGATATACCTGAGATCAAAATTCTCCCGCCAGTATTCAGCTACTTCTTTATTGATCTCTCCGGTCTTCTTGTTCCAGATACGCTCAGGATACCCATCTTCTCCCTGAGGGGAATACGTAGCTTCCCAGATATCCCATTGCTGTCCCGATCGTGAACGATCGCCCAGCACCAATTCTAATTGATTATATCCTTTTACGGTGGTAGAAACATTCCCGAGGTAATCCCTGTGACCGGGAATGGCCACACTATCGTGAGCTCCTTTCAGGTAGTACGCATTCTCATCCTCGTAAATATTGGTCAAACAATACGCCCTGAAGTCTATAGGATCCGGACAGGCAGCAAAACAACCATTATACTCCTCAGGATACTTAACTTGTACGGCAAGCGCCTCCCATCCTCCGGTTGACCCTCCATAAAGGAATCGGGACCACCCCTCTCCGATCCCCCTGAACTGCTCTTCAATAAAAGGGATCAGCTCATGGGTTATGGCATCTCCATAAGGCCCCTGGCTGGCAGAGTTCACGGCATAACTATCGTCGTAATAAGGTGTGGGGTGCTGGATCTGTATGATCAGGAAACGGGGAAAATCTTCATCGGTCCACCGTTGGTAAAAGTCGTAAGCCTCCTGCTGTTGAATAATATTATAGCCATCGACCCCAAAGCGCTCTGAATGCTCCGGCTCCAGGTTCGGATCGGGTGGCATGGTGCGAAAACCGCCAAAATCTTTCGGGAAATGACCGTGAAATACCATTAGCGGATATTTAGCTTCAGGATGGTCTTCGAATCCTTTAGGCAGTAACACATGAGCGCCCAGGTACATATCGCGCCCCCAAAAGTCTGATAACAACTTCGATCTCATGCGAATATGCTTGACCCATTCTGTATCCTCCGGAGGGATTATTTCAGGGATAACCTGATCCAGGGTGATCGCTACCCTTCCTCCCGGAGAGACATCTACCTTTACCGGCGTGTTATAAACATTACCGGGAGAGGTATTCCATTGTTGTCCTTCCCCGTTATCCATAGGCAGCTTGACCGTATGCCCGGTAGCCAGGTTAAAGGTTTCATAGACATGCAAAAGAGCCTGCACATGATATTCCCCCGGATTAAGGTCTGCAAGTCGGCTTATGGGATGTCCTTCAGATCCGGGATCGAAAACCAATTCCTGCCCCGGCTTCCATCCTTCGACATTCATCCCAAAAATGATCTGTGTATCCGGATCATTGGAGATCTGAAACCTGGGTTCATCCCCCCCATCGGTCGAGAACATCAGTAATAACCGACCGTCTTTTGCCCCACCCTTAAGATCATTGCCAAGGCGCACCACTATTTGCGGAGCTATTTCATCTTCCCCTGCTTCTTGACAGGAAAATGACACGAATGCAATAAACACATATAAAAAAAGATACCTCATAAGAACTGTATTTCTTACAAGGTATCATTTTAAATCTTATATATCAACAGGTTACCCTCCCGAGCTACCACGTGTATCAGGCCTTTTTGGCCATCCCTCTTTGTCTGGCTAAAAGGGTGTTCTTTAAGAGCATGGCAATGGTCATTGGCCCTACACCACCCGGAACAGGCGTAATATAACTGGCTTTCTTACTCACGTTCTCAAAATCGACATCACCAACGATCCTGTAACCTCGTTTAGCGGTTTCATCGGGAACGCGGGTAATACCCACATCCACTACAACAACGCCATCCTTGACCATATCGGCCTTCAGGAAGTTAGGCACTCCGAGTGCAGAAATAATAATATCGGCATCTTTGGTAAAGGCCTCAAGATCTTTTGTACGGCTATGCGTCAGGGTTACGGTTGCATTCCCAACCTTATCTTTAGTACTTAACAGGATACTAATGGGACGTCCAACAATATGAGATCTCCCGATCACTACAGCGTGTTTCCCTGAAGTTTCCACTTCATAACGCTTGAGCAGCTCCATTATTCCAAAAGGAGTGGCCGGAATAAAGGTTTGCATTTCCAGGGCCATTTTCCCAAAGTTTGCCGGGTGAAAACCATCTACGTCCTTATCCGGATCAACGGCTAAAAGCACCTTCTGCTCGTCGATATGTTTCGGCAAAGGGAGCTGAACGATAAATCCGTCAATATCATCATCGGCATTAAGATCTGCGATCTTAGCGAGGAGTTCGTCCTCTGTGGTGGTATCCGGAAGCTTCACCAGGGTCGATTCGAAACCGATGCGCTCACAAGCCCTTACCTTACTACCAACATAGGTAAGGCTGGCTCCGTCTTCTCCTACAAGTACTGCAGCGAGGTGAGGCACCTTTTCCCCGTTCGACTTCATTTCTTTTACTTCGGCAGCGATCTCGTCCTTTATCTGATTTGAGATCTTTTTACCATCTAAGATTACCATAATGCTATATCCTGAAAATTAATATTATAAGAGCTAAGTCAACGGGTTAACGCATGCCTTTCATATTGTTCATCATTTGCATCATCTTGCGGCCACCGCCACCCTGCATCATCTTCATCATCTTGCTCATCTGATTGAACTGCTTAAGCAACTGGTTTACCTCCTGGATCGAAGTACCACTACCCTTTGCTATACGCTTTTTACGGCTTCCGTTGATCACAGCAGGATTGGTGCGTTCTTCCGGGGTCATGGAATGAATAATAGCTTCGATACCTTTAAACGCATCGTCGTCGATATCCACACCTTTCAGGGCTTTCCCCATTCCCGGGATCATCCCCATGAGGTCTTTCATATTACCCATTTTCTTGATCTGTTGGATCTGACTCAGAAAGTCGTCAAAACCGAACTGATTCTTGGCGATCTTTTTCTGGAGCTTTCGGGCTTCTTCTTCATCAAATTGCTCCTGAGCTCTTTCCACCAGCGACACCACGTCTCCCATACCGAGAATACGATCGGCCATACGAGAAGGGTGGAACACATCAATAGCTTCCATCTTCTCCCCGGTACCAATAAACTTAATAGGCTTATCTACCACCGATTTGATCGAAAGGGCAGCACCACCACGGGTATCACCATCGAGCTTGGTAAGCACAACTCCGTCAAAATTCAGGACATCGTTAAAGGCCTTTGCGGTATTCACAGCATCCTGCCCCGTCATAGAGTCCACAACGAACAAGGTCTCGTTAGGATTAATGGCCTTATGAACATTCGAGATCTCCTTCATCATCTGCTCATCGATCGCCAAACGACCCGCGGTATCGACGATCACCACATTATGTCCATTGGCTTTGGCATGGGCTATCGCAGCTGTAGCAATAGCTACCGGGTCCTGATTTCCTCTATCGGAGAACACATCCACCCCGATCTGATCACCCACTACGTGAAGCTGATCGATCGCCGCCGGACGATACACATCACAGGCAACCAATAAGGGCTTCTTGGTCTTTTTATTCTTGAGATAATTTGCAAGTTTACCGGAGAAGGTGGTTTTACCGGAACCTTGTAAACCTGACATCAGGATCACGGTTGGAGCGCCGGAGAGGTCGATCCCCGCAGTTTCTCCACCCATGAGTTCTGTGAGCTCATCTTTAACGAGCTTTACCATAAGTTGCCCCGGCTTAAGCGAGGTCAATACATCCTGCCCCAGGGCTTTTTCCTTAACGCTATTGGTAAAGGCTTTCGCCGTCTTAAAGTTAACATCGGCATCCAGCAACGCGCGACGCACCTCTTTGAGGGTCTCTGCTACGTTCACCTCGGTGATCTGCCCGTGCCCTTTTAACACGTGTAACGCCTTATCTAACTTATCACTTAAATTATCAAACATAATCTTATCGCTTCTTACAATTGATTCTCCCTTAAATGCGGAGAGGTGCAAATTTAGTCATTTGAAATTGAAGATGGAAGCAACTCCTTCACCTTTCCGGTTATTTCCCGGGGTAAATTAATTGCTGTTCATTACGAAGATCTCACCGCAGCTTATTCCCCTTCTAGTATCCAATTTGCTATGCTTCCAAAGCCTGCCTTCCACTTAGCATATCGAAAAGCCCCAAACTTATTCCCTACAAAGAAAACGGCCCGGTTTGCAAACCGGGCCGCTGTTTATATTCTATTCTTTTACTTTACATTCTTTCCGGAACGTCGATCCCCAGAAGGCGCATACCATTGGCGATCACTTTTGCAACCTGCTCTGCAAGCTGCACACGGAAAATACGCTGATCGGCTTCTTCGGCCCCAAGGATCGAAATGTTCTGGTAGAATGAATTAAATTCCTTTACCAGATCGTAACAATAATTAGCGATAAGAGCCGGACTATAATTCTCTGCTGCTTGCTGTATCACTACCGGAAACTGATCAAGGATCTTGATAAGCTCCTTTTCTTTAGCTTCCAGCTTATAATTAGCAACCGGTTGCGAATAATCGAAATCGGCCTTACGCAATATCGATTGTATCCTCGCATGAGTATACTGAATAAACGGACCGGTATTTCCTTGAAAGTCAATAGACTCTTTCGGGTCGAACAAGATCCTTTTCTTCGGATCTACCTTAAGAATAAAATACTTAAGGGCTCCGAGTCCAATAGTCTTATAAAGCTCTTGTTTCTCTGCGTCAGAGAAGCCGTCAAGTTTTCCCAGTTCTGCAGAGATCTCCCCGGCGGTAGCGGTCATTTCCGAGATAAGGTCATCGGCATCAACCACAGTTCCTTCCCTACTCTTCATCTTACCACTTGGCAGGTCGACCATCCCATAACTCAAATGATACAGGTGCTCTGCCCACGGATACCCCAATTTACTGAGGATGAGGAATAGCACCTTGAAGTGATAATCCTGTTCGTTCCCTACGGTATATACCATACCTCCAATATCGGGATTGTCTTTTACCCGCTGAATTGCGGTACCTATATCCTGGGTCATATACACGGCTGTACCATCTGCCCGGAGTACGATCTTTTCATCCAGACCTTCATCAGACAGGTCGATCCATACCGAACCGTCTTCTTTCTTGTAAAACACGCCCTTTTCCAGGCCCGTCTGTACCACATCTTTCCCTAAAAGGTAGGTATCACTCTCGTAATACAACTGATCGAAATCGACCCCCATGGCTTCATAGGTCGTATTGAATCCTTCGTACACCCATTGGTTCATCGTTTTCCATAGAGACACCACCTCTTCATCTCCTGCCTCCCATTTACGGAGCATCTCCTGGGCTTCGAGCAATATCGGGGCCTGTTTTTCGGCCTCCTTCTTGTCTATCCCTTCCTCAACCAGCTGAGCGATCTCTTCCTTGTAGGCTTTATCAAAAGCCACGTAGTAGTTCCCTACCAGCTTATCGCCCTTGAGTCCGGTGCTCTCAGGTGATTCGCCGTTACCAAATTTTTGCCAGGCCAGCATCGACTTACAGATATGGATCCCACGGTCGTTAATGATCTGTGTTTTATATACCGGTTTACCGGATGCCTTAAGGATCTCCGATACCGAGTAACCTAATAAATTGTTACGGATATGCCCGAGGTGTAAAGGCTTATTGGTATTTGGCGAAGAGTACTCTACCATTACCGCCTTTTCTCCGGCTTCGGGTTGTACATACCCAAAATCGGAGGTATTTCTCATGATTTGGAACCGTTCGATAAAATGATCTTCAGCGATCACCAGGTTCAAAAATCCCTTGATCACATTAAAGTCACTTACTTCTTGCAAATTCGTCTTAAGATATTCGCCGATCTGCTCCCCGATCTGCATGGGATTACCCTTAACGACCCGCAACATCGGAAAGACCACTACGGTTACATCTCCTTCAAATTCTTTACGGGTAGCCTGCAATTCGACGGCATCCAGCTCTTTATCGAAAAGATTCTTGACCGCCTCTTTAACGGTTTTTATCAACAGTTCCTCCATGGATGATTAAAATTTGATTGCAAAGATAACCAAATAGCAAAAGTTTAGGCTTTGGTTAACGCTAAAAACCACCGAAAAATGTACCTTTAAGACACCAACCACCCACCAGACCTTTCCATAGATCAAACACCTTTCCAATGACAGGATCGCCATAAAATGCTGAGATCCCGAATCCCGGTTTTGCGGGATGCAAATTCCGAAGTCCCACCGGCAACTAGGCAATTTATGGTTTAATGCAATTTGTCCCATTAATGACCATCTCATTAAAAAGAATTCAAGTATGCTAGTAAATGTATCTTACAAAGACCGGAAATTAACAGAGCGCATTAACGAGACCGTAGGAAAGCCTTTCAACCTCAGGGAGCGTTGGAAACACAAGGGTATAGGATCTCCAAAGTTGCAGATCACTTCGTGCAGTATGGACATTCACAATCTCCTGGTACTGGACCAAAACCTCAACACCTGTAATATTGAATTGCGTCCCCGCGGTATTATTTTACGGTTTAGGTCGATCCTGGAAACCTTTGCCCTGATCATTCCTTATTACAAACTTTCAGTGTACAAGGGAAAGAGCGAAGAATACAGCCTTTACAAAGACCATCACTTTATCAAGGTAGCCGCTAAAAAGCCGGAGGTTCATAATTTTATATCTAAAATGCTGCGTATAAAAGATGAGCAGCGATTCGATCACGTTGACGACCTATAAATCATAATGATATGAAGATCTTACTCACCGGTGCTAACGGATATATCGGGATGCGACTCCTGCCTCCCCTGCTTCAGGCCGGCCATGACGTGGTTTGTGCTGTACGCGATAAGAACAGGCTAGCCATTGATGAAGACACCCTTAAGAAGATCGAGGTCATTGAGATCGACTTTCTTGAAGATCCAAAAAAAGGGGTGGTTCCCGAAGATATTGATGTCGCCTACTACCTCATACACTCCATGACCTCTTCTACTACCGATTTCGATAAAAAAGAGGCGCTCTCTGCTCATAACTTCAACACCTATATGAGCTTCACCCGCGTCAAACAGGTGATCTATCTTGGTGGGATCGTTAATGATGACAAACTCTCCAAACACCTGTCGTCCAGAAAGAATGTCGAAAACATTCTCGGGGAAGGTGATTTTGCCTTGACCGCGCTGCGGGCCGGTATCATTGTGGGTTCAGGAAGTTCTTCTTTTGAGATCATCAGAGACCTGTGCGAAAAACTTCCTGTCATGATCACCCCCAAATGGGTGCTTACCAAATCGCAGCCCATAGCAATTCGCGATGTTATTAAATTCCTTACCGGAGTTTTAGGGAATGAAAAATGCTACAACGACAGTTTTGATATCGGAGGGCCCAACGTTCTCACCTATAAGCAAATGCTACAGCTCTACGCCAAGACCAGAGGATTTAGCAACTTCATCATAACGGTGCCGGTCATGACCCCGAAATTATCGTCTTACTGGCTTTATTTTGTAACTTCTACCTCTTACAAACTGGCTATTAACCTGGTCGATAGCATGAAAATGGAGGTGGTGGCAAAAGACAAGCGCCTGCAAGAGATCCTTGGGATAAAACCTTACACCTATGTTGAGGCGATCGAAATGGCCTTCGCCAAGATCGAACAAAACCTGGTTCTGAGCAGCTGGAAAGATAGTATGGTGAGCGGCCGGTTTAAAAAGGACCTCAACAAGTACATTCAGGTGCCAAAATACGGGGTCTTAAAAGACGAGAAAAGCCTGAAGGTGGACGATCAGGAGGGTGTGTTGGAAAATATCTGGAGTATCGGTGGCGAAAAAGGCTGGTACTACGGAAACTGGATGTGGAAAATACGCGGATTTCTCGATAAACTCGTAGGAGGTGTAGGCTTGAGACGTGGCAGAACCCACCCCAACCGCATCTTTACCGGGGACTCTCTGGATTTCTGGAGGGTATTACTCGCCGATAAGGAGTCAAGAAGGCTGTTGCTATTCGCAGAAATGCGGCTTCCCGGGGAGGCATGGCTGGAATTTCATATCGATAAAGATAATGTGCTGCACCAAACGGCTACCTTCAGACCTAAGGGGCTGGCCGGTAGATTATATTGGTATTCCCTGGTGCCATTTCATTATTTTATTTTCGGCGGAATGATCAAAAACATAGCCCAAACCGATAGTAGCACACCCTCTATGGCAAAGTCTTCTTCCACATAAATACAGGTATTTTTCACGAAACAAGGTCGTTGGTCTATAATATGATTCTTAAGGAGAATTTTTACTTCTCAGAATTTTTATTTTATCTACATTTAGAAATCTCATAATCAACACCTTAATCGGAATGCGCAAATACCTGCTGTATATCTTAGGAGGCACCTTACTGGCCACCGTACTTTTCTTCCTGCTTAGGAAAAGGTATCAACCGGAAGTGCGAGGGAAAGTTTATATCGAACGATCTGACCAAGGTTTCCAACTCATTCGTAATGGCGCTCCGTTCAAGATCAAAGGCGCTTCCGGTTCTTTGACCTATCTGGATAGGCTCAAAGCATCAGGAGGCAATACCATAAGATTTTACGACACCTTAAACCTGAAACGCAAACTGGATAGTGCACAAAAGCACGGCATCGCTGTGATCGCAGACATTCCTTTACCCTCCTATAACAAAGACTACAATCCCTATGCTACTCCGGCACAAAGGGAGCACATCGATAATTTGGTAAGGAATTTTGTCACCCAATACAAGGATCACCCCGCGTTGTTGATGTGGGTTTTGGGTAACGAGATCAATTATCCGAACATAGGTAGCGGAGGCGGATTCACGAAATACTATAACGACCTGATCCAAATCGTCAAACAAACAGACCCTGACCACCCGGTGACCACGGCCATTAGCCAGGCCGGGCGGCACCTCATCCTTAATTTGTATTACCGTTCTGACCTTGACCTTATCGCTATCAATTCCTTTGGCGGGGTAAAAGAGATGGAGAAAGACCTCAAGCAAATAGAACTCTTATGGGATGGCCCCTACCTGATAAGTGAATGGAACGACGAGGGTCCGTGGAGTAAGGAAGTGACCAAATGGGGAGCACCCCTGGAACCTACCAGTTCCAAAAAAGCAGAACGACTTGCAGAGGTGTATAAAAATAATATCAGTCCGCTCGAAGATCGCTGCCTGGGAAGTCTCATCTTTTACTGGGGCTACAAACACGAAAGAACCCATACCTGGTTCAGCCTGTTCTCTGAAGAGGGAGAGTCTACCCCCTCGGTCTATGCACTGGAGCAGATCTTCAGGGAAGACACCTCCATAACCTATGAGGGACCTCAGCTCGATTTTCTCATGCTCAATAGATACGGCCCACAGGAAAGTATGCTCCTCAATGCCGGGCAGGAAAATATAGCCGATGTGTTCTACAATGCCCCAGATTGTGATTCCATCTCTATTTCCTGGGAGATCCTCCCGGAGATCTGGACACGTAACCCTCATTCAAAACGCAAGGAGGAAAAACCCATAGCGCTAAACCATCTTATCCTGGAAAGCAAGGAAAATATGGTGCGGTTCAAAACTCCGGAAAAGGAAGGCCCGTATCGCATATTCACCTATATCAAAGACCACAAAGGGAACATAGCCACAGCGAATTTCCCGTTTTATGTAATTAACCAAGCTCATGTCCAAAACTAAGCCTGTACATAAACCAACCCAGAAAGAACGCAAAACGCTCCGGATCATGATCATCCTGGGGGTGATTAGCTTATTGAACTTTTTCTTTTGGTTTATCTCTTTCGACTATATCGGCAACAGGTTTCTTTATATGCTGTTACTCATCACCATTGGCTATACCTCTTTGCGTATTCTCTACGAATGGTACCACTACTGGAATATCTCTGTGCCCGAGAAAAAAACTACAAGGCAGGAGTATACGGTAGATTTCCTGACGACTTATTTCCCGGGAGAACCCTATGATATGATCGAGAATACCTTGATCGCGATCAAGAATATCAGGTATCCGCATACCACGATTCTTTGTGACGAAGCCGATGATGAGCGGTTGAAAGCATTTTGCAAAAAACACGGTATTATACATATAAGCCGAGACAACAGGATCAATGCCAAGGCAGGGAACATCAACAATGCTTTGAATAAGGTCGCTAAGGGTGAGATCTGTGTGATCCTCGACCCCGATCATGTGCCGGATCCAGAGTTTTTAGACGAGGTCATTCCCTATTTTGACGACGAGGAGATAGGTTATGTTCAGGTAGTCCAGGCTTATAAGAATTTTGATGAATCGTATGTGGCTAAGGGGGCCGCACAGCAAACCTTTCAGTTCTATGGCCCCATGATGATGTGCATGAACAGTTATGGTACGGTGAATGCCATTGGTGCCAATTGCACCTTCCGAAGAGCCGCTCTCGATTCGATCGGTGGCCATGCTCCCGGTCTGGCGGAAGACATGCATACGGCCATGCTTTTACACGCCAAAGGCTGGAAGTCAATATACGTACCCAAGGTGCTGGCGAGGGGTTTGGTACCTGCTTCCATGACAGCTTATTACAAGCAACAGCTCAAGTGGTCTCGAGGAACCCTGGAACTTCTGGTTTCGGTATACCCCAAGATCTTTAAGAACCTTACCTGGAGGCAACGCTTGCATTACGCTACCATCCCCTTGCATTACCTCATCGGATTTACCTTTCTGATCAATTTCCTGATACCGATAATTTCCCTGACCACGGCAACGTCACCATGGACAGGCAATATTGTTTTCTTTGGCCTGATCACCATCCCCCTTATAACCAGCTTACTGGTTATAAGAAGTTTTGTTCAACGGTGGGTCATGGAAGAATCTGAACGCGGATTTCATATGGTTGGAGGATTGCTGCTCATCAATACCTGGTGGGTGTTTTGCCTTGGGGCATTCTATACCCTTTTAAGGAAAAAAGTACCTTACCTTCCCACACCTAAAACCGGCGACGACAAGACCAGCTGGAAGCTATTGATCCCTAATATGGTGATCGCCCTTGTGTCTTTATTTGCTATTTTCTACGGACTCAGCAAAGACTTTTCGCCCTTTAGTATTTTCATGTCGGGATTTGCACTGCTCAATATTGCCTTTATGCTGTTCAGTCTATATCTCGCAGATCATAAGTATGTCGATATCGAATCCCTGACCGATGAAGGCAAAAAGAGGTTTTACACCTCTAAACTTTGGATCAAGCAAAAATTATGGGACTTCAGACATGACCTGTACCGGGGAATGAGGGGAGCAGCCCTGCCTCTGGTGGTCATGAGTTTCCTGGTAAGTTTTGCATTGATATCATACGATCAGTATCTAAAATGGGAAGGTGTTCGCTCTTATCCCGAATTACCGGTACTCCCAAATAAGTACCTGGGGATATACGCACCGCATATTACCAATGGGGTGAGCTTTCCCCGAAAAGCCAGGGAAACTGAATCTGCCCTGAGTACCAGGTTCGATATCATGTCCCATTACATCCCCTGGGGAGACACAGGCCAGGAAAAAGACTTTAAAACTGTACTTTCTCTTAGTAATTCCGAGAATTACATCCCTTTTATTACTTGGGAGCCCTGGTGCAGTACTTTTGATATTTCTGCAGCTTCATCCGATCTAAGCCAGGAAAAAAAGGTCTTTTCTCATATTAGTAAAGGAGAATTTGACCCCTATCTTAAGGATATTGCTGAGCAATTAAAAGCATTTAATAAACCGGTATACCTGCGTTTTGCTCATGAATTCGATAATCCGCAATATCCATGGTCTGAGGTGGGCAACAACACCCCTTCGGAATTTAAAAAGGCATGGATCTATATTCACAACTATTTTGAGAACAACGGGGTTACCAATGTAGAATGGGTATGGAACCCATGGAAGGCCAGAGCCATAGCTTCGTATTACCCGGGAGACCAATTTGTAGATTATGTTGGTGTTACCGCTTTGAATTACGGAAACCTTACGCCTTCGGGAGAACCCTATGATTTTAATGACATCTATTACCCTATAAAGGAGGCACTCAAAGAAAATCGTATCAACAAACCGGTATTCCTTGCCGAATTTGGAAGTCTGAACATACAGAACATCCAAACTAATTGGATCAACGATGCCCTTGACAGTATTTATGAAAACCACCCGGAGATCGCAGGTATTCTCTTCTTTAACAGTGATATCGACAAAAATGTACCGGTAGATGAACAAAGTATCACCACCTTAGACTGGTCGTTGAAGGAAGTGAAACCCATAAGACATAAGCTTTGGGAAATGGAGCTGGAAACCCCGGACGATTCGATCTCCTACCTCAGCGATCTTGCATTAAAAACGGAAAAGGGATTCAACGGCAATCGTCTTCCACTCCCGGATAGTATTAGAGGGGTGAGCTATAAAAAAGGCCAGAACTGGTTTAAGAACTACCAGGTAATGGACATCCGGACCGTAAGCAAGGATTTTGATCAGATGAAAACCCTTAGCCTAAATACGGTCAAGTATTTCGGAAACCCGGTCTATGATCGCAATATGCTTAGTGCGGCACGTTCCAACAACATGGCCATTATTTACGGATTATGGATGCCTGCATCCCTGGGTCAAAACCGCGATGATGAGAACCATGTAGAGAAAACCATTCTCGCCAGTGTTCGAAAACTAAAAGGAGAACAGGAGATCATTGCATGGAATCTAGGAAACGACATCATCACAAGAATAAACCAACTCAATAAAGAGGAGAACGCAAGAATGAAGATCCTCGAGCATATAAGCTGGCTTAAGAATATGCTCCGAAAGATCAAGGAAATCGATCCGAACAGACCGGTAATTCTTGACCTGGACCTCAACAGATACGCCTCGAAGAATGCACTACTCTTGCTTGCTGAATTGGAAGATGTAGATGCCCTGGCGATCACTATAAGAAACAAGACCAATAGTGAAACCTTCCTGGAATTCGCGAGATTGAGTAAGATACCCGTACTCATAGGCGATGCCTCGCCGGAAGTACTGTCGACCCTGACCTCCATACCGGAACATTACTTTCTGAGCAATTGGCAGGATCAGCATGAAAGCAATCATGTAAGTTTCGACGGCCTTCTGGATCACAAGGGAAGAACAAAGCGATCCTATGCCCTGGCACGGGACTTGATCACCGACAACTTCACTGAAATACCTGCAGACAAGGTTCGTATCTTACGTCCTGCAGTTCCATTACGAAAGGGAAGAGCTCACGAGTATCACGCCCTGATCGCTTCAGACAATACTTCTTCATGGGATTATGCCACTCCGGATAAAAGAGACCAACTGGAATGGACCCTGGTGAAATGCGACAGGTTTGGCACGCCTTTAGCCTTTAAAGACCTGGGGACCGGCTTGAAAAAACAGATCGAGATCCCGGAAAACTTCGAAAATTATTTCCTGGTATTGAAATACATTGAAAATGATGTGGTACACGCTTCGCGCTCTTCGCTCAATCTTCCGGATCGTAGTATTGAACCAGCGCTCTTTGCACAATATGGTCTCTGATCTTTTGTGCTACATCCTTACTAAATGAAACAGCACTTTCTGAATGTAAATGCGACCCGTCGTAGGTTTCAAAATCTTCAGTACGGTCACGGTAATTAAAATACGGAACCGACCTGAGCCTGGCTATGGAATCCATTTCACGATCAAAAGAAGGCCAAGCTCCATCCTCCAGGGCAAGCACCCCCTCATGCATAGGAATACGCACCAGAAAAACGAGTCCGCGTTTTTGCAGGCTGTCAATAGTCTTCCCGAACCATTCAAGTCGGTAAGACGAAACATGCTCGGGAATAACCGCTGCGAGACGTGTATATCCTTCGACCGTTTCCTCCTGCCAGTAATTGATATCGCTTTGAGTGATCGTATAACCCGGAGCCTCTAAACGAAACTCCTCCCAGCCATTTTCATGAAAAACGGTACTTATTCTGTGATCGTGAGGAAAGACCCCTTTGTACAACGAACGACCAAAACATTTCCTGACAAATTCAAGGTTCGGATGAGCATTGAACTCGGTCATCTTACCCACCATCGTCTTACTGTCAAATTCATGAATATCTTCAGGCGTTTTCAATCTGTTTGACGCAGAAAAGCTCCCCGGAGATACTCCAAGGATAAAGATGCCTTTTAACGTGTGATCGGGGATCTTTTCAAGAACAGCCCGGAGATACACCTCACCATATGGCGACTGTGATTTTTCGAAGGCAAAGTTTTGAAAAGGCCCTTGATAATTTACATCTTCCAACTCCGCCCCAATGGTATAAGGGTCCATGGCATAATGCGCCCTTGAAAGGCCAAGCACCAAACTAGGGGTTTGATGGGTGAACTTCGCATAGTCATCGCTCACAAAGGTCTTGGTGATCTGACGGGCAAAACCAAGATAAACCCCGATAAGCAATACTGCCAACACCAAGATCTTCAAAAGGAATATGTATAAGGATCTATTCAAAACTGGAAGTATATAAAGTTATTCTGTCTATTCACGCTAAAAAGAACGATCGTAAATATAAAGGCGATGTAAAACCCCCAACGCAGCACCGGTTTTCTGTTGAGCACCAGTTCCGGTATATCATCATTACCCTTGAAATAATGAATGATCTGCACCAGTAAGATCAGTACCATACTTAGCCATAGCTCGGTCCTGTCATAAGTAACATTCACAAAGGTCGAATTAAGGCTAAACATGTTTTTTATATACAGCAGGGCATGTAGAATGTTTGGTGATCTGAAAAACACCAGGGTCGTGGTGATACTCAAAAATATGGTAAGCCAGGTCACAAAGCGTAGTACGGGATTTTGCAAGGATATCCCCAATTTGCGGAGCACAGCATAACGCAAGGGCTGTGTCCCGACCTCTATGATCATTAAAACCCCGCAAAGTAGCCCCCAGACCACAAAGGTCCAGTTGGCTCCATGCCACAAGCCATTAAAAAAGAAAACGATAAGTACCGCAACGATCTTATTCAGTCCAAATTTGGCAATAAGCGGCTTATATAAATAATCTTTTAACCAGAGCATAAGCGAGATATGCCATCTTCTCCAAAAGTCGCGAACACTGCTAAAAAAGAAAGGGCGATTGAAATTCTGCATAAGATCATACCCCAAAACTTTCGCAGCCCCAATGGCTATGGTACAATAGGCAGAAAAATCAAAATAGATCTGAAAAGCAAAGAACAAGCTTCCTATAAATAACGGTAAACCCCTATGCGCTGAAGGATCAAGAAAAACGGCATCTACATAAACACCTATGCGGTCTGCAACAACAAGCTTCAGAAAGAATCCCCAGGCCATCATCACGATACCCCATTTGATGCGCTTTATATCAATGAACACCTCTTTCCTGAATTGAGGAAGTAACCTGCTTGCCCTTTCAATAGGACCTGCCACCAGCTGGGGAAAAAAGGCCACATAAAGCGCATAGCGCCCGAAATGCCGCTCCGGGACCACCTCTCTTCGATATACATCGATGGAATAACTCAGGGTTTGAAACGTATAAAAACTGATCCCTACCGGAAGGAGGATCTTATTGAAAACATAGTTCTCTTCTCCCCCAACACCTAACCAGTCGATCCCGAAAAACTCCATGATCGCCTGAGAACTATTGGTAAAGAAAACAAAGTACTTAAAGAAGAAGAGCATACCGAGGTTACCAATAATACTCATCCATAAATAACGCTTGCGTATACGGTTATCCTGCTTCAGGTACATTTGACGACCACAGTAGTAATCGAGAATGGTCGAAGCGATCAAAAGGAGTATCAATGCCGGCTCCATCGACATATAGAAGTAATAGCTCGCTAAAAGGAGCCAAAACCATCTGAAGCGGTGGGGCAGTACATAAAATACAAAAACAACCACCGGAAAGAAGAACAAGAATTCAAAAGAGTTAAATAACATGAAGCGATGGGCTTGTAATTCACTCTAAATTAACATTTTAAACCCGCTGTTCTCATTTAAAACAGATTAAACGTAAAATTGCTTGATTAATTACGGCATAAGCAGGGATAATTCAGGCACAGACCATACAACTTATACCCATATGACTTTTATAAAGTTCTTACGCAATAACACCATACTTCTTATTTGTGTAAGTATTTTTCTATTCTTTTCCTTGGTTATCCTAGTCTTTACCGAGGCATTCTATATCCTTTTGGAACAAACTTCGGTCTGGGTAAGGCAGTGGTTTGGGCAATACTACCTTTACCTTGGCCTGGGATGTGTTTTATTCTTGCTGATCCTTGCCTTGCTCCCTACGGGCAAAATAGTACTGGGAAAGAAAAATGAGCGGCCGGAATTCACCAGATTTTCCTGGATAGCCATGCTCTACAGCGCGGGGATGGGGGCCGGCGTTTTACTGCGTGCAGTTCAAGAACCGGTATTTATGTATGTAAATCCGCCCCTTAACACCGGTAGTGCGGCAGAACTTCTGGCATTGGAATTCACCTTTTACCAGTGGGGATTTACCGCCTGGGCATTTTATGCCCTGTTCGCCCTGATCCTGGGTATCGCGGTAATGAAGTGGAACGAACTGCCACTGTTAAGCAGTACCTTGAAGCGACAGATCTCTCATTCCGGTCTGTTAAATGTCCTTGATATTCTCGTGATCCTGACCACTGTGATCGGAGTTACCGGAGCCATTTGCCTGGGAACCACCCAGATCACCGAAGGCATAAATTTCCTGAAAGGGGGTGTTCCGTTCGGCCTGGACCTGAATGCCTTGTTCTTATTTGTTATTTGCTGCCTGGCCTTTATTTCTGCATGGCAAGGATTAAATAAGGGTATCAAGGTCGTTTCCAATCTGAACATTGGCCTCACCGTTCTCTTACTTCTCTACGTTATTACCCAAGGTGATCTCATGGCCATATTCAAGGCATTTACAGTATCCTTATGGTTGTATCTTACAGACTTTGTTCCCATGAGCCTGGCTTTGGGAAATTATGATCCGGGAGAACAGTTCCTGCGAGACTGGACCTATTACTATTGGGCATTCTGGATCGCCTGGGCACCCTTTACCGGGATCTTTATCGCCCGTATTTCGAGAGGTCGCACCCTGCGCGAATTTGTGATCGGTGTCCTGTTGATCCCCTCTCTGGCCAGCTTCCTTTGGTTCTCGGCCTTTGGTGAAACCGCCATACGATTTATTAAGGCTAGTGGCGGGTACTCCGGTCAGTTCTCTAATGAATTCAGCTCGATCTTTGAGTTCTTATCGCTTTTTCCCGGCGCCGCTATCGTGAATCCCCTGGTGATCATTTTACTCATTGGATTTTTGGTTACCTCGGCAGACTCGGCAATTTATGTACTGAGCATGTTCACCGATAAGGGCAACTTATCCCCACAAAAAAAGCACCGCCTTATTTGGGCGGCGCTCCTTGCTATTGGTGGTTTTGCGCTATTGGTACTAAGCGACATCAGGAATGGTATAGACATCATCAACATACTCCAGTTGTTACTCATCGTAACCTCACTCCCCTTCGCGCTCCTCATCCCTTTGATCACCTACTTCTTTTTAAAAAGATTGCTAAAGGGATAAAGGTCATCTCATGATCAGGGCGTTCAAAACACCTGCTTCCTTCTTTATATTAGCTATATCTATGAGAGTGCCATTACAAACATAATACAGCAGTTCACCCTTCTTATTGGCTAGAAAGAATGAGGGATTGTTTCCAATGATCACCTCCGGATCTGGGGTATGATCTTCTGAAAGAACATGCATTGGAAGATCGGTATAAGTGAGATCTGCCGGAATATTATTGACCCTCAGATAACCGTAGCCTTGTTTAATAAGCTCCAATACATTCATGGCTTTAATCTCCTTGATATTTTCAAGGGTCTCAGGGTAAATTGTGGCTGGAACATACTTCAGGTCTTTCGCATCGATTGTTCTGTACCCATAAAACGTCGAAAGATCGCCAAGGTCTGCAATACTCCCCTTGTAAAAGAAGGAGTGATGCCCTTCATTATCTACTTCATTTCGTTGGATTCCTACGTCAAGGATATAATTCTCTCCCATAAGTTCATAGGTCATCCCGGTAAGTTTAAGATCGAACAGCTTACGGTCGTTATTAGGAATCTCGAAGTATTCATCTACAGGCACCTGTTTATACACCTCTGTTGCGATGGAATAGAGGGCATTGAGTATCGCTATAAAATTTAACTTTCTGATCTCTTGCTTTTCAGGATCGGTATACTGCCCTCCCGATTCGATAAGAATGGTACTGGTACCCCATTTCTGAATATTATCGCCAAAGGCTCTGGGTTCAAAATCATCATTATACCTCCCCACTTGTCCGGGAATCAGAGTCTGCAGCACCCGGTTCATTTGGGCGATCACCCTCATCGCATTCCCTCTGACCGTATTAATGGACTTTTCATAATTATAAGCCGGAGCCAAAAAAGAAATGGTAGCAGGCTTTGGGGTTCTAAGCGCATTGTAATAACGACTTTGATCGTGAAGGTTGAAACCAAAATCGGCCTCAAGGCTATCCCTGATCCGCTTCAGAGTACGCGACTCCGGGGATTGCAATCGCATTGCATCGCGATTCATATCGATACCAAGACGGTTGCGACGGGTAAATCTTTGGGCCCCGTCAGGGTTGAGCATGGGCAGAAAGTGAATGCGGAGTTGCTTCAGGAGCGTTGCCCTTTCAGGATAGTGAGCATCCGACCTGAAAAAATTGATCATATCTAAAATAGCCATAGTAGCTGTAGATTCATCCCCATGCATCTGAGACCAGAGAAATACATCGGTATCACCTTCACCCAGGGAGATCAAGTACAGGTTTCTCCCTTCTATCGATGTGCCTGCCTTGTTAACCTCAAGCGCCCCAGTTCCTTCGATGCCTGAAAGAAATGCCTTGAGATCGTCATACTTGATCCTTCGTTTTTGAACAGACTGCTCATTAAACTTGCTATAGTCTTTATTTAACCGTTCTGACAGGTCCTGAGCTTGAGCATGCAGAACAAAACCGATCAGGCACAGGCTGGTGTATACATATTTTAACATCACAATTAAGGTATTTCAGGTTCTGCTATGGCCAGGGCCTTTCTTACTGCCTTCATAAAATCGTCTCCCGGATCAGATTTCACGGTACGATATGCACTGTCCTTTTCAAGCCACAACGGATGGCCTTCGAAATTGCGATATTCATGATGTCCGATCACATGATCGATAGCGTATTTAGACCTCAGGTAGCGCACTAAGGCAATATTGGCATTAAGTTGTGCATCGGTAAGAGGAGTATCGGCAGTTCCTCCAACGTTTTCGACCCCGATAGCACAATGATTGAGTCCGATCACGTGCCTTGCCATGATGGTTTCGGGCATAAGTCGATAGATCGTACCGTCACGATCTACGAGAAAATGAGCAGAAACGTTTAGCGCCCCTGCACCGGCGATCTCAGGTCTTGAGTTCGGCAATCGGGAGTCTTTAAATGCTTTGAAGGAACCAGCCAGATCGGGAATTTCTGTCCAATGCAACACCACCATTTTTGGTTCAATAACCGGCTCACCCTTTTCGATTCCATACCGGTCTTTTAAGTAATGTCGGGAAAGCTCCAGTCGCTCCTGGTCAAAGGTGATGGGTTTATCGATGATCTCAGGAGCACATCCGGTCATGATCACCAGAAAGATCAGCGCAGGGCCAAAGAGAAAGTTAGATCTCATAAAAAAGCGAATAAGGTTAGGTTAATCACTTTAAATATAAGCCGAACCCTAGAAAAAGTCCATAAAAAAAGCCGGACAATTGATCCGGCTTACATTTTCTTTGAATTTATTTTAAGACAGATGGAGACCGCATTCGCGGTTTCCGTGCACCTTAGTCGGATCGAAATATTTGAATTCATTTTCAAGGTTATGCGTCTCCAGGTATTGGTCGAGCTCTTTATCGGTCCAATGGTAAAACGGACTCACCTTCATCAATCCCTTAGAATCTACCGAAACGATATCCAGAGTATCCCTTAAAGCCGTTTGTCCCTGTCGCAAATTAGTGAACCAAAGGTCCGGACGATGGTCATTGAAGGCCCTTTGAAATGGCTCCAGCTTGACCTGCCGGGTAAATTCTTCATGCAACGGATCATAAATATCGGGGATTCCTCCGCCCATAAGCACCTCGCGATGGGCCACCGTTTGCCTGGGAACATAGAGCTTGACATTGAGCTTTAGTTGTTCGATGATGGTTTCTGCATGCCTGTAGGTTTGGGCCGTATTGTATCCGGTATCACACCATATCACGGGTATATCGGGCATGACAGAAGTAACAAGATGAAGTATTGCAGCCTCGTAGGGCCTGAAATTCGTAGTAATAACGGGGTTAGTAGCCCGGGTGATCGCCCATTCAACAACTGCTGAAGGACGCTTTGTGCTAAGGTCGGCATTGAGCTGCTCTAATGCTGATTTATCCATGGTTAAGATTTTATACGAACAAAAATATACATTACCCTAGTAATTCAATAGGCTTTATGTGTTAAGTTTTAATAACATAGCTCCTGCAAAATACAACTAACTATTTATCAAGTGATTACCTGCACTCAGGTAAGATCGGCCAAGGTCCTTTTTTCCAGAATTTCAAGGGTGCTGTCGCGTACGTCGATCATAAAAGCCTTTAAAGAACATGTTTTCTCATCTTTACAATCGTCACATTTCTCGTAAAAATTAAGGCTTACACAGGGCAACAGTGCTATAGGACCTTCGAGTACCCTGATAAGATCGGCCACAGTAATATCCTCAGGTTTCTTTAAGAGGTAGTATCCCCCACCTTTCCCCTTTTTAGAGCCCAGGAATCCGGAATTCTTTAACTGCAGCAAAATGATCTCCAGAAATTTCCTGGAAATATTTTCCTCCTCAGCTATGTCAGAGATCAATACCGGGCTATCGCTTTGTTTCCTGGCGATATTGGAAAGCGCCTTAAGGCCGTATTTTGTTTTTTTGGAAAGCATAATGATCAGGTCCGAACTGGGAACTAAGATAATAAAAATGCGGGGTTTATAAGGCGATCTTCACGACCTAACCCTATAAACCCCGCACCTATCTATACGGTAAAGGGTATGATTAACCTTTAGGCAAGAATACCTCAGCCATCATACAACGTGCGCTTCCCCCACCACAGGTCTCTATGGTCTCCAGAGAACTCGAAAGGATCTCACTGTGTTTTTCGATTCTCGCTACCTGCTGTTCCGTTAAGGAATCTCTGGCCGACTGACTCATTACGAGATACGTCTTATCATCGTTTCCAGTTACCTGAAGCATATTTCCGGCAAACTGATGCATCTGTGCCTCAGTGATCGCGATGATCTCCTTACCATCTTCTTTAAGATGCTTTTCTACACTCTTACGCTCCTTTTTATCGTCAATACAATCCAGGCAGATCACCGCAAAGGTATCGGCCACACACATCATCACATTGGTGTGATAAATAAGTAAGCGTTCATCTTTCACGGTCTGATACGCGTGAAAGATCACGGGTGTATATTCAAAATCTTCACAAAACTCAATGAAAAGGTCTTCATCTGCTCTTGGCGACAATGCGCAATAGGCCTTTTGATTTACGCGGTCAAGAACAATACTCCCCGTACCTTCTAAAAATACCCCATGCTCTTCGGCACTGGTATAATCCATGACGTTCTCGATCTTAAAGCCTTCACCTTCGAGTTGATCAAGCACATCTTCTCTTCTTTCCAGTCTGCGATTTTCTGCAAACATAGGATACAATGCGATCTGCCCATCTCCATGAAAAGAGATCCAGTTGTTCGGGAAGATCGAATCAGGAGTATCGGGATCCAGGGTGTCTTCTACCACTACCACATGAACCCCGGCCTTGCGCAATTTTTCGACAAAGGTGTCAAATTCAGTTCTGGCCTTTTGGTTTACTGTGGCCTGAAGCGCATCTGTTTCTTCCTGGAAGTAATTATTTACTGCAGTTTGTTCATTCATCCGAAAATTCACCGGACGAATCATCAAAATAGAGTTTGTTGCCTGTTTTTTCATTTTTGCGTGCTTTCAAATAATTTAATCCCTGATCAGGGGCAATGTCGAACACCTCAGAAGTCCTTCCTGTTTCGCGATCTCTGCATAGGGAATCTCTTCTACTGTAAAACCCTGAGTTCGCAACCATTCGTTAAGACGGGTGAAGTTGCGCTCGGTTACCACCACGTCGGGGGCGATAGAGAACACATTACTGAACATATGATACATCTCATCGCGGGTGATCTGAAAGAGATTATCTTCTCCAAAAAGATCTACCAGGTACTTATAGTCGTCTTCCGACCTGAAGCCTCCTTTATAGATTATAGCCTTATCCTTCCCTACAGGTTGGAAACAGCAATCAAGGTGCAGGGCATTATCCCTGGCTTCGGTGTTTGATTTTACCAGGTCGAATTCCTTAACGATCTTATTCGGAAAATGTTCTTTGATAAATTCAACTCCGTGCATATTGGTCCTGGCAGTGATGTGGTCGGGGTAGTCTGCCCCCTTGTAGGTTCCAATGAACACGTGATCTCCCCAAAGCATCACATCTCCCCCTTCGATATGTACCTCCTCGGGCGGGGTTAATACCTTCTCCGGTTTTATCTGCCGGATCACATGATCAATTGCTTCAAGTTCTTTTTCACGATCGGGAAGAATATTCGATTTCACCAAAACATCGTCAATGACCATGGCGATATCGCGGGTAAAGATCTGGTTGCAATCTTCGAATACTTCCGGGCGGTACACTTTAACATCGTATTTCTGAAACACCTTATTAAAAGCTTCCATTTCGTTCACCATATCGGCCTCTACGGGGTATGTTCCCGCTTTAATATGCTCGAGCGACTTTGGATCGTAAGCTTCTTCAACAGTTGGTGTGGGACCATTGCTTACTGCTGTCCCCAATACCACCGCTCTCAATCGAGAGGTTTCATCCTTTACGTTCAGGTTTAACATAGATTGGTTTTTTTGCTAATATAAAAAAGCGGTGGAGATTGATACACTCAAAATCACCGCTTTTTTAAAATTATATATTCAATTTTAAACGCCCTTTTCTAACGCTCTTCCAGGGGCTTAAACTTTCTATAGGTTTCGCCGATATACACCTGTCTTGGCCTTCCGATAGGCTCTTTTCTAAGGCGCATTTCTCTCCATTGAGCGATCCATCCCGGCAGACGTCCCATGGCGAACATGACCGTAAACATAGAAGTTGGAACTCCTAAGGCACGATAGATGATCCCGGAGTAAAAGTCTACATTCGGATAGAGTTTACGCTCTACGAAATAAGGATCTTCAAGGGCCTGCTTTTCAAGTGCTTTTGCAATATCGAGTATCGGATCGTCGATCCCAAGGTCGGCGAGCACTTCATCTGCAGCCTTCTTAATGATACGTGCACGAGGATCGAAATTCTTATACACACGGTGTCCGAATCCCATTAAACGGAAAGGATCGTTCTTATCCTTAGCCTTTTCCATATACTTGGCAGTATCTCCACCATCTGCTTTGATCGCTTCCAGCATTTCGATCACCGCCTGGTTGGCACCTCCGTGAAGTGGCCCCCATAACGCTGAAACCCCGGCAGATAATGATGCGAATAAGCCCGCATGAGAAGAACCTACGATACGCACGGTCGACGTAGAACAGTTTTGCTCGTGATCAGCGTGAAGGATAAGGAGCTTATCCATGGCATCTACAACAACGGGGTTCATCTTATAAGGCTTATTAGGCCGCTTGAACATCATCATCATCATATTTTCAATATACCCCAGTGTATTATCACCATAGTCATAAGGTCTACCAATACGCTTTCTAAGCGTCCATGCCACGAGTACCGGGAACTTACCCAGTATCTTTACGATAGCATTGTACATATCTTCTTCAGACTCGATATTCACAGCAGAAGGATTGAACGCTGTAAGAGCACTGGTTAGCGACGCGATCACTCCCATAGGGTGTGCGGTTCTCGGGAAGCTATCCACGATCTTTTTAACGTCTTCGTCTACTTCCTCTTCTTCGGCAATATCAGAATAAAACTTATCGAGTTGCTGTTTGTTCGGAAGCTCTCCAAAGATCAACAGGTAGGCAACTTCAAGAAAGCTGGCCTTTTCTGCTAATTCTTCAATAGAATATCCGCGATAACGCAGAATCCCCTGCTCTCCGTCAAGGTAGGTAATGGCACTCTCACATGAGCCGGTATTTTTATATCCGGGGTCGATAGTGATCATTCCGGTCTCGCTTCTCAGGCGCTTGATGTCTATGGCTAACTCATCTTCCGTACCTTTGACCACCGGAAATTCATATTTCTTCCCGCTATATTCTAACGTGGCTTTATCTGACATAATTTGATTTGGATTTTTGGTGTTTTTCAAGTGTTGCGAAAATACGAAATTAACTGTTAAAATATGGTTAATCATTTCAGATTATTCCCCCTTTTACGCAGGGATTTTAACATATTCCGATTTTCGCCTTCTTCAAAGATAAAGTAAGAAAAAACACCAGCCTGTAACACAGGTTACCTTAGGTGGTTTTCGGTCTTGAAAGCTTGTATAATTGGGTGTAATAACTCGCCACAGACTTCTCCCAGGTAAAGCGCTCCATAGAAGCGGCTTTTTGTATTTCCTTCCATTGCTTCTTCCGGTTAAAATACATTTCCAGAGCCTCTTTGAACACCTTTATGAAATCGGCCTTTTGGGCTTCCAGCGTCTCCCCCTTGAAGACAAATCCGGTCTCCAGGTGCTTTACCGTATCTTTGAGTCCGCCGGTATAATGTACCAGACAAGGCTGTGCATTTCGCATGGCCAACATCTGACTTATACCACAGGGTTCAAAAAGGCTGGGCATCACGTAGAGATCTGACCCGGCATAAAGGCCGTCGATCACCTCTTCTGATTGACCGTTGATAAAGATAAAGTTCTCATGCCTTCTACTCATGGCACGGAACAGTCTTTCGTATTCAGGGGCACCTGTACCTACCACTACAAATACTCCACCCCGTTTCTCCAACGCTTCTAACAAAGACGCCATAAGGGAGGGATCCTCTTTGAAAAAATAGAACTTTTGCGGTGTTAACCGGGCAACACTACCACAGATGAACTTGGGTGGATTCTCGATCAACCCCAACAGTTTCTCACCGGTATGGGCTAAAAAGCGTGCCTTATATTTCTTTTCGGTCATCTGAAGCCATTTCAGGGTCACCTTCAAAGCATCAGGAAAAAGACGCCCGGCTTCCGGCACAGAATATCCCTTATAATTACAGCCATTGAGAATACCGAATAAACGGCCCTGACGCGCAGCATCTTTAAGGTCGGCCTCCAACCCTTCGCCCCCGATAAAACCGGGTGGCATACTGGGTTTTTGTATATCTTCCATATACGAAGGAGAGACGGTATGTACCGCATCGGCCAGGCGAATTCCTACGGCCATCAGGTTAAAGCAGTCGTGGTACCTCGGATCGCGAATAGTGTCTACATCCGGCTCCATTTCAGGAAAGAACGCCTTGAGGGAACCGTAATCATTATCCAGCGGACGAATACCCTGTATGGCCAGATTGTGTATAGAATAAACCATACGGATATTCTTTAGTGCTGTAAACCGGGAATGATACTCGCGTAACATCAGTAAAAAGCTGGTATGCCAATCGTGCAAATGCACGATATCAACAGGATCGAGTATCCCAGAAACCATTAGTTCGGCGACTGCAGCACCGAAAAGGGAGAACGTGAGGGTATCGGTATAAAACGGACGATCGGGATCATTAAAGTAGATCTTCGCAATATCACCGGGACGAAAGTCCGGATGATGCAGTATGTAATGTCGTATTCCGGGGATCCTTTTCTTTCCCGGGTTTTCGAGAAGAAATGCTTTTTGAAGCTCACCCCTGTAGGTGAACATGAACTCTTTAACAGGCGTACTGTTGTGGTGTAAACGTCCATAGGAAGGAGTGATCACGCTTACATCATCACCAAAGGCAGCGATCTGTCTGGGTACATCACGTACCACATCTGCCATGCCACCGGCCTTACAATCTACGATCCCGTCGTTTTCTGCTGCTACGAATAGAATATGCTTTTTCAATTGATACCGTTTGAGATTTCCCTATTTATTTGACAATCAATAATACACATAAGATCACACAAGTAAAAATACAGAAGCATTAAATGCGTGTTAAGGATAAAAAAAAGTCCCTGTCTGAACGACAAGGACTTTTTATCGGTAAAACAGGTATTACTTCCTGCTTAATTATTTCACTTTAAAAGCGTTTTCTTGCGGATAATACGCTACAGAACCGAGCTCCTCTTCGATTCTCAGCAACTGGTTGTATTTCGCCATACGATCACTACGTGAAGCAGAACCGGTCTTGATCTGTCCGGTATTCAATGCTACGGCAAGGTCGGCGATGGTATTATCTTCAGTTTCTCCGGAACGGTGAGACATTACAGAAGTATATCCGGCATTCTTAGCCATATTTACTGCAGCGATGGTCTCTGTAAGGGTTCCGATCTGGTTTACTTTGATAAGGATAGAGTTTGCGATACCTTTCTCGATACCTGTAGACAAACGTTCTACATTGGTTACGAACAGGTCATCTCCAACAAGCTGAACTTTATCTCCAACTTTCTCGGTAAGCATTTTCCATCCATCCCAGTCATTCTCATCCATACCGTCTTCGATAGAAACGATAGGGAACTTCTCGCAAAGCTCTGCAAGATACTGAGCTTGCTCTTCAGATGTTCTAACAGCACCTTTATCACCTTCGAATTTGGTGTAATCGTATTTTCCGTTCTCATAGAACTCAGCAGAAGCACAGTCAAGAGCGATAAGGATATCGTCTCCCATCTTGTATCCTGCATTGGCAACAGCTTTTCCGATAGTTTCGATAGCATCCTCAGTACCGTCCAGCTCAGGAGCAAAACCTCCCTCATCACCTACAGCAGTGCTAAGTCCGCGATCGTGAAGTACTTTTTTCAGGTGGTGGAAGATCTCAGTTCCCATTTGCATGGCATGGGTAAAGCTTTTTGCTTTTACCGGCATGATCATGAACTCCTGGAATGCGATGGGCGCATCTGAGTGTGAACCACCGTTGATGATATTCATCATAGGTACAGGAAGAGTGTTAGCACTAACTCCACCTACATAACGATACAATGGCATTCCAAGCTCTGCAGCAGCAGCTTTAGCTACAGCCAGAGAAACCCCAAGAATGGCGTTGGCCCCAAGTTTTGATTTATTCGGAGTACCATCAAGGTCGATCATGGTCTTATCAATAAGGTTCTGCTCAAAAACAGAAGCTCCAACGATCTCTTCAGCAATAATAGTATTTACATTCTTTACGGCTTCAGAAACTCCTTTACCCATATAAGATTTCCCTCCATCTCTAAGCTCTACGGCTTCATGCTCTCCGGTAGAGGCACCTGATGGCACAGCTGCTCTTCCCATCATCCCGTTCTCGGTGATGACATCTACTTCTACCGTTGGGTTACCTCTTGAATCGAGGATTTGTCTCGCATGTACATTAATAATTATACTCATGCTATTTCAAGTTTTGAATGTTTAATATTTTCTATGAACTGGTCAAATAGGTAGGTTGCGTCATTTGGACCGGGACCGGCTTCAGGGTGGTATTGTACAGAGAAACAGTTTTTCGTTTTATGCTTAATTCCCATTACCGTATTATCATTAAGGTGAGAATGGGTGATCTCGAGAGATGCATTCTTTTCTGCATCTTCTCTGCTAATCGCAAATCCGTGGTTCTGGGAAGTGATCTCCCCTTTCCCGGTTATATGATTGATCACGGGGTGGTTGATACCGCGGTGACCGTTGTACATTTTAAAGGTAGACACCCCTTGAGAAAGTGCAATGATCTGGTGCCCCAGACATATCCCGAACATAGGAACATTTTCTTCGATAAGGGCCTGAGCTACCTTGATAGTATCTTTTAGTGGTTCCGGGTCACCGGGACCATTCGAGAAAAAGTATCCGTCTGGATTAAAGCTCTTAAGGTCTTCAACAGTTGCGTTATAAGGGAATACCTTAATGTAACATCCTCTTTTAGCGAGGTTTCTTAAAATATTCTTTTTGATCCCAAGATCTACAGCTGCGATCTTATAAGGCGCATCTTCATCGCCAAAGAAGTAAGGGGTATCGGTAGAAACTCTTGAAGCAAGTTCAAGTCCTTTCATATCGGGAGTTTCTGCCAGTTTAGTCTTGAGCTCATCGATCTTATCTACTTCTGTAGAGATCACCGCGTTCATTGCCCCATGGTCTCTGATATAGCTTACCAGTGCCCGGGTATCCACATCTGAGATCGCGAGGATATTATTATTTTTAAGGTAATTCTCCAAAGAGTCTGAAGCCCCATAGCGGGAAGGAGTATAGCTGAAGTTCTTACAAACCAGACCGGCGATCTTTACAGAATCAGATTCCTCATCGCCATCTTTAACCCCGTAGTTTCCGATATGGGCATTGGTGGTTACCATAAGCTGCCCAAAATAAGAAGGATCGGTAAAGATTTCCTGGTACCCGGTCATTCCGGTGTTAAAACAAACTTCTCCGAAGGAACTTCCTTCGAGATCTCCAACTGCCTTTCCCCAAAAGATAGTGCCGTCGGCAAGGAGGATAAGGGCTTTTTTCTTTGCTTGGTATTTCATTGAAATTTTCGCTAAAAAAGTTTTACAAAAATAGCACAAAAAAAAAGGATAAACGATGACGTTTATCCTTTTTGGTATGTAATCAATAAATTTTCACTATTCCTGAGAATCTTCAGATTTCTTCTCAGTTGCAGTCTCTGCAGCCGCAGGAGCATCGGCAGTTGCTGCAGATTTCTTAGAGCGTCCACGACGAGTTGATTTCTTCGCGGCAGGCTTACCTGCGTTGTAGATCTCGTTGTAGTCAACCAGTTCGATCATCGCCATATCTGCGTTGTCACCAAGACGGTTACCAAGCTTGATAATACGGGTATATCCTCCCGGACGATCACCAACTTTAACTGCTACTTCTCTGAACAGTTCTGTTACGGCATCCTTATCTCTAAGTCTGCTGAAAACGATTCTTCTGTTGTGCGTAGTATCCTCTTTAGATTTTGTTACCAGAGGCTCCACGAATTGCTTAAGCGCTTTGGCTTTAGCAAGGGTGGTATTGATACGCTTATGCTCGATCAGCGAGCAAGCCATATTGGCAAGCATAGCCTTTCTGTGAGCGGTCTTTCTACCTAAATGATTGAATTTTTTTCCGTGTCTCATTGTATTCTTTAATTAATCCCTTTCCAGTCCCTTCATTTCATCGATCTTCCTGGGAAAAGGAGAACTAATCCTTATCTAATTTGTACTTTGAAAGGTCCATTCCGAAGCTAAGGCCTTTGTTGTTTACCAACTCCTCAAGCTCGGTAAGCGACTTCTTACCAAAGTTTCTGAATTTCATTAAGTCGTTCTTGTTAAAAGACACCAGGTCACCCAGAGTGTCTACTTCAGCAGCCTTCAAGCAGTTAAGGGCACGAACCGAAAGGTCCATATCTACCAGCTTGGTTTTAAGCAACTGTCGCATATGAAGCGATTCTTCATCATAAGTTTCTGTTTGCGCGATCTCATCTGCCTCCAGGGTAATACGCTCATCAGAGAAGAGCATAAAGTGGTGGATCAGGATCTTCGCAGCCTCAGTTAAGGCGTCCTTAGGATGAATAGACCCATCTGTGATGATCTCGAAAACCAGCTTTTCGTAGTCGGTTTTCTGCTCTACACGATAGTTCTCAATACTAAACTTAACATTTTTGATAGGCGTGTAGATCGCATCTGTAAAGATGGTTCCCAGTGGTGCATTGGCCTTTTTGTTCTCTTCAGCAGGCACATACCCTCTACCCTTTTCGATCGTGATCTCCATATTGATAGTCACTTTAGGGTCCAGGTTACAGATCACTAGATCCGGATTCAACACCTGGAAGCCTGAAATAAACTTCTGGAAATCCCCGGCAGTGATCTGCTCTTTACCGGTAAGGGAGATCGATACGGTTTCGTTATCGATGTCATCGATCTGACGCTTAAAACGCACTTGTTTAAGGTTCAGGATGATCTCCGTAACGTCTTCCACCACACCCTCGATGGTAGAGAACTCGTGTTCTACTTTATCGATCCTTGTTGAGGTAATTGCATACCCTTCGAGGGAAGAAAGTAAAACTCTGCGCAATGCGTTACCAACGGTCAATCCATACCCGGGTTCCAAAGGACGAAATTCAAATTTTCCTTCGAAATCGGTTGAATCGATCATTATAACTTTATCGGGCTTCTGAAAATTTAATATTGCCATAGTACGACTGCTGTCTAATTATTATTTAGAGTATAACTCGACGATTAATTGCTCTTTAATGTTTTCCGGGATCTGGATACGCTCAGGAACAGATACGAAAGTACCTTCCATCTTCTCGCCATTCCAGCTGATCCACTCGTAAACACTACTGTTATTTGCAAGAGATCTTTCGATCGCTTCAAGAGATTTCGACTTCTCTCTTACTCCAACAACATCACCAGGCTTCAATTGATAAGACGGAATGTTTACTACCTCTCCATTCACAGTAATGTGACGGTGAGACACAAATTGACGGGCAGCTCTTCTTGAAGGAGCCACACCCATTCTGAAAACTACGTTGTCAAGACGAGACTCACACAGTTGAAGAAGTACCTCACCGGTAACACCTTTCTTGCGGTTCGCCCTTTCAAATAGGTTACGGAACTGACGCTCAAGAATACCATAGGTATACTTGGCTTTTTGCTTCTCCATTAACTGGATAGCGTATTCTGATTTTTTACCTCTTCTACGGTTATTACCGTGTTGCCCCGGAGGGTAATTTCTTTTTTCAAATGATTTATCATCACCGAAAATTGCTTCTCCGAACTTACGGGCAATCTTAGTTTTTGGACCTGTATATCTTGCCATGTTTCAATTTCATTTAGAAGGTGATTATGAATTAAGGCTTATCCTTCGATAATCATATAAAACCTTCTGAAAACATTAATTAATTAAACTCTTCTTCGTTTAGGAGGACGACATCCGTTGTGCGGAAGTGGAGTAACGTCGATGATCTCGGTTACTTCGATACCAGCATTGTGGATAGACCTGATGGCAGATTCTCTACCAGAACCAGGTCCTTTTACGTACACCTTCACTTTTCTAAGGCCAGCCTCGTGTGCTACCTTCGCTGCGTCTTCAGCTGCTACCTGGGCAGCGTAAGGAGTGTTCTTCTTAGAACCTCTGAATCCCATTTTACCTGCAGATGACCATGAGATCACGTCACCTTTCTTATTGGTCAGGGAAATGATCAGGTTGTTGAATGATGCAGAAACGTGAGCTTCTCCAACAGACTCTACTACAACTTTACGCTTTTTACTAGCAGTTTTTGCATTTGACTTTGCCATAACTAAGCTACGTATTATTTAGTTGCTTTCTTCTTGTTAGCAACAGTTTTTCTTTTACCTTTTCTTGTTCTCGAGTTATTCTTGGTACGCTGACCTCTAAGTGGAAGTCCAGCTCTGTGACGAATCCCTCGCTGACAACCGATGTCCATCAAACGCTTAATGTTAAGCTGAGTTTCTGAACGAAGCTCTCCTTCAATGGTGAACTGAGATACAGCTTCACGAATACGCGCGATCTCATCATCATTCCAGTCAGACACTTTAGTATCCTCGCTAACCTGAGCTGTCTCTAATATCTCTTTAGCTCTACTTTTACCGATACCAAAGATGTAAGTTAACCCAATAACTCCTCTTTTATACTTTGGTAAATCTACTCCTGCGATTCTAGCCATAACTTATCCTTGTCTTTGTTTAAATCTAGGATTCTTTTTATTAATTACATACAACCTCCCTTTTCTACGCACGATCTTGCACTCGGGACTTCTTTTCTTTAGTGATGCTCTTACTTTCATCTCTTTAATATCTATAAGTAATTCTTGCTTTTGTCAGATCATACGGACTCATCTCGAGCTTCACCTTGTCACCGGGCAGTAATTTAATGTAATGCATTCGCATCTTTCCGGAAATGTGAGCTGTTACTACATGCCCGTTTTCCAATTCTACCCGGAACATGGCATTTGATAATGCCTCGATAATGGTTCCGTCCTGTTCTATCGCTTGTTGTTTTGCCATATATACTTAAGCTACAACTTTTCTGTTTTTACCTGTTTTCATCAACCCGTCGTAATGCCTGTTAAGCAGGTATGAATTCACCTGTTGCATGGTATCAATAGCCACACCAACCATGATGAGCAGTGAGGTACCTCCGTAAAAGAGGGCCCAACCCTGCTGAATACCCATAACATTTACCACGATGGCCGGGAAAATGGCGATAACTGCCAGGAATAATGATCCCGGGAATGTTATCAGCGACATGATCTTGTCGAGGTAATCAGAAGTCTCTTTTCCGGGTCTGATACCGGGAATAAAACCTCCGCTTCTCTTAAGATCGTCTGCCATTTTATTTGTCGGAACGGTAATTGCGGTGTAAAAATACGTAAATACAATGATTAATAACGCAAACACAACATTATACCAGAATCCAAACATGGATCCGTTTCCGAAATTCACCTGCAACCATTGTCCGACTGCAGTATCCTTCAAGGCACCTATTGTACCAATATACCCGGGAGCAAACATAATAGCCTGAGCGAAAATAATAGGCATCACTCCGGAAGCGTTAAGCTTAAGCGGAATGTACTGTCGTGATCCAAATACGTTTTTCTCGTAACCACCAGAAGCAGTTCTTCGAGCATACTGTACAGGGATCTGACGAGTAGCCATAACCAGCATGATACTGGCCAGGATCACTACGAACCAAAGGATCACTTCGATCAGGATAAGAATAAGACCACCGTTGTTTCGGTTAACGACAGAATCAAATTCCTGAGCAAAAGCAATTGGAAGCGTAGCAATGATACCTACCATGATCAACAGCGAAATACCGTTACCAATACCTTTATCGGTGATCTTCTCACCCAGCCACATGGCAAAGATCGTTCCTGTTACCAGGATCAATACAGCAGGAATCATAAACTCCAGCCCTTTCCCAAGGATAAAAGCACTGTCCGGCACCCCAAGGGCTCCCAGACCATATAGATAAGCAGGCGCTTGCACCAAACAGATACCGATGGTTAACCAACGAGTGATCTGATTGAGGGTCTTACGGCCACTTTCACCTTCTTTCTGTAATTTCTGAAGGTAGGGAATAGCCAGTCCCATTAACTGAACCACAATAGAGGCAGAGATGTAAGGCATGATCCCAAGCGCAAAAACAGAGGCATTAGCAAATGCCCCTCCTGTAAATGCATTGAGAATACCTAACAAACCACCACCGTCGGTTCTACTGGTTAATTCAGCCAATTGTTGTGTATCAATACCTGGAAGCACTACCTGAGCACCGAAACGGTACACCAGCAGTAAACCGAGGGTTACAAGGATTCTTCCTTTTAGTTCTTCGATTTTCCAGATATTGCTTAGTGTCTCAATAAACTTCTTCATGGTTACTTTTGGTTGTTGGATTTGGGTTATAAATTCACAGCCTCACCTCCGGCAGCCTCAATAGCAGCCTTAGCGCTTGCAGTAAACTTATGAACAGAAACTTTCAATTTAGATTTTAGTTCGCCTCCACCAAGGATCTTTACCAGATCATTTGAACCGGCGAGTTTGTTGGCCACTAATATATCTAAATTTACGGTGTCTTTCACTACACCTTTATCAACCAATTCCTGTAACTTGTTAAGATTGATACCAACATACTCTTTTCTGTTGATATTTTTGAAACCAAACTTAGGCACACGTCTCTGAAGTGGCATTTGCCCTCCTTCAAATCCGATCTTTTTCGAGTAACCGGAACGGGACTTCGCCCCTTTGTGTCCGCGAGTTGCAGTTCCTCCTTTACCGGAACCTTCACCTCTACCTACTCTCTTACCGTCTTTGTGAACTGAACCTTCAGCAGGTTGTAAGTTACTTAAATTCATAACTGTATTGTATTTAAGCTTCTTCTACAGAAACCAAATGTTCAACTTTTTTTACCATACCAAGGATACTTGGTGTCGCATCATGTTCCACCACCTGGCCGATCTTCTTAAGACCTAGGGCCTCGAGCGTTCTCTTTTGATCCTGAGGACGCTTGATGTTGCTCTTTACCTGTGTAACTTTAATCTTTCCCATTTTATCCTTGATTTATCCTTTAAAAACTTTTTCTAAAGAAATACCGCGTTGCGCAGCTACCGTCTTCGCATCTCTCAGTTGAAGTAAAGCATCAAAAGTCGCTTTTACTACGTTGTGAGGGTTAGATGACCCCTGAGATTTTGAAAGTACGTCGTGTACTCCAACAGCTTCCAATACCGCACGTACCGCACCACCGGCGATAACCCCGGTACCGTGTGAAGCAGGCTGAAGATATACACGGGCTCCACCGTATTTACCTTTTTGCTCGTGAGGAAGGGTTCCTTTGTTCAATGGAACACGAACCAGGTTCTTCTTAGCATCTTCTACTGCTTTAGAAATAGCATCGGCTACCTCTTTAGATTTCCCCAGACCATGACCAACAACACCGTCTTCGTTACCTACAACTACGATAGCAGAAAAACCAAAAGCTCTACCACCTTTAGTTACCTTAGTAACACGTTGTACGCCTACCAGACGATCTTTAAGCTCCAGTCCTCCTGGCTTAACTAATTCTACGTTCTTATAATCTTGATACATAATTTCTTAGAATTTAAGTCCTGCTTCTCTGGCTCCTTCTGCCAATGATTTAACTCTTCCGTGATACAGGTAACCACCTCGGTCAAAAGCGATGGTATCGATACCAGCTTTCAGGGCTTTCTCACCGATAGCTTTCCCAACCAGGGCAGCGATCTCGATCTTGGTTCCGGTAGCGTCACTGATCTCTTTGTCTCTTGAAGAGGCAGCCATAAGGGTTTTCC
Source organism: Robertkochia sediminum (assembly GCF_016786255.1). Taxonomy (GTDB): domain Bacteria; phylum Bacteroidota; class Bacteroidia; order Flavobacteriales; family Flavobacteriaceae; genus Robertkochia; species Robertkochia sediminum. Next base: position 329,275 of record NZ_JADMKT010000074.1, read on the forward strand.
CGTTACGGTCGTCGATCAGCTGTGCGTAGATCTCTTTATTACTTCTGTAAACAGCCAGCCTAGGTCTTGCCTCCGTTCCGGAAACCACCTTTCGGATCCTGTTCTTAATTCTCTGTCTTCTTTCAGTCTTTGATAATGCCATAATGCTACTTATTAAGCTGATTTACCTGCTTTTCTTCTTAATTGTTCACCTACGAACTTGATACCTTTTCCTTTGTAAGGCTCAGGCTTACGGTAGGAACGGATCTTAGCAGCCACTTGACCAACTAATTGCTTATCGTGCGAAGTAAGTTTCACGATCGGATTCTTACCCTTCTCAGAGATCGTCTCTACTTTGATCTCAGGAGCAAGCTCCATTACGATGTTGTGAGAGAACCCGATAGCGATATCGAGTTTTTGTCCCTGGTTGCTGGCACGGTAACCTACCCCTACCAACTCGAGCTCTTTAGTGAATCCTTTAGAAACACCTTCGATCATGTTGTTAAGCAAAGATCTGTAAAGACCGTGCTTGGCCTTTACGTCTTTCTTCTCTGAGTTACGCTCTACAACAACTTGCCCTTCTTCTACCTTGATGGTAACGTCTTGGAAGTCTTGCTTAAGCTCGCCCAGCTTTCCCTTAACGGTAACTTCGCCGTCTTTAATATCTACAGTAACTCCTTCCGGAACTACGATTGGACTATTACCTATTCTTGACATTTCTTCTTGTCTTTAATTTTTAGTAAACGTAACACAATACCTCACCACCTACATTCTCGGCCTTAGCCTGCTTAGAGGTCATTACTCCGTGAGAAGTAGAAACGATGGCAATTCCCAGTCCGTTAAGCACGCGGGGAAGTTCATCTTTCCCGGAATACTTACGAAGACCTGGCTTACTTACCCTCTGGATCTTCTTGATCACGGGCTCTTTGGTCATCTTGTCGTATTTCAACGCGATCTTGATAGTTCCCTGAGGACCTTCCTCTTCGAACTTATAACTCAGGATATACCCCTGGTCGAACAAGATCTTAGTGATCTCCTTCTTCAGGTTTGAAGCAGGGATCTCAACAACACGGTGCCCGGCACTGTTTGCGTTTCTAATTCTCGTTAAATAATCTGAAATAGGATCTGTATACATCTTTTATCCTTTTAATTCTATTACCAACTTGCTTTTTTAACTCCCGGAATCAACCCTTTGTTGGCCATTTCTCTGAACATTACACGAGAAATACCGAAAGTACGCATATACCCTTTTGGTCTTCCGGTTAGTTTGCAACGATTGTGCATACGTACCGGTGAAGCATTCTTTGGCAGTTTTTGAAGCGCTTCGTAATCTCCAGCCTCTTTAAGAGCCTGACGTTTCTCGGCATACTTCTCTACCAATTTTTTTCTTTTAACCTCGCGGGCTTTCATTGATTCTTTAGCCATACTTAATTCTTTTTAAAAGGTAATCCTAATTCGCTTAATAATGATTTCGCTTCCTTATCGGTCTCGGCGCTGGTCACAAAAGTAACATCCATTCCGGCTATTTTGTTCACTTTGTCGATATCGATCTCTGGGAAAATGATCTGCTCGGTAACCCCGAGGTTGTAGTTCCCGCGTCCGTCAAAACCATTAGCCTTGATCCCATTAAAATCTCTCACACGTGGAAGTGCTGAAGTAATCAGTCGGTCCAGGAATTCGTACATACGCTCTCCGCGAAGGGTAACTTTTGCCCCGATAGGCATCCCCTTACGAAGTTTGAACGATGCAACGTCCTTCTTAGAAACTGTAGATACTGCTTTTTGTCCTGAGATCTTAGTCAGTTCATCAACAGCATAGTCGATCAATTTCTTGTCGGCTACAGCGGCACCAACTCCACGGCTAATAACAATCTTCTCAAGTTTAGGCACCTGCATTACGTTGGTGTAACCAAACTCTTCTGTAAGAGCAGCAATGATTCTCTCTTTATACTCTTGTTTTAATCTTGGAATGTAAGCCATAACTAAATTACTTCATTGGATTTTTTAGAAACTCTCACCTTCTGTCCGTCTCTAACCTCAAATCCTACACGAGTAGTTTCACCAGACTTAGCGTCGATAAGTGAAAGGTTAGAAATATGGATAGGCGCTTCTTTCTTCACGATTCCGCCCTGAGGATTCTTGGCGCTAGGCTTCTCATGCTTAGAAACCATGTTCACCCCCTCAACGATCGCTTTGTTCTTTTCACGATCTACTTTCAGAACGCTCCCCTCGGCACCTTTGTGCTCTCCGGCGATCACTCTTACAGTATCTCCTGATTTTATTTTTAGCTTTGTCATTTCTTCTACAATGTATTAAAGCACCTCAGGCGCTAATGATACAATTTTCATAAACTGCTTGTCGCGTAGCTCTCTTGCCACAGGTCCGAATACACGGGTACCGCGCATTTCACCTGTTGGGTTAAGAAGTACACAAGCATTATCGTCAAAACGAATGTAAGAGCCGTCAGGACGTCTAACCTCTTTCTTGGTGCGAACAACTACCGCAGTAGATACCTGTCCTTTTTTAACGTTTCCGTTAGGAGTGGCATCCTTTACGGTAACAACGATCTTGTCACCAACAGAGGCGTACCTTTTCTTAGTACCTCCAAGTACACGGATAGTCAGTACTTCTTTGGCTCCCGTGTTGTCTGCTACTTTTAATCTAGATTCCTGTTGTACCATAATTACTTAGCTCTTTCAATAATTTCAACTAATCTCCAACACTTGGTCTTACTCATAGGACGAGTTTCCATGATCCTAACAGTATCGCCAATATTGCAATCTTCTTTTTCGTCGTGTGCGACATATTTCTTAGTCTTTAACACGAACTTACCGTACATAGGGTGCTTTACACGTTTCACCTCAGAAACCACGATCGATTTCTGCATTTTGTTACTGGTAACAACCCCTATTCTTTCTTTTCTTAAATTTCTATTTTCCATCTCTTAGCAGAATCGAATTATTGTAATTCTCTTTTAGTAAGCTCTGTTGCCATACGTGCTACCGCTCTTCTGGTAGAACGAAGTTGCGCCGGATTATCCAGCGGCTGAATGGCATGAGCCAGTTTTAAATCTGCATATTGTTTCTTAAAAACACCAAGCTTTTCCTGTAGCTCAGCAGTAGACAATTCTCTAATCTCTGATTGTTTCATGATCTTCTTAGTCTTAATAAATTAAGCTGAATAATCCCTGGCTACAACGAACTTAGTTCTCACAGGTAGTTTTTGAGCTGCAAGACGAAGGGCTTCTTTAGCCACGTCCATAGGCACTCCACCTACTTCAAACATAATTCGACCTGGTTTCACAACAGCTGCCCAATATTCAGGGGCACCCTTACCTTTACCCATACGCACCTCTAAAGGCTTTTTAGTGATAGGCTTGTCCGGGAAAATTTTGATCCAAAGCTGACCTTCCCTTTTCATGTAACGGGTGGCAGCCACACGAGCCGCCTCGATCTGACGCGCAGTGATAAACTTCGAATCTAGAGACTTGATCCCGAACATCCCGTTAGAAAGTTGGTTACCTCTTTGAGAAACCCCTTTCATACGGCCTTTTTGCTGCTTACGGTATTTTGTTCTTTTAGGCTGTAACATTTTCTTTTACTTTAAAAAATTACTTTCTGCGGCGAGCTTTTCCTCTTCCGGCGTTTCCACCAGTTTTACCTCCTTGTTTCTTAGACATTCCGGTTAGAGGTGAAAGATCTCTCTTTCCGTAAACCTCGCCTTTCATGATCCATACCTTGATACCCAATCTACCGTAGGTAGTGTGAGCCTCTTCAAGCGCATAATCAATGTCAGCTCTGAATGTTGACAATGGAATACGACCATCTTTGTAAGCCTCTGAACGTGCCATTTCAGCACCGTTCAAACGACCTGAGATCTGGATCTTGATACCTTCGGCGTTCATTCTCATTGCAGCAGCAATAGCCATTTTGATTGCACGACGATAAGAAATACGATTCTCGATCTGACGTGCGATGCTTGAAGCAACGAGGTTAGCATCTAGTTCCGGTCTTTTGATCTCAAAGATGTTGATCTGAACTTCCTTGTCGGTGATCTTTTTAAGTTCCTCTTTCAGCTTGTCTACCTCCTGTCCGCCTTTCCCGATAATGATACCAGGACGGGCAGTGGTGATAGTAACGGTTACAAGCTTTAAAGTACGCTCGATGATCACTCTGGATACACTAGCTTTAGAAAGACGTGCATGGATGTACTTTCTGATCTTATCGTCTTCAGCAAGCTTATCCCCGTAGTCGTTACCTCCGTACCAGTTGGATTCCCATCCTCTGATGATACCAAGGCGATTTCCGATTGGATTTGTCTTTTGTCCCATACTATCTAACTAATTAACTTTGTGTATTATTATTAGAACCAAGCACTACAGTAACGTGATTGGAACGTTTTCTGATTCTGTGAGCACGACCCTGTGGCGCTGGACGAAGACGCTTAAGCATCGTTCCTCCGTCAACACGGATCTCCTTAATGAATAAATCTGCATCCTCCAGGCTGGCATCCTCATTCTTAGCCTGCCAGTTTGCGATGGCAGAAAGAACGAGTTTCTCCAAACGGCGTGAAGCCTCCTTTTGGCTGAATCTCAAAATAGCAAGCGCCTTTTCAACTTTCTCACCTCTAACAAGATCAGCAACTAATCTCATCTTTCTTGGAGAAGTCGGGCAGTTATTCAACTTTGCAAATGCTAAGCTCTTCTTAGCCTCTTTTATTTGCTCTGCTTTTTCTCTTTTACGAACTCCCATGGCTACTTATTATTTTTTTCCTTTATTTTTTGCACCGGCGTGTCCTCTGAACGAACGGGTCGGTGAAAATTCTCCTAACTTGTGACCCACCATGTTCTCTGTTACATAAACAGGAACGAACTGGCGGCCGTTGTGTACCGCTATGGTCTGACCTACGAAGTCGGGAGTGATCATTGACGCCCTGCTCCAGGTTTTGATAACGGTCTTCTTACCTGATTCAACGTTTTGTTGAACTTTTTTCTCTAATTTATAGTGAACGTAAGGTCCTTTTTTTAATGAACGTGCCATCTTTTAATACTTTATTTCTTTCTACGTTCTACAATGTACTTATTACTCGCTTTGGTCTTAGAACGTGTTCTAAATCCTTTAGCAGGTAAACCTTTTCTAGATCTTGGGTGACCTCCGGAAGCTCTTCCTTCACCACCACCCATTGGGTGATCTACAGGGTTCATCACTACTGGTCTTGTTCTAGGTCTTCTACCTAACCAGCGTTTTCTACCTGCCTTACCTGATACGATCAACTGGTGATCAGAGTTAGACACCGCACCGATAGTAGCCATACAATCTGCAAGCACCATACGGGTTTCTCCCGAAGGAAGCTTAACAGTTGCATACTTCCCATCACGCGCCATAAGCTGTGCAAAGGCCCCAGCCGAACGCGCCATAACCGCACCCTGTCCAGGACGCAGCTCGATGCAAGAAATAATAGTACCCAGAGGCACTTCACTCAAAGGCATTGCATTTCCGATCTCAGGAGCAGCACCTGAACCAGACACTACGGTTTGTCCAACCTGAAGTCCGTTCTGAGCAATGATGTAGCTCTTCTCACCGTCCTTGTAAACGATCAATGCAATAAACGCAGTTCTGTTTGGATCGTACTGGATCGACTCAACAGTAGCCTCAACTCCTGCCTTAGCTCTTTTGAAATCGATGATACGATACTTTCTCTTATGACCACCACCCATATAGCGCATGGTCATTTTTCCTTGACTGTTTCTACCTCCTGATTTTTTTAACGGAGCGAGCAAGCTCTTCTCCGGCTTGTCAGTAGTGATCGCGTCAAATCCGTTCACTACTCTAAATCGCTGACCAGGAGTAACTGGTTTTAATTTTCTAACTGACATTCCGTCTCTACTTAAATATTACTATAAAAATCAATAATATCTCCTTCAGCCACCTGAACGATCGCTTTTTTATAAGCGTTGGTCTTTCCATTCTGGATACCGCTCTTGGTGTAACGAGTACTACGCTTTGGCCCGTAGTTCATGGTACGAACTTTTTCAACAGAAACACCATAGGTAGCCTCTACCGCATTCTTGATCTCGATCTTGTTTGCTCTGGTATCAACCAGGAAACCATAACGATTGTTCAACTCGCTGTCTGCGGTTGCTTTTTCCGTAATAATAGGCTTAATTAACACACTCATGGGTTTCATTATTTACTTAAATTCGACACAATACCTTCCAGAGACCCTTCAAAAAACACGATGTTGTTTGCATTAACAATCTTGTAAGTGTTTAATTCTGAAGGAGTTACCACTTCTGAGGCCTTCAAATTGCGCGACGACAAATATACATTTTTATTTGCATCACCCAACACGAACAGCGACTTTTTACCATCTAACCCTAAGGCTTTCAGGACAGAAGAAAATTCCTTGGTCTTTGGAGTCTCAAAATTGAAGTCCTCTACTACGATGATCTGGTTCTCTTTTGCTTTTGCAGAAAGAGCCGATCTTCTTGCCAGCTTCTTCAATCCTTTAGTAAGCTTCTGAGTATAGTCTTTTGGTCTTGGACCAAAAATTCTACCACCACCTTTAAAGATAGGCGACTTGATGCTACCCGCACGGGCGGTACCGGTACCCTTTTGCTTCTTGATCTTACGGGTACTTCCCGCGATCTCGGCACGCTCCTTAGACTTGTGCGTTCCCTGACGCTGATTGGCCAGGTACTGTTTTACGTCTAAGTAAACAGCGTGAGTGCTTGGCTCTATACCGAAAACTGATTCTGAAAGGCTAACCTTTCTTCCGGTTTCTTTTCCGTTTTTATCTAATACTGCTACTTCCATTACTTCTGAACGATTACGTAAGCATTTTTGTGACCTGGAACACACCCCTTAACAACAAGAAGGTTTTTCTCAGGAACCACTTTCAACACTTTCAGGTTTTGTACTGTTACTCTTTCTGCACCCATTTGACCAGCCATGCGCATTCCTTTGAATACACGCGCCGGGTAAGATGCTGCACCGATAGAACCAGGAGCTCTCAGACGGTTGTGCTGACCGTGAGTGGCCTGTCCAACACCGCCGAAGCCATGTCTCTTAACAACACCCTGAAATCCTTTTCCTTTAGATGTACCACTTACATCTACAAATTCTCCAGCTGTAAATTGCTCTACTGTAATAGTATCGCCTAATTTGTACTCACCTTCAAAATCCTGGAACTCGACAACTTTCCTTTTAGGAGCAGTACCTGCTTTCTTAGCGTGACCTGATTCAGCCTTGTTAGCATGTCTTTCTGCCTTGTCATCGAAACCAAGCTGAAGAGCCTCATACCCGTCAACCTCTTTGGTTCTGACTTGGGTAACTACACATGGTCCAGCCTCGATAACAGTACAAGGAATGTTCTTCCCGTTCTCATCGAACAGACTGGTCATACCAATTTTCTTTCCAATTAACCCAGACATTCTAATTTAATTTAATAACCCGCAACCCTCATATTTTCGGTTGCAAGCCGTTGTTAGTAATTACTCATTATTCAAAAAACTTCAGGGCCAAAAAAATACATTTTCAACCCTGAAAGTATTTTTCCGTTTTTCCCTCGCGAAACGCTCAGGACATGTTGTGCACTCCTTCCGGTGACACACGGAGAGAACTTATACCTTGATCTCTACCTCAACCCCGCTAGGAAGCTCAAGCTTCATTAGCGCATCAATGGTCTTTGAAGACGAGCTGTAGATATCTAAAAGTCTCTTATAAGAACTCAACTGGAACTGCTCTCTCGACTTCTTGTTCACGTGAGGAGAACGAAGCACAGTAAAGATCTTCTTGTGGGTTGGCAATGGGATAGGCCCGGTTACCACAGCCCCGGTAGTTTTTACCGTTTTTACGATCTTCTCAGCAGACTTGTCCACGAGGTTGTGATCGTACGACTTTAACTTTATTCTGATTTTCTGACTCATTTTCTTTAGATTTAAGCATTAGCTCCTTTAGCAGCCTTGATCACTTCCTCAGCAATGTTAGAAGGAGTTTCTGCGTAGTGGGAGAATTCCATTGTAGAAGTAGCTCGCCCAGAAGAAAGGGTTCTCAAAGAAGTTACATAACCAAACATCTCTGAAAGTGGCACTTCAGCCTTGATCACCTTAGAACCGGCTCTGTCGCTCATGTTGTTTACCTGACCACGACGACGGTTAAGATCACCTACGATATCACCCATATTCTCTTCCGGAGTAAGCACCTCCAGCTTCATAATAGGCTCCATGATGATCGCTCTCGCCTTCTTAGCAGCTTCCTTGTAACCAAGTTTAGCAGCCAATTCGAACGACAACTGATCAGAATCCACAGGGTGGAAAGATCCATCCTTAAGAGTCACCTTCATGGCATCCATCTCAAATCCGGCAAGCGGACCATTCTTCATAGCCTCCTTGAATCCTTTCTCTACTGAAGGGATAAATTCCTTAGGAATGTTACCACCTTTCACTTCGTTCACGAACTCAAGTCCAACCTTACCTTCCTCAGCAGGCTCCATAGTAAATACGATATCTGCGAACTTACCACGTCCACCGGTTTGCTTCTTATAGGTCTCTCTATGATCTGCATTTCCGGTAATCGCCTCCTTGTACTCTACCTGAGGAGCTCCCTGGTTAACCTCTACCTTAAACTCACGCTTAAGACGGTCAACGATAATATCAAGGTGAAGCTCACCCATACCTGAGATAATAGTCTGTCCTGAAGCTTCGTCAGTTTTCACCTGGAAAGTAGGATCCTCTTCAGCAAGTTTAGCAAGTGCCATACCCAACTTATCTACGTCGGCCTTAGTTTTAGGCTCAACAGCGATACCGATCACAGGATCAGGGAAGTTCATACTCTCAAGAACGATCGGATGCTTCTCATCAGAAAGCGTATCCCCGGTCTTAATATCTTTAAATCCAACAGCAGCTCCGATATCACCAGCTTCGATGAAGTCGATAGCATTCTGCTTGTTTGAGTGCATCTGATAGATTCTCGAGATACGCTCTTTCTTACCTGAACGGTTGTTCAATACGTAAGAACCAGCATCAAGTCTACCTGAATAAGCACGGAAAAAAGCCAGACGACCTACGAACGGGTCGGTAGCGATCTTAAATGCAAGTGCAGCAAAAGGAGCATCTACACTAGGCTTACGACTGATCTCTTCTTCAGTATCAGGATTAGTTCCAACGATAGCCTCCTTATCTACTGGAGAAGGAAGGTAACGACAAACACAGTCAAGAAGGAACTGAACTCCTTTGTTCTTGAATGAAGAACCACAAACCATAGGCACAAAGCTAAGGTCCATAACCGCAGCGCGAACCGCAGCGTGGATCTCATCTTCTGTGATAGAGTTCTCATCTTCGAAGAACTTCTCCATCAACTCCTCATCGTACTCAGCAACAGCCTCGATAAGCTGCGCTCTGTACATATCTACCTCCTCTTGCATATCGGCAGGAATATCCACCTCATCAAAAGTAGACCCGAAGTTATCTTCGTGCCATACGATAGCTCTGTTCTTTACCAGGTCAACGATACCTTTAAAGTCTGCCTCTTCTCCGATAGGGAGTACAAGTGGCACGGCTTTAGAACCAAGCATCTCTTTAACCTGCTTACAAACCGCAAGGAAGTTAGACCCCTGACGGTCCATTTTATTTACGAAACCGATACGTGGTACGTTGTAGTTGTCTGCAAGTCTCCAGTTCGTCTCAGACTGAGGCTCCACCCCGTCTACCGCACTAAAAAGGAATACCAGACCATCAAGCACACGAAGGGAACGGTTAACCTCAACGGTAAAGTCAACGTGCCCGGGAGTATCGATAATGTTAAAGTGGTAATCTTTAGCATTAGGAAGAGGCTGCCCTTTTTCCATTGGGAACTTCCAGGTACAGGTAGTCGCTGCAGAGGTAATGGTAATACCACGCTCCTGCTCTTGCTCCATCCAGTCCATAGTAGCTGCACCGTCGTGCACCTCTCCGATCTTATGACTAATACCGGTATAGAAAAGGATACGCTCAGTAGTCGTAGTCTTCCCTGCGTCGATGTGCGCCGCAATACCGATATTTCTTGTATATTTTAAATCTCTTGTTGCCATTTTCTAAACGTGCTTTTTAGTTAAAATCTAAAGTGAGAGAACGCCTTGTTAGCCTCAGCCATCTTGTGTGTATCCACTCTTTTCTTAACAGCAGCACCTTCTTCTTTGGCAGCCGCAAGAATTTCATTCGCTAAACGAAGCGCCATTGACTTCTCATTACGCTTACGCGCATATCCGATCAACCACTTCATCGCCATAGAAACCTTTCTGTCTGGTCTGATCTGCATAGGAATTTGGAAAGTAGCCCCTCCAACTCGTCTGCTTCGTACCTCTACGTGAGGCATTACGTTAGATAACGCATCTTTCCAGATCTCAAGCGCGGTCTTTTCTTCGTCTTGTTTCTTCTCCTCAACTATATCAATAGCATCGTAGAATACTTTAAAAGCAATAGACTTTTTACCGTCCCACATCATCATGTTCACGAATCGAGTCACTAACTGATCGTTGAACCTTGGATCCGGTAAAAGAGGTCTCTTTTTAGCCTGTCTTTTTCTCATGTCTTCTTTTTAAAAGTTTTAATTACTTTTTAGGGCGTTTCGCACCGTACTTAGATCTACGTTGCGTTCTACCCTGAACACCTGCTGTATCCAGTGCACCACGAACGATGTGATACCTAACTCCCGGTAAGTCTTTTACCCTTCCGCCTCTTACTAATACTATCGAGTGCTCTTGCAAATTGTGACCCTCTCCCGGGATGTAAGCATTCACTTCCTTACCGTTAGTAAGACGAACCCTTGCTACTTTACGCATAGCCGAGTTAGGCTTCTTAGGTGTGGTAGTGTAAACACGCGTACAAACCCCTCTTCTCTGAGGACACGAATCCAAAGCAGCCGATTTACTCTTCTTAGTAATCGTAGCTCTTCCTTTTCGTACTAATTGTGAAATTGTTGGCATAATTTACTTTACAATAAACATTATTTTAAAATCTCAAACCGCACGTCCTGCAAGGGCATAGAACCCCCTGAAACAGAAGTACATGCCGATTTGAGGGTCGCAAAGGTAGAAATATTTCCCAATAAATCAAACCTTAATTGATTAATTTTCAACAACCTTACGTTTTTACTGAAACAAGAAGAACAAAGTCCAAAAAATGGCAATAATCCTGCAAAGCTTTTAGCAACCCAACCACACCAGTCAATACCCCGCGCCGAGAAATACAACCCACCTGCTTCACCAATTTTCAAATCCGGGCGAAATCCTCCAGCATCAACGCTCAACACTATATTTCCACGAAATAAAAGCATATTTCACCCCATTTAACATCGTTTAAGTACTGATTTTCAGACTTTTATTATTTATTAATCAAATAACAGTACGGATGAAATCAAGCTACAACTTGTTATTAACGCTTACCATGGCGTTGATAACACAACTGGCCGTGTCGCAAACCAACACCTATAGCGGAGTGGTTTCTGATCCCGACGGATTCCCCCTTCCAGGTGCCAATGTCCTTATCAAAGGCACGACCACAGGAACACAGACCGATTTTGACGGAAACTACAGCATCGACGCCTCTATTGGCGATGTCATTGTATTCTCTTATGTCGGTATGAGAACAGTAGAAACAACCGTCACAAACGACACCCCCACCACCCTGAACATGGTCCTCGACATCGACGCCCAATCGCTTGACGAAGTGGTTGTGGTAGGATACGGTACATCGACCAAGCGAAAGGTTACCGACAATATCGCATCGATCTCTTCCGAACAGATCGCAGAGATACCCACTCCCAGTGTGCAAAACACCCTGGCAGGTAAGGCCGCCGGAGTACAGATCAACCAGGTCAACGGTAAGGCCGAATCAGGGATCAAGATCCGGGTTCGCGGGGTGGCGACCATATCATCTTCCCAGGAACCCCTGTATGTGATCGACGGGGTCCCCATGATCAACAACGATGAAAGTGTGAACGGCTCTCCTATCAACCCGCTGGTAGGGATCAACCCGCAGGACATTGAATCTATCCAGATCCTGAAAGATGCCTCCTCAGCAGCGATCTATGGAGCCCGGGGTACCAACGGGGTCGTACTAATCACCACCAAAAAAGGTAAGGAAGGAAAAACGAGGGTTAGCCTAAACACCTCGTATGGCTTTAGTCAACCAACCAATAAAAGAGAATGGCTAAATACAGCCGAATACGTCGAACTCTTTACCGAAGCTGCACTGAACTCCGGCTTTACCGAAGACGACGCCGCTTTTTTCTTTAACCTATTTGCCGAAAACGAAGAAGACTGGAGAGACGGACTCGTTGATACCGATTGGCAGGATCTTGCCCTAGTTGACGGGTCGGTTGAAGATTTTTCTGTTAATGTATCCGGAGGGAACGAAAAAACGACCTTCTTTATCTCTACAGGATACAATAAAACCGACGCCATTATTCGGGGGAATGACCTGGAGAGATATTCTCTGAGAACCAACCTCAATCATACGATCTCCGAAAAATTCTCCACCGGATTTGGGGTCGGGATCTCCAAAACAAAGGTCAACAGACTCTCTAACGACAACGCCTTTGCAACACCACTTCAAGGTATCGCCCAGGTACCATTTTCAAAACCCTACCAGGACGATGGGGTCATTCCAAATCCCAATACCTTATATTACAACTTCCTTTTCCAGGAGTACAACGCAGACCATCAATCGAACATTTGGAGGGTCCTTGCAAACGTATACCTCCAATGGAATATGACCGAAAACCTGAATTTCAGAACAGAGGTCGGATACGATTTCAATAGCCAGGTAGAGGAACGTTTTTTCGGTAGTCTCACCGAATCGGCATCGACCAACGGATTTGCAGATGCCAATGCAGTACAAAATGAAAAATACGTTCTTAACAACTATTTCACCTTTAATAAGGACCTCGCCGAAGACATCAATATGGAAGCCATCCTCGGGATGTCCTTTGAAGACGACCGAAGGAGATTGCAGTTCGTAGAGGGGCAAGAATTCCCGTCAGACGACCTTCAAACTGTAAGCAGTGCTTCGGAGATCGTAGGGGGCGGATCTACAAGAACCGCTTTTAACTTCCTGTCGTATTTCGCAAGAACCAACTTTTCATTGTGGAACAAGCTGTTATTAAAAGCCAGTTTACGTTACGACGGATCATCCCGATTTGGTGCAGATGAGCGCTACGGTTGGTTCCCGGCATTCTCAGCAGGTTACATCCTCAGCGAAGAAGAATTCTTAAGAGACAACAACACCCTGACCCTGCTCAAGCTCAGAGCCAGCTGGGGAGTCACAGGAAACGCAGGGATCGGCAATTTCGCCTCCAGAAGTTTATTCCAAGGGGCGTCCTACAACAATCGTGCTGCTCTGGTCCCCACACAGATCGGAGACCCTTCACTTAAATGGGAGACTACCACACAATGGGACCTGGGGCTCGATTTCGGATTTGCACGCAACCGAATCACCGGGGAGATAGATTACTACAACAAAACCACCAGCGACCTGCTACTGGCCCAACCGGTACCATCGACCTCTGGCTTTTTGAACATTACCCGTAATGTAGGGGAGATCAGAAACACGGGAGTAGAATTCGTGCTGAACACTAAGAACTTTATCAAAGAGAATTTCCGATGGACCACGAGCTTCAATATCGCCAGAAACATCAACGAGGTAATAGACCTTCCCGGAGGCGACATCATCTCCGGAGTTAACATTGTTCGCGAAGGAGAGTCCATTGCCGACTTCTACCTGGTAGAGTTTGCTGGGGTAGACCCCGATAATGGAGACGCCCTTTTCTACAGAAACACTCCCTTGGAAGACGGAAGCCTCGACCGTTCTACCACCAACAACTTCAATGAAGCCTCAAGGGTGATCGCAGGCTCAGCGTTCCCAGACCTGATCGCAGGTCTTACGAACACCATCAACTTTTACGATTTTGATTTTTCATTCACCTTTCAGGGACAATGGGGCGCCTCCATCTTTAATTCGGGAGGCCGATTCCAAAGCGCAAGTGCCGATTTCTTCGACAACCAATCGAGAGACCAGCTGGATCGATGGCAACAACCCGGAGACATCACCAACGTACCTCAGGCCAGACTCTTTGGAGCGAACGGAACGCAAAACTCTACGCGATATTTGCAAAATGCCGACTTTATACGATTGCGAAACCTGTCCTTCGGATATACCATTCCAACAACATTTACAGAGAAGTTCAGTATCTCACGACTACGCCTTTATTTCACAGGCTTCAACCTGCTCACCTTCACTGATTACAACGGTTGGGATCCGGAGGCAACGGCCGACTTTAACGCTGACAACGCACTTAATGTGGGACGCGAATTTTATTCTGCCCCTCCGGCTAAAACCTATTCTATAGGGGTTAATATTGATTTTTAAACACGTGAAGACTATGAAACCTTTATTCAAATATTATTACCTAACGATCGTTGCCCTCACCGGACTCACCTCCTGTGACGACAACCTGGACCTTGTGCCGGAGCAAAGTCTTGACCCGGAAACCGCCACCTCCAGCCCTGCTAACATTCAAAACCTCCTGATAGGAGCCTATGACCTGGCGGGAAGTAACGTACTATTTTCAGGAGACACCCAGCTGGCCTCTGAATTATTGGCAAACGACAACCGCATAGAAAACGAAAACCTCTTGGGAGAACTGGCATGGAGAGGAACGTTTCAAGGCCCTGCCGAATTCAACAGGAAGCAAATGACCGCACAAAATGCATTCGTTGTTCCCTACTGGACCCAAGGCTACGCTACTATCAACCAGACCAACCTGGTATTAGACAATCTGGACATTATCACAGATCCGGAAACAGCTGCGATACTGGAAGGGGAAGCTAAATTTTTAAGGGCCCTCGTCTACTTTGAGCTCGTTCGGCATTTTGGCCTTCCCTATGAAACGGGGCAAACGAACGCTCAATTAGGTGTACCCATCGTAACCAATGCCGTTACCGACGCCTCACAGATCGAATTCCCCAGCAGGAATTCTGTAGAAGAAGTATATACGCAACTCATCACAGACCTTCAGGACGCTTACAACCTGCTACCTGACGAGAATAGCTTTTTTGCCGATCGTTACGCAGCCCAGGCCATTTTAGCACGCATCTACCTGCAACAAGGCAACTATGTCGCTGCAAGAGATGCGGCCGACGACGTACTCAACAACAGCGGTCACTCCCTTACCGCGAGCTACGAAGACGCATTCAATAATGACGAAGATTCTACAGAAGATATTTTTGCGTGGCAGATCACCACCCAGGACGGGATCAACGACTACAATACATTTTGGGCCACCAGGGACTTCGGAGGCCGTTCACTCACAGGAGATATCACCATCGAAGCTCCGTATTTCGAGCTATTCGATGACCCTAACGACGAACGCTCTACTTTCTTTTATGAAGGAAACGGAACTTTAGCCTCCGGCAAATGGCAGTCACAATTCGCGAACGTCCCCTTTTTAAGGCTGGCCGAAATGCACCTCATAAGAGCAGAATGTAACTTTAGAGAAGGTAGCAACATCGGGCTGAGTCCGCTGGAAGAGATCAACGCCCTGCGAGCAAGATCCAACGCCTCGGCGCTGGGCGCTTTGGATCTGGAAGAGATCCTCAGAGAACGCAAGAGAGAATTGGGATTCGAAGGTTTCGCACTGCACGACCTCAAGCGCACAAAACAAGATGTGGCAGGAATACCCTATAATGCCGATGAATTGGTTATGCCGATCCCCCAAAGAGAGATCGATGCGAACCCGAATTTAGTACAAAATCCGGGCTATGTGAACTAAATATTCTACATCGCCCTCATCTTCCAAACCCTCTTCAAGATCCGAAGAGGGTTTTTCATGCCTTAAAGCCACCCCAAATGCCCACTCCACAAGGGTTACGAAAACCTTTAAGTAAGAAAAACCTCTATTTAGACTTCATAAAAATTCGAAACTTCAAAATAAGTCATCAACACATCAAATCCGGCTTAACACCCTTATTTTCAATTACTTACAAGTTTTGCCCGAAATACACTGTTTACATTATCTTAAAAACCGTTAAGAAAACGTTAGGGATTATCTTGCTTTTTAACAGATTTTTCGCATAATTGCCAGTGCTAATTCAATATTACTTAACAAGTATGAAAACAAAACTTAATGGCTTTCTAGCATTATTACTAGTGCTAGCGGCGCAAATTACGTTTGCGCAAGTGAAAACGATCACTGGTACGGTAACGGACCAGGACGGCCTTCCACTGCCAGGAGCCACTGTTCAGGTTAAAGGTACCAACACCGGTACACAAACTGACTTTGACGGAAATTATGCCGTTGAAGCTGCCGTTGGGCAGACATTGGTATTCTCCTTCGTAGGGCAGAAAACGGAAGAGCGAGTAGTTGGTGCTGCAAGCACCATTAATGTAGAACTGGCTCAGGATGCCCAGGCTCTGGAA
Organism: Robertkochia sediminum; assembly: GCF_016786255.1. GTDB lineage: Bacteria > Bacteroidota > Bacteroidia > Flavobacteriales > Flavobacteriaceae > Robertkochia > Robertkochia sediminum. The sequence continues at coordinate 345,706 of NZ_JADMKT010000074.1, forward strand.
GAGGTTGTGGTAACTGCTCAGGGTATTAAGCGAGAGAAAAAAGCTCTTGGTTATGCCGTATCTGAGGTTGCCAGCGAACAACTGGAGCAACGCGCCGAAGGTGATATCGGACGTGTTCTTAGTGGTAAGGCTTCCGGGGTAAACATCACCGCTCAGAGTGGTTTATCGGGATCGGGAACCAACATCATTATTCGTGGTCTTAGTTCCTTTAGTGGTTCTAACCAACCATTATTCATTGTAGATGGTGTTCCTTTTAGTTCAGACACCAATGCTCAGGGGGACTTCGTAGATGGTAACGCCGGTGGTTCGAGGTTCTTTGACCTTGACCCTAACAACATCGAGAGCATCAACGTTCTTAAAGGTCTTGCTGCTGCTACGCTTTACGGTACACAAGGACGTAACGGGGTGATCCTGATCACTACCAAGAACGGTGCTGCCGGAGGTGGTGCTAAAAAGACCGAGGTTACTGTAAACACCTCTTTATTCTTCAACGAGATCGCATCAATGCCGGATTACACCAACAAGTGGGGTAACGGATTTGACCAGGCTTTCGGATGGTTCTTCTCTAACTGGGGACCAAACTTTGAAGAAAATGCCATTGGAGGATGGGGATCTCAGGCTGCTATCGACGAGAACGGTACACTGCCTCACCCATACTCTACTGCAAGTTCCGGTACCGGAATTCCTCAGGCATTTCCTGAGTTCCAGGGCGTACGTTATGAGTACAAGCCTTACCGAAGTGCTGAGAACTTCTTCAGAACCGGTACGGTTCAGAACACTTCTGTGAACTTTGCTACTTCGTCAAGCGATGGTAAAATGAGCTTCAATGCGAACCTTGGTCACTTAGAGGACGAAGGATTTACCCCTGGTAACAAAGTATTCCGTAACACCCTTGGTCTTGGTGGTAAAGCAGAGCTTAGCAACAAGATCACTGTTAACGGTACCCTGAACTTCAGTAAGACCGACTTCAGATCGCCTCCTATTGCAGCGGGTGATGGTAACACCGTATTTGGAGCTTCAGAAGGATCTTCTGTATTCTCTAACGTATTCTTTACTCCGCGTTCTGTAGACATGCTTAACCTTCCTTACCAAAATCCAATTACCGGAGGAAGTGTTTACTACCGTCAGAACAACAGTATTCAGCACCCATTGTGGACTGTTGCTAACGCACAGACCCAACAGGTAACTAACCGTACTTTTGGTAACACTACCATTTCTTACAACCTAACAGACAACCTGAACCTGACCTACCGTCTTGGACTTGATGTCTATAGTGAGAACAACACTCGTTACCAAAATAAAGGTGGGGTTAGTGATATCGCCAGAACACGTAGCGGATTCTACGACACATGGAACAACACGAACACCATCTGGGATCACAACTTGTTCTTAACAGGGATGTACGACATCAACGAGGAGATCGGAGTATCTTTCAACGTAGGTGCTACTTCACGTCGTGACGTATTCGATCAAAACGGAGTTTCTTCTTCAGGACAGCAGGTATTTAACGTGCTGCGTCACTTCAACTTCCAGTTGCAGGATGAGATCCAGTTCTTCCAGGAGAGAAACATTAACGGAGCATACGCTCAGGCCGACTTCGATTACAAAGATTATCTTTATGTAACGCTTGCCGGACGTAACGACTGGGTTTCTAACCTTTCAGTAGACAACCGTTCGATCTTCTATCCTAGTGCAAGTGCATCGTTCATTCCTACCAGTGCCTTTGACGGTCTGAAAGGAAGCAGCGCGATCAACTTCCTTAAGTTACGTGCAGGTTATGGTACTTCTGCTACCTTCCCAACAGGATATCCGGTGGCAACCACCCTTAACCTTAACACCCAGAGATGGCTTAATGCAGGTGGTGCCTTTGTAGCTACCAATGAGATCGATGATGATCTTGGTAACCCGGGACTGAAGCCTGAGACGCTTAAAGAGTTGGAATTTGGTTTGGAGTCAAGATTGTTCAGCAACAGAGTAACGCTTAACGCTTCTTACTTTAACAGAACAACCGAGAACCTGAGTATCCCAAGAGCCCTTGACCCGGCAACAGGTTACCTTTCTACGGAAACCAACATTGGTGAGATCCAGGTAGACGGGGTAGAGATCGATTTAGGAGTTGACGTGTTCAGAAGTACCGATCCAACCGGATTGAACTGGAACATCAACGCTAACTTCAACGCGATCGAGCCTGTAGTTACCGATCTTGGTGCAGATACCGAGCAGATCACTTACGCCGGTTTCGGAGATCTTGGTAACGCGGCTATCGAAGGTGAAGCCCTTGGTACGATCGTAGGTTCAAGAATTTTGAGAAACGAAGATGGTATCCCATTGATCAACTCTGAAGGGGATTATATTATCGAAGCAGGACAGTTCGCTATTGGTGATCCTAACCCGGATTACACTTTGAACATTTCGAACTCGTTCCGTTTCAAGAACTTTAACTTTAGCTTCCTGATCCAGCACGTTGCCGGAGGAGATATGTATAGCCAGACTATCGCTACACTTCTTGGTCGTGGATTAGTTCAGGATACAGATAACAGGGAGGCTACTTACGTGCTTCCTGGTATCTACCAAAACACCGGAGAAGCAAACACCATTCAGATCAACAACTCTGACTACTATTTCGACAATGTATTGTTCGGACCGTCAGAACTCAACATCTACGATGGTTCTGTGATCCGTCTGCAGGAAGTATCTCTTGGATACAGCCTTCCGGCAAAATTCCTCGAAAAGACCCCATTTGGTGCATTAAGCTTTACCGTGTCAGGATTCAACCTGTGGTATGACGCTTATAATACTCCAGATAGTATTAACTTTGATCCTAACCAGGCCGGTCTCGGTGTAGGTAACGGACAAGGATTTGACTGGTTAACAGGTCCTAGCTCAAGAAGATATGGATTTAGTGTTAAAGCTTCATTCTAATCATAAAAAATAAACAATGAAAAATAGTTTCAAGAAAATAGGTTTAGGACTGGTATCTGCTTTGAGTTTCATGGCATGTGAAACCTTGGATCTGGATATCACCGAAAACCCAAATGCGTTGACACCCGGACAGGCTGACGTTGACTTCTTCGCCAACGCCATCCAGTTAAATTATGTCGACTTTGTAGAAAGCATGGGAATTACTGCCGGACAAGTAGTTCGTCAGGAGGTTCTCTTTGACCGTAACTACCTCAATGCCTTCGCCCCTATTTCCTTTAATGGAGAATGGAACGACGTGTACAGAGGTATTCTCACCAACCTGGAAGCCATGAGACCATTGGCTGAGGAGAGTGAATTATTTTACCACGTTGCTATGGGAGAGGTACTGGCTGCCGATGCCATGATCACCCTGGTTGACTTCTTTGGACCTGTTCCATTTTCAGAAGCCATCTCCGGAGACGAAGGCAACTTTAACCCGGCTCCGGATTCCGGAGAAGAGGTATACGCTGCGGCGCTTGCACTGCTTGATGGTGCCATCAACAAATTCAACGGTAGTGCTGCCGGTGGACTGCAGAATGATTTCTTCTATGACAACGACGTTGACAACTGGATCAAGTTAGCCAACACCCTGAAGATGAAGATCTATCTTCAGACACGTCTGGTTAATCCTAACGCCATTAGCGAATTTAACGCTATCGTTGCCAGCGGAGAGTATATCGATGAGAATTCAGAAGATTTTCAGTTCTTTTATGGAACCAATGAAAATCAGCCTGACAACCGTCATCCTCGATATGCAGACGACTACACTCCTTCCGGAGCTATCAACTACCAGTCGAACTGGTTGATGAACAACATGATCGAAAATGGAGATCCAAGACTTCAATACTACTTCTACCGTCAGGTATCTGCAGTTCCGGGTCAAGAGATCGATCCTAACGAAGAGACCATTGACTGTTCATTGGAAACTGCTCCTCAGCACTATATCGACGGCGGATTCACTTTCTGCGCCCTTCCTAACGGATACTGGGGCAGAGACCACGGTGACGATTCGGGTACTCCTCCGGATGGATTCCTGAGAACAGCTGCCGGAGTTTATCCTGCTGCAGGTAACTTTGACGACGGGCGTTTTGATCCTGTTGCTCAGGGAGATGGCGGACAAGGAGCCGGTATCACGCCGATCATGCTTGCATCATATGTTGACATGATGAAAGCTGAAGTAGCTGCGATCAGCGATCCTGCTGCTGCTAAACCGTTCCTTATTGACGCACTTAACAAGCACATCGAAAAGGTGCAGTCTTTCGGTGCTCTTGATGCTTCAGCAGATGCAACTACCGCTCCTGATGGAGATGATGTCACCAACTTCCTTAACGGTATCGAAATCGCTTTTGATGCCGCCGATAACGACGGTAAATGGGACATCATTGGTGAGCAACTTATCGTGACCACTTATGGTAACGGACTCCTTCCTTTTAACTTCTACAGAAGAACAGGATTCCCTACCACGCTCCAACCTAACAGGGAGCCAGATCCAGGTGCTGTGATCCGTTCGTTCCGTTATCCTGCTAACTCAGCGAATAACAACTCGAGCATCACACAGCGTCAAAACGTAACCTTCCAGGTATTCTGGGATACGAACCCTGCTTCACCAGCATTCCCAGTAGCTAATTAAATTTGATTTAGATCATGAAAAGAATAAAATTATTATCTCTAAGTCTCCTGGCATTATTGGGATCCTGTGCGGAAAGCGATAACGCCATAGACGAATTGTTCGAAAACACCGAAAGAGGTGCTGTACTGAGAACGATCAGTGTAAACAATCCTGATTTCTCGATCTCAGATCCTTCTTCTGTTTTCTCCGTAACTCTGGAGGAACAAGATGCCAAGGAAGGCGATCTGCTGCAATCGGTAGATGTTTACGTCTCTTTCTCTGACGAAACTCCGGGAAGACCGGACGACACTGACTACTCTAAAGAAGAGGTGCTTTTAACCACCATTCCTGCAGATGTATGGGAAGACGGACCAATCGGTCTGCCACGCTATACCTTCGAAACTACTTTTGGAGATGTTCTTACTGCACTAAACATTGGTGACAATGACTTTGCAGGAGCCGATATCTTCAATATCCGTTTCGCATTAAACCTTACCGATGGTCGCACCTTTACCAGCACCGACGGTAACGGTAACATCTTTAGCGGATCGTTCTTTAGAAGTCCTTTCCTTTATCGTGCACCGATCGTATGTCCTCCGGCTGCTCCGACTCCCGGAACATGGAATATGGAATTCCAGGATTCTTATGGTGACGGATGGAATGGCGCTTCTTTAGAAGTTGTTATTGACGGAACTACGACCAGTTACACCATGGATGATGGTGCTGCCGCAAGCTTCACCTTCGACGTGCCTGACGGCGCTCAGGAGATCAATTTCATCTTCCGTTCGGGAGATTGGGATTCTGAGATCACCTTCCAGGTAACTTCAGCTTCCGGATTCCAGGTAATGAGTATTGGACCAAGTCCTACACCAGATACGCCACTAGCTATTGATTATTGCAACATCTAGTTTACTTTTATCGTAGCGTAAAAGGGCTGCCATATTTGGCAGCCCTTTTTATATGCATAAAATCCAACAAATTTTCGCCTACCTTTGCACCATGAAAGACGACTATCAGATATTTGGGATCCGGGCGGTTATGGAAGCCATTCAGGCCGGAAAAGACATCGACAAGGTATTTATACAAAAAGGCCTTAAAGGAGAGCTTTTTGCCGAACTCAACGGTCTCCTGCAACAACAGGGGATCACTGCCAGCTATGTGCCGGTAGAAAAACTCAACCGACTCACCCGAAAGAACCACCAGGGAGTGGTTGCAAATATCTCTCCCGTGACCTTCCACGACCTTGAAAACCTGGTGATGCAAGTTGTGGAAAGTGGCGAAACACCCCTCTTTATCGTTCTCGATCAACTTTCTGATGTCCGTAATTTCGGAGCCATTATCCGCACCGCAGAATGCACAGGCGTGCACGGGATCATCATCCAGAAAAAGGGCGCTGCCCCGGTAACCGCAGACACCGTAAAAACCTCGGCCGGAGCTGCCTTCAGGGTACCCATTTGCCGCACCGAGCATATTAAGGACGCCATCTATTACCTCCAGGCTTCAGGCATTAAAGTGCTCGGCGCTACAGAGAAAACCATAACCCATATCTACGATGTTAACCTCAACACCCCACTGGCAATCGTCATGGGTGCAGAAGACAAGGGTATCTCATCATCTGTTATGAAATTATTAGATGAAAAAGCCTCCTTACCGCTAAAAGGAGAGATCGGAAGTTTGAACGTATCTGTTGCATGTGGAGCTTTTTTATACGAGGTAGTTCGACAACGCCTTTAATCGTTATCCTTATCTCCTGATGCTTTGTAGTGATAGGTGATTTTTACAGAGGGTTGATTTTCATTAGATTCATTTATCGCTGGCTCGTCTTCAGGAAGCACCTCTATAAAGTTCCCGTGCTCATCAAAGTGCCTCATAAAGGGATCATCTTCTTCCTTGTATTCCGCTTTTTCCCAGGAATACCGTACCGGTTGAAGCACTTCTCTCTTGAAGAACAAAGACAACACCAAACCTGCTATGGCTCCCGAAAGGTGACCTTCCCATGAGATCTTATCGTCTACAGGGAGTACATACCACACCATACTTCCGTAAAGAAAAACCACCAACAGTGAAAGCGCCATAAGCCTGTAATTGCGCGCCAAAAGTCCTTTAAAGAAGATAAAGCTCACCAGCATATAGATCACTCCACTAGCCCCGATATGCCATGCAGGCCTGGCCATCAACCAGGTTAGCGTACCACTTAGAAGCACCCCCCACCCTAACACCTTCCAGGCAATACGCCTGTAGAAATAAAACAAGGCGGCACTAAGCACCAGAAGCGGCAGGGTATTGTGATACAAATGCGAAACAGAGCTATGGACGAACGGACTCAGAACGATCCCCGGAAGTCCCTTTAGAGACCTCGGATAAACCCCCAACCGATTGAGATACCAGCCGGATTCAAGTTCCAACCAATACACCCCCCAGATGAACACTCCAAAGAATACCGGCCATATCAGGTACCAGAGGCTAAACCCCAGCTCTGAGACATCTTCTGTATTTGAGTAGTAGTGACGTCGCATAGCCTAAAAGTAACAATTTTAACGAACCCACCACCCCCGGTTAAAAACTCATCTCCATCACCTCACCAAATCGGGCCAATTATTGTAATTTTGATCATTATGAACGAGCCTTTAGCAGAACGCATTCGACCCCGTACCCTCGATGATTATATAAGTCAGCAACACCTTGTTGGCCCGTCCGGATCACTCACCCAACAGATCAAAAGGGGTATTATCCCCTCCCTGATCTTATGGGGCCCACCGGGTATTGGCAAAACCACCCTGGCGGAGATCATTGCACACGAAAGCAAAAGACCATTCTACACCTTAAGCGCTATCAATAGCGGTGTGAAAGATGTCCGGGAGGTGATTGAAAAGGCCAAGCAGAGCGGCGGATTGTTCACCACCCAGAACCCTATCCTTTTTATCGATGAGATCCATCGGTTCAGCAAGTCGCAACAGGACTCCCTGCTCGGGGCAGTAGAAAAAGGATGGGTTACCCTTGTAGGTGCTACTACTGAAAACCCTAGCTTCGAGGTGATCCCGGCCTTGTTATCCCGATGCCAGGTATATACTCTGGAAGCCTTTGGCAAGGAAGATCTGGAGACCCTTTTAAAAAGGGCTATGACCACGGATACCGAACTGCAAAAACGAAATATCATCACCGAGGAAACCGATGCCCTGCTTCAGCTTTCCGGAGGGGATGCCCGTAAGCTTTTAAACATCTTCGAACTGGTGGTGAATGCCATAAATGAAGATCCGGTGCGTATTACCAACGACAAGGTGCTTCAACTGGTACAAAAAAACACCGTTCGCTACGACAAGACCGGTGAGCAGCATTACGATATTATCTCTGCCTTTATCAAATCGATCCGGGGTAGCGACCCAAACGGAGCCGTGTATTGGCTTGCACGCATGATCGAAGGCGGAGAAGATGTAAAATTCATCGCAAGAAGACTGCTCATCCTGGCTTCTGAAGATATCGGGAACGCCAACCCTACCGCCCTGGTCATCGCCAACAACACTTTCCAGGCCGTTACCACCATAGGTTACCCGGAGGCGCGAATCCTGCTGAGCCAATGCGCCACCTACCTGGCCACATCACCTAAGAGCAACGCCGCATACATGGCTATTAACAAAGCGCTGCAAACCGTGAAAGAAACCGGAGACCTCTCGGTACCCCTGCACCTGCGTAATGCACCTACAAAGCTTATGAAAGAATTAGGATACGGCGAAACCTACCAGTATGCGCACGATCATCCGGGGAGTTTCGCCTACCAGGAATACCTGCCGGACGCCTTGAGCAATACCACCTTTTACGAACCCGGCAACAATGCCCGCGAACGCTCACAAAAGGAATTTCTGGCCAACCGCTGGAAAGGAAAGTACGGGTATTAGAATTTGATCTGAAAGACCTCGGTTACCAACTCCCCGTTCTTGTAGTATTCAGCCACCCAGTTCCCATCATCATTGAGAAACAGCAATCCGTCAAGTCCCACAAGCGCGAAGGTGTTCTCACGACTGGTCTTCTTTAGTTTAAAGCGTAAAGCAGGAGTAGTATCTACAAGCTGATAGCCGTTCTCAATGGCCTGGGCATAAAGAACCGGGATCACCTCAGCTACTTTTGAACGGTCGGCATCGGGATCAACATCACTCGCTGCAACGCCCATAGCCGCTGACTCTTGCATCTCTACCTGTTCCTCTTGCTCTTGTGCCGCTACGACTTGAGGGGTAGTCAATGTATCACCGTCGGCACTCTTAGGCACATAAGCGTACTGCAACGCCTGCAATTCTGCAAAAGACTTCCTGAAGGCTTCATGAAAGGATGGCTCATATTCCTTGATCTTACTCCGGCCTTCTTCAGACTTAAAAACAGCATTCCCATAGCAATCATAAAGCGCAAACACCAATTTGGTCGTGAACAAACTTGAGTTATTTTCAACATCGGCACGGAGTGCATTACACGGTTCCTTAACAAGTTCTTCGGGCAGGTTATCATCCAGAAAGGCCACAAAACCTTCCTTCTCGAGCAAAAACTTCACCAGGGTGTTCAGCCGATATTGATTATCGGAATTCTGAAAATCAAATTTCCGCGGTACGATAACATATTGAAAATCGTTAATGGTTGCAGTCTGCGCGTATCCACTAAAGAAAAACAGGGATACTGCAGCAAGAAGAAAGTTTCTCATAAGATCAGCCTAGCGGGCTCCTTTAAAAATATAATTAAAACCAAATTGAACTGAGGCCTGATTGGCTTGTGCAAGGTTGGAGTACTCGAGCAGGTTATCGGCCAGCAGATAGAAGTTAAAATTAGCAAAATGGGTGGAAATACCAAGCCCGATATTTGTAAAGGAATGTTCGCTCACCGTATAGGTGAACTTACCTCTGAGAAAGTTGAAGATACGCCTGTAGTAAAAAGCAGTAAGTGCCGCATTAATATGCTGTGGCCTTTTAATCGCATAAAGTTGCAACCCCACAGAATTCTCATACCCCGTATCATCGATATCGCAACTGCAATCAAAGGTCTTTCGGTATTTGAGCTTACCGAAATTATGCATGACCGAGCCATTGAACTTTACGGGACGAAAAGAGGTATACACATCAGCGATCGTATCACGAGGCAACTGCTCATCCAGATCGGCCTTCAGGCGCTCCCAGTAATCGTCGAGAAAGTCATCATCGGTTTCCTCTCCGAACAGGAATTCGATCCCCTCAAGCTCATAGGCGCCCTTTAGGGTGTAGATCTCTACATCGGTGGTATGCACGAGCATTCCCAGATCGAGAATACTGGCCGTAAAGGTCCACGAAGGATTCGGAGCATAGGTCACACCCAGATCGACACCCAGTCCGTAGTTCCCACCAAAGAACGCGCGCTCTGCAATACGTTTTGCGACCGGATCAGGATCTTCCTTATCGGTAAGGGCGATATACCCCGAGGTACGCCATTCCATATCGGCAACCACATTATGCGAATAGACATTATCGGTTCCCGGTAGCGTGATAAAGGTTCCCGAATTATTAACAGAGCTCACATTAGCCAGACTGGAATAGAGCTTTAAACGCCCTCCATAGGTTAACTTCTCATTCACCCTTCGATTGATACCAAAATGAAAAACGGTCATCAATTCTCCTTGTCCGTTGAGATCCCTGAGATCATAAGACCTCCCTAAATTTCCCGCATTTCCTTCATAGGCAAGAAAGGCCAGGTCTTCGGGCCAAAAGTTAAACACATCGAGTTCCTGGTAGATCCCAAAGGTATAGAAGTTCTTATTGGATTCGCCTTTTCCCTTAAAACCCGCAAACAAGATCTCAAGCTGTTGGTTAGCTTCCACAATATCGTTCCGGTTAAGCCGGTATAAAACATCCCTCACCTTGATATTGAAGTTTACACCGTCATCGGCGAACAGATCATAGGTGGTAAAACCGGAACTCCCGACCTGGGCAGAAACTCCGGACAGGAAAGGAACACCCACATAAGCCCGCTGGTGGATGAGCCCACCCGGATTGACCATAACGTGCTGCGGGATCTCTCGAAAATTATAGAGAAGCTGCTTATTTTGAGATCGCAGGGACATAGAAGACCCCAGGAGAAGTAGTATGTATATAACGATCCTGATCATTCAAATCCCATATAAAAAATTGCACTTGAAGCAAATTTGATAGCGCCCTGAGAGGTAGCATCCAAAGGAGGATCGCCGGGCAGCAAAGTGATCTCGGCAGTAATGGTATAGGTATTCCGTAAAATACCGATCTGACTTTCGTCAAAGTAGATAAGGGTGGTCACCTCCTTTTCTTCTCCATCATAAGCCGGAATGTCTACTTCTACACTATATAGAACACTCCCTCCTTCATCCTTAAAAAGGATCTTTGCCTCAAAGGCCCGCTCTACGGTATTGGCATGGATAATGGTGAACTCTGCCGCCTTCAGGTTCATATCAAAAAAATCCTGAGAGAACAGATCGGCCCGGGTAGAATCTATATAGCTATTGGAATTTCCCGGATCGAACTCATCGAAATCAGAAGCCCGGAAATCAAAAAAGGCAAGACTTAATTCTATTTCAGGTTCGAGAATGAACTCATCGACCTGATCAAAGTCGACATCGTCAACACACGAATTCACAAGCAATCCTGTAAAAAAGCAGCCTATAAAGATAAGTATGGTTCGCAATGTTGTCATATTCAATAAACGTTTTTACCGAAACGCTATTGCCATATCACAACAAATTTTTCATTTCCAGAAGATTAGAAATAAAAGCAACATGATCCGGAACCTCTTCTTTATGCGGATTGAAATGCAGGGCGTGCATACCCGCATTCAACGCTCCGAACACATCGGCCTCCAGATTATCACCCACCATGAGTGAATGTTCCGGAATTGCTCCGGCCCTTTTCATGGCCAGCTGAAAAATATAGGGATTGGGTTTTTTCACTCCGGCCATCTCCGAATTAACCACTACATCGAAATAGCGATCGATCCCTGAATTTACGAGCTTACCCTCCTGGACGTTGGCAAAACCATTAGTTATGATATGCAATTTATACGTCAAATTAAGGTAAGATAAAATTTCAGCCGTATCCTTAAAAAGATGATTAAAGGTAGGTAAATACGTTAAATAGTCATTCGCTATTTCCCTGATTGTCAAGTCATTTACGGGAGCGCCCAGAACATCAAAGGTCGCTCTCAACCGGATGTATCGCAACTCTTTTTTTGTAAGACGATTCTCCCGAAACATTTTCCAGAATTTCAGGTTCAGAGGCACGTACTCCCTTAAGAAATCGTCTAAGGCTACAGACATATTCCGCTCTGCAAAGATCTTCCCGAAAGCAAGGGCCGAATTTCGTTCAAAATCCCACAAAGTATGGTCGAGATCAAAGAAGATATGTTTTACACTTTCCCTCATCTAATGGTTTTCTATCATTTCCTTATACAGGGCCGTTATACTATTATACGCTGTAAAATCGAGCACATCGTTTGAAAATACCACATTAAAATGTCCGTTCACATCTTTTACCACCTGCCTCAGCTGGCGAATCTTTTCACGGGTACGTTTAATATTCTGGTATTGGTACAATGCCGAGTAGATCACCGCTACCGGATTCACCAGTAAAGGCAATTGCTCTTCATAGCTAATGTCGTAAAAGTAAAAAGGCGTGCAGGTACCGGCACGAAAACCAACCTTCTCGGGGTATCCCATGGTATAGTCTTCATTAAACTCTGCCTCAACCACTTCCCGGTAGGTTTCAGGCACCTGTAACCGGTTAAACCGGTGACGGATGCGTTTAACAGGGCGGTTAATAAAGTTAATAAGCCGTCGACGCTCTTTCTTAAGCAACTCAGGATCTTTAAACGACCTGTACGAAGCCATGAGCGAAACAATACTGTAATCGGCCACCGATTTGATCAAGGTACGCATCACAGGCTTATATACAGAAACGTTCTTATCGTAATGTGAATAATCGGCAAGCAGAAAAAAGTACAAGGCGTCGATCCCATGCTCCTTATGTAGGGCAGTAAGCGTATCAAAAACATTATTGGGGTCCTGTTTTAAACCCAGGAGTACCCCAAAGCGCTTAAAGAGCTCCCGAAATCGAAAGCGACTCAGGTCTACAAGGGTACCCCCGATAGTTCTTATGATCCCTCGTTTACGATACCTGAAGATCACCGGAACATCGATCACCGGAGTAAAGGCATAGGAACGCTGCACGTTGGTCATTTCCGGGAATCGCTCTGCCAGAGCAACACGCAAACGCTCAACCCAAATATCGATCACAGGAAGCTCGAGAAAATTATTCTTAGCCGCAAGACTTTCGGCAGCGGGGTAGCGACCGTGTTCATCTTTTACATGAGGCAGGTACTCTTCGTACCTGCTCATAAGGTAAAATGATGCTGCAAAAATATCATAAGGCAAAACACTCTTCTCCGAACAGGGAAAAAAGCAGGAAACACCATCCCAGTCGCTCACCTTGATCTCAATATCAGAAACCCCCTGATCGAATAACAACTCGGTACTTCTTACAAAGAACTCATTTTGCAGAGGCTGCTTGGCATAAGAGAGCTTCGGCCCATTATGGGCGATAAAATCCTCTACCCTGGTGGTAAAATCAACCTCAGTTAAAAGCATACGCTTAAAGATATGCTTCATAACATACTGCAAGCGTGGGGTGATCTTATAGGTATAAATTAAAACCATGTCAGAGGAGTCCTTCATCGGCAAAGCTATAATATTCTTTGTCGGTTACAATAAGATGGTCGAGTAATTTTATATCCAGACTGCCTGCGGCCTTATGAAACTTTCTCGTAAGCTGCTTATCAGCCTCACTGGGAATAAGCGTTCCCGATGGATGGTTATGGGCGAGGATCATAGCTGTTGCATTAAGCTCAAGGGCCAGCTTTAAGGCCAGCCTGATATCGACAAGGGTACCGGTAATACCCCCTTTGCTCAACTGCTCGTGTTTTAGCACACGGTTAGAATTATTTAGATACAACACCCAAAACTCTTCATGGGGCAACTCTGCCAGTACCGGCTTTAAAAACCTATTTGCAGAAGCACTATTTGTTATGCGATACCGGTAGGGAGATTCTGTTAATCCCCGACGGCGTCCCAGCTCAAGAGCAGCAGCGATACTTATCGCTTTGGCCTCTCCTACCCCGTGAAAGGTCATGAGTTTGGTGAGCGATAAATTCCCCAGTGAAGACAAATTATTCCCTGCAGATGCCAGGATCCTTTTCGCCAGACTTACAGCACTCTCTCCGGAACTGCCACTCCCCAATATGATCGCCAGAAGCTCGGCATCACTTAGCGCTGACCTCCCCTTCAGGCGTAACTTTTCGCGCGGACGATCATCGCGATTCCAGCTTTTTATTGTAAAAGATTCTGTTTTCTCAGGCATCTTATAAATATAGTAAACTTTACTCTTAATGATGTAAATTTCCTATATTGAGGCAAAAATCACGACATGAGATCACTATTCGAAGCGGAAGCACATCAGGACATCCTCGACCGACTCCACACCCTTACACCAGAATCTACAGGGAAATGGGGTACTATGGATGTCGCCCAAATGCTGAAGCACGTTAATACCACCATGAAGATCGCCACCGGGGAGGTAGCCCTGGTAAGTCCGCCATGGTATAAAAAAGCAATGTTCAGTCTTTTTAGATCAATGCTTTATAATGACCGTCCGTGGAAGCAGAACCTTCCTACGGCACCGGAACTAAAGATCGCCGGCACGGAAGACTTCGAGAAAGAGAAAAAAGCATTACTCGATAGCATCGGAAAATTTATGGCACTACCCTTTTCAGGGGGTAAAATGGAGCATCCGATATTTGGCATTTTCACCAAAGAGCAATGGGGAAAGATGCAATACAAGCACCTCGACCATCACCTAAGGCAATTCGGAGCCTAAGCCTTTCCCAAACGCGCCTGAAGCGATTCGAGATCAAGTCCGCCATAATCACCACTACTCATAAGCAACAACACGGTATCTTTTAGCGAAGTGGCATCAAGGTAGTCTTTAAATGCCTTCGGATCGGTATAGACCTCAACATCCGGCCTGTTAAACGCCCTGGCTATGTCGTCGTGCTCAAGCGACTCCAGTTTCTTTATAGCTACTGCTTCCGGCGAGTAAAACACCACCGCCTTATCGGCGGCATCAAGAGCTCCGCTGTATTCCCCGAGAAAATCGGCATTGAGGCTGCTGTACGTATGCAATTCGAGACAAGCCAGCACAGTCTTATCGGGATATTGCTCTTTTACGGCCTTCGTGGTGGCCGCTACCTTACTCGGTGCATGGGCAAAGTCTTTGAACATCACACTCCCATCATGCTCTGCTAATTTTTCCAGGCGTTTAGAAGCACCTTTAAAACTCGCAATGGCCTCGTAGAAATCATCTTCATCGACCCCCATGTGCTGACAGATCCATTTTGCTCCTGCCAGGTTGTTCAGGTTGTGTTTACCGAAAACCTCTATAGGTACCGGTCCTTCATTGGTCTCAAGGAATGTTTCGCCATCTTCAACAAAATACTCAGGGGTAGTATACCCGATCTTTCTGATCTGGTTTTCAGAAGCCTCCACCACTTCATTCAGGGTCTCGTCTTCCATATTATAGGTCAGACTACCTCCCTGGGTAATGGTGTCGACAAAAGTGCGAAACTGATCTACATAATTCTCACGAGTAGGAAAGACATTGATATGATCCCAGGCAATACCGCTTAAGAGGGCTATATTGGGCTGGTAAAGATGAAATTTAGGCCGGCGATCTATGGGAGACGATAAATACTCGTCGCCTTCAAGCACGATGAATTCATTAGTATCGGTAAGCTTCACCATAGTATCAAAACCTTCCAGCTGCGCACCAACCATATAATCTACATCTATACCGTGATAATCGAGCACATGCAAGATCATTGAAGTAATGGTGGTCTTACCGTGACTACCACCGATCACCACCCTGGTCTTATCTTTTGACTGCTCGTATAGAAATTCAGGATAGGAATACACTTTTAATCCAAGGTCCTTTGCGGCCTGCAACTCCGGATTATCTTCCCGTGCATGCATACCCAGAACCACCACATCGATAGCTGTAGTGATCTTCTCCGGATACCAGCCTATTGCTTCCGGCAACAATCCCTTTGCCTGCAACCGCGAACGGGAAGGCTCGAAAATAACATCGTCACTTCCGGTAACTTCAAATCCTTTCTCATGTAATGCCAGGGCAAGATTATGCATGGCACTACCTCCAATAGCTATAAAATGTACTTTCACGTAAAAAAACGGATTAATGGATTGGGAGTGTAAAGATAAAAATTATAGGGACTCCAGGGCCTCTTTCTGCTCAATAGCAGGCTCAAAATCGGGCATGACCCTCAGAGATTTCTCAAGAAACGCCAGGGCCTGCTGTTTTAAAGCCTCTCCCTTAAAGATCATGGCCTGGTGATAGTAGATCCACTCGAGTCCGATACGACTATACGGATTGTAACGTTTCTCATATTGACTGAGGTGCCATCTGCCCAATGGGCGGTTAATTCCGTACTTCGAAGCGATCTTCCCAAATTGGTAGTGAATGTTCTCCCTTGGATAATCCTCGGGAATGGCATTCATATATCGAGATGCCTTATCAAAGTATTTTCTGGCCTCTTTGGTATTATCCCGGTAATCTTCAATATACCCTTTTGAAAGGTACCCTTCTACAGCCGATATCTTATGCAACTCTTCGGCGTAGGCATACGCCTTCTTATAACTCCCACCGAAAATTCCGGGCAATTCGAGGTAGAATTCGATCAGTGCCCATCGGGCTTCCAGATGAGCAGGATCTAATTGGGCCGCTTTTGCAAAGTGGTATTTAATATCATCAATGATCCCCAATGCTTTGAGCTTGTTACTAAGAGCGATCATCCCGTAAATACCTCCCACCTTAAAATGGTAGTTCGCATTATTGGGATCGAATTCCAGAAGTTTTAAGTAATGTTCAAGGGCCGGCTTCCACTCCTTTTTAACGCCATAGAGGTCACCCAGTTTCTCATAGATATCGGCTTCCCCGGGCATGCTTTGCTTAAGTTCGAGCAACAAACGCTCGGCCTTGTCAAATTCATATTGGGCTATAAGCTCGTCGGCGCGATGCAGTTCGGCATCCTGGGCCAGTGCCGTTGCAAGCCCGAACCAAACCAAAACAAACACCAATACCAACTTATTGAATACCCTCATAGGTCTTTTCATTATCTTTTTACCAAAGCACTATAATACAAAAAAGGAGCCAAAAACAGCTCCTCTTTTATAGTATAGATGGATTTTTAGTCTTGGATAGGACGCTCAAATTCCTTCTCCTTTAGATGCTTTGCAAAGAAGCCCATCATCGCCTCATACAAGGCAATACGATTCTCTTCCTTCCCAAAACCGTGACCTTCGTCATAACGCACCATATATGGCACATCTACCCCCTTAGCTCTAAGTCCTTCAACGATCTGATCAGACTCATCGATGTTTACCCTGGGGTCATTGGCACCCTGAACTACGAACAGTGGTTTTTTGATCTTATCGATATGGAATACCGGAGACACCTCTTCCATGATCTCCTTTTCTTTCGGATCGTCTTCATCATACCAGATCTCTTTAATGATCTTCAGGTAAGGCTTCCAATACGGAGGTATGGTCTCCATAAAAGTAAACAGGTTTGAAACTCCAACATAATCGACTCCACAGGCGTACAGATCCGGAGTTTTGGTAAGTCCTCTAAGCACGGCATACCCCCCATGACTCCCCCCGTAGATGGCGGCCTTTTCTTTATCTACCCAGCCCTGATCGGCAACATAATGCAATCCGTCTTCCACATCGTCCATGGCTTTTCTACCGATCTCATTAAATCCGGATTCAAGAAATTCGCGCCCGTAACCTCCCGAGATACGAAAGTTCACCTGCAGTGTTGCGTACCCTCTGCTGGCAAACAACTGAGCTTCGGGATTAAAGCCCCAGCTATCCCGAATACCTTGAGGTCCCCCATGCGGATTGACGATCACGGGAACCGCTTTCCCGTCGACAGCCTCCTTAGGAAGCGTGATATATCCATGAATGGTCTTCCCGTCTCTACTGGTAAAGGTTATGGGTCTCATCTCGGCCATATCGTCTTCTTTGAGCTGCGGCATAAGGTCGTACATCAACGAGAACTCATCGCCGGCAACATCGTAAGAATAATAGGTTCCGTAACGCTTATCGCTTTGAATAAGGATCAGTAATTTATCTTCTTCATCGGTCATATCGGCAATACTGTACTGGTAACCCGGAAACTCATCAGTGATCCTTTTGTGCCATTTTTTATAGGTATCACTTACCGGAACCATCACACGCTTTTCGCCTTCATAGGTAAAATAATCGATCTCATAATCGCGCTTTCTTGAGCGGGACATTCCACCCGCATCGTAATTTTCGTTCGAAAACACCTTTTCCAGTACTTTACCGGCCTTCAGGTCATAACGAATGATCTCTGCCTTATCGCTTTCCAGGTTAGAGATCATATAGGCATCATGAGCATTCTCACTGCTATAATCAAAACCTAACACCGCAAAGGTATCTTTCCAGTCGAGTGGTTTTATAAGCTCGTAATTCCCGGGCTCGGTCTCGTAGTACATATCGGTAAACACCCCATCTCTTAATTTGGTAAAAGCCCTGAGGTTACCTTCCTTATCAAAATTATACCCCATTACCGGATTGGCGGGATCATCGTTCTCATAGAGCTGCTCCATTTCCCCGGTATTCACATTGATCTTATACGGATCGAATACCTGCGGATTGGTCTTATTCATAGAGATGATCATATGATCCTTATCGTCTTTAAGACTATTGACGATCTGGGCACGCACCCCATCAAAAGGCGTAAGCTCCATAAGTTCTGACCCATCAAGATCTACGGCAAAAAGGTGGTAATTTTCATCACCCCCTTTATCCTTAAGAAAAATGAGGCGTTCATTATTCACCCATCCATAACCGCGCACCAGCTCTTCTCCCTCAACAATAGCTTTGGTCACCTCTTCGGTCTCCAGGTTCTTCACATAAACATGGCGCTTATTATGCTCGTCCTTTTCCCTGTAAGAAAGGTATTTTCCGTCTGGAGAGAACTGAAATTCACTTGCTTTTGGCCGCGCAAAATAATCGGCAACGGCATACTTATAATTTTCATTATCAAAAGCTGCCAATTCAACCAGCTTGGTATCAGGAGTCACCAGCTCGGGTTTTCCCGGAAGCGGTGCTTCACCTTTCGTCATATCCAGGGGCATTTCCATACCCCCTTGCTTAAATGTTCCTTTCATTTCTGTTCCTTTAACGACAGCCTCATAGACGATACCGGCCTGAGCGAGCTCTAAACCGATCTTATCGCCCTCAAGGGTCACCTTATCAAAGGGTATCCCCGTTGCCCCCTGGGCAGGGCTGTCCATTGTTGCTGCAAGTTTACCGTCTTTTTCGGTGATCTCAAAAACCAGGGGTAATTCGGTACCCTGCACATTGAGCTTACCGTTCCATTTCCCGATAACCTCCTGCGCATGGGCCGTCATACCGCCGAGCAGTACGATGGCCATTACAAACAATGACCGCTTCATTCGTGTTTTCATAATCTAATGTTGTTGATTTAATTGTGGTATCGTCAGGTTAGTCTACTGAAATTGAATTTGTTACAACAAAATCACTTCTTTATTTCCGGAGGAAAAGCCTTTAGTGCCTTTTCCATCATCTCATACATTTTAGACTCCCGCTTTTGGGGAGTCAGATCCTCCCTTAACGGCGTTTTTATGCGCGCCTGCCAGAAGAGGATATCGCCTTTAACATCTACCAGGTCCAGGTATATGATCTGTCTTATTTTGGGCTCCCCCATGGGAACTCCTACACCAACGCCTCCACCAACCTGGTTGCCGGTACCCCCAACACCAAGGGACACACTTCCGGAGGGCGCCTCCTGAATGATCTCACTTTTGATATTTACATAGAATTGAGGCAGGTTTTCACCGGCAACCTTTTTATAGCCACGAGACTGAAGAATGTCGTCAATGGCACGCACAGCGCGCTTGGTATCCAGCGGCCCCAGTCGGGTATCTAAGGGTGCAAAGAAGTCGTATTCCCGATATTGGGTGTAATCGATCTTTTGGTCAAAATCGTGCACCACCTTAATACTGCTGCACGATAACAGGACCAGAAACAACAAAGGTAGTAACCTGCTCATTTACTTGCTTTTAAGTAAAAATAAGCAAATTAATTAAGAAAATACTACAGGTAAGATTAGCGTAATTCTTCCCCCGATTCGTTGAGCATTTGCCACAGTCGGTCTTTCAGCTCCTGAATACCTTGTTGGGCTACTGAAGAGATAAAAATAAAATCAAGCCCTTTAAGCTCTTTCTTAAGCTCTGCTGTTAGCTCTTCCTTTAATTCCTCATCGAGCATGTCTGCTTTAGAAATAGCAATGAGCCTTTGTTTATCGAGGAGTTCCGGATTGTATTTCTTCAGTTCGTTGAGCAGCACATTATATTCTGCAGCGATATCCTTACTATCTGCAGGAATGAGGAATAAAAGGGTCGAATTACGTTCAATATGACGCAAAAAGTAATGCCCAAGACCTTTCCCTTCTGAAGCCCCTTCAATGATCCCGGGAATGTCGGCCATTACGAACGATTTAAAATCGCGGTATTGCACGATCCCCAGATTCGGTTTCAGGGTTGTAAATTCATAATCGGCGATCTTTGGTTTTGCTGAAGTGATTGCCGACAACAGGGTAGACTTTCCGGCATTAGGAAAACCTACAAGACCCACATCGGCCAGTACTTTTAGCTCAAGGGTGATATTGCGCTCTTCTCCCGGAAGTCCGGGCTGTGCATAACGAGGGGTTTGGTTAACAGACGATTTAAAGTTCCAGTTACCAAGACCTCCCTTACCTCCTTTTACGAGGATCTTTTCCTGTCCCTCTTCTGTGATCTCAAAGAGCTTCTCGCCGGTTTCGGTATCTTTAATAACCGTTCCCAGAGGCACTTCCAGATAAACGTCTTGTCCGTAAGCCCCGGAACTGCGTTGCTTACCACCCGCTTCGCCGTGTCCGGCTTTGAAGTGCTTCTTGAATTTAAAATGAAAAAGGGTCCAAAGGTTCTTGTTGCCTTTTACGATCACATGCCCTCCACGGCCACCATCGCCCCCGTCGGGACCTCCTTTAGCCACATACTTCTCGCGATGGAGATGGCTGGAACCCTGCCCTCCTTTTCCGGAAGAAACATATAGTTTTACGTAGTCAACAAAATTACCTTCGGTCATATTATCCTTTCTATACTAATCTGTTCTGAAAAATCAAAAGGTCTTTGATCAGACCTTTTCTTGCTTACACAGGGCATCGATAACCCGGCTCAAGCGCCCGGTGATCTCATCGATCTTCCCGATCCCGTCTACCTTATGCAATTTGTTCTGTTCGGCGTAAAAGTCCATTACAGGAGCCGTCTTCTCATTGTATTCCTGGAAGCGATTCTTGATCTTTTCCTCATCCTGGTCGTCGCTTCGGCCACTAACTTTACCGCGCTCGAGCAACCGCTCGATGAGCACCTCGTCTTTGGCTTCCAGTGCAATGGTTCCACTGATCTCCATTTGCTTTGACTTCATAAGCTCATCAAGAGCCTTTGCCTGGGCCTGAGTTCTCGGGAAACCGTCAAAAATAAATCCGTTAGCTTCCGGATTGTTCTCCACCTCAGCTTTAAGCATGTTAATGGTCACTTCATCGGGTACCAATTCACCTTTATCTATGTATGATTTGGCCAGCACCCCTAATTCGGTTCCGTTCTTGATATTGAATCGGAAAACATCTCCTGTAGAGATGTGTTTCAGGTCGTATTTTTCTTTTAAGAAGTTTGCCTGGGTTCCTTTTCCGGCTCCCGGTTTACCGAATAGTACTAAATTGATCATAGGTTTATCGTTTAATTGATATACATCGGGTAAGTTACGTCCAAGCTCATCGTAATCCAATCCATAGCCCACAATGAACTTGTCGGAGATCTTCATTCCCACATAGTCAATATTATATTCTCCTTTATAGGTATCGGGTTTATAGAACAACCCTGCTATTTTGAATTTCTTTACATTGATCTCTGAGAACATCGATACGAGCTCTTTTACCGTAGCGCCGCTATCGATCACATCCTCAAGAATAACCACACTTCGCCCCGAAACACCTTCCGGCACATCGAGCAAGGTCTCTACGATCCCTGTAGACGACAGCCCGCGGTACGAACTAAGCTTAACAAAACTCACCTCGCAAGGTCCGTCGTATGCTTTAAGAAAATCAGAAGTGAACATAAACGCCCCGTTGAGCACCCCGATAAAAACCGGCACCTCATCTTTAAAATCGGCTTTCACTTCCTGAGCCATTCTGGCAATGGCTTCCTGGATCTCTTCGGCCGAAATAAACGGCTTAAAATATTTGTCGTGGAGTTTGATCACTTACCTGAAAATTGTAAAGATGCAAAGATAATAGTTTGATTGTTCTATCGACCGGAAATTGGTTGAAATTCATTTCCTTTTTGATAATTAACCGTATTTTTGCCTCATTATTATCACACATTAACGCGCTAGCTAACACTAAATTTAATGAATTATTTTTCTTCTGATTTCAAGCTCGGAATCCTGGGCGGCGGACAGTTAGGGAAGATGTTGCTCTACGATACCCGAAGGTTCGATATCCACACTGTAGTTATGGACCCCAGCCCTGAAGCTCCCTGTAAGATCGCATGTAACGAATTTATCCAGGGGGACCTTATGGATTTTGATGCGGTTTATGAATTTGGAAAAAAGGTCGACCTGCTCACCATTGAGATCGAGAACGTGAATGTGGATGCTCTCGAAAAACTCGAGCAGGAAGGACTTAAGGTCTACCCATCTCCCAAGACCCTTAAACGTATTCAGAATAAAGCGGTGCAAAAACTTTTTTACACCGACAACAATATTCCCACAGCTCCCTACAGCCGCTTTGCTTATCCGGGAGAGATGGAAACAGCCATTTCCAACAACTCCCTGAGCTTTCCGTTCGTATGGAAAAGCGCCCGCTTCGGTTACGACGGTCAGGGTGTAAAGGTGATCAAAACCTGGTCGGATCTCGAAGGACTTCCAAAACAGGAATGTATCGCCGAAGAGATGATCGACTTTAAGAACGAACTTGCTGTGATCGTTGCCCGCGACGTACATGGAAAAGTAGAGACCTACCCGGTGGTGGAAATGGAATTTCACCCGGAAGCCAACCAGGTAGAATACGTGATCTGTCCTGCCCGAATAGATACCGAAGTCGCCAAAAAGGCACAGCTCGTTGCGCTTAAGGTTTCCCAGGCCTATGAGCACGTAGGACTTCTGGCGGTAGAGATGTTCCAGACCAAAGACGATGAGATCCTGGTTAATGAGGTAGCGCCACGACCACATAACAGCGGTCATTACAGCATAGAGGCCAGCTACACCAACCAGTTCGAACAGCACCTGAGAGCTATTCTTGGACTCCCACTTGGGAAGACCGAAAGCACGGTGGCCGGTGTTATGGTTAACCTCGTAGGTGCCGAAGGACATGAAGGCCCGGTGAAATACGAGAACATTGAAAGCATCATGGCTATGGACGGGGTGAACCCACATATCTACGGTAAAAAAGTAACCCGCCCATTTCGTAAAATGGGACATGTAACCATTGTAGACGGAGATATGGAAACAGCCCGCACCGTTGCCGAAAAAGTAAAGAAAACCATTAAAGTAATCAGCGAATAATAAAGCACAGTAATCCTATGGCCAGAGTAGCAATCATTATGGGTAGCACCAGCGACCTTCCTGTTATGCAGCAGGCGATCGACGTTCTCAAAGAACTCGGGGTACCCACAGAAGTAGACATCGTTTCGGCGCACCGAACCCCTGAAAAAATGTTCGAATTCGGCAAACAGGCTCACGAAAGAGGCATCCAGGTCATTATTGCCGGTGCCGGAGGAGCAGCCCACCTGCCGGGGATGGTAGCTTCTCTTTCTCCCCTTCCTGTTATCGGGGTACCCGTAAAAAGCAGCAATTCGATAGACGGATGGGATTCTGTACTCTCCATTCTTCAAATGCCGGGAGGCGTACCCGTTGCCACAGTTGCCCTCGATGGTGCTAAAAATGCAGGGATCCTCGCAGCCCAGATCATTGGCGCATCAGATCCCGAAGTACTCAAAAGGATCATTGCCTATAAAGAAGGACTTAAAGAAAAGGTGATCAAAGGCGCTCAACAAGTAAAAAAATAGGTTCTTTATAGAACCTGTTTTTGTTTTACGACCAGTGTAAACACGCAACGCAGCAGCATCAAAAATCAAAAAATTGCCATTATGAATATCCTGAACACACCATTCAATACAACGTATAGCACTCCGCCATTCTCCAAAATAGAAACTGCCATGTTCAAAACAGCAATTCCTGAGGAGATCGAAAAGGCGCGAAAGGAGATCGAAGCCATCGCAAACAATACAGCCACCCCAACCTTTAGCAATACCATCGAAGCACTCGAGTTCAGTGGCGAACAGCTGGAGGTGATCACCTCCATATTCTTCAATCTGAACAATGCAGAAACCAATGCCGAAATGCAGGAACTTGCGCAGGAGATCTCGCCTGCTTTATCAGAGTTTGCCAACGACATCAGACTCAATAACAAACTCTTTCAACGGGTAAAGGCCGTTTATAAAGGGAGAGAAGCACTCGACCTAACCCCCGAACAGCTCATGCTACTCGATAAAAAATACAAGAGCTTCGCCCGAAACGGGGCCGATCTTCCCGAAGAAAAGAAAGAAAAGCTGCGGGCTATAGATAAGGAACTCTCACGCCTGTCGCTCACCTTCGGAGAGAACGTCCTGGCAGAGACCAATAGTTACGAGCTGCATATCACCAATGAAAATGAACTGGAAGGCCTTCCGGAGTTCGCGATGGAGGCTGCTGCCGAAGAAGCCAAAAGCCGGGATAAAGAAGGATGGGTCTTTACTCTGAATTACCCCAGCTACATTCCCTTTATGACCTATGCCTCCAACAGAGCGCTGCGTCAAAAACTACACCTTGCCTTTGGTAGCAAAGGATTTCAGGACAACGAAAGAAACAACACCGGGATCATCCTTAAGATCGTAAACCTGCGCCATGAACGCGCTCTATTGCTCGGCTACCAAAGTCACGCGCATTTTATCCTTGAAGAACGCATGGCCAAGACCCCGGAAGAGGTAAACAACTTCCTGGAAGACCTGCTCAAAAAAGCATCTCCGGCCGCCAAAGCAGAGTATGAACAACTGGCCTCTTTCGCAAAAGACACCGACCATATCGACCAACTCGAAAAATGGGACGGAGCCTATTACACAGAAAAGTTGAAGCAGAAACTCTTTGACCTGGACGACGAAAAGCTAAAACCATATTTCCAGCTGGAACATGTGATCGACGGGGTTTTCGAGATCGCAGAAAAACTCTACGGACTCAAATTCATCGCCTCAGAGACCATCGACGTATACCACGAAGATGTTCGGGCCTATACCGTAATGGACAGCAGCAACGACCTGGTCGCGATATTCTATGCCGACTTCCACCCTCGTAAAGGGAAGCGCAACGGTGCATGGATGACCTCATACAAACCACAATACGTTAAGGATGGAGAGAACTCGAGGCCACATATATCTATTGTATGTAATTTCACCAAACCTACGGCAACCACCCCATCCCTGCTCACCTTTAACGAGGTAACCACCTTGTTCCATGAATTCGGTCACGCCTTACACGGCATGCTTGCCAACACGGTTTATCCCAGTCTGAGCGGAACAAGTGTTTACTGGGATTTTGTAGAACTCCCAAGCCAGGTGATGGAAAACTGGTGTTACGAGAAAGAAGCCCTGGAACTATTTGCACGGCACTACAAGACAGGCGAATTGATCCCGATGGAATACATCAAAAAGATCAAGGAATCGTCTACGTTCATGGAAGGTATGCAAACCCTCAGGCAACTGAGCTTCGGATTGCTGGATATGAGCTGGCACGAGAAAGACCCATCACACATTACAGATGTTAAAGCCCATGAATCGAAGGTCTTCAAACGCACCGACCTTTACCCCGACCATGGCCAGACCTGTATGAGCACGGCCTTTTCACATATATTTCAGGGCGGGTATTCTGCGGGCTACTACAGCTATAAATGGGCCGAGGTCCTCGATGCCGACGCCTTCGAGCTTTTCCGGGAGAAAGGTATTTTCAACAGTGAGGTGGCCCAAAGTTTTATGGAACACGTACTCACCAAAGGAGGCACTGAAGACCCAATGACACTCTACAAGCGTTTTCGCGGACAAGAACCTCAGCCGGAAGCCCTTTTACGAAGAGCCGGATTAGTCAAATAACCAAGCCATAAAGCTCCCCCAAAAACCTTCATCGGCTTTTTGGGGGTCCTTTTCTTTTGGAGCTTCCTTTTGCCGGGCAGCTTCCCAACGAACGTACCCTCCCTCAAGGTTATACACCTCTTTATACCCCAAAGAATCTAAAAGCGCAGAGGCATCGGCACTTCTTCTGCCGGACCTGCAATACAACAGCAGCTTTTTATCTTTTGAGAATCGCGATACCTTTTCCACAAAATCTTCATCGTAGAAATTGATCAGGGTAGCACCGGGCACCACCCCTTCCTCCCATTCTCCGGGAGTACGAACATCGATCAGAACGCCTTCTTCCCAAAGGGTTTCAGGAACCTCTGTAATACTTATGTTATTTACTTGTGCGAATAGCCCTGCAGAAAACAACAGCGCTGCGAATAAAAAGATCTTTTTCAATGGTTTGTTTTTTTGAATTTGGCGTAAATTTAATATTTCATAATTTAATACAAGGCCAACAGAATCCTTCAAATTGCTCCTATGGGGAAAACAAAACTGGATCCATCTCAATGGGTAGATCGTTATGCCGACTACCTGTACAACTATACCATCTCCAAGGTAAGCGATCAAACCCTTGCTGAAGACCTGGTCCAGGAAACCTTTTTGGCCGGGTTAAAATCGGCTTCCGGGTTTAAGGGAGACGCCTCTGAACGCACCTGGCTAACGGCCATTTTAAAACGAAAGATCATCGATCATTACAGAAGAGCGAATTCCGGAAAAGGCAAAGTCGAGGTAAAGATCAATTACACCGACGACGATCAGGAGGGCGACTGGCTGGAAGAAAGGGCTGCAGACAAACACCGGGACAATATCGAAGACCAGCTGCAAAATGAAGAACTGGGAATTGCCATAGAGCGGTGTGTATCGCAATTACCCGAAAAACAAGCCAGGATCTTCAGGATGAAGACCATCGAAGGTATGGAAACGGAAGACATTTGTAAAGAACTTCAGATCACTCCGTCTAATCTGTGGGTGATCATTCACCGGGCACGGACAACCTTAATGAATTGCCTGGAAAAAAATTGGTTTTAACTAACAACACCTAATCAGTAACAAACCATGCTAATAGACTGTACCAAAGCAGCAGAAATATGCAATAAAGCGCAATACCGGGAGGCGGGATCCTGGAAGGTCTTTAAACTAAAAATACACCTCATGTATTGCCCTACGTGCCGAAAGCACGCCGCCAAAAATGGCAAGCTTACTAAGCTGTGCTCTAAGGCCAAACTGCAGTGCATGGATCCTGAAAAGAAGAAAAAGATCAAAGAAAAGATCGCTTCCAGATCCTAGAGCAGCCATAGCAGCCCCAGCCAGATAAGCGGCAAACTCTCTACCAGCAGCCCGGTATAATACCGGTGTCGCTTGCGACTGGAAGCATAGAGTAGCACAAGGGAAAGCAACACGAGCACCCCTTCTGTATACCACTTATCTTCGAGATAATCCATTTCGAAAACCACTCCCAGGAGCCAGAAAAGCAAGAGAAAACAATAACCCAAAAGCTTAGCACCCCGCACACCGAACTGCTGCGGTATGGTATACAACCCCGGCTGGTCCAGCCCCAGGTCCCTGATCTCGAAGGGAATGGTTATCGCCAGCACAAAGAGCATGCGCCGCACCACTTCAAGAGCCACTGCGGCATCAACAGGCAACTCTACCAACACCACAGGAAGCACAACAGTACACAAGGCCCACACCAAGGCCACCACATAAACCTTGATCCCCCGCATATTCCTGATATTACCCTTTAGCCTTTGCACGGGATACACATAAAAAAATACCAGCAATCCAACCAGGGCAGCAAGCGCTATGGCCCGGAGCGAGAAATCTTTTAAAAAATACAAGGCAATGATGAAATTAAGCACACTAAAAATCTGCATCCCCTTGTAATATTTACCCTTTACAGAAATAAAATCGCCTGCCAAAGGCGCGTATTTGATGAAGTTATAACCTACGACCGAACCAAAATACAGCGCGGCATAGACATAGAGGGGCGGGTCGAAGTCAAAATACACTCCTGTAACCCCGCAAAGGGCAGCTACAGCCAGCGCTACATGCAGGCTACTTTCTATATACAGATCTACGATCTTTTTAAGCATCATCTTGGTCGGGATCACCCTTGTTTAACCTCCATTAGCAAAGGTCTGAAAGTTTCGTTAAAGCCTTATCAAAAGTACTTTTTAAAACCAATTTAATATGTACTTTTGCGCAAAATAACATAACACATTATTAGTCACTTATAATGAGAACAGATTCTTTTGCTATTCGCCACATAGGCCCGAAAAAAGAAGATCTTTCAAAAATGCTGAAAACTGTAGGCGTAGCCGACATCGATCAGCTTATATACGAGACCTTCCCCGATGGTATCAGACTAAAAAAAGGACTGGATCTTCCAGAAGCCATGTCTGAATATGAGTACCTCTCACACATACAGGAATTGGGAGACAAGAACAAGGTATTCCGTTCATTTATCGGACTGGGTTATCACGAAGCTATTCTTCCTTCGGTGATCAAGAGAAACATTCTTGAAAATCCGGGGTGGTATACGGCGTACACGCCTTACCAGGCAGAGATCGCACAAGGCCGTCTCGAAGCGCTGCTCAACTTCCAAACCGTAATAAGTGACCTTACCGGAATGGAGATCGCCAACGCCTCATTACTCGATGAGAGTACGGCTGCTGCAGAGGCTATGACCATGCTATTCAGCGCGAGAAGCCGCCAGCAAAAGAAAGCAGGGGTTGTAAAATTCTTTGTTTCTGAAGAGGTATTACCTCAAACCCTTTCTGTTCTTCAAACCAGAGCCCTTCCTTTAGGCATTGAGCTGGTTATTGGAGATCACCGTACCCTGGAACTTTCTTCAGATTACTACGGTGCCTTACTCCAATATCCGGGGAAAAGCGGTGAAGTTTTTGACTACAAAACCTTCACAGCCAATGCCAACGAAATGGACATCAAAGTTGCTGTTGCTGCCGATATCCTGAGTCTTGTATCACTAACTCCTCCGGGAGAATGGGGCGCAGAGGTTGTTGTAGGTACCTCACAGCGATTCGGTATCCCACTGGGTTACGGAGGACCTCACGCAGCATTCTTTGCTACTAAAGAAGCATACAAAAGAAGCATCCCGGGAAGAATTATCGGAGTTACCAGAGACACCGATGGCAATTTCGCTATGAGAATGGCACTGCAAACCCGCGAGCAACATATCAAAAGAGATAAGGCTACTTCTAATATCTGTACCGCCCAGGTGTTACTGGCTGTTATGGCAGGTATGTATGCCGTTTACCACGGTCCTGAAGGCCTTAAATACATCGCTCAGAAAGTCCACAAAGCGACTACCACCCTGGTAGCTGCTCTTGAAGAACTAGGATACGAGCAGCTCAACGGTGCGTTCTTTGACACCATTCGTGTTAAAGCCGACGCCGAGAGCGTAAAGAACATCGCCGAACTTCAAAAGGTAAACTTCTATTATCCGGACGAGAGTACCGTAGCGATCGCACTTAATGAAACCGTTTCTGTTAAAGACCTGAACACCATCGTTCAGATCTTTGCCGACGCAGCCGGAAAAAATACCGTAACCATTACCGACATTCAGGATACCATCGCGATCCCTGAAACACTGCAAAGAACAAGCGCTTTCCTTCAGAACGAGGTCTTTAATGCCTACCATTCTGAAACAGAACTAATGCGCTACATCAAAAAGCTTGAGCGCAAAGACCTTTCGCTGAATCACTCCATGATCTCCCTCGGATCTTGCACCATGAAGCTTAACGCTGCATCTGAAATGCTTCCCCTCAGCAATCCGCAGTGGGGTAACATTCACCCTTTTGCACCGGTAGATCAGGCTCAGGGATATCACGAAGTACTCCAGGAACTTGAACACCAGTTAAACGTGATCACCGGTTTCGATGGCACTTCCCTGCAACCCAACTCAGGAGCACAGGGCGAGTATGCCGGACTCATGGTGATCAGAGCATACCACCTTTCTAGAGGTGATGCCCACCGCCATATTTGCCTTATCCCATCGTCTGCCCACGGTACCAACCCGGCTTCTGCTGTTATGGCAGGAATGAAGGTGGTTGTAACCAAAACCGACGATCAGGGGAATATCGATGTTGCCGACCTGAAAGAAAAAGCAGAGAAGTACAAAGATGAACTGGCTGCCCTTATGGTAACCTACCCTTCAACCCACGGGGTATTCGAATCGTCTATTAAAGAGATCACTCAGATCATTCACGATAACGGAGGACAAGTATATATGGATGGTGCCAACATGAACGCTCAGGTTGGACTTACCAATCCGGCAACCATCGGAGCCGATGTTTGTCACCTCAACCTTCACAAGACCTTTGCCATTCCTCACGGAGGTGGAGGCCCCGGTGTTGGACCTATTTGTGTTGCCGGTCACCTGGCAGAATTCCTTCCGACAAACCCTGTGATCACCACAGGAGGAGAGAAGGCCATTACCGCTATTTCTGCAGCTCCTTGGGGTAGTGCACTGGTTTGCCTGATCTCTTACGGATACATCAAAATGCTCGGTGCTGAAGGCCTGAAGCGATCTACAGAAATGGCGATCCTCAATGCCAACTACATCAAGAACCGACTTGAAGGTAATTACGATGTGCTCTACAAAGGAGAGTGTGGAAGAGCCGCTCACGAGCTTATCATTGAGTGTCGTCCCTTCAAGATGAACGGGATCGAGGTTACCGATATCGCCAAGCGTCTTATGGATTACGGATTCCACGCGCCAACGGTTTCTTTCCCTGTTGCGGGAACCATGATGATCGAACCTACCGAAAGCGAAAGTCTGGCAGAGCTTGACAAATTCTGTGATGCTATGATCGCCATTCGTCAGGAGATCGAAGAAGCTGTTGCAGAAGACGGGAATAATGTTCTTAAAAACGCACCACACACCCTTAAAATGGTGACCGCGAACGAATGGAACTTCCCTTA
This sequence comes from Robertkochia sediminum, assembly GCF_016786255.1. Lineage (GTDB taxonomy): Bacteria > Bacteroidota > Bacteroidia > Flavobacteriales > Flavobacteriaceae > Robertkochia > Robertkochia sediminum. The sequence goes on from NZ_JADMKT010000074.1 coordinate 376,613, forward strand.
CAGCCGCGAAAAGGCCGCCTATCCTCTTGCTTATGTTGCAGAAAACAAATTCTGGCCAACAGTAAGAAGGGTCGACGAAGCCTTTGGGGATCGTAACCTGATGTGTACCTGCGCGCCAATTGAAGAATACGCAGAAGCGCTATAAAGCGCTACTATACAGCTAAATACACAAACCCCTGCCACACCAGCAGGGGTTTTTATCACCCTATTATTAGCCCAAAAGCACATTTGGGCATCGTAGCACTTTTTTAATGATCACACATATGCTTTGGTTATTAATTAGCTTGCAGCAAATTAAAAGTCCCTATGAACACAAAGATCACCGGAACAGGATGTTACATCCCCTCGCATATCGAAACGAATGCAGAATTTTCGCATCACGAGTTCCTCAATGAAGACGGAAGCCTGTTAAAGCAGAGTAATGATGTGATCATCAAAAAATTTGTTTCCATAACGGGAATCGGAGAACGCAGGTACGCTTCTCCCGAATACAACACCTCAGACATCGCCTACTTTGCCGGCGAACGCGCTATTGACAACGCACGCATTGACAAAGAATCACTGGATTATATTATCGTTGCCCATAATTTCGGGGATGTTCGTCATGGATCATCTCAGGGTGACACCCTGCCCAGCCTTGCAGCCCGGGTAAAACACAAACTGGAGATCAAGAATCCTAAGTGTATCGCTTACGACCTCATCTTTGGCTGTCCGGGATGGGTAGAAGGACTCATTCAGGCTCACGCCTTCATCAAGGCCGGAATGGCAAAAAAATGTCTGGTGATCGGTGCCGAAACCTTATCAAGGGTAACCGACCAGCACGACAGAGACTCGATGATCTACTCAGATGGCGCAGGTGCAACAGTAGTTGAAGCTTCACCGGAGAGCGAAAGCGGGATCATCTCTCACGAATCGGCCTCTTTCACCCAGGATGAAGCGCACTTTTTGTTCTTTGGGAAGTCCTATAAAAAAGATGCCGACGACACCCGATACATCAAAATGCACGGTCGTAAGATCTATGAATTTGCCCTGAACCAGGTTCCCTCTGCCATGAAAGCCTGCTTTGATCAATCGGGAGAAGACATTAAAGACCTGAAGAAGATCTTCATACACCAGGCTAATGAAAAAATGGACGAAGCTATCGTAGACCGATTTTACCGACTTTACGATATGCAAGCTCCTGAAGATATCATGCCTATGAACATCGCTACGCTCGGGAACAGCTCAGTAGCCACCGTACCTACTCTGTTTGATATGGTTAAACGCGGTGAACTACTCGGCCATGAGATCAAAAAAGGAGACGTGATCATGTTCGCCAGTGTTGGAGCAGGAATGAACATCAACGCGGTAACCTACAAACTGTAGGGCGCTTTGATGCAGATCTCCATCGGCATAAGGCACAATAGTTTTATATTTGGAGCCTAAATCAGCATCATGTACGAACATACCTATCCGGACAAAAGGTACCGGATCACTCTTGACCTCATAAAGCGAGTAGCCCCTTCAGGAACCAGGATCCTTGACCTTGGTGTTGAAAATCCGTTTTCGGAGATCATGAAGAAAGAGGGGTACCAGGTAGAAAACACCCATGGAGAAGACCTCGATGAGCACAGAAGCACTATAGAAAACTCTGAAGCCGACATGGTCACCGCCCTGGAAATTTTCGAACACCTGCTCTCTCCTTACGAGGTTCTAAAGAGCATCAAGGCGCACAAGCTGGTTGCCTCGATCCCATTACGTCTTTGGTTTGCCTCAGCATATCGCAGCAAAACCGACCCATGGGACCGCCACTACCACGAATTCGAAGACTGGCAGTTTGACTGGCTTCTCGAAAAGACCGGATGGACCATCAAGGAACGTATCCAATGGTCTCACCCCGTAAATAAAATAGGGATCCGTCCGCTACTCAGACGTTTCACACCCAGATACTACATGGTTTATGCTGAAAGAAACAAAGAAGCATAGCAGCCTGACCTATAGCGTGGTGATCCCCGCGCATAACGAAGAAGCTTTCCTGGCATTAACACTGGATTCCTTGCTATCGCAATCGGTGTTACCTGAGCAGATCGTGGTAGTAAATGACCATTCGACAGACAGCACCCCTAAAATTCTTAAAGACTATCAAAAGGCATCCGACCGCCTGACGGTTGTACACCGGAGATCGGAAAGCAAGCACATGCCGGGAAGTAAAGTGGTGGCCACGTTTAACGCAGGCCTTGACCATCTTAACAAGGGTCATGACATCATCGTAAAACTGGACGCCGACCTCATCCTCCCGTCAGACTACTTCGAAAAGGTACTAAACGTATTCGAACAAAACCCAAAGGCCGGGATCGTTGGAGGCTTTGCCTGGGAGCAAGAAGGCAACGGCGAATGGAAACGCAACCACCCCATGAACAAGGACCATGTTCGAGGGGCGTTTAAAAGCTACTCCACACCCTGTTTTGAAGCTATCGGAGGATTACGCCCTGCTATGGGATGGGACACCATAGACGAGCTCCTGGCGCGTTATAACGGGTATGAGATCATCACCCTCCCGGAACTAAAGGTAAAACACCTGCGACCCACCGGAGGCTCGTACAACAAAAAGGCGAGATTACTCCAGGGAGAAGCGATGTTCCTGATGCGTTACGGACTCCCTATCACCCTAATTGCTTCGGCAAAAATGGCCTTCAAACAGAAAAAGGTCATGACCTTTTTCCACAATATTCAGGGTTATTTCCGAGCACAAATAAAAAACCTCCCTCCGGCAGTAACACCAGAAGAAGGTCGTTTTATACGAGCGTTCAGATGGAAGGGCATCAAAGCACAACTTCCTTTCTAAACCCTTTTATCTTTTCATTAGTCCATATAAGCCTCTGCCCTTACCGTACCGGTCGCACCGTTTGGGAAAGGAATACCCAACAAAGCCGAAACCGTGGGAGCGATATCCGGGATCACCGTTTTAATTGTGGTACTTCCTTGACGAACACCTTTTCCGAACAAGAGGAATGGCACATGGGTATCGTACCCATAGGCCGTACCATGAGATGTACCTCCATTGGCATAACCGGCAGACAACATACCCGGGCGGAATACGAACATGACATCACCCGACAGTTTAGCATTAAATCCGTTCTGTATAAGACTCGCAATTCCTGTTTTATAATTATTTGCATTTAACATATCGGCGGTAAAGATCTTTTCGATCTCCTCATAAGTGAGCATTTCATTCGCAATGTCCTTGCGGATCTCTTCCGCATTCAACTCCAGGGAATCGATCACGCGCTTGTCAAGAAAAAGCTGATCCCAGCTCAAATGCCTGATCACCTTATTGGTGGCGTATTTCTTTTCTGCAAAGGCCAATAAACGATCTCTTAACGACCTCCCTTCTATAAACCCGGAAGGAAGTTTATGATCTTTAAGGTAATTTGAATTATAAGCAGCTCCGTGGTCAGCAGTAAGGAACACCAGGTACTGTCCCTTACCTATCTTCTCATCAAGAGCGTTCAATAACCGTTCAATATCTTTATCAAGACGCAAATAGGTATCTTCTGTCTCCATTGCCTTAACACCGAATTGATGCCCCACGTAATCGGTACTGGAGAAGCTCACTGCCAGGAAATCGGTCGCACCACTTTCCCCGAGGGACTCTCCTTCCAGGGCAGCCAGTGCAAAATCGGCGGTAAGGCTATTCCCGTAAGGAGTCGCCTTAATGATATCGTACTTCCCGTTCTCCTTCCATAGAGCAGGCAGATCATGAGGGAAAACAGCAGCCTCTTCACCTCTGAACGGACGCTCGTAGTTGGTGTTATCGGGATTGCTATTCACATATGACCCGCTGTCGTAAAGGGTATTCCAGGTACGTTTGTATGAGGCAGCAGCATCACTTTTATTAAAAGTCTTCACCCAGTCCGGAAGCGCTTCCATATAATAGGTACTGCTCACCCACTTCCCTTCATCCTTTCCATAGAACCAATACGCCGTTCCCGTAAATCCTGCCGGAAGCACAGCTCCCCGGTCCTTAATGGCCACGCCAATAGTCTTTCCCTTGAAATTGTTATAGATACGCAAGGCGTCGGTAAGGGTATTTCTTCTAAGGCGGTGCGGAGACATTTCGCCGGCATCACTTTTAGTCCCTACGCTTTTATAAGCGGGGTCGGAAACACAATACACCTCTTCACCGGAGAACACATCAAACCAGTCATTACCTATAATACCGTGCTCTGAGGGGGTTGTTCCGGTATACACAGAGGCATGCCCCGGAGCTGTGGCGGTAGGCACATAGTTAAAATGGTTGTTCTTAAAGTTAAAGCCTTCATTTACCAAACGACGGAAACCACCATCTCCATAGCGATCCCAATATCGGTTTAAGTATTCATAACGCATTTGATCTACCACGATACCAACCACGAGTTTGGGCGGATCGTTGGCTTGGTCTTCCTGGGCATGCCCGTGAACAAAAAAGCCTGCCAGAAGAAGAAAAATACAGAACTGTTTCATGATATTTAATTAGTGTTTCACAAACTTACAACTTATCAGACAACCCATTTTTAAAATACGGTTAAAACACCACTAACCTAATTTTTCTTACTTTAGCCTTTCATAATTCACCTGATGCAATACCTGAAAAACTTTGGGAAATATTTTTTGATGCTCCGCGAGGTCTTTAGCAAGCCCACGAAATGGAACATTATGAAAAACCTTATTCTAAAGGAGATCGACGACCTCATCTACGGATCACTCGGGATCATTATTTTCATATCGTTCTTTATCGGGGGAGTTGTTGCTATTCAAACAGCACTGAACATCGATAGTCCGCTCATCCCAAAATACCTGGTCGGATTCACCACCAGGCAATCGGTGATCCTGGAATTCTCACCTACGTTCTGCTCCATTATTATGGCCGGAAAGGTAGGCTCTTATATCACCTCGAGCATCGGGACCATGAGGGTTACCGAACAGATCGATGCCCTGGAGGTCATGGGAGTAAATTCCCTGAACTACCTGGTCTTCCCTAAGATCATCGCCTTATTATTATACCCCTTCGTTATCGCCATCTCTATGTACCTCGGTATCCTGGGAGGTTGGCTTGCTGCCGTTATGGGCGAATACACTACCAGCGCTGAGTTTGTGAAGGGACTACAAATAGACTTCAAGCCCTTTCACATATTTTACGCCTTTGCCAAAACCATGGCCTTTGCCTTTATCCTGGCCACCATACCTTCATTTTACGGTTATTATATGAAAGGTGGAGCTTTAGAAGTAGGTAAGGCAGCCACTACTTCCTTTGTTTGGACCAGTGTGGTGATCATTATCGTAAATTACCTGTTAACACAAATGTTGCTCGGCTAATGATAGAAGTAAAGAACATCCACAAAACGTTTGGTCAGAACCATGTTCTTAAGGGGATCTCTACCCTGTTCGAAGCGGGCAAGACCAATCTGATCATTGGTCAAAGTGGTTCGGGTAAAACCGTATTCCTGAAATCCTTGCTCGGACTGCACACCCCGGATGAAGGCGAGATCCTTTACAGCGATCGCCGATACTCTGAAATGGACAGCACGCAACGACGCAACCTGAGAAAAGAAATGGGGATGGTATTCCAGGGAAGCGCCCTCTTTGATTCGATGACCGTATTGGAAAACGTGATGTTTCCCTTAAAGATGTTCTCTAAAATGAGTGAATCGGAAATGAAGGATCGCGCAAATTTCGTGATCAACAGGGTTAATCTTTCCAATGCTAACGACCGCCTGCCCTCTGAGATCTCAGGTGGTATGCAGAAGCGGGTAGCCATTGCCAGAGCCATTGTAAACAATCCGAAATACCTGTTCTGCGACGAACCTAACTCCGGGCTGGACCCTAAAACAGCCATCGTGATCGACAATCTCATTCATGAGATCACGGCAGAATACAACATTACCACGGTCATTAATACCCACGATATGAATTCTGTGATGGAGATCGGAGAAAAGATCGTTTTCCTCAAGAACGGACATAAAGAATGGGAAGGCACCAACAAAGAGATCTTTAAAACAGACAATGCAGCGGTAACCGACTTCGTTTATTCCTCAGAACTGTTCAAAAAGGTACGTCAAATGTACATTGAAGAGCGGGACTAAGGCGCCATCTCAGCCTGCCTTACAAATCGTGCCTGCACCTTTTGATTCCCGGTACGCACCTGTAACCACTCGTGAATTTTCGTGGTATTCTCTTTTATAACACGCTGAGACAACTTATTGCTCCAACTGATATAGAATATCGGGATGGTATCGGTCTTCTTAAAATCGGTAATGATCTCATTGGCAAACCCCACCTGCTCTATACCTGAATAATTAATGCGAAGCTCCTTGGAAATATCGCTAAAAGGCACATCGTTGTACGCAAATCTACGAAGGCGCTCCACTTCACCTTCCAGCACCCCGATACGCTGGTCTTTGGTAGCGATCTCTTCCTTCTTAGCCTCATAAAGCTCTGTCACATACTGGTATTTGTCGGCATCCCCGTTACGGCCTCCTTTAATATTCAGGGTCGCATCCTTGAGATAAGGATAGGACTTCATTTGCGCCTTCCAGGTTTCCACCACGTTATCAGGCACCGACTCATCGCCCATGATCACCACTTCGACCACAGAATTCTCCCCGTCGTTGTACTCAGCATTCGGATAATCGTTTAAAAAGAATCCTCCTTCAGAAAACTGATAAGGACTAACATTCTCCATATAAAACTCAGAGGCCTGCCTTTCAAAAACCGATTTCTTCCAAACCGCATAAAAGGTGTAAATGGCGGGTAAGGTAACCAGGATGGCTACGATAGACGCGATCTGCCCTATGCGCCTGCGCTTTTTGGAGTTCGCATACCGCACCATAGGGAACCTGAGATATTTCACTACGAGGAATGTGGCTATACCAATAAAGATCGCATTGATGGTAAAGAGATACGAAGCGCCGATAGCATATTCTAAATTCCATATCGCCAGACCAAATCCAACGGTACACAAAGGAGGCATCAGTGCCGTGGCAATAGCCACCCCAAAGATCACACTCGCAATGGTACCCTTCTTGGCTCTGGCAATAACCAAGGCAAGACCACCAAAAAAGGCAATAAGCACATCCCTTACATCGGGAGCGGTCCTGGCAAGCAATTCAGAATTCTCATCCTGAAGCGGAAAGAACTTAAAGAAGAAAAAAGCAGTCACAACACTTAACACAACCATAACTCCGAAATTCTTCAGAGACCTTCTCAGCAGGTCGACATCATTGATCGCCACCGAAAAGCCTACCCCAAGAATAGGTCCCATTAGCGGAGAGATCAACATGGCCCCGATAACCACTGCAGTAGAGTTAGCGTTCAGACCCACAGATGCAATAAATATAGAACAGATCAGGATCCAGGCCGTATGGCCCTTGAACGGAATATCGTTGATAATACCCTCCCTGGTACTCTCAACATCGGTGTTATCGCGAATATTGAGCAAATCCTTAAGAAAGGCCCTCAGAGAATCAAAGGCCGTACCAACGTCCTTTTTAACCTTTTTCTCGTCTTCCTTGCGCTTTGCTTCCTGCTCCTGCTCTTCGGGAGTGGCAGCTGCTCCGGAAACAACCGGCTTTTGATCATCGTTATTCTCCGGGGTCACATCCTTGTTGTTCTCGACCATGGTTATACTATAGTATTAAGCGTTATCTTCTAATTTTTTGGCAACAGATTTCACATCCTGTTCGTCCTTTTTAGGGTATATCATTAGCGTATCACCTTCATCTACCACAATATAATTCTCCAGCCCCCTGATCACCACTTTTTTTCCCTTAGGAGCATGCACCATATTCCCTTCAGCCTCTTCAAACAACACCCTGGCATTTACTACGGCATTATTACCCTCCATCTTTGGCAATTCCTTGTAAAGCGAACCCCAAGTACCCAGATCGTTCCACCTGAAGGCTGCCGGAAGCACATAGATGTTATCTGCCGGCTCCATGATCGCATAATCAATAGAGATGTTTGCAGCCCTGGCATAATAGGTATCAATAAAATCGGATTCCGCATGGGTATTATAAGCCTCCAAACCCTGGGCGAACAAGGCATGCATGTCGGGCTGGTAACTCTGAAAAGCTTTGACGATCTCTTTGACACTCCACACAAAAATACCGGCATTCCACAAGAAGTTCCCTTCCTTCAGATACTTTTTCGCTGTAGCTTCATCCGGCTTCTCGCGGAAACGACTCACTTTAAAGAAGCCACCATCCTTTTGCGCTTCGTCATATTGAATATAGCCGTAGCCCGTGTTCGGAAAGTCGGGCTTAATACCGAGGGTCATCAATACCGACTCTTTGCTGCAGTATTGATAACACCGTTCAATATCCCTCAGAAATACATCTTCATCGGCTATCCAGTGATCACTGGGCGCCACGGTCATGACCGCATCCGGATTTGCAGCGCCGATCTTCATCGCACTATAGAGAATACAAGGTGCCGTATTTCTCATTGCAGGCTCCGTAAGCACCTGCTCCCGGTCAATTTCCGGCAATTGCTCCTGTACAAGACCCAAATACCTCTCATTGGTTAAGATGAGTATGTTCTTTGCAGGAATAAGCTTTTTAAATCGGTTATAGGTTGTTTGAAGCAAGGTTTCTCCTGTACCTAACATATCGTGAAACTGCTTCGGAAAATCGCGGGTACTCACCGGCCAGAAACGGGAACCCACTCCCCCGGCCATAATAGCTGCGTAATAATTGCTGTTCATAAACTTTTATATTAATCGGAAAGCAACTCCACTTCTGCATTTGGCTGAAACAAGAACACCCGGCCACTGGACACCTCCACACATTCAAATCGCTTTACCCGCTTGTCACCTTTTTTAAAGACCTTACCGTTGTAGATCCGAAACAAACTACCATGCGGTATCTCAAATATATAATTTTTATCGTTCTCAGGATCAAACGATTTCAAGGCCAGAGACAGGTTAGCATCGGTATCGCTACTCGCTCTTGGGTTCCTGAAGTGTGCCGCAATAACCGGCAGCAAAGAGGAAGGAAATACCTCCGGGCGTATGAACGGCAACATGAGTTGCTGAAAGACGTATTTCCACTCCCTTCCATGAGGCTTGATGGTTCTGCCATACTTTTCGAAGGCCACCAGGTGGGCGATCTCATGGACCAGGGTGATCAGAAAACGATACTTATTCAAATTGGCATTCACTGTGATCTGATGCCTGCCATCAGGCATGCGCCTGTAGTCACCATGACGGGTTACTCTTTCATTGACGATCCTGAGGTGCACCCCATTTCCCTTGATAAGTTCAAAACAAGGCACAACAGCGCGTTCCGGCAAATATCTAACAAGCACATCCTCCATTAGCACATCGGTTTAGGGGGTCGAATTACTCACCTGCAACAACTTCCCGTTGTAAAGCTTGTTCCCGGTTAACGCAAAATCGGCAATGTATGCCGCCATTTCCTGTGCAGTAACGGGAGCGACATATCCCGGAAATGCCTCTTCCAGCATTTCGGTTTGCACAGCTCCAAGTGCGAGCACATTAAAGGAAGGACCTTTATCCTTGTATTCTTCTGCCAGAAGTTCGGTCATAGTGATCACCGCTCCTTTTGCAGAACTATAGGCCGCAAGACCGGGAAATTTCATACTTCCCTGAACACCACCCATGCTACTTACCGTAACCACATGCCCCCCTTCATTAAAGAAAGGCAACACAGTTCTTATTGTTGCGGCTACACCAAAAACATTCACTTCGTACACAGCCTGCCACTCGGCATTGGTGATCTCTTCGAAAGGTTTATTCACCAGCATACCCGCATTATTGATAAGGACATCTACCTTGATGTCGTTACGCTCAAGATAGCTCCGCAGCACCTCCTGGTGACCGGCATCAGACAGGTCAAATGAAAACGCCTCTACCTCTTCGAGTCCGAGACCTACTACAGGCGTCTGGTTACGGGACAGAGCGATGACCCTGTGCCCAAGTTCCGAAAATATCTTCACCATTTCGAATCCGATCCCACGACTGGTACCGGTAATAATTACTGTCTTACCCATTGTACTCTTTATGATTTATTCCAGCCCTCCGGTCTCCTGGAGGTACACTGCATTCTGTTTACTATTCACAACCCCTTCTACCAGTGGTAACATACGTTCTATGACATTGGCCATATGCCCCGGATCCATGAGACCATACTCATCTCCCGCTTTGTGGTAATGACCAAAATTAGTAAAGTCGAACGTACTAAAGGTATGTGCCGGAATTCCGTAGGTTTTATAAAAAGGATAGTTGTCAGACCTTCTGAACAACTGGTATTCCTTAGCCTTAGGCAGGAGACCAATTATAGCCTCCCCGGCTATCTCATTCATCATCCTGGCCATATTACTCATTTCATAACCGGTCATATACACAAGGTAATCCTGGGTCATTGGCACGCCTAACATCTCAAAATTGATCACCGTATACACCTTCCTGCCCTCGTCCTTTAAGCGCTTTGCAAGATGCGCAGACCCTTTAAGCCCCTTTTCCTCTGCGGTAAACAAGGCAAAAAGCACACTGCGCCGCCTGTCTTTCACAACCGCCAGTTTTCGGGCGATCTCCATAACCGCAACCGTTCCCGATGCATTATCATTAGCACCATTGGCAATGCTATCGCCATCTACGGCCTTAACCGTGCCAATATGATCATAATGCGCTCCGATCACCACCCATTCATCCTTTAACTCAGGATCTGTACCCTCCAGATACCCGACGACATTGGCAGCATACCCTTGATAATTCTCCAGGGTATCACGGTATTGCGGATAAAAAGGTTTTATCCCGGCCTGCCTGAAGTGATCTGCGATATAAGTTGCAGCACGATCAATGCCTTCACTCCCCGTCTCTCTGCCTTCTAATGCATCTGAAGAGAGAAACTCAAGGTGAGCCCCGACACCCTCAGGGGTTACAGGAGCAGCTAAGACGGCAGTTTCTGTTAAACTATTAGCAGTTTCGGCTTTAGGTTGTTTTGTAGTCGTACCACAGGAGATCATGAGGGCAGCCCCCGCAAGGAAAGCGATCTTTCGCATAGTTTGATTTTTTGAATGAAAACACAAGATAACAAAAATCCCGCCGGAGGGCGGGATCTTTATATGATGTTATGCTTTATTAAACACTTTATCAGGCTAACATGGTTACCGGATTCTCCAGGTAAGCCTTCAGGGTTTGCAGGAACTGAGCTCCTGTTGCTCCATCTACTGTACGGTGATCACAAGCGAGGGTAACCTTCATGGTATTCCCTACTACGATCTGACCGTCTTTCACTACAGGCTTTTGAACGATAGCCCCAACGGAAAGGATAGCCGAATTAGGCTGATTAATAATTGATGTAAACTCCTGAATTCCGAACATTCCCAGATTTGAAACGGTAAAGGTACTTCCTTCCATTTCCTGCGGAGTAAGCTTCTTGTTCCTTGCTTTTCCGGCAAGATCCTTCACCTGAGCTCCGATCTGAGACAGACTCATCTGGTCGGTAAATTTAAGAACAGGAACCACCAGACCATCTTCTACAGCCACTGCCACCCCTACATGTACGTGTCTGTTGTATTTGGTCACAGCATCTTCCCAGGAAGTATTTACCTGCGGATGTTTTTTAAGCGCCATGGCACATGCCTTAACCACCATATCGTTAAACGACACCTTGGTATCCGGCAGCGCGTTAATATGACTTCTTGAAGCCATGGCATTCGCCATATCCACCTCGATGGTGAGGTAGTAATGGGGAGCGGTAAATTTAGACTCGGCAAGTCGTCTTGCGATGGTCTTTCTCATTTGAGAGTTCTTCACCTCTTCCACCATCTCCTCTCCGGCAGGAACGAACGGCATAGCCGCTGAGGTTTCAGCAGGAGCAGCAGGCTGTGGTGCAGCAGCTGCAGGAGCTTCTTCTTTATAATTTTCAATATCGCGTTTTACGATACGACCATTCTCACCACTTCCTTTAACCTTGGCAAGGTCAATACCCTTATCCTCGGCCATTTTCTTGGCAAGCGGAGAAGCAAATACCCTTCCTCCACCGGTAGTGGTCGCAGTCGCTGTTTCCGTTTGCGCCGGAGCAGCCTCAGGTGCCTTCGGGGCAGCAGCAGCTTTTTCTTCTGCAGCAGGCTGAGCAGCAGGAGCACCTCCGCCCTGCACTGAAGCCAATACCGCAGCAACATCGGTACCATCAGGACCGATAATAGCAAGAACGTCGTCTACAGGCGCAGACTGACCTTCCTGAATTCCAATATGAAGTAGCTTCCCGGAATAGAACGACTCGAATTCCATGGTTGCTTTATCAGTTTCGATCTCTGCAAGAATATCTCCCTCTTCTACTGTATCTCCAACAGCTTTCAGCCAGCTGGCTACAGTTCCTTCTTCCATGGTATCACTTAGCCTGGGCATAGTAACCACCTCAACTCCGGCAGGAATTTCTGCAGCAGCCGGAGCAGCAGCAGCCGTCTCCTCAGCCTTTGGTGTTTCCTGAGCAGGCGCAGCCTCAGCAGCTCCAGCTCCTAAAAGAGCCGAAATATCTTCTCCCTGCTCCCCGATAATAGCGAGCATAGAATCTACCGGCGCTCCTTCACCTTCGGCGATACCAATATGCAGTAACGTACCTTCGTGAAACGACTCAAATTCCATGGTCGCCTTATCGGTCTCGATCTCTGCAAGAATATCTCCCTCTTCTACTTTATCTCCTACGTTCTTCAACCACTTTGCTACAACACCTTCTTCCATGGTGTCGCTCAATCGTGGCATATTTACAACTACTGCCATTCTAATTATAGTTTATGCGATAAAAACGGATAATCTGTCTGTTCGTATACGGTATCGTACATAACGTTATCTCCCGGCCATGGCGATTCTTCTGCGAATTGCTCGCACTCCTTAACCAGGTCCTTAACGCGTTGGTCAATTACTTTAATATCATCTTCAGAAGCGTATTTTTTATCAAGGATCACCTCTTTTACCTGGGTGATCGGATCGATCTTCTTATACTCTTCTACTTCATCTTTCGTACGGTAATGCTGGGCATCAGACATAGAATGCCCGCGATATCTGTACGTTTTCATTTCGAGGAAAGTAGGTCCGCCCCCGCTTCTGGCGCGCTCTACAGCCTCAGAAACTGCCTCAGCAACCTTCACCGGACTCATTCCGTCTACAGGACCACTTGGCATGTCGTAACCGAGACCAAGTTTCCAGATCTCCTGCTCTTTAGCAGTACGAGCCACAGAGGTACCCATAGCATATCCGTTGTTCTCACAGATAAATACTACCGGCAGGTTCCAAAGCATGGCCAGGTTAAAGGTCTCGTGTAGCGACCCCTGACGTACAGCTCCGTCTCCCATATAACAAAGGGTTACCGAATCTCTTTTAAAATACTTATCGGCAAAAGCCAGTCCGGCACCAAGAGGGATCTGTCCCCCAACAATACCGTGACCACCGTAAAAATTGTGTTCTTTTGAGAAAATGTGCATCGAACCTCCAAGACCCTGAGAAGTCCCGGTACCTTTACCGTATAATTCGGCCATAACTCTTTTAGGATCTACTCCCATTCCGATTGGCTGCACGTGATTCCTGTAAGCCGTGATCAAACGGTCTTTCTTAGGATCGATAGCGTGTAGGGTTCCGGCAAGCACCGCTTCTTGTCCGTTATAGAGGTGCAGAAACCCTCTAACCTTTTGCTGAATGTATACCGCTGCCAACTTGTCTTCAAACTTCCTCCAAAATAGCATGTCTTCATACCATTTCAGATAGACTGATTTTGTGATTTTCTTCATGAACTAATATTTTTATGCAATAGCGTCAGAGGCAAAAAAACATCCGGAACGGAGCCTTTACTAAACTCAAAAGTCACCTTCATTTTTTCGCAACTACAAAAGTAGTACTTTCAATAAAAGTGAAAAAATGAAAAAATGCATTTATGCCACAAATTTCATCATTTGTTCAGCAGGTCGTCTTTTGTAAAAACAAGGGGAAGTAATTCTTTGACAGAAGCTGCGAGATACACCTCAGAGCGATCACCCATAAAATAGACCGCGATCGGACTATTCTGACGATACTCGTATTCGGCAAGGGCCTGCCTGCAACCACCACATGGCGCAATAGCCTCGGTTACGGCTCTTAGCTCTGAAGCAGCTGTTATTGCCAGCGCTTTTATGGTCTTTCCGGGATGAGTTGCCCCTGCGTGAAAAACCGCTACCCTCTCAGCACATAATCCGGATGGAAAAGCCGCGTTCTCCTGATTATTGCCATACACCACAGAACCATCTTCCAGTAACAAGGCCGCACCCACTTTAAATTTAGAATAAGGAGCATAAGCTTTCTCCCTGGCCGTTACAGCACCCCGCATAAGGTCGCCCATCGCATCCGGCAAGGATTCAATATCGGGGTATACGGTAATGTCTGCAGTTAATGTTAACTTCTTCAAAGAATTATGAAATTTCCGCTAAAGATACTAAGAACCAGATAAATACAAGACAAAACAAGAAAGTAAGAACCAATTTATTATTTCTCATGGCCTGCCCAGGCCTATTATCTTAGTAAGATCTGTTTCCGCCAAGTAAAAAGGTAAGAGAGAACCTAAGGGTATTCTCCAAGGGATTACGCACTCCGGAAGTGGAGAATAAATAGGACAGATCTATACTTGTTGCGTTAAAACGAAAGCCGGCACCAAGGGTAAAGAACTGTCTTGCACCTTTATTTTCATGTTCGTGAAAATAACCGGTACGCAATGAGAACGCCTCATTGTACACATATTCGGCACCGAGAGCCCAGGTGATCTCCTGCAACTCTTCTGAAAATCCATCAGGGGCATCCCCGAATGAAGAGAACATCCCACTAAAGAAAGATTCATTATAATAGTCGTCGTTACTATCTATACGCCCATCCCCATTGCTATCGCTGGGTGTTGGCACCAGGAGCTTATTGAACTCAGCATTGACCCCAAGTGTATTCTGGGAATCGAAAATAAAATCAAATCCTCCCCCTAACTTTAAGTTCGTAGGCAGAAAGGTCTCTCTTCCATCGGCATCATACTTGATCTTCGGCCCCACATTACTAATGTTAAACCCTCCTTTCCAAATACCGTTAAACTTACTGTAGGCGATCTCGTTCGACATAAAGAAACCAGCCACATCTACGGCAAAAGAACTCGCCGCACTGGCGTCGATACCTTCCTCCTGCAATCTCAGATCAGACCTCAGGTAGCGACCTGCAACAGCCATGGAATAGTGTTCACTTAGCTTCAGGGAATACGACACATCTACAGCCAGCTCATTAGGGCGTTCTATAATAGGACGCAATCCCTGGATGGCCTCTGCCTCAGAAATAAACTCGATATCCCCAAGACTAAAGTATTTAATACTGGCCGCCCATGCGCTTCGCTCGTTGATACGACTATATACTGTAGCGTTTAACAGGGCGATATCGTTTACCAGCTGACTTAAATATGGGGTATAGCTAATTCCTATTCCAGTTCTTTCAGGAGCAAAGGCATATTTCGCAGGATTCCACTGCTGTGAAAATGCATCGGGAGCTGTGGTAGCACCCAGCTCACCCATCCCCCCGGCTCTTGCGTCGGCCGTAATTAGCAAGAAGGGCACCCCGGTGGTGATCACCCTTGAATTGGGATCACTCTGGGCATGTATCGAAAAAGAGGCTATTAAGGCCCCTAGTAGCAGACAAAAGTTTCTCATATTCCGATTTTATCAAATAAAGGTAAACACACTCATTATCAGGTCATTAATTTTTCGACCTTTCGCAACCTTACCACCATATAACGCAAGAATACCTTAAAATAATATGTAAAGGTACATTTAAAGTATATTCTTACAAAGCAAAAGGAACCCTACAACAACACCCTTTAAGGGGCACCAAACACAGTACACATTGAGGTTCAGCACAGTAGGAACCCGCCAAAAATTCGATCGCCCGGTACAATAAACAAAATCAATATACGTTTTGACAACAACAGCAGAATGTTTGACAACATTGAACTTACAATTTCTATGAATTTAATTGACTTGAAATACTTAATTACTATATTGCGTACTGTTTTCAAGACAACTCAAATCTTAATTATGAGAAAGTATCTATCTAACGCATGCATGCTATGCCTGGTTGTGTTAGCGGGCTTTACGAGCTGTAAAAAATCCTCGTCAAAGAATGTTTCCCGCGCCACCGGATGGCAGATCAATTCCAAAGATGGCGGCTTCCAGTACAACACCAACTTTAAAGAACAGGAGACTGCGCCCGGTCTTGTGTTTCTTGAAGGAGGTACCTTTACAAGAGGTAGAGTACAAGATGACGTAATGCACGATTGGAACAATTCACCTACACAAATGCACGTGCAATCGTTCTATATGGACGAAACCGAGGTAACCAACAAAATGTACATGGAGTACCTGGACTACCTTAAAAAGGTTTACCCACCAGAAAATCCTGCATATACCAATATTTACTACGGAGCATTGCCTGACACCCTGGTTTGGAGAAACCGCCTTGGGTATAACGAGGTAATGACCAACAACTACCTGAGACACCCTGCCTATGCAGAATACCCTGTAGTAGGTGTTAACTGGATCCAGGCCGTTCAATTCTGTGAGTGGCGTACAGACCGTGTTAACGAACACATCCTAGAGCGTGAAGGTTTTCTCGATCGCAACGTAAAATACCAGGTTACCAGCGGTGACATGGACGGGACATTCAGCACTGAAACCTACCTGAACAGCCCAAGCAATGTATACGGAGGTCAGATCGACTCCCTGCAAGGAAAAGTAAAGCGTGACTCTACGAACGTCTTCGCTAAGCGTTCCAGCGGAATCCTGATGCCGGCTTATCGTTTACCTACCGAAACCGAGTGGGAATACGCTGCACAAGCTATCGTAGGATCAAGAGAATACAACAACTACAGAGGACGTAAAAAATATCCATGGGACGGACAATACACCCGTTCTGCAAAGAGAAGATATCGCGGTGACCAGCTTGCCAACTTTAAGCAAGGAAAAGGTGACTACGGTGGAATCGCAGGATGGTCTGACGATAATGCCGACATCACTTCTGAAGTGAAGTCTTACCCTCCAAACGACTGGGGTCTTTACGACATGGCCGGGAACGTTGCCGAGTGGGTAGCCGATGTATATCGTCCGATCGTTGACGACGAAGCGAACGACTTCAACTACTACCGTGGTAACGTTTACATGAAAACTGCCATCGATAAAGAAGGTAAGGTTGATATCGTAGAAGAAGGCAATGTGCGTTACGATACACTTCCTAACGGAAGGATCATCGCCAGAGACCTGCCCGGAGAGATCGCCATGGTACCTGTTGATGAAAACGACACTTACCTGAGAACAAACTTTGACTCCAGCGATAACAGAGACTATCGCGATGGAGACCCAAGCTCTACCCGTTTTTACGATATGTTTGACGGAGAAGAAGAAGATCCGACGAAGCGCATGTACAATGCTCCAACGCATGAGATCAAAAGAGATGCAGAAGGTAATATCATTAAGCAATACGACGAGTCTAACGAGCGAACTACACTGATCAACGACGAGGTTCGTGTTTATAAGGGAGGTTCATGGAAAGATCGTGCTTTCTGGCTTGACCCGGCACAAAGAAGATACTTGCCTCAGTATATGGCTACAGATTACATTGGATTCCGTTGCGCCATGTCGCGTGTAGGTTCCAAAGCCACTGAAAAGAAAACGCCAAGACACTAGTTAAACTATAAGTGTTCAATATTAAAAGCCCTGAGAGATCAGGGCTTTTTTATTATTTTTAGGCCATGAAGATCGAACACCTACACCAGCTATTTCAAAAGTCATCCGGAGTATGTACAGATACCCGAAAAATATCGCACAACTGCATATTCTTCGCCCTTAAGGGGGAGAATTTTAACGGCAATAAATTCGCCCTTGAAGCCCTCAAAAAAGGTGCAGCTTATGCGGTTGTCGACGAAAATCCAGATCACAGCAACGTTCGCCTCATCAAGGTAGACGATGTGCTTGATTCCCTTCAGCAACTGGCTACCTTCCATCGCAAACAACTGAAAGCCCCGATTATCGCCCTTACCGGGAGCAATGGTAAGACCACGACCAAGGAGCTTATCAGAGCCGTGCTTTCTACAAAATACAACACCCGGGCAACTACCGGCAACCTGAACAATCACATCGGCGTACCGCTTACCCTACTTTCATTTGATGAGAAGACAGAGATGGGGATCGTAGAAATGGGAGCTAACCACCAAAAAGAGATCCAGGCTCTGTGTAATATCGCATTACCCGACTACGGCCTGATCACCAATTTCGGGAAGGCCCACCTGGAAGGATTCGGTGGTATCGAAGGAGTTATTAAAGGCAAAAGCGAAATGTACGACCACCTCATTGCCAACAAAAAGACGGTGTTCTTTAACAGCTGTGACCCGATACAGAAAAACAAGCTAAAGGCCTACGAGCTCACCTATGCCTTTGGCCATTGTGAAGCTACCAACTACCCCACCTCGATGGTTAGTAGTGCCCCGTATGTAGTTTTTAAAACCAAAGACAGCACCATTAGCTCCCAGCTTACTGGCAGCTACAACTACAATAATCTGGCCCTGGCGGCAGCCATAGGAAACTATTTCAAAGTAGCTCCCGAACAGATAAGATCAGCTTTAGAAAGCTACCTGCCCAAAAACAACAGGTCGCAACTCATAAAAACTGAGAACAAGGAGATCGTTCTTGACGCCTATAACGCCAACCCCAGCAGTATGGAAGCAGCCATTCGCCACTTTGCAGCGAACACCGCGAAAGGCAGCCGACTGGCAATTCTGGGCGATATGTTCGAATTGGGAAAAGAGGCCGGGAAAGAACACCAAAGGATAAATGACCTATGCGACGAACTGCAACTTGAAGCCGTCTTTCTCACCGGAGAAAATTTCAGCAAATGCCAGAGCAAACACCCGAAATTCGCCTCCTATACCGACCTTGAAAATCACATTTTGAAGCATCCTGTAGAACAGAAGCATCTGTTGATAAAAGGCTCCAGAGGAATGGCCCTGGAACGTTTGCTGGATCACCTTACCTGATCGGAAATTAAAAGGCAAATAGGCAAAAGTTTCAGAAAACAAAACTTCTGAAACAAAACTCATACAAAACCCCGTACAGCAAGTGCATTACGCAAAACCTGCCATACGGGGTATATCATTTAAGACCTAAACGAGTCGAGGTTTAAACAGGACGAACTCACCCCCGATCATTGGCCATTTCTCCAATAAATGGTATACCACTCTGAACATCCATTCTGATCACGGCATCGATATACTTTTCGGCCTGTATGAACTTTCCGGCTTCCATGGGATTAACAGCCTTCTTCATTTTCTTGTAATACTTCATCTGTAATTTCTCAATGGCCATATTATTCTTAAAAAGTCGCATGGTAAGATCGTCTACACGATCACTTGAAAGACTTTCATACTGGGCAGCATAATCCTTTAAGATCTTCATACGATCCATACCCAACTTGGATCGCTCTTGCATATAAGCATCGTAAACCGGCCAGAAATTAGCAGCATCGGCTTCTGAAAGATCGAGGTATTCGGTAAGCATTACTTTTTTATCGAGGCCCCAGGCCTCCTGGATCAACTTTGCCTCCTCATTTGTAATTTGCGCCGTTCCGACACCGGTCACAAAAAATACCAACAGGGTCGTGAGTGTGATTAATGTTCTCATAATGAAGAAATTTAAAATGATGTGAATAGAAACAAGCCGGTAGGAAAAGCTGAAGATCAGGCGTGTTAAAATTACCCGTTCCACCTAGAACACCATATAAACATCTGATTTAAGGTCAATTAAGTCGATTTACACCACCCACGGATCATTATGCAAAAAATAAATCCTTAATTTATTACTCACTTAGCATTAACTCAAACATCTGTTAGATGCACAAACATTACGTAACCATTCTGATCTGTTCCCTCCTGATCCTTTCTTCATCCTGCGCAAACAAAAAGAAGCCAACCGTATTGCTCTCCGCTATCGAAACAACGGCCAACAGGGAAACAGTCCGCTCTACCCCTGTTAATGAATTCTATTACGGTGCAGACCTTTCTTATGTGAATGAAATGGAAGATTGCGACGCGAAGTATTACGACGAGACCAATACAGAAAAAGACCCCTATGAGATCTTTAGTAATGCAGGAGCCAACCTGGTCCGCCTGAGACTATGGCACAACCCGGAATGGACGGATTACAGCACTCTGGAAGACGTTAAACGCTCTATTAAAAGAGCTAAGGAACACCATATGAAAGTACTCTTGGATTTCCATTATTCCGATGACTGGGCAGACCCATCTAAACAAGAGATCCCTGCAGCCTGGAGCAACCAAATAAACGACACACAAACCCTGGGATACCTCCTTTACGACTACACCTCAACAACACTTCGGGAATTATACCAGGAAGGCTTACTTCCCGATATGGTACAGGTTGGTAACGAAATTAACAGCATGATCCTGCGCAAGGGCCCCAGGGCAGACTCCATAAACTGGGTACGCAATGCCTACCTCATAAACAAAGGAATCGATGCTGTAAGAGATGTTTCAGAAGAAGTGCGTAAAGACATAGACGTTATGCTGCACATAGCGCAACCTGAAAATGCCCTGACCTGGTTCAGAGAAGCTAAGGCTAACAAGGTTACCGATTTTGACTGGATAGGACTCTCCTACTACCCTAAATGGTCAACTTACGGGCTGGATAGTTTACAACCCGCCCTGGAAACACTCATTGGTGATCACAGCAAAAAGTTGATGATCGTAGAAACCGCCTACCCCTACACCCTTAGCGACAATGACAGCGCCAACAACCTGCTCGACGAATCGGCGCTCATCGAAGGTTATCCCGCCACACAACAAGGACAACTGGACTACCTCATTGCGTTAAAGGACATCGTTAAAGACGCAGGTGGTTCCGGCATAATTTACTGGGAACCTGCATGGACCTCCACATCCTGCAAAACCCGATGGGGACAAGGTTCACATTGGGATAACGCCACCTTATTTGACGCCAATGGAAAAGCGACCCTGGGCATGAACTTCTACTACAACGCACTAACCGGGGAATAGCACAAACCTCATCCAACCCTGAATTCGCTCTCTCCCTGAAGTGATCTCACCACCGTTTGCACAACCATCCGAAGCAGGTCAATTACGTGTAGATGCAAAATAAAAAGCCGGAAAGCTAAAGCTTCCCGGCCGGTATTGTTGTTTACTATTGGAGTCTAATTTTTAGCCATCATATCGCCGGGTCGCTTGAATACCGTCTCTCCTTCTTTGATGGTTTCCATTACCCTGATGTTCATAATATCAAGGGGATCAACTTTAAGAGGATCCTTATCGAGTATAACAAGGTCTGCCAATTTCCCCGGAGTAAGGGTTCCTTTGCGATCCTCCTCAAAATGTTGCCATGCACTCCAGGAGGTCAAACACTGTAATGCCTCATATGGCGTTAATCGCTCATCGGGCCCCATAACTGTTCCGGAACGACTTAAACGATTTACCGCAGTATGTGCTATCATCATCAGATTAGGAAGCGCTACCGGTGCATCGGTGTGAGCAGTAACTTTTACCCCCCTGTTCAATGCAGATTTTATCGGACTGATCTTTTGTGCAGCCTCCGGACCTATGATCTCCTTATACCAGTCGCCCCAATAAAAGGTATGCATAGGAAATAGTGAAGCCACCACATCGTACTTCTTTAGACTGTCGAGCTGATCCATACGCAAGAGCTGTCCGTGGATCAATACAGTTCGACGATCTTCATTACCATACTGTTCACCGGCCTCTGCAAGAACCCTTAACAATTGATCGGCAGCGGCATCACCATTCGTGTGTGCCAAGAGTTGCCAATCGTTTTCAAAAGCCTTATTCACGATACCCTGTACCACACTGTCTTCAGGGATCGCCGGATACCCGGAGTACCCCTTCTTCTGACCGTCTGGTGGTAAAATATATGGCTCATGCCTCCAGGCCGTACGTCCCTGTGGCGAACCATCAAGAGTAAGCTTAACCCCTCCAATACGATAATGGTTCTTATAATCATTACCATACCATTCTGAATCAAAATATTGAGGAAACATATAATCGACATAAGATACCACATCGATCTTAAAATGACCGGCTTCGGCATATTCTGCCATTTGCAAATGATTTTGCATCGCGCGACCTTCCTGTGCGGTTGTATACCCAAAGCTGGTAGCGATCTCTTGCCCTTTATCCATATAATACTTTACCAGTTCCGGTGAGGTCGGACTGATCTTTTGTATCATGATCGGTATGGCAGCCAGTTCTTCCAGCACACCATTAGGTTCCATACTGTTTTCCATACGCCTGATCACACCCCCTGAAGGATCCTTTGTCTCGGCCGTGTAGCCGATCTCCTCAAGTCCCTTGCTGTTAACAACAGCGAAATGACCCGATATATGGACAGCCATTATAGGCACCTCTGTAGAAACCTTATCGAGATCTTCCTTAGTAGGGTGTCGTCCTTCTTTAAGAATAGCATCGTCGTATCCCATTCCCACGATCCATCCCTGGGTCTTGTCGGTACCATTGGCCTCATACCACTCACTAAGAGTAGCAACCAGATCATCGATGGTATTGACATTACCGTCGGGAGAAGCGAGCAGATTGGCCATTACCGCCTGTGCCCCGAAGCCAAAAAAGTGAGCGTGACCGTCGATAAAACCGGGAAGCATGGTCTGCCCCTTAAGGTCGACCTCCTTATAATTTTCTCCCAGCTGTTGCACAGCCTCTTCCTTGCTTCCAACGAACACGATCTTTCCATCTCGTTCGGCAAGGGCTTCAGCATATTCCGGCGAATCGCCTTCCATGGTAATAATTCCACCTCCAAAATAAAGAGTCGCTTCAGAAACACCCTCAGCAGAGGCGTCCTTTTGCTTATCTCCGTCTTTACAAGACCAGGACACCATAAGGACCAGACCCATTAACAGGTAACTTATAATTCTCATAACTTTAGTTTTAACACTATTAAAGTTAATGATTTTCAGACGTATACGACTGCAATTGAATAAAATACACGTTTTACGGGATAAACATTAGGTATGCGGACGATAAGGAGTGAGCATCCTTGAACTTAAAAAAGGAGTCAGAAGAGTATTCTGAAAAGTCTGACGCCTGAAGACCACCTCTCCATACCATCAAGAGGTGAGGGTTACAATAACGGTATAACGGTAACAAAGTAACAAGGGCAACAAGGGTAACAAGGGTAACAGGAATGATGAATTACCAAATTTTCATCTCCTTATAACTTCGTAACCTCGTAACCTTGTAACTCCTCTGGATTACCTCCCTGCGGTCGGTGATCCGGGGTGGGGTGCTATGCGCAACCTGAAAACCCCTCAAGGCCGCACACTACACCAAAAAGAGGTGGAGTATACATCAAACGGATAACTGTATAATAGCTTAAAGGCAACAAAGCAACAATGGTAACAAGAGTAACAGGAATGATGAATTATCAAATTTTTATCTCCTCATAACTTCGTAACCTCGTAACCTTGTAACT
>NZ_JADMKT010000075.1:0-46789 GCF_016786255.1 Robertkochia sediminum
TCCCCTGGCAGGGGAAGAGGATCGTTCGATAATTACACAGACGTTGAATTTGAGGAGAACCACCCCGCCTACACCAGGCAGATTGCCGCGTCGGCCTTCAGCCTCCCTGCCTGTCGTTAGGCAGGCTCGCAAAGACACCCTTGCTTCTCGATACGATCGCTTCGCGATCACCATACCTTCCATATGAGCGCATATTTTCGGTAGACAAGCTCGAGGTGACACCAACTTTACCTCTTTACCTCTTTACTTCTTCCCCCCCTATTACCTGTAACTTTCGCGAATAAAAAAAGCCCCTCATAACTATGAAGGGCTTTACATATCTTATACAACCGATATCTTTATTCGGGAATACTGTAATAGCGCGGCTCTCCATTATTGGACACGACCACCATAAGCTGCCCTTGCTTTTGACCCACAACAGGCGTAGCTACCACCCCGGTATCGAAAGGCGCCATGCCCCAATCTGCTACATTCAAAGCCTGGCCTCCCGCTTTTAATAGAAGTCCTTTTAAAGAAGCATACCCCCCGTGATAGGTATTCACTCCAAACCAGTTTCCGGCCACCAGGAGATGAGGCTCATCATTAAGCATAAAATGCTCAAAAGATCTAACAGGTGCTTTTTGAAATTCTTCAGCAAAAGGCACGAATACTGAAAAATCGCCATTGCGGTTCTCCAGATATCCGGAAGCCAGGGTAGCAACCTCATAGATCACCGCCCTTTCAAGAGCTGCCTCCCCGATAATATCCGGAACGGTTTGCATGGCAAACTCCTTATGAGAAGGGTATTTTTTCTGAATATAATTCATTTGAGACGCCAGCTCCATCTTGGAATGCAGCGGATAATAACCACCGTCAAGATCATAGGCAATAATGGTCTCGGTTTTGCCATCGGCATTAAAGTCGCCATAATACATACGCAACGGACGCTGTTCATCGGCATAGAATCGGGTATTCAATCCCCAGTTACCGAGTACGACATCCTGATCGCCATCGCCATCGACATCGAAGAAATCAACCTGCTGCCACAAGCCAGCGAGGTCTGCCGACAAAGGAGACAGGGTTAACACCCCTTCTTTGTTCATATATAATTTTGGTGTATCCCACTCGGTTGTTACCACCAGGTCAGGATAACCATTACCATCCAGATCATTCCAGGCAGCATCGGTCACGTGGGCCGTGAGTTCGAAGCGCTCATCTGCACGGAACACTCCCTTACCGTCATTCACCAAAAGCATTGAACCAACGGACTTTCCAAAATCTCCCGGAGCCGACAGGTTCCCGACAAAAAGATCGAGATCCCCATCCTTATCGTAATCGGCAGCCTCAACAGTAGTTGTATTCAGGGCATTATCGGGAATCATCCCTTCTGATCTTTTAAAAGATCCTTTATCGTTTATATAGAGTCTATCACTCGAAAAACCTGCCAGATCGAGGCCCTGTATTCCCGTAGCCACATAAAGATCGAGATCTCCATCGCCATCAGCATCAAAGAAAAGCGCATCATTATCTTCAAAAATAGCATCTTCGGCTATAGCCTTTAACGACCCATCTTGCAATTCGCTTCCTGAATTCATCAGGATCGATCCCGGTTTCCCGGAAGCGTTACCAAGGTAAAGATCTTCATATCCGTTACCATCAATATCCCCTACAGCCACAGCAGGACCGAGAGCAGAGACCCTGTAAGGGATAAGCTTTTCATTGTGAAAATCGTCAAAGCCATCTTCCTGATGCACATAAGAAACATTCATTTGCCTGGCGACAGCCAGGTTATTCAGAGCGGTATTCTGCGAGGTTAGCTGCGGAAGACCTTCGCTGTATTTCACGGTAAGCAGGGTATCGATCTGCGGACTCATTACAGTTTGTACGGAGTTATCAGGCCACACGATACGAACTGAATCGATCTTCGCTCTGTCTCCGATCCCAAAATGCAACCTGGCATCGGTAGCCGATAAAAATCCGCGGGAGGTATGAAGTTGTTTGAACTGAGTCAGGCTATCGGCATAAACCGTTGCCTTGGCTCCGATCCCGGAAGCATTTCCTCCTGCGTAGGAAAACTGAAGCCCAAAATAATGTTTACCTTCCTTATCTGTATTATTCCTGTGAATCTCTGCCTCACCATTCAGGTTATTGAGTACCAGATCCAGATCCCCATCGTTATCGAGGTCTGCATATAGCGCACCATTGGTAAGCGTAGCCTCATCGGTCATCCAGTTTCCAGTCTTACTTTGAAAGCGTTTTGAATCGCCCATAAAGATCTCATTAGCGACGTCTCCTTCAGGCATATTATCCTTCGCATTATAGAGCCACTCCACCCCTTCTTTTTGCGACCTGTTTCTAAAGGCACTCGATACATAGTTTTTAAAGTCCAGGTCGTTGGGACGTCTCAGGATCCCGTTAGCGATAAAAAGGTCCTGATGGCCATCATTATTAAAATCGGCAAACAGTGGCCCCCAACTCCAGTCGGTCGCCTCCACTCCATTAAATATAGCCTCTTCGCTAAACACGTTATTCCCCATATTTACCTGAAGCATATTACGTGCATACTGATCTTTATAGCCCAGTCTGTTGAGGCGCTTTTGCATGTTGTACATAGCATCATCCCCTTCACTTTCCTTAATGACTCTCTCATTTTTAGGGAGCATATCCAGGGTAATTAGATCCAGGAGTCCGTCATTATTAATATCGGCCACATCACTACCCATAGAAAAACGGCTGATAGTCGCAAAAGACCCCTCCAGCGACTCGGTAAAAGTACCGTCTCCATTGTTCAGGTAGTAATAATCGTCTTCATGAAAATCGTTACACACATAGATATCGTCCCATCCGTCATTATTGAGATCGGCAACAGAAGCACTAAGTCCGTACCCATTCACCCCTCCATAGATCCCTGACTCCTCACTTACATCGATGAACTTACCATTGTCATTTCGAAGCAACACATCGCCCACCAGTGGCACCCTGTTACTTCTCACATCGGCTTTACCATGAGAGAGAGTGGTATGAATAGCGTGGTTTACGATATATACATCGAGGTCGAGATCCTTGTCGTAGTCGAAGAAATAGGCCTGGGTAGAAAACCCTTTATGATCCAGGCCGAATTGGGCGGCACTTTCGGTAAATGTACCGTCTCCATTATTGAGGAATAATTCGTTCTTTCCTTCAAAATCGAGGAGTCCGGAAACGCTACACAGGTAAATATCCAGGTAACCATCGTTATTCACATCGGCCATAGACACCCCGGTATTCCAGCTTGATGCACTTTGCACATTGGCGGAAGCGGTGATATCTTCAAATTCCATACCTCCCTTGTTCAGGAACAATTTATTAGGCCCCATATTCGAAACGAAGTAGAGATCCGGCAGACCGTCGTTATTGATATCTCCCGCAGCCACACCTGAACCGTTGTAATAGTAGATATAATTGATAATGCTGTGTTGAGGATCTTCGGTGATCTCATTGGTGAAATTCACCCCGGTT
Organism: Robertkochia sediminum; assembly: GCF_016786255.1. Lineage (GTDB taxonomy): Bacteria > Bacteroidota > Bacteroidia > Flavobacteriales > Flavobacteriaceae > Robertkochia > Robertkochia sediminum. The sequence goes on from NZ_JADMKT010000075.1 coordinate 3,478, forward strand.
TCCTCCGGAGGCAGTTTTTCCAGCAGGTAATCGGCCTTCGCCTTTTCTTGTTCATCAGATCCACCACAACCAAGGGTAAGTGCACCCAGAAGGACCGCAGTAATTCTCGCAGGTAAGTTCATTATTTGTTAAGCTAGTTAGGCCTCTAAAATATGGAGTTTTAGCAAACCCTTAAAAGAATAGGAGATAAAATTGTTGAGGGTGTATTGAGGAGGCGTTGAAGTTTTAAGCAACCCCTTCCGTCAGCACTTGTAGCGCTGACACCCCTCCTTGGGAAGGAGGGAAATAAATTCCGTATCGTATCAACTACCTCCTATTCCCTGGCAGATTGCCACGGCGGCTTTCAGACACCTCGCAAAGACGAAAGCATGTAATTATCATGTAAACCCTCCCTTACCTCTCGATACGATCGCTAAGCGATCACTCGAGGTGACACCTACTAAAACCTTTACTTCTTTATCCCTTTATCCCTTTACCCCTATTATCTGTTACCGGTCACCCGTTACTCTTAAGCATAAAAAGCCCCACGCAATTGCGTGGGGCTCAACTATATTTAGCAACCCAATATACAGGCAGTTGATTACGTAAAGAAGTTCCAAACGAATCCGAAGCGTATCACAAAGTCTCTGTACGGATAATTCGGTGCGGAATAGAAATTATATCCGGTAAAAGAGGAATTAAAATGTTCTGCTTTCAGGTAAAAACGCGTACGTCTCACCTTGGCATTAATAAAGAAATCCAGCATCGGAAAGTCTCCGATCTCTTCCTCTCCTTGCGAATAGAGCTCTCCAAGCACAGGATTATATCCGTTAAGGTAAAATGAGGTGAAGTACTTCAGCGTTATTCCTGTCTGGAGGTAAAGCGCCTTTTTAAACAAGTGATTCTCGTAATAGAGGGTATTTCTGGTCACCAGGTCCGGAACATTCATCACCGGCTGGTCCTGCTGCACATTTTGATACATGACCGTATTGTACAAGCCGAAGTGCCCTACGCGAAACTCATTTTCGAACTTCACTTTCAGATAGCTTATGGTCTCATCGAATTGATACGGCTTTACCACCATCTGCTCTTCCGGATTGAGCACATTCAGCGAATCGGTTGGATTGGTCGCAAAATAGGCCTTATTATCGATCAGGGAATACGAAGCTTCCAGGCGCCCCCACTTCTCAGAGTTCAGGGCTACACTAATCGTATTATAAGATTCCTTATCGAAGGTATCTGAATTCTGCCAGTTGTACTCCCGGTAATCACTTTGGTACAGGAGGTAATTAAAGTCGGCCATCCTGCTGGAGCGGTGCAGTGCCGCCTCCAGAGTCAGATCATCTGTCAGACTGAGCTCCATAGAAGCATCCAAAAGGTTTCCACCAAGGTCACCTGAGATATTCTGCATAACGCGGGCTTTTAACGAGAGCGGCCCCCAGGCCTTTGCCCACTGCCCACCTACCGCAACCTCGTTACCCTGAAGCTGATTATCGATCACCCCATCAGGAGTGATCACGACGCTATTAAAAAAATAGTTGTAATTATACCATCCTACCTCTGCGGTAATATCGCCAAGCGCTTTTGACTCCCACCCCAGGCGCAGGTTATTTCTCATCACCCTTAGTTTCGCAAGGTCACTAATGTCATCGGTAGTAAATGCATCCCCAAAATAATCCTCCGGACGGTCCTGAATAAAGGTGTAATTCTTTGTTTCGTAATTAAAGGTATGCCCGATTCGCACCCCTCTGTCGCTTACACTGTCTTGCGGACGGATCAACAAATAATCATGATCCAGAAAGTAGCGTTTTCCCACCAACTTATTCTCTGCATTCTCAAAAAGCAGATCGACACGGCCACGGTCTGTAAACTCTGTATCACCCGAAGTAAATTGCTCCGGCACGAGCAACCCACCATTCTCCTGATTGAGCACATCCTGAGAGGTCATATGCACCCGCGCACGATACCTTCCGTTCTTACCTGAATACGAGAATCCCGTTTGAAAATTACCATTACTGGCCAGGTAATGCCTGTACTTACCCAGTGAGCGCATTCCCTTATACCCGATAAACACATTGAATCGCTCAGAGGTATTCAACGTAAACAGGGCATCCATGGTTTGCCCTTGCTCCATTACGGTCTTAAAGAAGATCTCTGTGGTAGGTGTAGGTACGTGGTAGTAGTTGATATCTTCCACCTCAAGATATCCATTACTTTTGGCACTGGCCCCTAATTCGGGATATAGCCCTCTTCCGGAAAGTGGGGCTCCGAGTATGTTATAAGGGTGACCGACATTAGAAAAAGGTAAGAGTTCAAAATCGTCTCTCCTCAAGTAATTGTGTCGGTATTCTTTTTGTATGGTCAGGGTCGTATCGAAAACCGTTGTATCGCGACCAATACTTATGATCTTATACGCCTCTATTTCTGCAGCGATAAGATCCTTTGTTTTCTTCTTATCTCCTTTTTTTTCACCAAGGGCGATCGCTGTATCCTGCTGCACCCTTGGACGTCCTGAGAGCTTCACCTGAGCATTGATCACAGTTACGCCTCCGATAAAAAATAAAAGCAAGAGATATACGGGTCTCATTAAATAATTTTTGAACAGCAAAGGTAGAATATTCTCATAAATATCTTTACGCGAGCCAGGGCAATTCATAAAAAAACCCTGATCGGTCGATCAGGGTCTCTTTGTATGACAAAACGAACGGATATGCTTATCGATTCGCGTTAACAGAGTCGTCGATACTATCATTTGCATCGATCTCCGACTGAGGCACTTTCAGGAAGAAACGCTTATCGTCAGGAGCAAGATCTACAGAAACCCTGTGGTTTCCGGTTCTTGTAATTCCTCTTCTCAAACGTTTTGCATCAAACCATTCTACACCGATCTCAGCATAGAGCTCTTTTCGTCTTTCCACAAGGATCTCCTCAATAAGGTCCTCACCGGTATTTGCAGACCTAACCGCATTAGGGTCACGATCAGACTGCACCATGAAAAGCAGATCATGAGCCTCAGCTTCCTTACCCTGACGGGCCTTGGCTTCAGCTTCGACAAGCATGAACTCAGGAGTACGCATGATCGGGTGATCAGAGTCAAAGGCAAAAACAAACTTATTGGTCGTATAGTAGAACCAGTTGTCTTCATTTCCACCAACGGCACCTTCAACAAAGATATTTCTCACATCACTATCGCTAAACAGGTTTACAAAATCCCTGTTGACGTGGGTAGCCATATAACTCAAGGTGTTAAAATCGGTAAATGAGTGAGGGGCTCCCCAATAGTAGTTCGACTGATCAAGGGTTTGTGGCATAGCCCAGATCCATTCCGGATTCGCCATATCACTAAATCCGTCATCATATCCGTCGGCGTTAAGTACAAATCCCTCATAAGCGGCATTTGCAGCAGCTTCAGCCTCTGCCCAGTTCTCCATTACCAGGTGAACATTAGCAAGCATACCATTGATCACATTGATATTCACATACGACTTATCCAGACGGTAATCTGAAGCCATAGCTTTTGCAGTGTTCAGGTCGCTAAGGATCAGGTCGTACATTTCCTGTACTGTGGTCATCGGCTTCCCTTCAAGAGAAAGCTCGGTATAGATCGGAGGAGCCGGAAGGCTTGGATCGTAGCTATAGGTATGCTGGAACTCCATCACTAACTGGAAGTAGTAATAGGCTCTAAGCGCATGTCCCTGAGCAAGCAGGTAATCCTTATCTTCCTGCGCAAGATCACTGGCATTCACCCCGTTGATCAGGGTATTGGCCTGGTTGATCATAAAGTACGGAAACTCCCAGGTAAAGCGCACACGACGGTAGAAAGGCTCTCTGTTATCATGGGCGTAATCAAAGCGGAACCAGGAAGAAGCCTGGATCAGGTCGTTACCCTTTACATCTCTTGCAAAGAACAGCGAATTCAATCCACCTGTATCGGTAGCTTCAAATTGCCCACGGGTAACACGCATCATCCCAGAGATCAGGGCCTCTGCTCCTTCTCTCGAGCTAAATACCACCACATCGGTAACCGAATCGGTAGGTTGAGGCTCATTCAAAAATTCCTTGGTACACGAGGTCAGCATCAATACTGAAGCCAGACCGTAGGCACATATCTTAAATATTCTATTCATCATTTCTTCTTTTTGAGCGATTAAAATTTGGCGTTAATTCCCACAGACATGGTTCTCAACTGGTACGAACGGCTATCGGTTACCCCGTTAAGGTCCTGCTCAGGATCGATACCGTCGTGCGACTGCCAGGTAAACAGGTTATCTCCCTGGAAGTAAAAACGCACGTTTGAAAGTCCGATGGTCTCGGTTAACTCCTGGTTCAGGGTATACCCGATGTTCAATGAACGAAGGCGAACATAGTCGTTTGCAAAAAGGAAACGGGTAGACGATGCGTTCAGATCCTGGTAATTTGCTTCCAATCTAGGCACATCGGTAACATCTCCAGGCTGTTGCCATCTGTCGGCGATATCGGCGTGTGCCTGATCGGCGATCGTTGAGAATCCACCCATTAGCGACTGGTAGGTAGCATCGTAAACATACGCACCAAAGCTAAAGTTAAACAGGGCATTCATATCCCAGTTCTTATAAGAAAGACCTGTGTTAAATCCTCCGATAATATCCGGAAGCGAAAGCTTATCCTGGTAGTATCTTGTAGCTTCTCCGTAAAGCTTGGTTGTTTCACGCTCACCGGTTGGCTCGCCTGTAGCAGGATCAAGAATATCCTTATACCACATTGGCGCACCATCTTCTGGATCTACACCAGCCCACTCTTGCAGGTAAAAGTCGTAAAGCGAACGCCCTACTTCCCAACGCTTCGTTCCCTGGATCAGGAAGTCCTGGGTAAGCTCAGTGATCTCATTGTTATCCATAGAGAAGTTAAGACCAGCAGACCAGGTAAAGTCGGCCGTATCGATCATGGTACCGTTCACAGAGAATTCGATACCGTAGTTACGAAGGGCTCCGATATTGGTCAGGATCGATGTATTTCCTGTTGAAGGAGGTAGTGGCTTACCGAAGATCAGGTCAACAGACTCTTTGTCATACACCTCGAACGAACCGCTCAATCTACCGTTAAAGAGACCGTACTCTACCCCGTAGTTCAGGGAAGCTGTTTTTTCCCAGGTCAGGTTAGGATCGGCGATACCACCCTGGATCACCCCAGTGTTACCCAATTGGTTCCATCCGGTCTCGAATACATTCAGATAAGGGAAGTACCCGATACCTCTGTTATTACCAAGTTCACCGTAAGAAGCTTTCAATTTCAGGAAGCTAATGAAGTCAACATCCATAAGGAAGTCTTCTCTTGACAATACCCATGACCCACCTACAGAGAAGAAGTCACCAAAGCGCACATCCTCAGCAAAACGCGAAGACCCATCTCTACGGTACGATCCTTCAACATAGTATTTGTCGTTGTAGTTATAAGCCACCCTTCCAAGAATAGAGTTAAGCGTTTCTCTGGTTACAGAACCACCTACACTTTCGGGGGTAGTACTTCCGTCAAGAGCGCCAACATTAGGCAGGAATCCAACCCCTTGAGCAGAAAGTGCATCCAGCTTAAACTGGTAGGCCTCATAAATAAGGTCGGCGTTCAGGTTGTGCAAGCCAAACGACTTATTAAAATTAAGCGTCTGGATGGCGTTCATGGTCGTGGTCAGGTTACGTTGTTGCGAAACCCTTCCTTTTACGTTAGCCGCATACCCGTATTCATCGTCGATATACGAATACGAATCAAAAAGATACGCCTGGTAAGACAGGTTCGTTTTAAACTTCAGGTAATCTGTGAACTTGATCTGCGCATATCCTGCAAGGTCCGTATTGTATCTTGCAAATTTAAAATCGTAGTTGTAAAGTGCTCCAGCCCCGTTCTCACCACTAAAGATCGGACGGTTACCGTTTACCGGCTGACTGTTGTTACCGTAGTCATAGATCAGGTTTCCGCTACCATCATAGATAAGCTCTCCATTAGCATCTCTTCTGTAAAGAGGATAGATGTTCGGAACGCTGTAAAACCACTGTACAGCATTGTTAAATGAGCTCCCTTCCTGTTCAGGAATATTCTGATTCGAAGTCGTAAAACCAAGGTTTGCCCCGATCTTCAGCCAGTCGTTCACATCGGTATCTACACGAAGTCGGCTGGTTACCCTTTCAAAACGGGTAGTCTTCACATTACCTTGTTGGTTCAGGTAGTTCACAGATGCGAAATAGGTCGTATTCTCACTACCTCCGGAAACATTAAGTCCGTGCTCGGTACGAGAACCGTAGTCGCGAAGTAAGGCATCTTTCCAATCGGTATCCCAGATCAACGAAGCCCCATCAATGATATTACCATTCACGTCTACAGGCTGATTTACCCCGTAAGGATTATACCCCAATTCTGAGATCAGGTTCGCCGAGGCCGCAGCTGCCGCAGTAGTAGCATCATCACCACCGGCAATATAACCGTTTCTAAGACCTTCCCATGCATACTTCATAAAGTCTTCCGAACCAATGGTCTTATGGAAATCTACAGCATTGTTAGAGATACCACTAATGGTAGTCAGGTTAAGCTCAGGAGCCATGTTCTTACGACCACCTTTGGTGGTAATAAGGATCACCCCGTTAGCACCACGAGAACCGTAAAGTGCAGTTGAAGAAGCATCTTTTAATACCGAGATACTTTTGATCTGATCCTGAGAGATACTGTTCAGGTTTCCGTTATAAGGAGCACCGTCCACGATAATAAGCGGATCGGCACTTGCATTGATCGAGGAAATACCACGAATACGAATGGTAGGATTGGTTCCCGGAACACCACCGGCAGTCAGGATGTTCACCCCCGGAACACTACCCTGAATAGCTTGAGTAACTGTGGTTACCTGCTGTTGTTCAATGGTCTCTGATCCGATCTGAGCTACGGAACCTACAATAGACTCCTTCTTTTGTGCCCCGTAAGCCACAACCACAACTTCTTCAAGTGCTTGCGCATCTTCAACAAGTTGTACGTTGATCACACTTTGCGAACCAACTGTTCGTTCTTCGGTTTTCTGACCGATATAAGAAAACACCAATACATCACCAACAGCAGCGGTAAGTGTATAGTTTCCATCGAAATCTGTTTGGGTTCCGGTCGTGGTCCCCTTGATCATTACATTAGCACCAGGCAAAGGCATATCCATCCCGTCGGTGATCACACCGCTGATGGTCATTTCCTGGGCAAACGCAAACTGCATTACAAACGCCGAAAGCAGCGTTAATAAACTCGTTAACTTTAACCTCATATTGTAATTAATTTGATTTTAGCGAACTGCGAATAAAACCAATAATCACAAGTGAGTCAAACAAGCCACCCCCCGTCTTCCCGTTAAATATTTATCACCTTTTAACGAAAAACACCTAATTTCCTATGCATGCATAACATATTACCATAAAACATTGCAAATAATGATCCCGCAAAGGTTTTCGGATGCTGTTCTCACTAAAAGTTTACTTTTTATTAACATACAGTGGTGTTTTCTGACTTCTCACATCTCAAAACCTCTAAAAGAACAGATTTAAAGTAAATTATCCGAATCGACCTCCTATTTTGCCCTTCAGGATTCATCCTACCATATTATCTACCTCCTAACTAAGGCCACGCGAAAAGTGAATTTTATAACGCATAGCCGCAATGGTTGTTACTAATACAACAATGAAACTGTTAAAATTCAAAAGACGGCACCTTGATGCGCCCGGTATACTCCACTACCAGACATAGAAATAAGCTCAAAAGTAAGCACCTGACAAGCCGGTAAAACACCCCGGAAGCTTTTTGCGATCAAAAGCTTACAAAAAAAAAAGCTGCTCCCAAAAGGGAGCAGCTTCCTGTATATTCGTCTAACAACTATGTATTAGTTCTGATCGGTAATAAAGTTGTTATCCTGAATTTCCTGTTGTGGAATTTCGAAGGTCATACGCTCATCGTCAAAACGAATTGGCTCTCCTACGAAAGAAAGGTGGTTAGGACCTCTGGTAGCAGTTTCTTCGAAACGCTTAAGTGCGAGGTACGCTTTACCTTCTCCCCAAAGCTCGAGACGCGTTTGCTTGTAGATCTCATCGATAAGCGCTTGTCCGCTAAGACCGCTTACAAATGAAGCATCAGCTACACGAGTTGATACGAAATCTGACAACATAGACACCGCAGCACCTTCATTTCCAGATTTAGCCAAAGCCTCGATGTGAAGCAATAGTGGCTCTTCGTAACGCATGTAAACATAATCTGCTTTTACGATCTGAGAAGTTCCGAAGAACTGACGGTCAGAATCGTAGAACTTGTTGATAGGCTGAAGGTGATTAGCGGTACCAGGACCTACGAAGAATTGGTTTCTACGGATATCGTCTGCAGGCATACTCTCGTAAAGTCCTTCATCGATAGATTTCGAATCACCTACAGCAGCATAGCTATAAGAGAAGTAATCTACCTGACCCCACCAAGAGATAAGGCCAATTCCGGTATCTTCATTCAAGTCAACACCCCACATCCAAGATCTTGAACGCAGTTCGTTGAAACCACCAAGGATACCATCAACGGTATCGTCGGCAGTAGCAGGCGCAGCAGAAGTACCTGCCAAAGCATCTGCAGTTAACGTAACTACATCAGACCAACGATCTCTTCTTGATCCAAGAACGTAAGCCAGGATCGTTTGAGCGATAGGCTTGTTTACCTGAACCTTAGAAGGACGCTCGTAACCATCGAGAAGTTCGATCGCTCTGTTAAGGTCAGCCTCCATTTGGTTATAGATCTCTTCTGTAGTCGATTTAGCAGCACCTACAATTCCCGGCTCAGTATAGAGCGGAAGGGTTGGTTGCGTCCATGAAGCTCTTACATCGTTGATCATGTACTGCGTAAGGTAGAAATAAGAGTGCGCTCTCATCGCCAACGCTTGTCCAAGACCAGCACGGTTAGCAGGATTCTCAGGATCTGCATCGTTACCACCAAATCCCTGGATCACAAGGTTAGCAGTGTTGATGATCCTGTAGTAGTAACGCCATACCTGATAGTTATCGGTAAAGGTAAAATCCTGTGGCCCCTGGAATTCGGTAATACTTGAACGGTACCATCCGTAAGTACTTACAGAAAGCGCCATGTCACCGGAAAGCATATCTCCAAAGATATCATAGGCTTTTTGCCCGAAGTCATCGTGTCCACCGGTACCACCTGTTCCGGTTTGGAACATGGTCGTATAGATACCGGTTACCGTAGCCTCCCCGATCTTGGGGTTCAGTTCGATCGCGTCTGACAGCTGCTCGGAGGTAATAGTCGCTCCGGTAGGCTTCTCTACGAGGAAGTCATCCCCGCAACTTGCAGTGAGCAGCAGGACTGAAGCTGCTCCGAGAATAGTTTTTATACTTCTTTTCATCATAATTTTTATTTAAAATTTAGCTCTCAACCCGAAAGTGAAGGTTGTTAAAGGCGCATATAATCCTCTTCCTGAGTTACCAGACTCACTAGTAGTTGGGTTGAACCCTTCTCTGGCACCTTTAAAGAAGAGATTATCTCCAGAAATAAACACATTTAATCCTTGCATTCCAAATTTTTCTGTCATGGAATCAGCAAAAGTATATCCTACAAGCAGGTTATTCAATGCGAGATAGTCTGTGCTGGTAATGAAACGCGTAGACTGAGAGTTAACGTTGGTGATCACACGGTCTGCGATTAATGGAACGTCGGTAATATCACCTGGCTCTCTCCATCTGTTTCTCACGTCTGTGTGACGGTTGGTAGCAGTAATACCACCATTGTTGTCGTGCATCAACTCAGCGTACTGAGCGTCGTAAGCATACCCTCCAAGAGAGTACGTAAACTGAGCCGCAACATTGAATCCATAGAAGCTAGAGCTCAGACGGAAGGCACCGAATACATCAGGGATCGCAGAACGATCTACGTATTTCTGAGTTGCAGCAGCATAAGACTTAGTCGTCTGGCTAGCGATATTTGCATCCGGATTGTCAACCAGGTAAGGAGTAAGCGATGAGATAGCAACATCTCCGTCGTCAAAGATTCCGTCACCGTTAACGTCATCAAAGTACTGATTCCACATCGGGTATCCATCTTCAGGATCAACTCCGGCGTACTCTCTCATGTAGAAGTCAAAGATAGAACTTCCCTCAGAATATCCATAACGCCCTACGTTCTGGAATGCCGCAGGCTCTCCTGTTTCAGGATCGATAGGCATAGTTTTGATCTGGTTGTCGGCAACAAGACCGTTAACAGTAAGGTCTAAAGTGAAGTTCTCTGATCTTACTAAGTGACCGGTCAGGTCAAATTCAAGACCACTGTTCTGAAGTACCCCGTCGTTCACAGTAATGATCGCAACCCCTGTAGAAGGAGCAATTCTTCTTTCAAAGATCAGGTTATCAGTTTGTTTGTTAAAGTAGTCTATCGTACCATCAAGGAATCTTCCCAAAGAGAAGTCGGCACCTACCTGCCACTGCTTAGCAGTTTCCCAAGTAAGATCAGGGTTAGCAAATGTAGAAGGAGCTACCGCGAACTCACCACCAAGGTTAGTTACTTCGAAAGTGTTAAGACCTGTATAGAATCCTACACCACCTTCATCACCGGTAATACCGTAAGAAGCTTTAAGCTTAAGGAAGGTAATAAGATCATTATTCGCAAGGAAATTCTCATTACTCATTACCCAAGCAGCACCAACAGATCCAAAGGTATCCCATTTGTTAGTAGCGAATCTTGACGATCCGTCACGACGAACAGTACCGGTAAGGAAATATTTGTCTGCGAAATCATAGTTCACCTGAGCGAAGTAAGACTCCAGTGTTCTTGTATTTCTGAATCCTGTAGGTTGCTGAAGGTTAACAATGTAGTTGTTAAGCTCTTTCCCACCAGGAATAATAGCTTTCGCTTTAAATTGCGTGTTGAAAGTCTGGTTGAACTCATTTGATTCGTGAGCTGCAAGAACCTCAACAGAGTGCTGTCCGAAATCTCTCTTATATCTCATTAACTGTAAGAAGTTGATGATGAAAGACTCAGTAGACTGACGGAAAAGGTCACCTTCGTTACCTACAGATACACCGTAGAACTGGTTTCCGATAGAACGGAAGATGTTGTTCGAGTACTGAGAACCGAAAGTAGACTCAAAAGTAAGTCCTTTAGCAAGGTTGATCTTAGCGTTAAAGCTGGTTACAACTTCGTGACGATCGTTACCGTTGAAGTCGTAAAGCGCAGAAGCAATAGGGTTCAGGTTGTTCGAGTTAGGTCTCGCTCTGAATCCTGAAGCAGAACCATAGTCATACTGGAAACCTCCGAAGATCGGATCCGGCACTTTATCACCGTTGTCATCACGAAGGAATACAGGATAGAATGGGTTCATTTTATCTGCAAATTCGAAAAGGTTCTCCGCACCGTCGGTCTGTCCGTTATTGATACTCTCTGAGTAGGTATAACCGATGTTAGCACCAACGTTGAACCAATCTTTAACCTGAGAGTTCAGGTTCAAACGAGTCGTATATCTCTGATACCCGGTGTTGATCGCAATACCGTTATCATCAAGATAACCAACAGAAAGGAAGTACTTAGTTCTGTCGCTTCCTCCACCCATACGAACGTTAGCTTCTGTTCTGTATGCCGTATCAAAGGCAGCATCTTCGTAGCTCATTGGAGTGTACTTTCTGGTAACTCCGTCTCTTACCATTCCTGTAGCAGGATCGATAAGCTCAGCTCCATTAGCCACATTCCACATGTTATATCCCGGAAGGTAGCTTGTGAAAAGTGCATCGTTAACAGTTCCTACAGGATCAGGATTTCCAGAAAGGATCTCTCTGTTTCTCTTCGCTTCCCAAACAAGTCCGATGGCCTCTTCCGGAGAAGTGATCACATCGTAACGTGGAAGCAACTGTACGTTAACCCCTGATTTTACATCAACCTCGATGTAATCCTCAGCAGCAGTACCATTCTTAGTCGTGATCAATACAACCCCGTTAGCACCACGAGAACCGTAGATAGCCGTTGCAGATGCATCCTTAAGAATAGTAGTACTCTTAATATCTGCAGGGTTGATCGCGTTCAAACTTCCTGAGTAAGGAACCCCGTCAATTACGTAAAGTGGATCTCTGTTACCGTTGATGGAACCGAAACCACGAATACGAATAGTAGAAGTTGTACCAGGCTGACCTGAGGTGTTAATTACTGCTACACCAGCAGCCTCACCAGCAAGTGATTGCGATACGTTAGAGTAGTTTTTCAACTCAATGTCTTCAGCTTCGATAGTTGTTGCCGTACCGGTAAAGGACTTTTTAGTTGTAGTACCATAACCTACTACCACAACCTCATCCAGGGTTTGTGCGTCAACTGAAAGCTGAACATTAACTACACCAGAAGCAGGAACTGCTACTTCTTGTGTTTGCATACCAATGTAAGATATAACAAGTACATCTCCTTCACTGGCCATGATGGAATAATTTCCATCAAAATCTGTTTGAGTACCACGCGCGGTACCCTGAACCAATACACTAGCTCCCGGCAAAGGAAGTCCGTCCTGGTCCACTACGGTACCAGTGACGTTTCTGTCCTGAGCAAACGAGAACTGCAGTGCGAACGCCATGATAAGCGTCAACATCCAAGTAAACTTTGATCTCATATTTAAATTAATTTTGATTTAGCGTGGTGCTAATCTCTTCAATTATTAAGAAATATGCAACCCGAACGCCAATATATCGACCAAAAAACCCGAATTAGCCCGGTAAATTGAGGTTTATTCAATTTTTAAGTGAATTTTAAGATATTTTTAAATTATTATCAGAAAAACCGCTCATGTGTGAAAGAATTCTTAATTACTATTTTCGATATACTGGCTTTCAAACCGTTGAAACGCACGATAAGCCAGAAAAACACTCCCTCAACTGCGAAAAACCTGCTTTTCCCATCTAAGGGACATCCAATTTTATTTTCAAAAAATTACGAATTCCTTTACATAGTTGCTTTTCACACTGCATTTCTCCCTCCGATCTACAGTGCCCCCCATTAAGAGTCCTTATATATATACCCGCCCTAAGATCACACCCTCCAACCATCCTGGAGCCGCTAAAAGAGCAGATACTCCAAGTACGGTCAAACCTAAACTATTAAGTTTTCCATAGTCCTAATATAATAACCCCCTGAAAGCACATCATTTTTGGCGCATTTTCTTAATTTGCATACACTAACCCGTATCCTGTGAAAAACCAATACAGCGAGATCCACCCCGAGGCCGGAACCGATGAAGCCGGTAGGGGATGCCTGGCAGGCCCCGTTACTGCAGCTGCAGTAATTTTACCTCCTGACTTCAGCAACGACATCCTTACCGACTCTAAACAGCTCAGCAAAAAGAACCGCGACCAACTCCGAACCATTATAGAAAAAGAGGCCATATGCTATGCCGTTGTACACACCTCACCTGAGGAGATCGATCAAATGAACATCCTTAATGCCTCTATAGAAAGTATGCACCGGGCACTTAAAGCCCTAAGTACTCCTCCAAAGTTCATTGCGGTAGACGGCAATAAATTCAAACCCTTTGGCGATGTGCCTTATGAATGTGTCGTAAAAGGAGACGGTAAATACCTCAACATTGCTGCCGCCTCCATCCTGGCCAAGACCTACAGGGACGAACTCATGGAAGAACTGGACAAGACATACCCCCAATACGACTGGAAAAAGAATAAAGGCTATCCCACCAAAACCCACAGAGCCGCTATTGTAAAACACGGCACTACACCACATCATCGAAAATCTTTTCGGTTAATTCCCGATCAATTGTCTCTTGACCTTTAAAATTCTATTTTTGTATCAAACCTCAAGACTTATGAATCGCCAATTCTTACTGCTCGCCATGGCCCTGGTGCTTACCTTCTCCTGTACAAAAGAAGCGAATACGCCCACCGACCTTATCGCCATGGTTCCCGAAAAAGCCAGCGCAGTAGTCCGCATCAATAATTTCGAAGGATTTAAAAATGAGCTTAGAAATAACGAGCTTATCAACACCTTCGGTGAAAGCACGATCTACCGTGATGCAGAACAGTTGGTTAGCTCCCTGCAGTATATAAGTCCGCAAGGCGAAGCCCTGCTCTATTTTTCGGAGATCGGGAAAGACAACTTTGAGTATACCCTCATCACCGAACATCACGACGATCTGTTCGTGATCGATTCCACCCTTAGCCCGGCTCTTGAGACCATGACCTATGACAATAAGACCATTAATAAGATCCAGGTCGAAAATCACCCGATCTACACGACGAGCATCGGAAAGTTCTTCGTGGCGTCGTCTTCACCCCTTCCGGTTGAAGATCTTATTCGCTCAGGCAGCAAGATGAGAGGGGTTCAAGGCCTTATAAAACTTTACGAGGTTGCCCAACCCAGGGCTTCAGCCACCCTGTTCATCAACAACAAGAACAGCAACCATTTACTTTCCAAGGTGCTCAACGCGAAAACCGCCAATGCCTTCCGCGCCATGTCTGAGTGGAGTTCGCTGGACCTGGAGATCGACAAAAACCTGCTTAGAGGAAATGGTATTGCCGTAGGAGGCGACAGCATTCCGAACATCATCAATCGCTTTAAAGACCGGGATCCCGGACAAACCACTATCGCTGATCTCGCTCCGGCCACCAGCCCTTATTTTGTGGGACTCCCTAATACGAAAGGTCTCATAAAAGACCTTACCAATCCTAAAGACACCCTTTTTACCGAAGCTATCGAAGCAGGATTCATCAAACTTGGCAACAGCTCGATCTGGACCATGGTCTACGAAAAAGATTTCCCACTGGAAGACCTTCTAAAAACCCACACCGAAACGGCAGAAGACTACCGCGAACATAAGCTCATCACCCTTAATAATACAGAACTGATCAAGAAACGTTTCGGATTTCTAAAAGGTGATACGCCTTCTGAGTACGCTGCCATAAGCAGCCCTTACTTATTTATTTCCGACAGCAAGGAAGCGTTAAAAGACCTCATAGCAAATATCCAAAACCATTCGGTGGCCAGCCGACTTAAAGGCTACAAAGATCTGAGATCTGACCTGGCAGACGCTTCTTCCCTGGAACTTTACATCAATATCGAAGCGCTTAATAAAACTGCCGAGACGGTCAATGAAGACCTCAAGGCCTCTCTTAAGAATTTGAAAGACCATCAAATGATGGCGCTGCAATACGTTATGGAAGGCGACTTTGCACATATGAACCTGCTCACCAAGAAGGTTACCGAAAACCGAACCAATGACCGTCTGATCACCCAACTCTACAACACCACCATTGACGCGCCCGTACAGGGCCAACCTCAATTTGTTTACAATCACCGGTCTAAGAAAAAGGAGGTTGTGGTTCAGGATGCCGAGAACGGACTCTACCTGATCTCAACCGCAGGAAAGGTCTTGTGGAAAAAACAACTTGAAGGTCCCATTCTCGGTAAGATCACCCAGGTAGACCTTTATCGCAACGGCCGGTATCAGCTGGCCTTCGCCACTCCCGGAAAAATGCATATCGTAGATCGCAACGGAAATGATGTAGCCCCCTTCCCTATTAGTCCGAAGCAAGCCATTACCCAGCCTCTTGCCGTATTCGATTACGATAAGAACAAAAATTACAGGTTCTGCCTCACCCTGAACAACCAGGTTGTGCTCTACGACAGACAAGGTAAAAAAGTAACCGGGTTCAACATGGCATCTACCTCAAGTGCTATAGCCAATGCACCAAAACACATCCGTATAGCGAACAAGGATTTTATCGCGGTAAAGGAAACCAACGGCAAACTCCACCTGCTGCACCGCACCGGAGAGCCACGCATAAAGATCAAACAAAACCTGGGCTTATCTGAAAATGAAGTGTACCTGTACAACAACAAATTCACAACTACTGCTGCTTCAGGAGACCTGATCACTATAGACGCCAAAGGGAATATCAACAGGACCAAGAAACCTTTTGAAGCGTCTCATAAGATAGACGCCAGCCTGCATACGCTCGCAGCCATCTCCAATAATATGCTCTATATCAAAGACAAAAAAGCAGAGCTGGATTATGGGATGTACACCCAGCCAAAGATCTTCTACCTCTACGATAAGATCTACGTTGCGGTAACCGACAAGCAGAGCAACAAGGTATATTTGTTCGACAGCCAGGCAAAGCTCCTGGAGAACTTCCCTGTTTATGGTGCCTCTGCAGTAGACATAGACGATATTGACAACGACAGAAAGGTCGAGATCGTTACCACAGGAGACCGCAACAGCATTGTTGTTTACAGTCTTAAATAAGGAGTTTTAAATCAGCTTCAGACCGAAGCCGCACGTACCATTTCGGCTTCAAAGAGTTCGGCGAAGTGACGCAGGATATGCGCTTTGACCTCAGCCTCATCGACCTTGGCTATCCCCAACTCTACGTTTAGGGAGGTCACGGTCTTATCGCGTATGCCGCAAGGAATGATATTGTCAAAATACCCCAGATCGGCATTCACGTTCATGGCAAAACCATGCATGGTGATCCATCGGGAAGCCCTAACTCCCATCGCACAGATCTTACGGGCAAAAGGCGTACCCACATCCAGCCATACTCCTGTTTCGCCATCCGAACGTTCACCCTTTATCCCGTATTCGGCCATGGTACGGATAATGGTCTCTTCGAGGAGTCGTAAGTACTTATGAATATCGGTAAAGAAGTTTTCGAGATCGAGAATAGGATACCCCACGATCTGCCCGGGCCCGTGATAGGTAATATCACCCCCGCGATTGATCTTATAGAAAGTAGCCCCCTTCTCGGCTAACTGCGCCTCATTGAGCAAGAGGTTCGACAGGTCGCCACTCTTACCCAGCGTATACACATGCGGATGTTCTACGAATAGAAAGTGATTGGGCGTAGGATCATTGGTCTCTTCCCGCCTGTTCTTTACCTTCAGCTCGAATATCTCTTTGAACAATGCTTCCTGGTAATCCCATGTCTCTTTATAATCACGGAGGCCCAGATCTTGTGTGATAACCTTTTTATTCATGGGGCAAAGATACAGAGAAGTTATGAAGTTATGAGGTTATGAAGTTATGAGGTTATGGGGTGATGCAGTGATACGGTGATGCGGTGATGCAGTGATGCAGTGATGCGGTGATGCAGCCTTATAAAAGTTGTAATTTCTCCCTTCCTTTCCAAGAAGGGGTGGCCACGTCTATGACGTGGTCGGGGTGGTTACTCAGTTATCTGGAAGCTATAATCAAGAATTCAAAATCCAAAATTTAAAATCCACAATCCACTTCACCCCTTTACCTCTTTACTCCTTTACCTCTTTACTCCTTTACCTCTTTATCCTATTTTACCTATTCGGGTTATTCAAAATAACCAGTGCGGCGATCACGCCGGGCACCCAGCCGCAAAGCCATAGCAGAAAAACAATAATGATCGAGCCACACCCCTTATCAAGAACAGCAAAGGGCGGACAAATAATAGATAAAAGGACTCTCCAAATACTCATTTCAGTTCACATATTAATTCGGGTACCACATCATGGACCTTTTTTGGTGTTCAATATATAGGACGCCAAATTTCGGATTTGTTACACGTATAACAAACAAAATTCTTCCGTAGTCTTAAAAACAACTTGGCTTTGATTGATTATCAAATACTCACTATCTTTGCAGGCTTAAATGTAAATAGAAACTATGCAACTTTCTGAACAGGAATTGATCCGTAGAGAGAAACTTTCGAAGTTAAGAGCGATGGGCATTAACCCATACCCCGCAGAACTATTTCCGGTTGACCACACTTCAAAACAGGCTAAAGCCGAATATGAAGAAGGAAAAAAGGTGATCCTTGCCGGACGCCTGATGTCGAGAAGGATTCAGGGGAAGGCGTCGTTTGCCGAGCTCCAGGACAGTGAAGGTCGCATTCAAGTATACTTTAACCGCGATGAGATCTGCGCGGGAGAAGACAAAACCATCTACAACGAGGTGTATAAAAAACTTCTCGATATCGGTGACATTATCGGGATCGAAGGAGAACTCTTTACCACCAATGTGGGAGAGAAAACCGTGATGGTTAAAGATTTTAAACTCCTCAACAAATCTTTACGTCCGCTACCCCTTCCTAAGGTGGACAGCGAAGGTAAGGTATACGACGAGTTCAACGATCCGGAACTCAGATACCGCATGCGTTATGTGGACCTCATCGTAAATCCGCACGTAAAGGACACCTTTATAAAGCGAACAAAGATCACCAACAGTATTCGTGAGTTCTTTAACGACAAGGGATATCTTGAAGTGGAAACACCTATTCTCCAGGCCATTCCCGGAGGTGCCGCTGCACGTCCGTTCGTAACCCACCACAACGCACTAAACATGCCGCTTTACCTGCGTATTGCGAATGAGCTCTACCTCAAGCGACTTATCGTGGGCGGATTTGACGGGGTTTACGAATTTGCAAAAGACTTCCGTAACGAAGGGATGGACCGTACCCACAACCCTGAGTTTACCGTCATGGAGCTGTATGTAGCCTACAAGGACTACAACTGGATGATGAACACCACCGAGACATTGCTCGAGAAAGTAGCCACCGACGCTACCGGTTCTTCAGAAGTTAAGGTGGGGGAAAACACCATCAGCTTCAAAGCACCTTATCCGAGAGTGCCGATCCTCGAGGCGATCAAGGAACACACCGGATTCGATGTTGCCGGAATGGACGAGAACGAACTTCGTGAAGTATGTAAAAAACTGGATATCCCGGCAGACGATACCATGGGGATCGGAAAACTTATCGACGAGATCTTCGGAGAGAAATGTGAGCACCACTACATTCAACCAACATTTATCACCGACTACCCTAAGGAGATGAGTCCGCTTACCAAAGAGCACCGTGAGAACCCAGCCCTTACCGAGCGTTTTGAGCTGATGATCAACGGAAAAGAAGTAGCTAATGCCTATTCTGAGCTTAACGACCCTATCGATCAGCGCGAGCGTTTCGAAGAGCAGTTAAAGCTTTCTGAAAAGGGAGACGACGAAGCCATGTTCATCGATCAGGACTTTCTTCGTGCCCTCGAATACGGAATGCCTCCTACATCGGGGATCGGGATCGGCATCGACCGCCTGGTGATGCTCCTTACCGATAACGCTTCGATCCAGGAAGTGCTTTTCTTCCCTCAAATGAGACCGGAGAAAAAACCGCTTGCCATTAGCGATGAAGCCAAAGAAGTGCTATCCCTGCTTACCCAAAAGATGCCACTGAACGACCTTAAGACGGCTTCAGGACTTTCTAATAAGAAATGGGATAAGACCATTAAGGAATTGACAAAAAATCAAGCTGCCAAGGTTGAAAAGACCGAGGAAGGACTCTTTGTTGAAGCCCTTTAATACGTCTGTTCCTACAATGATATAAATGAAGGATGGCCTATCGGTCATCCTTTTTTTGTGCTTAAGATCGGTGACTAAACGACCACACACTATGCGCACTCACAAAACATATCATATACACCTAACAGCTCACTCCTAAGACACCAGACTCCATGTGCCGCATACAGGTATAGAATCACCAGAATATTTAACACTTATGATCACATCATAAATGCCGGGGATCCCTTGACTAAGAATGTAGTTTTAAAGTTAGTTCATGGAACCATGAACACATGTCACTTTAGTCTACTGTGAAAGAAATAAGTAAAACTAACAGAGAACATAATCCCATTAGGGATAATGCAACATAAACTGAAAAGAGGTTCCGAACGGAATGAAGATCAAAAGGATAATGCCTTCGGCTGAAAGTAAAAAGGAGGTCTGACTCCCTCTGTTACTTTCAACTTCAGAGCAACTGAACGAGCAGCGCAATAGAAAGCGCCAGGCTCGATAACGTAAAGGCCATGCCCAAAACGATCACAGGCACAGGGTTTAAGTAATTTTTATTCATAATTGTGACTTAGGGGTTTAACAAGTGAAAAATACGACCACAACAACTGTTAACCAACACTTTACCCTGGTTTGTTGTGAACAGTAAAAATACTGTGGTGAACTGCATCAGGAGCACTATCAAAAAAACAAAAAAGGCCCGTTCAGGGCCTTTTTATCTGGTATACAGAAGCTTAAAGCAATAGTATTTCACCCAAGCTTCCTGAGCTAACAAAAAATTCTAAGTCCGTACGACCCGCTTTAGGGGCAGCTTAAAAGAGTACTTCTACCATTTCGCTATGGCATTCGCAACTCCCGGCAATCAGGTCAAGATCTACGAACAGGATCTGATCAAGGTCCCCCAGGTGAGGATCAAACTTCTTTGGCAGATAGGCTATGGTGTCGAAACCAAGATCTATCGCTTCCTGCTCCTCTGCAAAAACAAGTGCGCTGTAATTTCCGATGTAGGCATCAAAGCCGGCAGGGAGGAATTCCCCGGTATCAAATCCCAGAACAACGGCTTCGGTCTCTGCCTTATAGTCTAATGCGTAAAGATCTTCAACATAAGGATCGAATCCCTTAGGAAGGTAATCGCTTACCGCAAATCCAAGCTCTACAAGCTCTGAACGATCCATTGCTTTAAAGTGCACACGATCGAGGTCTCCCACATGCGGATCAAAACGCTCCGGAAGGTAGCCTGCCGTATCAAAATCGAGAGCCACCTCTTCTTCCTGTTCAATAAAAACGATCTCGCTTAAAACCACTCTCGTATCCGGCGATTCCTGATACGTTTGGGTATCGATAGCTTGAAATTGGGTTAGACTCCCGGTTACCGTTTGAGCAGCCACATTCCATCCCAGAAGTAAACTGCCTGCCATGAATAATAGACTCATTCTTTGACTATTTTATGATCAAGATTGGTTGATATGAAGATACAAATAAGACGCGTTGTAAAACAGTTTGTTACGCCTTACGAAAACGATTTAGTAAATCTTCAACCGTTTAACCGGAACCTTAAAAAGAGTACTGCAACTTCCTTGAAAAGGATGCAAAATCGGCAAGATTTCAAGGAGAAATTCAACCTTTATGTAAGGCCATTTTATCACTTCAACCCTCCTACCCCTACTCAAACACAAAAAAAGACCCTCAACGGGTCTTTTTTGATACGGAGACAGACATATTAACACTTAAAGAAATGTGCCTGTACTCGCTCTGCTAACAAAATTCAAAGTATAATAAACTACTTAACCACTCTTTGTACTATGGTGCTGTCTCGGCAACTTCTTCGGCCGTTTTAAAGTTCTTAAGGAAGTGATAGTCCATTTCGATATAACGAATCTGATCCAGGTCGCCTACATGCGGGTCGAATTTCTCCGGAAGGTAGGTTGCAGTGTCAAAACCGAGCTCGATCGCTTCCTGAGCCTCCATATACGCCAGGTCATTATAATTCCCCAGGTGCGGACAAAAGCCATCCGGAAGGTACTGCGCCGTATCAAACCCCAGTTCGATAACCTCACTTTCTTCCACATAAGCCAGGTCATTAAGGTCTCCTACATGCGGATCAAATCCTTCAGGAAGGTAAGCTTCGGTCTCAAATCCGAGCGCCACTTCCTCTCCTTCCTCCATATCCACATAGGCCATATTTTCAAGATTCCCTACATAAGGATCAAATCCTTCAGGCAGGTACGCTGAGGTATCAAAGTCAAGGATCACTTCGTCCTCGTTCTCGATAAACACGATCTGATCGAGTTGGGTGCGAGCATCTTCTGCCTCACAGGTGATCTCATTAAAAACAGGTTGCTGGTTTGTTGTATCGTTGGTCGTTTGGGTAGCTCCATTCCATCCTAGAAGTAAACTACCTGCTATAATTAAACTGTTCATTTTTTGATTATTAAATGGTTCGTGTTGATGATTGATTTACTATTAAGACTACCTACAAATCAAATTGTTACGCGCTTTCTGAAGATTTTAACAAATGCCTCCTGTTTTTACATCTCTTTTAACATTAATAGCATGTAACAGGGGTAATTCATCATGAATTAGACAGCCTTAGCATAACTCCTAAGTGCCATCAGGGCACTTACCCGAACGACACTTCCGGAAGCCAAACAGGAGCATAACAAGATCTAAACCATGCCTTACCGCAACATCTAAATCAGGAATCTACGCGGAAATCTCTCCGGGGATTGTCAGGGCTCCCGGAAAACAATAGGACGATGATCCAGAAGCAAAGCATCTCTAATTGGGTAACAGCCTGCTTAAGACCATGGTCCTGCTGCAACCATAAAAAAAGTCCACAACGGGACCTTATAAAAAGAGAACAGGCACTTAAACTGATGAGGAATAGTGCCTGTTTACGGTGCTGATAAGAATTTGATATTCATATGCGTTTGTTGTTTATTGTACGATCTCTGCCAATACTTCTGATGCTTTAAAGTTTTTAAGGAAGTGGTAGTCCATTTCGATATAACGGATCTTATCCAGATCTCCTACGTGCGGATCGAATTTTTCAGGAAGCCAGGCTGCAGTGTCAAAACCAAGCTCGATCTCTTCTTCAGCTTCCACATAAGCAAGGTCGTTGTAGTTACCTAGGTGCGGACAAAAACCTTGAGGGAGGTACTGTGCCGTATCAAATCCTAATTCGATGATCTCTTCATTCTCTACATAGGCAATATCATTAAGATCTCCTACATGAGGATCAAAGCCTTCAGGAAGGTACGCTGCGGTATCAAATCCGAGAACTACATCCTCTCCTTCTTCCATATCTACATAGGCGATATCTTCAAGATTCCCTACATAAGGATCAAATCCTTCAGGCAGGTACGCTGCGGTATCGAAGTCCAAAACTATGACTTCCTCGTTCTCGATAAATACGATCTGATCAAGGGTTGCTTTGGTGTCTTCAACCACACAGGCTGCTTCATTAAAAAAAGGTTGATGGTCTGTTGTGTCGTTTACCGTTTGGGCAGCTCCGTTCCATCCGAGAAGTAAACTGCCTGCTAAAATTAAACTGTTCATTTTTTGATTATTTACTGGTTCGTTTTGATGATTGATTCACTATTAAGACTATCTAAAAATCAATTTGTTACGTCTTTTTTGAAGATTTTAACATCTCTCCTGTTCTTTAACATGATTTTTAACAATCCCGGTCTTAAACCAATGCAAAGGTGACCCATCTAAATAAACAGAACCTTAATTAAACATTACGATGATGAAGTATTTAGCAGCCGCATTGACATTCACAGGATGCATTGTCTTAACACAAGCACAAGCACAGACAGCGGAAAAGCACCACCAGGAGATCACGATGGCCCAACAGGCAGAGATCAGGAGTAAAACGCTCGCATTGCATCTTGACCTCAACAAAAAGCAACAGCAAATGATCATGGAACTTGAAAAAGACATGTTCACCAAAAGAAAGGCTATAAAAGAGGAAGCCCGGGCGCAGCGGGAAGATAACCGCTCAACAAGGGAAGGACGAAACCATCACAGGCCAAAACCCACCAGAAAGCATCACCTACCCCCGGAACTCCATATTAAGACGCTGGACCTGCAATTGGCCCATCAAGAGAAGATGAAGAAGATCCTGAGCGAAGACCAGTACCGACAATGGATACACATGAAACACCGAAAACACAGATCGGCACACCGCAAGCACAGCAAACAGCACGCGAAACCGGGAAGGAGATAAACGGTATTAAAAAAGGCGGAAAGTAGATCTTTCCGCCTTTGCTTTTTATTTCACGAATGCTGCTGTAGCTTCGATGGTCTTGTCCAGATCGCTATAACTCAGGGCGTCGTTCAGGAACCAACTTTCAAAGGCACTAGGCGGCAGGTAGATGCCGCTATCGAGCATATGGTGGTAGTACTTCTTAAAAGTGTCATTATTCCCTTTGGCAGCAGTGTCAAAATCAACCACTTCCTCTGTAAAATGCAGACTGATCATAGACCCCACCCTGTTGATGCAATAGGTTTTCCCGGAGGCCTTCATCACCTCATCGAGCCCCTTATGTAGGTAGGCTGTTTTTTCTTCCAGGCTTTTAAACACCTCTCTGTGATCATTAAGGTATTTCAACATGGTATATCCGGCAGCCATGGCCAGCGGATTCCCACTCAGGGTTCCGGCCTGATATACCGGCCCTTCCGGCGCCAGCATGCTCATCACCTCGTTGCGTCCTGCAAAAGCACCAACAGGCAAGCCTCCCCCGATCACCTTACCAAAGGTCACCAGGTCGGCCTTAACCCCCATAAGCTCCTGAACTCCTCCGGGAGCCAGCCTGAATCCGGTCATCACCTCATCAAAGATCAATAAGGTACCGTGGGCATCACAAAGATCCCTGAGGCCCTGAAGAAAGCCTTCCTTAGGAAGCACACATCCCATATTCCCGGCTACAGGTTCGAGGATGATGGCAGCCACTTCCCCTTCATTAGCTTTAAGCAATTTTTCTACCTGCTCTAGGTTGTTATAAGGTGCCAACAAGGTATCCTGAGCTGTTCCCCGGGTAACTCCCGGACTGTTAGGGCTACCGAAGGTCACCGCCCCACTTCCGGCCTGGATGAGGAACGAATCTGAATGCCCGTGGTAGCACCCTGCAAATTTGATGATCTTATCTCTTCCTGTAAATCCGCGCGCCAGTCGCACAGCACTCATACAAGCTTCTGTTCCGCTGTTCACGAATCTGATCTTATCAACATTGGGAACCATAGAAATGGCCAGTTCGGCGATCTTCGTTTCCAATTCGGTAGGAATACCATAGGAAGTCCCCAGCGCTGCCCTTTCTTTTACGGCCTCAACCACCGGGTCAAAAGCATGGCCCAGAATAAGCGGCCCCCAGGACGCGATAAAATCGATAAGGGTATTATCGTCTTCATCGGTTAAATAGGCTCCCTTGGCCCTTTTCACAAAAATAGGCTCTCCTCCAACGGCCCCGAAAGCACGCACCGGCGAGTTCACCCCACCAGGGATCACCTTTTGTGCTGCTGCGAACAAGGCACTACTTCTTTTGTAGATCATTATATATTTCGTGTTAAGTGTTCTTATTTAAAATAGAGCTCCTGCCCTACCTGAATATTATTTCCCTGGAGATTGTTGCGCTCTTTGATGGCCTCAACACTTACTCCGTATTTACGGGACAGCGAATATAAGGTATCTCCTTTTTTTACGCGGTATACCTCCTGGTTGGTGGTTTTGTAGACTACCTCAGGTTGTCTTTTTGCCCGTTTACCCAATACCATGGCATCGTACTTGTAAAGGCCATAGCGTTCGATAATAGAAATGAGCTTATTGGGGTATTTAGGGTCGGTGGCATAACCTGCTTTTTTCAGGCCTTTAGCCCATCCTTTGTAATCGTCCTTATCCAGATCGAAAAGGAAGGCATACCTGCTGCGACCGGTAAGAAATCTGGAATGGTCGGCATAGGAAGCCTCCGGATGCCTGTATTTTCTAAAGCACTCGTTTCGTTTATCGTCGTCATGCCTTACCGACGGGCCCGTCCACCCCTTATGGCATTTGATCCCAAAATGGTTGTTGGCACGACGCACCAGGTCGCCTCTCCCGGCACCACTCTCCAGGATACCCTGGGCCAGGGTAATACTCGCCGGGATCCCGAACTCCTTCATCTGGTCCATGGCGATCTCATCGAACTGATCGATATATCCTTTTACCACATCGGTATACACGGTGGTCTTTGAAGTCGACTCAAAGGTGTCCTGCTCCCGTTTCTTTTCAGGTTTACGAACTTCTACTTGCTTTCTGTCGGGGGATCTTTTGTTATAGGTGCGTTTGTGGCTACCACAGCTCGCCAATAATAGAGCGGTTAGGGTTAAGAGCAGGTATGCATTTTTCATTGTATTAGAGGTAGTTTTTTTCGCTTTAAAAATTCGTTCATCCCTTTGACACCTTGCAGGCCACCCGTATGAATGGCTAAAATACGTGTTTCCGGTTCGAAATACCCTTTTTCTGCAAGGGCTGCAATGCCGTACATCATCTTACCGGTATACACAGGATCCAGGGGAATCCCGGTTTTCTGTTTAAAGATATTGATAAAATCGATAAGTGACCTGTCGACCTTGGCGTACCCCCCGAAATGGTAATCGGTTATAAGGTCCCAATCACCGCCTGTGGTAAGCCTCGCGATTTCGTGTTTTAAAAAGTCCCCCTTCAAGGCGGGAAAACCCAGGACCTTTTGTCCTTCGGCTGCACCCTCGATCAGACCGGCCATCGTACCTCCTGTTCCGACAGCAGTGCACACCACATCAAAGGCTGCATCTTCAGGGTCAAGGATCTCTGCACAACCTTTTACGGCAAGGGTGTTGGTACCCCCTTCCGGCAATACGTAATACCCGGGAAAGGTCTCCTCCCAACGGGCTATCATCTCCGGGGTCATCTTATTACGATAATCCTCACGGCTCACAAAATGTAAAATCATATGCTGATCCCTTGCCCGTCCCAGGGTTTCATTAAGTGGTTGCCTCTCCAGCTCTTCCCCTCGAATAACCCCCACACAAGGCACTCCCGCCTCATTACAGGCGAAGGCCGTTGCAGCAATATGATTGGAAAATGCCCCGCCAAAGGTAAGCACCCCCTTATACCCTTGAGCCTTAACATGCTGCAAGTTGTATTTGAGCTTGCGGTATTTATTGCCCGAGACCACAGGATGTATCTGATCTTCCCGTTTTAGAAAGACCTTAAGGTCATGCCGTTGAAAAACTTCAAGATGTATGGGCTGATTGTGCAAAAGGGTTGTTTTCCGGCAAATTTAAAAAGTTCAGCTGTCTGCCGAACGGTAATAACGAAAAAAAGCCCACGGTTTTCTTTTCTGCAGGTATTCGAGGTTGCCTTCTTCGCTGTACGCCTCCTTTTCAAAGCTAATGGCGCGATAAGCCCTGTAGCCATCGCCCAGCTGCAAGAACCGGTAACACCACTCGAGAACGTACCAGATATAGAAGGGTAATACCAGCAATTCTAACTGTTGTCTCAGGTGAATACGCTCGTGATTGAGCAGCACGTCATCTTCCCTGAGTCGCGGACTCTTCAGGAGGATAAACGGCCATAGGGCAAGGCCCACGTAATTGCCGGTGAAGATGTATTTAAATACCAGAATCATAATGATATCAATGGGGTATAGATACGCTTTTCTTATATATTTGCAAAAAAAACCCGGAAAATACCCTGCTTAACATGATAAGAAAAAGGATCCCGCTTGAAGAGGGAGATTACTATCTGAGTCCGGAGGGCTATAAAGTTTTTACAGAGCAGTATCACCTTAAACGGGGCTATTGTTGTGAGAGTGGATGCCGCCACTGCCCTTATGGGTTTAACAAGAAAACCAACACCACGCGCTAGGCACATGAAAGCAGGAACTTTAGTATACCGCAACAGCATCGCATACACCCATCACCGGGCAGACATCCGCTATCCCTAGTACGGAACACTTATCCCGCTTTCCCAAATTTACCCGCACACCTAACAACCAGGCTTTGCCGTTACCGGCGAAGACACCGCTATACTATAGTTAAACAAAACACCAAACGACATCATGACGTTTCAAGAACAGATACTCGAAGGAATTCCTCAGATACTACCACAACCAAAACCTTACGATCCCGAAGTTAACCACGCGCCTAAGCGAAAAGCTATTTTAAGTGAAGACGAAAAGCTTCTGGCCCTGAAAAACGCATTGCGCTATTTTGAACCGGAACACCACGCCACCCTGCTTCCGGAATTTAAGGAAGAGCTCGACACTTACGGACGCATTTATATGTACCGGTTTCGTCCGGACTACGCTATGTATGCGCGTCCTGTAGATGCGTATCCCGGAACCTGTGCCCAGGCTAAGGCGATCATGCTCATGATCCAGAACAACCTGGACCCGGATGTAGCGCAGCACCCACACGAACTGATCACCTACGGAGGTAACGGGGCTGTTTTCCAGAACTGGGCCCAATACCGCCTGGTGATGAAATACCTGGCGGAAATGACCGAAGAGCAAACCCTGGTGATGTACAGTGGCCATCCGCTTGGACTTTTCCCCAGCCATAAGAATGCCCCACGCGTGGTGGTGACCAACGGAATGATGATCCCGAACTATTCCAAACAAGACGACTGGGAGAAGTTCAATGCTTTGGGTGTTACCCAATACGGACAAATGACGGCGGGGAGCTATATGTATATTGGTCCGCAAGGTATTGTTCACGGGACCACCATTACCGTGCTCAATGGATTCCGAAAGATCGGCAAGGCCAGTCAAGGCAGTGTGTTCCTTACTTCCGGACTCGGAGGGATGAGCGGTGCGCAGCCTAAGGCAGGAAATATTGCCGGATGTATCACCGTATGTGCCGAAGTGAACCCTAAAGCCATCGAAACACGTCACAGTCAGCAATGGGTAGACGAGGTGATCGACGATCTCGACGCCCTGGTATCCCGCGTTCGCAAGGCCAAAGCTTCAAAAGAAGTGGTATCTATAGCCTATGCCGGGAACGTGGTAGATGTATGGGAAAAATTTGACGAAGCCGATATACATATTGACCTGGGATCCGACCAGACCTCCCTCCACAATCCGTGGGCCGGAGGCTACTATCCCGCGGGACTCACCTTCGAGGAGGCCAACACCATGATGGCCGAAGATCCGGAGGAATTTAAAAAAGCTGTACAGGCTTCTCTGAGAAGACAGGTAGCAGCCATTAACCGTCACACGGCCAAAGGCACGTATTTCTTTGATTACGGAAATGCCTTCTTACTGGAATCGTCAAGGGCAGGCGCCGATATCATGGCCAGGGATGAAGCCGGAAATGAAAAGGAAACCTTCCGCTACCCAAGCTATGTACAGGATATTATGGGGCCTATGTGTTTTGATTACGGCTTTGGCCCCTTCCGTTGGGTTTGTGCCAGCGGTGATCCGGAAGACCTGAAAAAGACCGACCGCATTGCCTGCGAGGTCCTAGAGGAGATCATGAAAAACTCACCAAAGGAGATCCAGCAGCAAATGGCCGACAACATCCAATGGATCAAAGGTGCCCAGGAAAACAAATTAGTGGTAGGGTCTCAGGCCCGTATCCTTTACGCCGATGCCGAGGGACGTATGAAGATCGCTGCAGCCTTCAATAAAGCAATTTCGAAAAATGAGATCGGTTTTGTAATTTTAGGAAGAGACCACCACGATGTAAGTGGAACCGACTCACCATTCAGGGAGACCTCCAACATATACGACGGGTCGAGCTTTACGGCAGATATGGCCATTCACAACGTGATCGGCGATAGTTTTCGAGGAGCTACCTGGGTAAGTATTCACAATGGTGGTGGTGTTGGATGGGGCGAAGTTATTAACGGAGGATTCGGCATGGTTCTTGATGGAACTAAGGAAGCCGATAACAACCTGAGATCCATGTTGTTCTGGGATGTTAATAACGGGATCGCCAGAAGAAGTTGGGCCAGAAACCAGGAAGCCGTTTTCGCCATTAAAAGGGCGATGCAGGCCGAGCCAAGACTCAAGGTTACCTTGCCAAACTTTGTAGACGAGACCTTATTAAGAGGGTTGTAAAAAGGACTTTTAGATAGCACCACTGTAGTTTAAAGGTCCGCGGTATTTTTAACCAAAACAAAAAAACACTATGAAGACCATTAAACTTATCGCGTCACTATTTATGCTTGCCGTTTTTGCAGCAAGTTGCTCGAGTGTCAAGGTCACCTCGGACTACGATCGTATGACCGATTTCAAGGAGTACAAGACGTTTGCCTTTTACAAACCCGGAATCGACCAGGCCAATATTTCTGACCTGGATAAAAAACGTATTCTCAGAGCGATCCAGAATAAACTGGTGGCAGAAGGCTATCAGAAATCTTCAGATCCCGATATGTTGGTGAGCATTTTCACCAGCGAACGGGAAAGAGTAACCGTATACAACAACGCCGGCTGGGGCTGGGGTTGGGGCTGGGGCTGGGGCCCTATGTGGGGAGGAGCCGCTTTTGGCCCATCAGTAGCGACCAGTACTGAAGGCTCTCTGTATATCGATGTGATCGACACCAAGCGAAAAGAACTCATTTGGCAGGGTAAAGGTACCGGAGACCTCATCACCAATGGAGATATCACCAAAAAGGAAGAACGTATTTCCCTGTTTGTGAATGAGATCCTGGGAGTATTCCCTCCACCTGCGAAAATAGAAACAGCCCAGAAATAATCTTACGGAACTTCTTAGACCATTCCTCTTATTAGTATTGGAAAAGGGATCTTTGATCAAAAAAGAAATTCCCCCCCGAACCTTTTAACTAAAAGAAAGTTCTATGAAGACCATTAAACTAATAGCTTTACTATTATTACTGGCCGTTTACTCGGCCAGCTGTACCAGCATAAAGGCAAGTGCAGACTACGATACCAAGACCGATTTTAAAACGTATAAGACATTTGCGTTTTACACGGCCGGGATGGATAGCCTGAAAATATCAGACCTCGATAAAAAACGTCTCCTAAAGGAGATCCATAAAAACATGGTCGCTAAGGGATATAAGCACTCGAATACGCCAGATGTTCTGATCAGTTTCAGCCTGATCGCACGTGACGTGGTAACTGTATTTAAACAATTTGACCATCATTATCCATATGACCTGTCTCACAAAGGTGCTAACTGGACCTATGGCTGGGACTATAAAGGAGAAATATGGAAGATTGGAACCGTTCCATTGCAAAATAACCAGGCTAACAAAGTGTCCGGAACGCTGTATATTGATCTAATAGACAACAGTAATCAAGCGCTCATCTGGCAAGGTAAGGGTATCGCAAACCTGGTAGTAAACGGCGATATGGATAAAAAGGACGAGCGAATAACTATTTTAGTGAGCGAGATCTTCAAGGAACTTCCGGGATCATAGCTCTCAATCCCCCAACAAAACGATCTTACCGAACTTCATAGACGGAAACCTGTTCTCCAGGATGTTGAAAGGAACACAGATGTAAATATCTTATCTAACGTTCCGAATGAAATAAAATTGAAAACATGAAACTATGAAAGCCATCAAACACTTTACCCCCCTGATCTTACTAACCCTGTTTATTGCAGGATGTTCCAGCGGGAACGTCATGACGGAATACGACCGATTTACCGACTTCAACGACTACAAGACCTTTGATTTCTATAAACCGGGCGCAAAGCTTTCGGCTATGGAAGACTCAGAAAGGACTGCTACACTGGAAGCCATCGAAAACCATATGGCCTCCCAAGGTTATCAGCGGGGAGACAACCCTGATATCCTGGTAAGCGTTTTCACCAGTGCCGGTGAACGAAGCCATACACACAGCAATGCCAACTGGGGCCGTGAATGGGGCTGGGGCTGGGGACCCTGGTGGGCCGGAAACTTTCCGCCGGGCACACCGAACCCTGCAGAAGGGACCCTCTTTATAGACCTTATCGACTGTAAAACCAAAACACTGGTATGGCAGGGCATCGCAACAGAAGACGTCAAAAGCACAGATAAAAGTTCGGGTGAAGGCGATCACATAACGCGTATCGTTCAGGAGATCCTGGGAACGTTTCCACCACCTCATAAACGATCTCAACTTGCACAAAATTGAAAAAAGGCCTCCTCAGGGAGGCTTTTTTATGAGTAAAGAGGATCGAATAAAGACGGAATGACAGTGCTACCTCCCCTGTTCTTCAACATGCGCGTTCACCTAAACTTTAGTGGAGGTGAAAGCCTTAGCGAAGGTTGACATCACAGCATCACTACATCCTATGGTCAAACCACCCCGCCAGCGCTTAAAGCGCTGCCACCCCTCCTTAAAAAAGGAGGGGAATAAATTCATACCTCTAAGGGGGTGTAATGATAACTTACCCGACCTTTAAAAAAAAACATTCTCCTTCCCCTACCAGGGAGGGCCGAACGGCCATGGAAGGTTCAGAGAACCTTTCATAGTGAGGAGCCATATGGTGCGCAGGCATGCAACGCCCCAGGCGTTGATGGAAGGGGTTGATGGAGGTTTCAACTCTTCTCACCCCTTAATGAGATCGCCACGGTTTACTCCTTAAACCTACCAATGACGGATGGTAACTCTAAAACACAGGAATTATATGTTGTCAGTTCGAGTGCCACGCTAAAAGCGTGGTGTATCGGGAACAATTCGGGATCAAAGCCTCTCGATACGATCCCGCTTTGCGAGATCACTCGAGGTGACGCTCTTCATCACCCTCAACAAGAAATCCAATTTCAGCGGTCCTGTCTGCAGAAAGGCAGGCTCGCGAAGACGAAGGATGTATTTTTTTTTTACTTTATCACTACCCACCTACCTGTCTACCCGCTTACCTGGCTAATCCCTACTTCCCTACTTCCCTACTTCCCTACTTCCCCACTTCCCCACTTCCCTACTTCCCCACTTCCCTATTTCCCCACTTCCCTACTTCCCTACTTCCCCACTTCCCCACTTCCCCACTTCCCTACTTCCCTACTTCCCCACTTCCCTACTTCCCTACTTCCCCACTTCCCTACTTCCCTACTTCCCTACTTCCCCACTTCCCCATTTACCATTCTTTTAATAAAAATTTTCCTTACTCTTTTGTACATTTAACGGGAAACCAAGGCTTTAATATGAAACCACAATATCAGACCAACCCATTGATCGAAAGGCTACCGGAACACCTCAAGCAGTTCATCAAGCCTCAGAACTATGACGAATACACCCCCATCAACCAGGCGGTGTGGCGTTATGTGATGCGAAAGAACGTAGACTACCTCAGCAGGGTGGCACATGATTCCTACCTGGACGGACTTAAAAAAACGGGGATCTCCATAGACCATATTCCAAGCATGTATGGGATGAACAGGATCCTCAAGGAGATCGGATGGGCTGCTGTTGCTGTTGACGGATTCATCCCACCGAATGCTTTTATGGAATTCCAGGCATATAATGTTTTGGTGATCGCTTCCGACATTCGCCAGCTGGAGAATATCGAATATACCCCTGCTCCGGATATCATCCACGAAGGTGCCGGACACGCCCCCATTATTGCCAATCCGGAATACGCCGAGTACCTCAGACGTTTTGGAGAGATCGGCTGCAAGGCCATTTCCAGCGCCCACGATTACGAGATCTACGAGGCGATACGCCACCTGAGCATCATCAAAGAAGCCGAAGACACTCCGGAAGAAGCCATCGAAGCTGCCCAGCAAAAGGTGGACGAACTCCAGGGGAAAGCCGGAGAACCCAGCGAAATGGCACTGATACGAAACCTGCACTGGTGGACGGTGGAGTACGGACTCATAGGTACTCCTGAAAATCCAAAGATCTATGGGGCCGGGCTCCTTTCATCTATTGGAGAAAGCACCTGGTGTATGACCGAAAAAGTAAAGAAGCTCCCCTATACCATCGAAGCCGCCTACCAGGACTTCGATATCACCAAACCACAACCACAGCTTTTCGTAACCCCCGACTTCGCCCACCTGAGCCAGGTGCTGGAAGAATTTGCCAATACCATGGCACTGCGAAAAGGCGGATTACAAGGATTGCATAAGCTTATCGATTCCAAAGCACTCGGAACGGTAGAACTAAGCACCGGACTGCAGATCTCCGGGGTCTTCAGTAAGGTGATCGCCCACGAAGGAAAGCCTATTTATTTCCAAACCACGGGAAAAACAGCCCTGGCTCACAGAGAACGTGAACTGGTTGGCCATGGCACCCTTAATCACATCGACGGCTTTGGGAGTCCGACAGGAAAATTAAAAGGCATCAACCTCGCCATTGAAGATATGAGTCCGCGTGACCTTAAAGCCTATAACATTTACGAAGGTGAAAAGATCACCCTCGAATTCGAAGGAGGCATTAAAGTAACGGGAGAGATCATCACCGGAAAGCGAAACCTCCAGGGCAAGATCATCCTGATCAGTTTTAAAGGTTGTACTGTAACCTACGGGGACGAGGTACTCTTTGAACCGGAATGGGGTATTTACGATATGGCGGTTGGTAAAGAGGTAGTTTCTGCCTTTAGCGGACCGGCTGATGTGAACAGCTTTGACCTCATCACCCATGTACCTTCGGAGCAAACCATTAAGCAAAAGCGACCGGAACACATCCTCAGGCTCGAGCAACTCTACCTTCAGGTTCGTGAATATCGTGAAGGCACCAACCAAACCATTTCCCGACACAAGGTATTTGAAGAGCTCAAAGCGAACTATCCTAAAGACTGGCTGCTGTCTGTAGAACTTTACGAACTGGCTACAAAAGGAGGCGACCATGAGTTTGCTGAAGAGATCGAAGCCCACTTGCACCACGTAAAACTGGACCGTCCGGAAGTAGGCCATCTTATCGATAATGGTATTGCTCTGATCAAAGAAACCCAGGTAAATTCATGAGTTCACTCCCTCTAACCTTGCGCTTTCCGGGAATGTACCTGAGAAGCCGGTATGTTCTTATCCCTCTACTACTCGCCGGTCTCATGGCGTTGCATTCCTGCAAAGACCAACCTTCTTCTGAAGAGTTAAAACGGGAACAACAACGAGCGGATTCCCTCATGAGGGCTGCTGCTGAAGCTCAAAAACGACTGGAAACAGAAGAAGAGCTCGCCGAGCGCATCAGGCTACTGAAGAACAAGGGGTTTACAGGGAACGACTCTGTGTATTACGCTGCACAGGTTACAGCAAGACCCGATTCCTTACTAACCATTATTACCCTGAACGGAAAAGCTAATCGTGCCGGAAACATAAGTACTTTTAACCGCACGGCTGTTACCCTCGATGCACAGGTAGCCAAAGGCACCATGACCGGAACGTACTTTCGAAAGGATCTGCTGGGAGACAAAACCTACAGACTCTATAGTTATGACGACATTTCCGGGAATGTTTTTGCCTATATGATCACAGCCTCCGGGAACGCACTGAAACTAACACCAACAGCCCCCAAAGGAAATTACCGCTTCGACCTGCTGCAACAAAGCACATTTGAGCACACCATAAACAATGAAAGGCGATTTTTTAAGACCATCAGATCTTCTGAGATCACCGATGACCCCCTTCTGGATTCCCTTTTTAACAATGCGCGTATCTTTCGTGATAGCGAAGCTCTCCTCCCCGAGGGGGTGACAACGCCTTTTGAACGCCTTTGGCTGAACGGAGAACACGGCAGCAGCAATGTATTGCTCACACAGCCTACAGACAGTACGTTCAGCACAATTACCTTAAGTGGTAAATACGCGAACCCTGAAACGGAGATCGCTATCAGTTCGCGATTTATAAACGACTCGACCTGGTTGCAATCCACGGTAAAAGAGAGTCTTATTTACGACCACCCCCACCTGGTAGTGTATCAAAAAGATTCTGTAAACCGCACCTTCAGCTATGGCGCAGACTTCCATTTTCAACTGGTCAGGACAGACACCGTAAGCTCCAAACAGCCCTATCCGCAATACTACCCCAACCTAAAAGACAGCATCTTCGAAATACGAACCGACAAATTCTCCATGAATGGCAAAGAAGCGTACTGGCGTTACCGCCTGGGTTATACGAAAGGGTCAAAAGACCACAGGGTAACAGTCAGGGTAAATACCAAGGATCTCATCGATGCGGAAAACAACAAGCTTATTTTCCGGTTGCCTTCTGCGGGAACACCCCGTACGGCCCAACTTCCGGAGCTCCTCACTCCTCCTGTGCTTTTTAAAGGGACAGACCTGAACTTTGACGGAGCAGACGACCTAAGTTTCAGAAAGGGAACCGATGTGAACAATAATCCTATCTATATCGTTTACCTCTACGACAAGGGCTCGGGAAGGTTTATTCGCACACCAGACCTTGATGGCAGGTCGGTTTTTAACGGCATTATCAGAGACACCATACAAAAAAAATTATTGTACACGGGATATATTGACAACGGACAGATGAGTGTGAGTGTGATCACACCCGATGCGGTTGAAGTCAAGACCAGAGAGATCTATTGGACCACGGGGAATAAAAACAAACCTCAGGTACACTACCAGAAGTTGGTGAACAACAGCATTACCGATAAGCGATCGCCCATGTTAGATAGCCTGCCGCTAAACGGCTCCGACCTGAAAACGGCATTGACCCGGTATATCCTTGAACAAAACTAACGTGGACTAAAATTCCATATGAGGAAATTCGGTGGTGAGTGCGTTGATATCCTCCTCCAGCTTTTTCAGAAAATTGCGGTGTGCCTCCCCATCAGGATCAAAAGGTTTGTGCTGTTGCGCCCTGCGCACCCGCTCCACCCGCTTCATGACATCAAAGGCGTCTTCTGCGATCCAGGCATTTGAGAAACGCTCCCAGACCACATTTATCGCCACGTTTGACGGATGCAGCATGTCGTCGGCATAAAAACGGTAATCCCTCAACTCATCCATCAGGATCTCATAGGACGGGAAATAATGCCATTTTGCAGTGGTATCGATCACCTCGTGCAGGGCGGTGAGCAGGTGTGCTTTACTGCGTTGGTTCTCAACCATACCATCGCGAAGGTGCCTCACCGGAGAAACCGTAGCAATAATGGCACAATCCGGATTCACACTTTTCACCAAAGCATCGATCTTTTCCAGCTGAGCCCGTACCGTTGCCACATCGAGCAGGGTCTTTTCAAAAAGCACCTGTGGCTGCTTGTGGCAATTGGCTACAACACTCCCGCTTTCCTTTAGGGAATACACCCATGAGGTTCCCAGGGTGATCACCAGGTGAGAAGCTTCAGTAATATCTTTTCGCAATTTCAAAACCCCTTTATTCGCTGACTTTATCGCTATATCCCGATCGGTCCTGCTACAGTCAGAATGCAGCTCATACCCGTGCCAACGGCCATTGGCAAAGAAAAGATCGTCTGCAGTGAACAAACGCTTATTTATAGCACGCTCTACCAATAGGGCAATGGAGTAAGGATTAAAGATGATACCGAAAGGATTCACCAGATTTTGAAACTGGTAGTAGCCCATCTTTGCCCCTATATGGGTCACAAAGCAAGACCCCAGCAATACCGTTTTAGCATCGTAGGTGATGGCCGGCATCTGTCTGTCTATCGGCACCTTGGTTTGGAAATCCATCATGCTGAAATTTCGAATTAAAAGCAAAGATCCCGCTCTGGGCGGGATCTGATATAAGGTTATAAATACGATTTCACTTTTTCGAGCGCTTCCGGTATCCCTGCCGGATTCTTCCCTCCTGCTGTGGCAAAGAACGGTTGTCCGCCTCCACCTCCCTGGATGAATTTTCCAAGCTCCCGAACGATCTGTCCGGCATTGAGCTCTCGTTTAGAAGCGAGGTCTTTTGAGATAAAACAGCTCAAGGTCGCCTTGCCATTATCTTCGGCTGCAAAAAGCAGGAACAGGTCGTCCATTTCACCTCCAAGCTCAAAGCAAAGGTCTTTGATCCCCGCTGTATTAAGGTCTACCTTCTCTGCCAGGAAATTCACACCATCGATCGCAGTGATACGTTGCTTGAGTTCCTGCTTCAGGTTCCCGGCCTTTTCGCGCAAGAGTCCTTCCACCTGCTTTTTAAGATCGGTATTTTCCTCCTGCAACGAGGTAATGGCCTTCAGGGTATCGGCCGGTTGCTTCAATTGTTTCTTAACGGTTTCCAGAAGTTCTGCGCGATCCTTGAGGTATGCCATAGCCTTGTCTCCGGTTATAGCCTCAATACGTCGTACTCCGGCTGCAACCGCACTCTCTGAGGTAATGATAAAATGCCAGATATCTGCAGAGTTCTCGACGTGCGTTCCTCCACATAGCTCGGTGCTCTCCCCAAAATTAATGGTACGCACCTTATCGCCATACTTCTCCCCAAAGAGGGCAATAGCACCGTCGTTCACTGCATCCTGGAAAGCCACCGCACGCTTCTCTACCAAAGGAAGTTTTGCGCGGATCTTACCGTTTACAAAATCTTCAACGGCTTGCAACTCCTCATCGGTAAGTTTACTGAAGTGCGAGAAATCGAATCGGAGTCCGTCGCTGTTCACCATACTCCCCTTCTGCTCCACATGGGTTCCCAGAACGGTTCTGAGTGCCTGGTGCAACAAGTGGGTAGCCGAGTGGTTCGCTTCGGTCATCCTTCTTTTTGTCTCACTAACTACAGCTTTTAACGCTGCAGTTGGATCTTCAGGCAGGGCTTTAGAGAAATGAATGATCAGGTTGTTCTCTCTTTTGGTATCTACAATAGAGATCTTTTTACCTCCGGCATCTTCCAGATACCCCTGGTCACCAACCTGTCCACCACCTTCGGCATAGAACGGAGTACGATCGAGTACCATCTGGTACATAGACCCTCCTTTTTTACGTTCCACCTTGCGGTAGCGGGTAATACGGGCAGCAGCTTCAAGGGCGTCATATCCTACAAACTCCTCTCCGGCCTCCCCATCGATAATGGTCCAGTCGCCGGTTTCTACCTTTGTAGCTTCACGTGAGCGTTCTTTTTGTTTTTGGAGTTCCTCTTTAAATCCGGCCTCATCGAGCTTCATATTCCTTTCACTTAGAATAAGTGCTGTAAGGTCGATCGGGAATCCGTATGTATCGTATAATTCAAAGGCTTTAGCACCGGCAACGGTATCGCCTTTGGTTTGTGCAATGATCTGATCTAATAACTGCAGTCCTTGTTCGAGCGTACGCAGGAATCCGGCTTCTTCTTCCTTGATCACCTTTTCAACCAGGTTGGCCTGGGCTCCGATCTCAGGAAAGAACTCCTTCATCTGTTCGCTGAGAATGCTCACCAGATTGTATATAAACGGTTCTTTCTTATCCAGGAAGGTGAAGGCATAACGAATCGCCCTTCTCAGGATACGGCGTATCACATATCCTGCACCGGTATTCGACGGTAATTGTCCGTCGGCAATAGCAAAGGCCACGGCCCGCACGTGATCGGCGATCACGCGAATAGCGATATCGGTTTCTTCAGCTTTACCATAAGGCACTCCACATTCTGCAACGATCTTCGAGATAAGTGGTGTAAAAACGTCGGTATCGTAGTTACTCTGTTTTCCCTGAAGCACCATACAAAGGCGCTCAAAGCCCATTCCGGTATCTACGTGTTTGGCAGGGAGTTTTTCAAGGCTTCCATCGGCTTTACGGTTAAATTCCATAAATACGAGGTTCCAGATCTCCACTACCTGCGGATGGTCCATATTTACCAGAGAAGCTCCGGGCACTTTGGCGCGTTCTTCCTCTGAGCGGATATCCACGTGGATCTCCGAGCTGGGACCACATGGCCCCTGATCGCCCATCTCCCAGAAATTATCCTTTTTGTTCCCCATAAGGATACGGTCTTCCGGTACGATACCCTTCCAGATATCCAGGGCTTCCTGATCAACATCGAGTCCGTCGGCCTCAGCACCTTCAAAAACGGTTACATAAAGCTTATCCTTATCGATACCGTATACTCCGGTAAGTAATTCCCATGCCCAAAGAATAGCGTCTTTTTTAAAGTAATCGCCAAAACTCCAGTTTCCAAGCATTTCGAACATGGTGTGGTGATAGGTATCTTTTCCCACCTCCTCGAGGTCATTGTGCTTTCCACTTACGCGAAGACATTTCTGTGTATCGCATATACGGGTAGACTTAGGAGCCTTATTTCCCAAAAAGAACTCCTTAAACTGATTCATCCCTGCATTGGTAAACATAAGGGTTGGATCGTCCTTGATCACCATGGGCGCCGAAGGAACCACCTGGTGTTCGCGCTTCTCAAAAAATTCAAGAAATTCTTTCCGTATCTCCTTTGATGTCATCATAAAGTCTTAACTTTTTGCAAAAATACCCACAACTGCAAAACAATGTTTATATTTGTCTGTTTTGCAATTGCTCTACCTATCTTTTAGATGGCAAAAATAGAACATTTAAGCGAATGGCGAAGGTAAAATATTATTACGACTCGGACACCTTATCATACAGGCGCATCGAGCCTAAAAAGCGGAAAAAGTTTCTTAAGATCCTGTTTTTCCTCCTTGGTGCTTTCTTATTTGGCAACCTTGGACTTATCGTTTTACTCAACACCAGCCTGGTCAATACCCCTAAAGAGCTTTCGCAGGCCAGGGAACTCAAGAACTACGAATTACAATTCCAGCTCCTCAACAAGAAGATGGCACAGATCGAAGATGTTCTGGCCAATATTGAAGAGCGCGACAATAATGTTTACCGACTGTATTTTGAGGCAGACCCAATTCCAAACGAGCAGCGCACTGCAGGTTTCGGAGGGGTAAATCGCTACAAGGACCTTGAAGGATACAACAACTCTGACCTGATCATTGGGGCGACCCAACGTTTGGAAAAGCTCCAGAAGCGCCTGGTGATCCAATCGAAATCACTGGATGAGATCACCGATCTTGCCGAGGAAAAAGCCAAGCTCTTATCGGCCATTCCTGCGATCCAGCCGGTACGTAACAAAGACCTCAAGCGTATGGCTTCGGGATACGGTTGGCGTTCTGACCCCTTCACCAAGGTGAGAAAGTTTCACTACGGTATGGATTTTACGGCGCCAAGAGGTACACCTATCTACGCTACCGGAGACGGTAAGGTGATCCGTGCAGACAACAGGGCAACCGGTTTTGGAGAGCACGTTCGCATCGATCACGGATTTGGATACAAGACCATTTACGCTCACATGAGTAAATACAACGTACGCAAAGGTCAGCGCGTAAAGCGTGGAGACATCATAGGCTACGTTGGTAGTACAGGACGTTCTCAGGCTCCACACCTCCACTACGAAGTATGGAAAGACAAGAAGCGTATTAACCCTATCAACTTCTACTACGGCAGTTTATCGGCCGCAGAATTCGAAGCCTTACTGAAAGCTGCGTCACAAGAAAACCAATCCCTCGATTAATGCATGTAAACCTTCCCGATAAGCTGTATTACACCATAGGAGAAGTAGCCAATGCCTTTGGCGTGAACACCTCCCTGATACGCTTCTGGGAAAAAGAGTTTAAAGAGATACGCCCCAAAAAGAACGCCAAGGGCGATCGACGGTTCAGTAAAAGCGACATCGAGACCCTCGAATTGATCTACCACCTGGTAAAAGAACGCGGATTCACCCTGGACGGAGCAAGAACGCACCTGAAGGAACACCGCAGTCAAACCCTTAACAATTACGAGATTATTCGTAAATTAGAGGGAGTAAAAGCAGCGCTTTTACAGATCAAAGATCAACTTTAAACACTAAAAATTCATCTTATGAAAAAATGGCTTATCCCCCTGATCATCATCGGGGTACTCGTGTTTGCGATCGGTAGCTGGGTTGCCGGCGTCTATAATACCGCAGTCGACAATGACGAGAACGTAACAAAGGTATGGGCTAATGTGGAGAGCTCTTACCAAAGAAGAAATGACCTTATCGGTAACCTGGTAAAAACCGTTCAGGGTGCCGCCGATTTTGAAAGAGGAACCCTGACCGACGTGATCGAAGCGCGATCTAAAGCCACCCAGGTACAAATAGACCCTACTAACCTAACACCCGAAAAATTAGCAGAGTTCCAACAGGCACAAGCCGAAGTTTCTTCAGCCCTCTCGAGACTTCTGGTTACCGTAGAACGGTATCCCGAGCTCAAGGCCAATCAGAACTTTTTGGAGCTGCAGTCACAACTGGAAGGCACAGAGAACAGGATCAATGTAGCCCGGGATCGATTCAATGAATCGGTCAACATCTACAATAAACACATCAGGATCTTCCCGAACAATCTCGTCGCAGGGATGCTCGGATTTCAGACTAAATCACCTTTCGAAGCTGCAGAGGGCGCAGAACAGGCCCCTGATGTGGATTTTGATTTCAATTAACAAGGGTCATGTCTGAAGTCGAAGAGTTTCTATCCCACGAAGACGAGCAAGAGATCGTAGAAGCGATAAGGATCGCCGAGAAATACACCTCGGGAGAGATCAGGGTGCACCTGGAATCGTCTACCGATGAAGATCCTTTAAAGCACGCTGCCGATGTCTTTCACAATCTTGGGATGGACAATACCGAAGCGCGAAACGGGGTGCTCATCTATATCGCTGTAGAAGCGCACCGTTTCGTGATCTTTGGCGACAAAGGCATTTACGAAAAGGTACCTCATGACTTCTGGGACATTACCCGTGACCAGATGCAGGAGTACTTCAGAAAAAGATTGTTCAAGCAAGGGATCATAGCCGGGGTACTTAGCGCCGGTGAACAATTACAAAAGTACTTCCCTTGGGAAAAAGACGATATTAACGAACTACCCGATGAACTCTCCAGAGGATGAATTTGCATAAAAAGCTCATAGCCCCCGTGATGTTGATCCTGATCCTCGTATTAGGATCAGCATCCGTGAGCGCTCAGTTCACCATACCTCCAAAACCCGACTTTCAGACCAGCGTATACGACTACACCAACCTGCTCTCGGGAGCAGAAAAGCGCAGCCTGGAACAAAAGCTCATCAGGTATTCGGACACCACATCAACGCAGATCGTGGTGGCTATTATCCACACGACAGAGGGCGAAAACATCAATTACCTGGGCGCCCAATGGGGACAAGCCTGGGGTATAGGCCAAGCCAAAGAAGATAACGGCGTGCTTATCTTACTGGCCAAGGACGACCGGCGCATAGCGATCAATACCGGCTACGGTGTAGAACACTTGCTTACCGATGCCCTATCCAAGCGCATTATCGAGAATGTGATCATTCCGCAATTCCGCCAGGGTGACTATTATGGCGGACTCGATCGCGGGGCCGATGTGATCTTCCAGGTCTTGCAGGGCGAATACCAGGGAAGCAGGCAATCCGACACCCCAACTATTGACATCTCCAACCTCATCTTCCTGGCTTTTATGATCTTCTTGATCATGATGGTACTCTCGAGAAATAAGGGCGGGCGAGGCGGAGGCAGCTCCGGTAACCGCGGCGGACGATTAAGTCCGTGGGATGTGATCATCCTCAGCAATATGGGCCGACGTGATTCCGGCGGATTCGGTGGCGGATTCGGTGGTGGCGGTGGCTTTGGCGGCGGTGGCTTCGGTGGAGGTTTCGGAGGCGGTGGCTTTGGTGGCGGTGGCGCTTCCGGTGGGTGGTGATGCCTTTACGGTGATGCAGTGATGCGGTGATGCAGTGATGCAGTGATGCAGTGATGCGAATTTAATGAAATCCAAAATTCATAATTCACAATCTATAATTCATCATCCATAATCCCCTCTTTACCCTTTTACACTCCGTAGCTTTAGCGAAGAAGTGCTTTACCATTCTTCATGAGATTGCCACGTCGTAGCTTCGCTCCTCCTCGCAAAGACAACGGCACCTTTAAGCTCGCTTTACCTCTTGATACTCTGAAGCTTTAGCGAAGGAGTACTTTACCCTTTCACACTCCGTAGCTTTAGCGAAGCAGTGCTTTACCATTCTTCATGAGATTGCCACGTCGCAGCTTCGCTCCTCCTCGCAAAGACAACGACACCCTTTAGTCCCCTTTACCTCTTTACCTCTTTACACTCCGCAGCTTTAGCGAAGGAGTGCTTTACCCTTTCACACTCCGTAGCTTTAGCGAACGAATGCTTTACCA
This sequence comes from Robertkochia sediminum, assembly GCF_016786255.1. Classification (GTDB taxonomy): domain Bacteria; phylum Bacteroidota; class Bacteroidia; order Flavobacteriales; family Flavobacteriaceae; genus Robertkochia; species Robertkochia sediminum. The sequence continues at coordinate 46,781 of NZ_JADMKT010000075.1, forward strand.
TTCTTCATG
>NZ_JADMKT010000075.1:46839-237325 GCF_016786255.1 Robertkochia sediminum
GAACGAATGCTTTACCATTCTTCATGAGATTGCCACGTCGTAGCTTCGCTCCTCCTCGCAAAGACAACGGCACCCTTTAGTCCCCTTTACCTCTTGATACTCCGTAGCTTTAGCGAAGGAGTACTTCACCTCTTTACACTCCGCAGCTTTAGCGAAGGAGTGCTTTACCATTCTTCATGAGATTGCCACGTCGTAGCTACGCTCCTCCTCGCAAAGACAACGGCACCTTTAAGCTCGCTTTACCTCTTGATACTCCGAAGCTTTAGCGAAGGAGTGCTTTACCCTTTCACACTCCGTAGCTTTAGCGAAGGAGTGCTTTACCATTCTTTATGAGATTGCCACGTCCTAGCTACGCTCCTACTCGCAAAGACAACGGCACCTTTAAGCTCGCTTTACCTGTTACCTGTTACCTGTTACCTGTTACCTCAAAAAAAAACCACCCCTCCATTATCTGAAAGGGCGGCTTATATCTTGAGTCTTTATTCTTTATTCTTTACTCTCGATTCTAACTACCTTCTAATCATCATACGTCTTCCTCCCATAGAATTCGGACGCTTACCACCAAACTGGTCGAACTTCCATGTAAGGGTTACCATAAAGTACTGGGTAAGTACAGTACCCTGGGAATCCTGAACAAAATCGACTCCGGCAGTACGCTGGGTATTGATATTCTGGTTGAGCAGGTCATAGGCGATCACTTTAAGGCTGGCACTTTTCTTAAAGAGCTCAACCCCCAGGCTCATATTCCAGAACACGGCATCGCGATCAAAAGAAGGATCTACATTCCCGTTATAGGTATAGGTAATATCATTCCCCCAGATAATATTTTCCGGCCAGTAGGTCGTGGTTCTAAGTCCTGCTGTCTGGGTAATGAAATTAATATCTTCAAAACGATCGAGGTTGTATTTCACCTCATTGTAGTTAAAGGAATACTGAGGCTCGAACTCTACCAACTCATTCCAGGCAAAGGTCATCGAGGTTCTCAATCCGGGAGCCGAAGTCTTGGTTTCCAGCTGCACCCCGTTCGAAAAGTTGATCGCTTTGTTGTAACGGTAATTAGGATCAAAACGAAGGCTCAACGTATAATTATCATTCTTCTTCAACTGCTTGTTATAGCCCACTCCGGTAAACAGGCTATAGGCCCCATCAACATTTTCATAGGTGGTAGTTCTCAGGAAATCGGCATCGGTAGTGGTTCGGGCCACCACCTGATCTTCTGATAACTGACCGCTCAGGTACACAAAGAATCCCTGACCACTCCTCCAGTCGTAATTACTAAAGTTCATTCGAACGCGGTGTTCCAGTTCAGGATCAAGGTTAGGATTACCCACCACGATGTTCAGCGGATTGCTCACATTAGGAATGGGCTGCAATTGGTTCACCGAAGGCACATTTACCCTTGGGAAGTACCCCATAAAAATTCGGGTATTCTTACCGAGCGACAAGCGGCCGCGCATTTGAAACAAAAAGTTATTATACTCCTTGGCAAACGACCCTCCCTGGAGAAAATCTTCATTCTTAAGGTCGTTGGTCTGATAGATGCCTTCCAGACTTATAAAATTACGCCCTTTGCGGTATGAGAGCCCTACCGAAGGACTCTGACGGATGTTCCTGAACTCAAAGTCCGAACTTAACAGGTCATTAAAATCAGTATAGGTCCCGCTGTTCTGATCAAGATCAAAAACCGAGCGCTCGTTCTTTTGCTCCGATTGCTCGTACTGGTATTCGAGCTCCAGACGCAATGCCTCCGTGATCGGATAGCGATAGCTAAGCTCTGCCAAATAGGTGTTGTTGGCATTGCTCACCTCAGTCTCCTGATCAAGGGTTTCCACAGAAGCATTCGTTCCGAAAATCTCCCTGCGACTCTGCTGTGCACCAAGGCTTTTCGTCAGGTTGTTGGTATTACTAAAAGAGAATTGTACAAACTGCCCAAGGGTATCGATCCTTTTAAAAACATCGAATCTATTGGAGAAATTTCGAACATCGGCATCGCTACTGTTAACATTCTCATTCTCATTGATCAAGGCATCCTGCTCGTCTGTAGAGCGGGTACTGCTCGAGGTAAAGCGCTTGGAGTTACTCACGTTCATACTCGGTCTCACAGACAGCTGCCATGATTTATCCAGATTGTATTCCAGGTCACCACTCACCCTGTGTGCGTTGGAGAAGGAATTAGAAGAAGATTCCGATTCGGTAAAGAAACGGCCATCCGGGAGGAGGTTCTCTCTGGAGGTACGCTGGTCGTTCACGTTCTCACTATTTCCATAGAAGTAGTTCGCCCCTAATTCGAAGACATCTTTTTTAGCATTGGCATAACTGGCACCTGCATTGGTCGAGGTGGTGATCCCGTCGCCTCCACCAAAACTTACGCCATTCACAGAAAAACCACCATTACCGCCCCCAAAGCGGCTTCCATTGACTGTAATAGCACCATTTCCTCCCACGGCCTCAAAGACCTCATCTGTAGAAAATCCGGGACTGTTAATATTGTTAGAGGCAGCGAGTACACTCACCCGCTGGGTGTTGTTGAAGTAATTCATGAGTCCGCTGGCCTGGTAACGATCGTCGGTACCATATCCGGCAGCAACCCTTCCGAAGACTCCTTTGTTCTTATCCTTTTTTACGGTGAGGTTAATGGTCTTATTCTCGCCATCTCCCTGATCTCCCGTAAACTCTTCGGTACGCGTCTTGGTATCGGTGATCTGGATCTTCTCGATCACGTCTTTTGGTAAGCTACGGGTAGCCACCTTGGGATCACTATCAAAGAAAACCTGTCCGTTAACCAGTACCCTGTTTACAGGCTGTCCGTTCACGGTAATATTTCCATTGAGGTCTACCTGCACTCCGGGCAGCTTTTTCAAAACATCCTCCACAGAGGCATCGGGACGGGTCTTAAAAGATCCGGCATTGAATTCCAGCGTATCTTTCTTGATCTTTACCGGAATACGCTCAGCTACCACATCGACACCTTCCAGCTGTTCAGCCTGAAGCTTCAACAGCACGTCACCCATGGTGAGGGAGCGCTTATCCAATGTGATCTCACGGGCATTGGTCTCGTATCCGTTATACGACACAAAGAGTTTTACGCGTTTTTCGGGCGTCTTAAACTCCAGGTCGAAGGCTCCCGATTTATCGGTTATCGTATATGATATCAGGCTTGAATCGGCAGGATTCTCTGCATAGATGGTCGAGGCCTCAAGGGCATGAAGGTTATCGGCATCTTTTACGGTTCCTGTAATGTGGTATTCCTGGGCTGCAAGGTTCTGAAGCCCCATTAGGGCAAATAGTAAGTAAAGTTTTTTCATTTAGGTTGTATCAGTTTAGGGCTTAGACCAGCCTTGGAAGAAAGGGTTTAACCTGTTTTTGTTAAGCTATTCTTAAAAAAACAACCTTTTCACACAAAGGCATGACATTTACCTTAAGTCGTGCCGAAAATAGATACAACCTTTTACAACTAATGTTAAAGAAAAACCAATATTTCAGGAAAGTTCTTACTTCTTTCTCAGGTACACCTGAACGGGAACCCCATGAAAGTCGAAATTCTGTCGAAGTTTGTTTTCCAGGAATCGCTTGTATGGGTCGCGCACATACTGCGGCAGGTTCGCAAAAAAGGCGAACTGCGGTGTAGGCGTTGGCAACTGGGTACAGAATTTGATCTTTACATACTTCCCTTTATAGGCCGGTGGCGGCTGGTGCTCTATGATCGGAAGCATGGTATCATTGAGCTTTGATGTAGGGACACGTTTTGTCTTGTTCTTATACACCTCTACGGCCGTTTCTATAGCCTTATAGATACGTTGTTTGGTAAGCGCAGAAATAAAGATGATCGGCACATCGGTGAAAGGCTCGATCTCTTCGCGTATGCGATTCTCAAAATCCCTAACGGTATTGGTCTCCTTATCTACGAGATCCCATTTATTTACCAGGATAACCACCCCTTTCTTATTGCGTTCTGCCAGCCAAAAGATATTCTGATCTTGTTTTTCGAAGCCCCTGGTAGCATCGATCACCAGCAAACACACATCACTGTGTTCAATAGCACGCACAGAGCGCATCACGGTGTAGAATTCCAGATCTTCCTTCACCTTGGCTTTCCTTCTGATCCCGGCGGTATCTACCAGGTTAAACTCAAAACCAAATCGATTGTATTTCGTATCAACGCTATCTCTGGTAGTTCCGGCGATATCGGTTACGATATAACGTTCTTCTCCGAGGAGGGCATTGATAAATGAAGACTTTCCGGCATTCGGACGCCCCACTACAGCAAACCTTGGAAGTTCACTATCTTCTTCCTCTACTTCCTCCGGCAGCTTTTCTACCAGGGCATCGAGCAACTCCCCTGTTCCACTACCATTAATACTTGAAATGGTGTAATATTCACCCAATCCAAGGGAATAGAATTCAACGGCATCGGCCTCACGCATGGCATTATCGACCTTGTTCACTGCAAGGAACACAGGCTTTTGGACCTGCCTCAGCAATTGGGCCACTTCTTCATCCATACCGGTAACACCAGTAGACACATCGACCACAAAAACGATCACATCGGCTTCATCTATCGCCAACTCCACCTGCTTATCGATCTCCTGCTCAAAAATATCATCACTCCCCACTACGTAACCACCGGTATCGATCAGGGAGAACTCCCTTCCGTTCCAGTCACTACGGCCATAATGCCGATCCCGGGTAACCCCGCTTATTTCGTCTACGATCGCATCTCTACGTTTGATCAGACGGTTAAAAAGGGTCGACTTCCCGACATTGGGCCTACCTACTATGGCTACGATTCCGCTCATATCATTCTATTTAGTGTGCAAAGTTACGCACAAAGCTTTGAAGTTAAAACAAATACTTCTCAGGCTTGATCTCCACCGGCGACCTTCTCACAAAACCCGGCTCTTATAAGAAGGATGCCAAGGCAAAAACAAGCCATGTTTACAACAAAAATTATTTTCTTAAAAATAAACTAAAAATCTCATTATCAAGTTATTACGTTTTCTTAAATTTGAGATCCTACTATACCTGCATTAAAAACAAAAACCAGAATCATTATGAATACTTTGAAAAATGTGATGCTAATTATTTTTCTGGGATTGTTCACGATAAGCGTATCGGGGCAGACCACGAAGGATAAGAAAGTAATGTTAGACGCAGATGATGCGAAAAAAACCCTGTTGGCCGAAGATCCCGGGTTACAAAAAATGTTCGACAATTCTGTGGGGTACGTCATTTTCCCCAACGTCGGAAAAGGAGGTCTCATTGTTGGTGGCGCCACCGGTAACGGCGTTGTTTACGAAGGTGGCAAACCCATTGGAATGGCTACACTATCTAAGGTAAGCGTTGGACTACAGGCCGGAGGGCAGGCGATCATCGAAACCATTTTCTTTGAAACTAAGAACGAGCTGGAAGAATTCAAAAAAGGAAAGTTTAAACTGGACGCCGGTGCTTCTGCCGTTGCCCTCGAAGAAGGGGATGCGATCACCGCCAACTACTCTGAAGGGGTAGCCATTGTAACCCACACCAAGGGTGGATTAATGGCCGACGTTTCTGTAGGGGGCCAAAAATTCAAATTCAAGCCTTTCAAATAAGCGTAACGATATACATGAAAAGGAGAAAGGAGTTCCCGGCCGGTTGGCCGGGTTCTTTATTTCTGGTCGTAACCGAAACGCCTTAGCTGGCGCTGATCAGACCTCCAGTTCTTATTCACTTTTACATAGAGCTCAAGGTGTACCTGCTTTCCGAAGAACTTTTCAAGATCTTCACGGGCCTGTACCCCTACCTTTTTAAGCGCAGCCCCTTTATGGCCAATGATGATCCCCTTTTGGGTATCGCGCTCCACCATGATCACCGATCGCATGCGAATGATCTTCTCGTCTTCCAGAAACTCTTCAGTCTCTACTTCCACCGCATAAGGGATCTCCTTTTTATAATTCAAAAGGATCTTTTCGCGTATGGTCTCATTCACAAAAAAGCGCTCCGGCTTATCGGTAAGCTGGTCTTTAGGATAGAATGGCGGAGACTCAGGAAGGAGTTCCAGAATCCGATTAAATACCTGTTCTACCGAAAAATTCTCCAGGGCAGAGATCGGGTACACCTCGGCATTAGGCACTTGTTCTCTCCAATAGGCCACCTGGGTCTCCAGTTGCTCCTGGTCGGCCTTATCGATCTTATTGATCAACAAGAGCACTGGCACCTTAGAGCCGGTAAGCTTTTTAAAGAAGTCTTCATCCTTCAGCGCCTTTTCGCCGATCTCTACCATATAGAGGAGCACATCGGCATCGTCAAAGGCCGAACGTACAAAGTCCATCATAGACTTTTGCAGCTCATAGGCCGGCTTGATCACTCCCGGTGTATCAGAAATGATCATCTGAAAATCGTCTCCGTTCACGATCCCGAAAATACGGTGACGTGTGGTCTGGGCCTTGGAGGTGATAATGGAAAGTTTTTCGCCTACAAAGGCGTTCATAAGGGTCGATTTCCCCACGTTGGGGTTACCGATAATATTTACAAATCCTGCTTTATGCTTGGTCATAAGTTGCTTTTGAGAAATAGGCCTTCATCCCGGCGTTGATATGGGGGGCAAGGTATAATACGGCGATCATGTTCGGGATCGTCATCACCGCAAAAGCCAGGTCGATCAGATTGATTACCAGGTCTAAAGAGGCTATCGCTGCAAAAATAATACTAATTATATAAATATAGTTGTAGTACCCTCCGATCTTTTTACTCTTCGTTAAAAAGGTAAGACACTTGGTTCCGTAATACGAATAGGTAAACAGGGTCGATATGGCGAATACCACCACCAGTACCATCAGGAATTCGGCTCCCCATCCATAGAGCGAACGTTCGAATGCCATCAGGGTAAGACTTATCCCGTTGCTTTCCGGCTCCAGGTAGGCTCCACTCACCAAAATGATCAAGGCGGTAATGGTACAGATCACTACGGTATCGATAAAGGGCCCGAGCATGGCCACGAGGCCTTCCTGCACGGGTTCATTGGTTTTTGACTGACCGTGATACATAGGAGCATTTCCCACTCCCGACTCACTGGAGAACACCGCACGACGAATCCCCAGCAGGATGATCCCCCAGAGTCCGCCCTGAATGGCCGTATTAAAATTAAATGCCTCTACAAAGATCATTTTAAATGTTGGCAATACCTTATCGATATTGGTGATAATGATAATGGCTGCAGCCAGCATGTAAAGGGCAACCATCCACGGTACCAGCGATGCTGAAGCTTTTGCAATATTCTTGAGTCCGCCAAAGATCACAAACGAAGTAATGATCACCAGGGTGACACCGATTATGGCCCTCCATGTGAACTCTCCCAGGTTGGCAATATGGGTATCCGGTTGCACCACGGTGATCAGGGTTTCGGTAAGCTGGTTGGTGGTAAATGCAGGAAGCACTCCCACTAGGCCGGCAACACTGAAAACCACAGCCAGGGGCTTCCCGTATTTCCCGAGTCCGTTCATCATATAATACATAGGGCCACCCAGCACCCCTCCGTCGGTATCCGGCGAGCGGAACATCACGGCCAGGGAGCAGGAATAGAATTTAATACACATCCCGATGATCGCGGTAACCCACATCCAGAATACCACCCCGGGCCCTCCATGGTGAATGGCAATAGCCACCCCTGAGATATTCCCGAGACCAACAGTAGCCGCTACGGCTGCCGCAAGGGCCTGGTAATGACTTACATCTCCCGGATCAGAATGTTTATCGTACTTCCCTGCGGTGATCTGCAGGGCGTGTTTAAAATACCGGTATGGCGTAAACCGAGAGTAGAATACCAGGAAGGTTCCCCCTCCGATCACAAAAATGAGCATGAGCCATTCGGCGATTCCGATAAGTTCACTGGTAAGGTTTTCGAGAAATGCTATCATAGGTTGTTAGTGGTTTTGAGGTAAAAATGGGTTACGGCCGGTTAAAATAGTCATTTTGTAAGAAATCAACGAGTGAGGAAGCATCGGAAATTAATGAAGCAAGTGCATTCTTCGCCCTCTCATGGTATAGCCTCGAATACGCTCCTTAACCCCAATACATTCCAGACAGCAATAAAAGAAAGGGGAGCGAATTCCGCTCCCCTTGTGTATAAAGTTCTACGTAGATCAACCTGTAAAACTCAGCTTCAGACACTTACTCAGTTGTTTTCAAGACCGGAGGTCTTCCGCTTTGCGCTAACTCAAAATTTTCTTATTCCACTACCTTCTTCAGGGTATCTTCGATATACCCGGGGGTAGACATGATCTTGGTAAAGGTTCCCATAGTAAGGTCCGGGAACGACAGGGCGATACGATAACGCCCATGCAGCATCACCACCTCTTTTCCGTTCACCAAAAGTTCGTAGGGAAGAAATGCGGTATGCTTATGATCTCCGATATCGATCTTAGGCATAAAGTTCTTTTCACCATCGGCATCGATCATTCCAAATCCGTAAACCACCAGATCGGTATTGGGGATCGCCACCTTATACACCTGTGTGAGTCCGCTAACCCCATTTTTCACCGCAGCATCAATATGATCTACGGCAGCCTGATGACTTGCGAATTCACCCAATTCCACCACATCATCAAACTTGGGCATTCCAAACATATAGCGGTACGACTTCAGTTTTTTAGCATCGAGTCCTTTTTCTGAACCAAAGGCCTTTCCGTTATAGTCCCCTATAGCCGACATGGCGTTAACCAGCTTTTTAGCCAGGGCATCGTAATTCGATTTTACTTTACTGTAGTTATCTCTAAAGTAAGCCGTACCCCAGTATTCCGGAGTGGTATAGCTCACTACCGACTTCCCACCTTCTTTGGTGATCGCCACACGAAGGGTCGCTGCAAGACCCCTGAGTTCACCAACCTGCTGAACAGATCTCAGCAATTCTTCGGCGGTAAAAACAACGATAGCCGCATCGGCATGCACGTTGTCATAGGTACCCACCACCTTAAGCCCTTGTGCGTTCAAGGCGTCAACCACCGCAGTTTTTGTAACTGCTACAGATTGATCCCCGGCAGTTCCCAGGGTATACGGGCGAAGTTCCTGGGCCTGAATATTCACAAAAACTGCAAGAAGCAGTGCTAAGAACCATATATTTTTCATTGGGTCGTGTTTTATTTACCCAGTAAAATTAGGTTTGAGGGTGAAGGATTCACATGATAAATCTCATAGAAGGCAGAAAAACGGTTGTATTTATGAGGGAGCGTGTGTAATGAGGAATTATTTTCAACGACAAAGACAACAAAATGAAGCGCTTACGAACAGGTTTAATTTTTTTTGTGATTTTAGTTTGTTTTAAACCCTGAAAGTTTCGTATGTTTGCAGTCCACATCGCGGGATAGAGCAGTAGGTAGCTCGTCGGGCTCATAACCCGAAGGTCACTGGTTCGAGTCCAGTTCCCGCTACTAGCAAAATCAAGGCTTCTGAGAGATCAGAGGCCTTTTTTGATTCCAAAAATTGGCCCGGGTACAATATAGGTCAAGCGAAATCCGCCTATTCCTGCTTTTTTTCATTCCCCTATAAAATTGACCTTAAATGGTATTATCAGAGTATAAAAACCCTCAAAAAAAAATTAAAATTATTTTTTGTTTGTCCTGTTTGGGAATCGCTAAATGGAGGAATAAGTCAAATAAGCTCGTTTACCCGGCCTGAAATGGGGGCCTGTAAAGGAGATGAAAAAATTTAGTTTATGTCTAAACCCAATTCCGAGAATATCCAAATTCCAGGTTGGAAGCACTAAAACCTATATTTTACTTCTGCTAAAAAATATCTTGGTAATATTGGAATGGAAGATTCGGTGGTCTGAAACTCATTAATAACAATATTTGCAAATTGCCCTCGGTTGGCTAAATTCTTTCCTGAAATTCGATAGGACCAGTTACCCTTCTTGGGATTTAGATTGAAAATCACATCAGAAAACAAATAGTAGTCTGAGTTGAGCGTATAAAAGTTGTTATTTACATCAATCTTTATCCAATCATTCAATTCTACAAGTGCATTTAAAAAGCCTTGGTAATAACCATTTTCAGATTGTTGATCATTAAAATATCCTTTAGAATAATTGTATTGCAATTGAAATTTAAAATTCAACGGAATATTGAAATAAGAGGTACCCTGAATGGTATATAAAGCATTGTAGTTTTCGAGAATACCACCTTCGTTATTAATCATTACCCCCATGGTGTTCCAGAATTGATCTGAACTAATTTTAACGGAGAAAGGAATGAAATTCAGGTATGTTGATATTGCAAAATTTCCATTAACCATTTTACCACCTTCTAATAATTCGTACTGGTTGAATATTATATTTTCATTTACAAATGAATTGAAACTATACCTTTTATCGGACAATCCATAAGACAAGGAGGAGTTGATGAATAATAAATTTTTATAATTCTTGTAGGCATATCGAATACTGAAATTATGATTTTTGGAGTCTGCAATGGTATTACTTCCTCTGACTAGGGTTCGGTAATTCCTCAATAAGTAATTACTATTTATTTGAAAGCTCCCAGGTAATTGATTGTAATACACATAATTAAAGTTAAAAACCCCTGTACTCTTACTTTTATATCCTATTGAAATAGAAGGACTTAAAAAGCTGAAGTTCTCAATTGATAAGTCACTGCGCAGTTCATTCATGGAATACTTTAAAAATGACTTGAACTTCCAACTTGAAGAAAGATCGTAGTGATATTTGGTTGTGATTTTATACCCGTTATTTTCGTATCTGAAATTCCCGGAAAGACTATCTACCATTTGGTTGTCACCTACGAAATATTCACTGGTTATTTTCTTATCCTCGGCGAATCCTTCAACTCTTACGGTAGCTTCAGAGTGTTCGAATTTCATAAACAATTCACTATTAACACCACCATACTTTTGGGGGGCATTTATAGCTTGTTTCCCATTGCCGTCATTTTGCGTATTTGAATTTTGATCAAATAAATTTGGCCTTAGTGACAGTTTTTGATCTACTTCATTAGAACCCCAGTAACCATTAATGAATAATAATTTGTTTTGACTCAGCTTTTTCGAAATATCTAATTGATTGTAAAAACGGAAATTTTGTCCCTCTACATTTTGAACTATATTTTCCCCGTTTAAATCCATTTCTCCATACCTTTCAGAAGGCTGAAAATTAAGATCTGCCCGATAAACATAATAGGTTTTTGAGTTGCCCAAATATTTAACCTCTACCTCCGCGTTGACAACATCATCGTTTAATTCTAAATATTTCCTTTCGTAAAACGATATAGAATCTAATGCTCCAATGTATGATCCTGATATTTGATACCATTTATCTTGCTGATCCTTTGATATGTTTATCATAGACCGCAGTGTTAAATTCTTATTCAATTTACCAACTATACTAAATGAGTTTAAAAACGAATTATTGAAAACATCTTCATTTTTTGAAAGTTGAGATTGAGAAACCTCATCAATATCAACAATTAATTGATTCTCTTTTCTAAAGTTTTTGTCAGATAGGTTGGAAGATCCACTGGCAGCGGTAATTTCTGAAGTCTGAGGGACTGTCAATTCTCCAATATTATTTAAATGGCTGAGATTGAAAATTTTAATTTTCTTTCTGAGTAAGCCTATGTTTCCCCTATTTGAGTACCTCTCGTTATTACCTAAGCCAAGATTAATATTACCGAACCATACGTTTTTCTTCTCATCATTCAATTTTAAATTAATGGCTACTTTATCACTTTCTTTAAAGGATTTTAGTACTGGATTATCTTCAAAGTTATCAAGGATCTCAACAGCGGAGACATGGGATGCATCCAAATTTTTAGAGAGTATTTTGTACTTATTATCGAATAAATCATCACCTTCAATTAAAAGCTTATCAATAAATTTTCCATGAACCTTGATCTCGCCATTTGATTCGACCTCTACTCCTGGAAGTTTTGCAAGTAAATCCTCAATCACTTGCTCATTTCCATCTTTATAGCTATCAGCATTAAAAACAATAGTATCTCTTTTGATTATAATTTTTTGCTGCCCCTCTAATACAACCTCATTTAATTGCTGAATATCCTCAACCAACTCGAAGTTGTATTCATTAGCCTTTGCTAAATCAAGAACTATCTCTTTAACAATTGATTTATAACCCAGAGCGGTAATTTTTAATTGTAACGTATCGTTCTGTTTCACATTTTTAGGCAATAGGCTGTACCGCCCGTCTACATTTGAATAACCAAATGAATTAATAGCTTTATTATGAAACAATAGAACAGAGATACCTTGTAATTTATCTCCATTACTATTGGTGATTTTCCCATAGACTTGTGCATTTTGTGCGGAAATACCAAGTGAAAAAAAAAATGCAATTAGACACAAAAATTTATTCATCAAAGGCTTCGATATAGACATTACTCATCGGCAACTTAACCTGATTACTCAATCTTGAGTTTCCAGCTTCAGATAACACTCTCCCTCTTTTGACACCTTTTTTATGTCGCTGCATTAGGTTCTTTTTATATGTGTTTAAGTCAATCCATTGTGCATTTTCTGTATCCGGTCGAGGCAATTCTATTTGGCTAAATCGTTTAGTTGGATATTCTAAAGATTTGAAGTAAAAATATATCTCTTTATTCTTGTCATATGCCTCCAAAATAAGGCCGGGTAGTCCATACAGTTTCCATGGTCCAAATGGAACGGGAATCTCAGGGCTAAACCAGGCCGTGTACTCACGACCTCTGAATGAACCAGTCGCTTTAATACAATCTAAAGCACCTATTTTTTTTGTTTCCTGACTAATCTTCCAATCAATAACCGGAATCTCTTCCTTAACATAATTCGATCCAACATTACTGGAATTTAGGGAATTATCAATTCTATTAAAATGACAAATTAAACCATTAGGAAATGTGGCCTTATTAATGAAATAATGTTGATTCTTATTTTCAATATGAGTCATTTTATTTATCGGACCACCCTCCAGGGAATCCTTTCGAAATACATAGGACGATTGATTCTGGTTAAAGGTTAAATAGGCATTATAATCAATTCCAACGGGAGCCCCCATTCCAAAACTTTGTATATGGCCATACTCCACTAAGCCATACCTATTTTGAGAATGAAGAATTTGAGTTATGATAATGCAGGATAGAAAAATTAATTTTTTAATCATGTTTCACAGATCTAGACAGTTGTAGGCCATATTACTTTTTTGAACTCCTTCACAACTCGTTTCTCACTGAATTATTTATTACTTCATTTATGCCTCCTGGAAAAAGTTCCACCTTAATTCCTATAAAATATCGAATATAAGCTATATGATAGAATTAGCAAAAGGTATTCTGACCTTTTAATTTTATCCTTTAGTATGCATTGTATAATGAATAGCGAGAGGGTAACACGCTAAAGCGATGTTACGGATAGTAGGATTCCTTTCAATCCTTTGTGATTACTGACGAAACCCTAACCTCATTTTTACTATAAAAAGGAAGTCTTTTAGTAAGGTGTTAGCCATCACATTTCATAGGATTAGTTATGGAAGATTAGGGGCTTACAACCTACTCAAAAAAGAATTTCGAGAATAATTTCAACCTTTCGCGGTATAAAATATCTCCGTTTACAAACGTTTAATTAGTAATACTAGAAATTCACCACCTTATCCAGGGCATCGTCGGCTTCCCTCTGCATAAAGCTAGCCTGATAAGTGATAGTGGTAGTGATGGAAGAATGGCGATATAATTTTTGCAACATCTGGATAGAAATCTTATCACCGGAAATATTACCAAAGGTATGGCGTGCAATATGCATAGATAATTTCTTATCAATACCCAATTTATCAGCAATAAGCTGCAACCTTCTGTTAATGGTTCTGGTAGCGGTCCGGATCCTGGTAAGGACCTGCAACTTATCATCAAAATTGGTCCCCTTAAGATAGTCAAACACCAGGTCATTTTTTAAAATGGCATCCTTACGATATATGGCAAGAATCTGTTCAGCCTTTTCCGGCACCTTCAGCGAAACCAGTTTCTGGTTCTTATTCATACGATATAACAACCTGCCATCATTGAAATCACTCCACCGGAGCTCCAAAACATCACTTACACGTATTCCGGCAAAATAGAAACTTATAAGCCATACGTGTAAAGCTCTCAATTGTGCTTCAGTGAGATCCTCTGCGCTTTCCAACTTTACCACCTCCGAGATCGACAAACCTATTTTCTGAGATTCAGGAATCTTAATCGTGATCTTACCTCTTCCAAAGGGATACTTTGCCCTGGAAGCCACCCCCTCGGCTATGGCCATGTTATAGATCTTACGGATCATGATCAGGTAATTTACAGCCGTTCTTGGTTTCCTTTTCTCCTGATTCAGAATAAATCCCTCAAATTTCTTTAACACATTTACGGTAATCTCATCAAAGGGTATATTACCCGGTCCTAAGAACTTCCTGAACTTCTCCACCCTGGCTTTTTGGGTCTGGTACTGCCGGTACTTTTCTGCTCGTTTAAGATTATCCAGATGAATATTAGCCATATCGAAGAAATCGAGTCGATCCTCCCCTTTCACCCTTTTGCGCACTCCCTTAGCACTGATATGTTCTCCGTTAATCTCCGCTTCCAGTAACTTATCGTTGACGGCTGCCAGTTTTTTGACAATAAAATGATTTAAACGAGTGGCATTGGGATGACCGGATCTAACCAAACCCCGATCTTTATCCCAAAATCTCGGAGCAATATATTGACCGGTAAAAACATAAGAAGTCTGTCCGTTTTTTGTGATCCGTATAGTAATTGGATACAAACCCCGGGAGTTCATCTTCTTCTTCAAAACTGCCCTTACCGATGCCATTTTTTACAACTGAATTCGAATAAAGTTACCTATAAAAAATGGTACCCGGGTACAATATGGGTCAAACATTTTGTGATATTAAACGGTATTATTTGAATTCAACAAAAATTAAAAACCCAGTAATAACAGGGGATTGAAGCATTTTGATGAATATTGATTTCCCTTCCAGCCCCCCTCATAACCCGAAGGTCACTGGTTCGAGTCCAGTTCCCGCTACTAGCAAAACCGGTTTCGAGAGAAACCGGTTTTTTTATGCCCTTTAGCGAGCGGAATTTATTCCAGCGAGCGTGAGGGCATAAAAAAACCAGGCCTTGCGAAGCAAGCCCAGGTTTTGGTTGTAAAGCTTCTCCCCCATGGTCCGCCGAGCAAAGCGAGGCAATCCAGTTCCTCAACAAATAAAACCCTTGAAACAATCCTTTTGAAATAGTCCGATAAACAGTTTACTGTATTATCGGGATACGAGAAAGGAGCTACTTGTGAAGCAAGTGAAGGGTTTTATTGGCACTATCAACTCCCCGGGATCATGAAAGAGCGAAGCGAATTTCATAATCCAGTTCCTCAACAAATAAAAGCCTTTAAAAGCATCCTTTTGAAATAGACCGATAAGCAGTTTACTGTATTATCGGGATATGAGAAAGGAGTTACTTGTGAAGTAAATGAAGGGTTTTATTCGCACGAAACATTTAATTTCTGATACTCCGACAGCATTACTGTAGCAATTTCCTGACCGCTAAAGATCCTGATACAGGATAAATCCGAATTTCGATCAACTCTCAAATCGAATAATTGCTCATTATGACTTACATCGAGACGATTTAAGAGGTTACTGGAAATATACAGGTGAGTTAAATTCGCATTCTGCTCCAGGTCGATCGTCTGCAAAAGGTTACCTGAGATCAACAGGGTCTCGAGCAAAATGTTGGTGGTAAAATCTACAACCTGAAGCTTATTGGAAGGAATAAATACATGTTGCAAATTAATGGCTCCTGTGGTATTAAGCGATACCAAATCATTATGACTTATATGTAACACTTCCAATGTCTTATTATGAATACTAAATTCCTCAAGGTAATTCCAGGACAGATCAAGATCTTTCAGGCCTGTCATTTCAGACAAGCCATAAATATCACCAGCTGAAGTGAATTCATTAGCCTGAAGGTCGAGGTAGATAAGGTTTGTATTGTTGCTAAGATCAATTGCAGCAATGCTGTTTCCGGAAAGAGAGAGTGTATCCAATAATACATTTTGACTTAAATCGATCGCTGTTAAGTTCTGGCTTGCGGCGGATAAAAACTTTAGATTGACAAATCCCTCTATCCCCGCAAGATCTTCTATTTCTCCAATAGCACCGGAAAAATTTATATCTAATTGGATCACCTTTTCAGCATCCTCTTTTAAGATCTTCTGATTGACCACGCCGTCTGAATCAAAGCCCTGTTCAATGAGCATGGTTTCAAAATGAGCATCAGGAATATTAATATATGCTTCAGCATTCGGTCCGGTGGCATCATCTGTTGCGCATGACACCACTATAGCTAATGCAAAAAGGCCAATCGAATATGTTATGCTATTTTTCATAAAGGGGTATTTAAATTCTTACAACACCTACTACAAGACGTCTCTTCAATCTGTTTGTTACAGTTATTTCCCGGCTTTCTTTCCATGAAAAGACGGCGATGAACAGCACATCATTGGCAAGAATTTTCTGCAAAAGCAATTCTTTATGCTTATTCCTACCAAACCTGACGAATAAAAAACAGGGGACTGCGAAGCAGAAACCGAGTTTGACTGTAAAACCCCGATGGTCCAACGACCGAACGCAGCGAGGGAGTTACTCCAGCTTCCTCATTAATAAAACCCTTTAAACAATTCTTTTGAAATAGCCTTTACTTGTAGGTAATTCTCCTGCTGGTTTAAAACTGTAAAACAAGTATATTTACTTTATATTGTTGACAATGACCTATTATCGCCTCGAACATTCATTAGATTTAAATATAATTGGAGATTACCCTCAAGTCCAATCCTCCATTTATCCATCAGATTTAAATGATATAATTAATCATTCTGAAATACAAAGAATCGAGAACTTATCTCCTATAGGGGTATTAAGTAAGAAGGCGAAGCTCACGGACTTGGTCAGTGCAGTGGGAAAAGGATATAGCCTAAAACTCCTAGTTAGTAATAATCTCAAAATTATTCTTGAGAAATACGCGATAAAATCTGAATTCATTAGCACAATGCTCACGCAGGGCAAGAAAAATTTCAATGATTATTTCATAATTGATTGTAATAATGACAGAACAAAAAATATTGATTTTTCAAAAAGCAAATTCAGTGTAAATACCCGAAGGATTAGAATAGGAAATTCAACTCAGGAAATCTCTATTGGGTCCTATCATGAATTGGAACAGGCCATTGAGGAAGCAAAAAAACATAGAAACCGAATAACTATTGATGTCCTTGCATTTCCTGATAATTTTGAGGACCATTTTTTTATAATTAGAAAAGTTAAAGGTGGAATTGGATATTATGTTTCAGAAGAGCTCAAAAGTGCAATAGAAACTTCACGATGCACAGGTATTAAATTTACCGAAGTTTAATATTTGAATAGTATCTACGAACACTAAATAATATTTCGTTACTCAATTTTGCGCAACCTTTTTCAGTTAAATTCCCAAAAGCAAAACACAAAAAAACTCGTTTACCCGACCTGATCTCAGGGCCGATAAACGAGCTGAAGGAATTTTATTTATGGTTTATACGTGATGAATAGTCTTCTATAATATTAAGAATATCATTCTACCTCCCTATCCTGAGCACTCATAATTCTATTCGATCCATACCGGTAAGGAGATACTGCTGTTTCCTGTGAACCGGATCTTCAAAGGTGTATCTGCATCTTTTATACTTTCTGCATTGACATCTTTACCTGTTCCGTAATTGATCTGGGCGTTGTTGTTCTTATTGACGTTAACCACAATTACGATACGACTCCCTTTTTCGATCATCTTGCTCACCAGTTTCGGATTGTTAAAGGAAATCCTGTGCAACTTATCCGGGGTCAACAAGGTTCTCTGTTCCCTGTTACCGGCATAACTCGCCCTGCCGATATAATAACTTAAATGAAAATAGTTTCCTTCAGGGGTTTGCTGATACAAGATCACCGAATAATCAACATCCTTTTTATTAACGGCTAACTCCAGGTTCCCCAAAAAAGAACCGTTTATAATCACATCTTTATCTAAGGGAGCTGACCGGAACACCAAACCATCTTTCATGTTAATTTCTTCGCGCTCCAGGGGCCATGGATAGTATTCTGTATTGGTCATGGTCGACCGATCTTTAAGATCCACTTCCATTGCGAGTTTAGCGCTGTTTGCTGATGTTACCAATTCATGAAAACCTTCCTCCTCGTCGTTACTCAGATAATAGGTAAGGGTGTCGTTCGTCATGTCCTTCAAACTGGGCTTGTGCATCCAGGTGTTCCTTCCCATGACCTGAAAATTCACTTTATCCCTGAGCAATTCAGGTTTTTCTTTTCCCTTAAGAATATGATCAAACCACTGATAGACCACGTCATATCTGATATCTATTAAAGCTGCCTTATCCAGCTTATAATTTCTAAGGTATTCCATGGGCCTGCCCTGTGCGGTCCAGTGATCATAAGGTCCGATCAACAAATAATGTTGCGGATCTTTTACGTATTTATGGTGCTCCTCGTAATAATACAGTGCGCCTCTTTGGGCATCGTCGTAATACCCGGTGATCGTAAGAACGGGGAGGTCGATCTTTGAAAATTCGTCTTTATACGGAATCATTTTTTTCCAGAACGCATCGTAACCCGGATGTTGCATATAGGCATTCCACAAGGTATTTACTTCGCCATCCAGGCTGTCTAATTTATTAAACGCCACCCCGCTGTTATACCAGGTATTCTTCAGGTTGTTCCAGCGATCAAAATCGGCCAATACTTCTCTATCCAGATACTTGTTGTTAGTCACATAAAAATTCCATGAATAAGAGTAGTTATGCAGCACATTGTTTTCCATAGGATAATCGATACCCGGAGCAATAGCCACCGAAGGAACAATGGTTTTTAAAGCCGGATGTACCCGGTGTTTCATGGAAGCCCATTGCGTAAACGCATCGTAACTCCCTCCATACATCCCGATCTGCTTATCAGACCAGGGCTGTTTACTGATCCAATCCAGAACCTGGTATACATCGGTATTTTCATACTCAAAGGGGATGATCCTGCTCTTACTCTTTCGCTTTCCACGGGTATTGGCAACAACCCCTACATACCCTTTGGAGGCAGAAAGCATGGCCCACAAGGGCTTTTCTTTTGCATAGATCGAAAATGCCAACAGGGTTGGCAGCTCTCCTTCCCTCCTGCCCTTCCGCTTTACCACCACTGCCGAAATTTCTTCACCGTCTTCAGCAGGGATAATAATGCTATCGTCTATATCGTACCTGCGCAAGTGATCTTTTGCTATTTCTTCTGCCACAATTGTTTTGGCCGACGAAAACACAGTACTGAAGAAACATGCATTTACAAGAGCCTTTGCCTCCTCTACCGAGAGCTTACCCTCTTCTGTATGCTGGTAGGAATCTTCAAAATTTTCAAGATAGCGCGCTGTCTGATCTCTGATCACCATGGCCAGATCGAGATCTATGACATGAATATCATCGGAAGCCCTTAAATAGTTTTCATAAGCACTTCGAAAAGACGCCTCAAAGTTTCCTGACATCCGGGCCTGGGCATACAGCTTATAAAAGCGCAAAAACAATTGTTCATCTTTTGAGGCGGTATCTTCCAGCTGCAGGATCACCTCATGCGCTTTTTGATAGTTTTCACTAACCATATACGCACGGTAAAGGTCTCTCTCTTCTAATTCCTGATTCGATAATTGTTCTGCCAGTTGTCGCACCTGTGCCCTTTGCAGTTCGGGGTTTGGAGCATCATTCTTTTCGAAGCGGATCTCCTGACCAAAGGCGATGCAACTAAATGCCATGGCCCCTGCGATCATTAGTTTTCTCATTATTGAGGATACATGCATGGCTACTTCGTTTTTTGTGGATCTGAATAGGCGATTAACTCACTGGTATAGATGCCATAACCATCATCCTGGGTATGCATAATGTATTCTTTCAACAACGGACTATACCACCAGAAATCGGTTACTTCTGCTTTCCCTCCTGTACTTAAATTTTCGATGGTACCTTCATATTTGATCTTATAAGCCCAGAAGGTACCCGCTTCTACAGTGATCTGTTCATAGCTGATAATTTTCACATTCCGATCGGATATTCCTTTACCTCCCGATTCGTTTTCCCAATGTTCGATATGCTTCCAAGTTTTGCCCACCTTCAACGGCCAATCGTGAAAGGGATTTTCGCCTTCCTCACCATTAACCATCGTAGCAGCAGGTATGGTATCGTGTCGGCTATTACCAAAATAGAATCCGAGATCGCCATTATAGTCCACCACTTCTTTTACATCTACTCCTTCTCCCATTACCTTATCGTTTATGGTACGCTGCCACTTCCAGGTCCACTTCTCACCGATCTCGAAATCGGTTAAAGTGGGTCTTCTTGTTTCAAGAGAAGTATTGTTTCCGCATGAACAAAATAGGTTTAAAATAAATAAAAGGATCAGTTTAGTTATACCCGTAAAATTTAATAATTGATACATGATCAGGTGTTTTTATATGTTATTCAGGGCGAAATAACAGGGATGATATCATTTTAGGAAGGGAAAGTACAGGAGCGTGCAAATACCGCTTTAAGCGTAAAATTCCGAGGACTTCGATTACAGGCTATTCAGGTTCTTGAACTTGATCGACTGACGGCTGGAAACTTCAATTTTTTCTCCTGTGGTCAATACAATATGCAGCCTGTTATTAAAATGGGGGTATATCTCTTCTATGTATTGGGTGTTAATGATCTGGCTTCTGTTCGCCCTAAAGAAAACCGCAGGATCCAGCTTTTCTTCCAGTAGATTTAGTGATCGCTTTATCATGGCCTTATGTTCGCCAAAATACAACCGCGCATAATTATCCAAAGACTCTATATAACGAATTTCAGACAGGGGTATAAAATGACATTGCTCCCCGTCTTTAACGAAGATCTTGCGGTGCATGGGCAATACCTCAGGCTCTTTCTTTGTTGTTGATAATTCCTGCTTCACCTTTTCAATAGCCTTAGCAAAGCGCTCGGCCCTCAGTGGCTTCACCAGATAATCCAATGCATTTAATTCAAAGGCCTTTACCGCATACTGGTCGTAGGCCGTTGTAAAGACCACTTCCGGAACCGTTGTAAGTTCTTCCAGGAGGTCAAAACCCGATTTCTCGGGCATATGTATATCTAAAAAGATCACATCAGGGGCCTCTTTGGCAATCAACGCCAATGCGGCATCGGCCGTACCGGCCTCCCCTGCAATGACAAATTCAGGGTGGTTTTTCAATGCCCGCTTCACCTCTTCCCTGGCCAAACGTTCATCATCTATAATTATCGCCTTAATTGTTCTCATCCGTGCTCAAAGGTAATCTTATGGTTGCTTGCACCCTATCCTGATCCAACTGCTTTAAAGTCAGGCTTGCTTTATCCTTAAATTGCAGGTATAACCGATCCCGCAAGTTCTTCAGTCCCAGGCCGCCCCCGGGAGCATCTCCCGAAATTTTTCCCGGATTACTGACTTGAATATGCATCTCATCATCGCTTTTATGGATAACCAGGGATATTCTCCCTCCCTGTACCTTTTTATCGATGCCGTGTTTAATAGCATTTTCCACTAACAGTTGTACGCTCAATGTAGGCACCTTTACGGCCTCTAATGATTTATCTACGGAGACATCCATAGAGAGACGTTCTTCAAAACGCAGTTTCTCCAGCTCTATATAATCATTCACCAGGTCTAATTCACTCCTTAAGGTATTCAACCCTTTATCCTTCTCATACAGGGAAGAACGCAACAGGTCTGACAACAGATCGATGCCGCGTCTTGCCGTGTCCGGATTCTCCAGGATCAAAGATTTAATGGAGTTGAGGGAATTGAATAGAAAATGCGGATTCAGTTGGGCCGATAAATTATCGAGCTGGGTTTGCTTGATCAACGTAGACAGTTGTGCATTTTCTTTTGCTGTATTGACCTCCTTCTGATAGTAATGATATAAATGATAGGCCAGGATCCAGATCGACATCAGCCTTAGTGCCGTGATCAATATGGGATTCCAATACACAATGGCCTCTTTAAATGAAACATTAGGGTCCATAAGGGTGCTCCAGAAAAAATACCATTTCACATTGCTGATCAGCACATAGATAACAGACAACAAAAGTATACTGGGAACCACGCGCACCAACAACTTCTCAAGCGGTAAGCGTATCCAGTTTGCTTGTACCGCAAATTGCTTATAGAGATGCGTCAGACTGATCCCAATGGCCACATCAATGGCATAATTCAGGAACGTACTAAAAACACTGTAATGATCTCTTGTGTATACGATGTAAGCCCAATAGGTGGCCACCAAACCCCATCCGGCCAACTGACATTGCCAATACAAGGGGAGCCTGCCTTGTTTTTTTGTTCTGTTTCGTGTAGTGTCCATAGGCCGCTCAAACTAGTGAGAATGATGAATAGTTAAAAACAAAAATACATGAGCGTGAAATAATAGTGGTAAGCGTGAACAAATTTTGCAATGCCCCCTTAATTACCTGTAACTTATACTCATGGATTCAAATTCTTAAGGCCGATTCTCCCCGATCCATTTTTGCAGATCACCAATTTCCTCCCGAACAAAGTTGTTCCATTCGGTGGTATCGGTTAGCCCGGCTTCTTTCAATGCCCTAAGGTACCAATCCTTAAATTTAAACATGGGCATACTTACAAAATCACTAAAGTCGGCACCAATAAACCACACCTTATCTAAATGTGCCAGCACCTCATCTACAGAGAGGCGCTCATTGCTGAATTTCAAATGGTAATTGCCATAACTAAACACCTCGATCAAATCCAATTCGAACAATGCTTTGATCACCTCCATCCCCTCAGTCTTTGCCTCGGCGCTGGTATAATCGCTATATCCAATGTTATTAAGAATGTTGTAGATATACTCCACTCCATCGGGCATAAAAAGTTCCCTATTCTTTTCTGCAAACAATTGAGCGTTCATCGAAGTTTTTAAAATCAAAAGTTCCTAGACAATTTAGACCATCTCCGGCAATAATGTGAATTTATCTTTCTTTTTCTATATCATTTAAGTAGAAAAAAGGAATAACGAAAGGGATAGCTTCCATAAATAACCAGATCACAAAAGACGAAAACACAAATTTTTGTTGTAGGTTAAAACCTACTTTTTTAGTTTTACCTCCCTAATTATTAGCAACCCCTATGAAAGCAATTTACTTTTCATTACTACTTACTTTACCACTGCTCACATTCAGCCAAAATACCTTTGAAAAAGCACACATTACCACCACAAAAGGTGAGAAATTAGATGTTTTTGTTAAAAACTGGGACTGGATAAATTCTTCTAAGACCATAAGCTATAAATCATCGATGGACTCCAAAATAGTAAACCTACCCGTTGAAGACATAATGCTTTATGAGATTCCGTCAAAAGGGATAAGAACAGAACGATTCACTGTTGAAATAGATTGGGAGAATGAAAACAGGAAAGAAGATAACGCATCAAACTATCAAGAGGAAAGTATACTACTTAATTACCTGGTAGATGGTGAGATCGATCTACTGGAACATGGAAGAAGTCAGCGCTATTTCTTTTATAGAAAAGGTTCGGAAACTCCAAAATTACTGGTAAGCTACAGGTATACTGAAAACAACCTGGTACAATCCAATGCTAAGTATCGCGAACAACTCTATTCACAATTCAAATGTGCTTCAATAGGATTAGAAGTATATAAAAAACTCCCCTATTCGAGGAAAAAGCTAACGGATATCTTCGAAAAGGTTAACGTCTGCCAAAATGCGACCTTCAAATCGTATGAAACCAAAAAGCCATTAGGCGTACTGAAGATGTCTGTAAACGGCGGAATTACTTCCATGGCCTTAGAACAAAGTGTAAGGCAGGAAAACGGCATACAAAAAATCGATTACGACAATAACACGGCTGTTACCGGAGGACTGGAAATAGAATACCACTTTAACTTTAACAAAAGAAACTGGAGTATCTATACCAATCCGACCTACCAAAACTACGGACGCCAGGAAAAACAACTCTCCTTGTTTGGATACCCCGGAACAGCTACTGCGCAATACAGTTTTATCGAAATACCTTTCGGGATCAGACGCCATTTCGTCCTGAGTACCAAGTCCGCCTTATTCATTCAAGCCGATTACGGGGTTATCGTTCCCTTGAACAAAGACGACATCTTTTCCTTTACACAGGACCGGGAATTTCAAGAAAACTTTTACGTTACCGATGATTCAGGGTCGAATAGAAGTCTGAGTTTTGGACTGGGATATAGTTTCAAGGATAGCTATGGGGTAGTACTGAAATACTATTCAAGCAAGGAAATTTTTGATGGAGGAGCTATCAATGGAAATTTTGACGGAGCTTTAATGATCCTTTTCAGATACAGGGTTTTATAAGGCTTCCTTTCTTCTGCAGATCGGATGTTCGCGCAAATAAGTCTCCAGGGGTAATCAGCGGATTAGCCTTGAGAAGCGATTCTCTGGATATTCGATCTGTAGTAAAGTTAGTATCCTCACCCCGAGCTTGATTTGTTTTATACAAGGTAGCCATAAACTTATCTGAAATGTTTTTTAACCCGGCTATTACATACGCAGGATCTTCTCCTAAATAATCATTCCTCAAAAAGGTAGGCTGAACGATCTCGTCACCTATTTTTCCGGGTTGAAGACTGTCACTAGAGCGGATCTCAAGCTCCTGCCACAGGTCATTGACTGAATCCAAACGCGTAAATCCTCCCTCCCATTGTTCTACTTCAGCAAACATTTCTTCCAATTCCCCGTCATTCACCCAGGCATTCAGACCTTCATCAGCCGGCATCTTTAAATCAGGATCCGAATCGCAATCAGTCAGGGAAATGTTTGGATAAAGCATACGATCACGATCGTGCTTTTGACCTTTAACTCCGTAGAACGAACCCCATATACTCTTCTTCATACCACCTGAAGCATATGTCTTTTCTCGTAAATCTTTGAGATCCTCCTCTCTGTTGATCCGGATCTTATAAGTGGATTCCCCTTTGTGAGTGGCCCCATTAAAAGACTTGTAAACAAACTCAGAACAGATCATGGTGGATCTATTCTGCTCCCGTAAGGTGTTCAGAATGGCACTAGCCTTCTCCAGGACTCTCCTCACAAACCTAACCACCGCCGGATTGAGATCTACTTTTCTGGTAAGACAGATCATTGCGATCATCAAAACCTTCTCATGGGCGAAGTCACTTCCAATAAACTTTTTACAACTCGCCATAACGGCACTCATATCCTCAGCAGATTCCATATGCCTGAAAACGGTGATATCGGCATCTGTATAACTTTCTTCCAGGTTTCTGATCACAACCCCTTCCCCTATAGCCTCGGCTACCTTGCCATTACCCATATAGATCGCGGCATGATGTGCCTTAGTACCATCAAACCACATGATGGCCCTGGAAAGCCAGTGACTGCCATTGCAATGCATCAGGATATCTCCTTTCTGAAGTTCGTTTTTAGTCATAAATTATCTGTTACTCCTTTAATTCAGGCCGCTTGGTAAGCGAAAATTCCCCCGAAAGATCTCTGTAAACCCGGGCATTCCATACTTCATTATTTTCCATCTCAAAGTTCAGATCATAATTCATGCCTTTAACCACCTGCTTTTTCGCACTAATGATCCGAACAAGCTTTAACGGAGTATCCATCTCGTCCAATACAAAGGCTACCGCCTCCTCGATCTCAGGATCGATCGGAGCCTCTTGCCACCCTCCAGCCGTGCTCTTTCCAGGAGCACTTTCCCAATCCTGTTTACATGAAACAAGCAATAACAACATCGTAATGAAAAACAAGACATCTCTTTCTTTAAGACCTTCTAATCTCATCTTAAATTCACTTTACATTATTCAATGAACACCGATCAACACTTTCCAGTCCCTCACCTATTCTTAGTAATCTATTGCGTATCACCCCTCATAATACCAAAGGAAATGCCGGAAGAAAAATGCTTCCTGGCTGGAGGATATGGAAACGATCTCTATGCTATCTGTATTCGCATTTACAAAATCCAGTAGCTGCTGCTTATGACTAAATTCTTTTACTTTGAGTGCTTTCTTCATAGTTATAGGGTTATGCCTTCCTTCGCTAAAGCTATGGAGGATGACACGGTTGTGCCCTCCTTCGCTAAAGCTATGGAGGATGACACGGTTGTGCGGGTTTATATCTGTAATTGTTACCGGGACATGATTTTACTTTCAATAGGATACTAAATACTGATAAAGGATCGTCATTACTCTTTATTCTTGGCTCTTGGTTCTGTTTAATACACTATACTTTCTCCGTCTTCCGGCACAAACACCTTATCTGATAGCCCTATACTTTCAACTTCTCTTTTGAGCTGTTCTCTTGTGGTCGGACAATGATTCACCGCCTCCATATGGTTGGCGATTACTTCTCCCGGGGCATTTTTGATAAACTTCAGAATATCATCCATACGCATGAGTAAAGGCTGGAAGAAATCCAACTGCGCTGTACCACAGGCCACGACGGCGATACCGGGGTTGAATTCGGTAAGCACCTTATGCACATCATCAGTGTAAATGGTATCGGAACTCAGGTAAAGGGAACGCTCACCAGGTAATTCCAGGTAGAATCCCATAACATTCCCCATGGGTTTTGCCACATATCCATAACCATGGCGGGCCGGAATACCCGTAATGGCTCCTCCCAGAAATCTACTTTCTTTCCAGTAGTCTATAGTCTGTTCTACGTTAAGGCCCCTCTTTCTGAGCTCCTCGGCATCGAGCACACTGCAGGCTACCGGAATTTGATGCTCCTTTAAAAAACGCTCCCCTTCCTTGTCCAAATGATCGGGGTGCAAGTGGGTGATCAAACAATGGGTGGTTCTTTCCACGGCAGCCATGGCATTGGCAGGCAGGTCTACTATGGGGTTACGCCTTGGTTTAAACCTTAACAAGGTAAACGGAGGTCCCGCTTCCCCCTTTTTCGAAAGCATGGGGTCGACCAGGATCACATGGTTCCCCGATTCGATGATCATGGTGGCATTACGCAAATGTTGAACCCTCATAAATGTGATGTTGAAGATGGATAAATGATGATCACAGCACCGGAAAGAAATGGCAGGGATGAGGAATACTAAGATACGGGGAAATGGGGAAATGGGGAAATGGGGAAATGGGGAAATGGGGATGTGGGGATGTGGGTAGACAGGTAGTGATAAAGTAAAAAAATACATCCTTCGTCTTCGCGAGGTTTACGGAGTAAACCGTGGCGATCTCATTAAGGGTAAGTAGGTACCTGGGTAAGCGGGTAAGCGGGTAAGCGGGTAAGCGGGTAAGCGGGTAAGCGGGTAAGCGGGTAAGCGGGTAAGCAAGGATAGAAAGAAATGGTAAAGGTTAAACATTATTAACGCTAAAAGTCTAACTAACACCAACTTGCCCGTCAAATAATGTTAATTTTTAGACAAAATTCTATTTTTGTTTAACTTTTTGATTAGTTTTGATAAACAAAATATCTACCAATTATGAGATCTTTAATCATTACTGCCTCCCTCATCCTTTTGATCGTATTCACCTCCTTTGCACCTGAAATCCAGCAATTCCAGGGGCAAGCCGTATACTATTCCAAATCGAAAATGGAATTAGGAAGTTTTGGGGCACGTATGAGCGAAGCCCAAAAGAAGCAAATAGAAGCCCGGCTGAAGAACCGACTGGAAAAAACCTATACCCTTAATTTCAACAAGGAGGAGTCGATCTTCACTGAAGACGAAAAGCTTGATGCCATTTCCGGAGCTACTGACTCCTGGGGCGACAACTTCTCAAGAGGTGACCAATACAAGAATGTGAAAGAAAATGCGCTTATCCAAAGTCAGGAGTTCTACGGTAAGCGTTTCCTGGTAAAAGATAAATTACAGGAGATCAAATGGGTCATGGGAAAAGAAACCAAACAGATCGGACAATACACCTGTTTTAAAGCGAACGCGGTGGTACCGACCAGGGAGCTTGCCTGGTACGATTTTTCATGGGGAGACCTCAGGTCTGCTGAGAACACAGAAGAAGGTGCTGAACCGGACACTGCCCTCACCAATATTGAAGCGTGGTACACTCCACAGATCCCCGTGAGCCACGGTCCCGGAGAATACTGGGGACTCCCCGGACTCATTCTCGAAGTAAGTGCAGGGAACACCACCATGCTCTGCTCCAAGGTAGTACTGAACCCTAAGGAGACCATTGAGATCAAAGCTCCCAATAAAGGACAGGAGATCAACAAGGAAGACTATCAGGAAACCGTTATGAAAAAAATGAAAGAAATGCGGGATAACCGCGGAAGAAGAAGATCCTAACCTCCCCTTCTAAATTCCTGAACCCTTTACCACCATCTGATGAAAAACATCCTTTTACTCGCTTTTCTGATCTCGGCCCTTACTGCACAGGCGCAGATCAAGATCGAAGGCGTTGTTACCGACACCCTTAACAATCCGCTGGAACTGGCCAATGTTATTGCCATTAACCAACAATCCAATACGCTGGAATCCTACGGGATCACCAGTGCAGAAGGCAGGTATCAACTCGATCTCACAAAAAATGCCTCCTACAAGATCCAGATCAGCTATGTGGGGATGAAAACCGTAGAAGAGATCATTACGGTTAAAGAAACCGATATCAAAAAGGACTTCATTATGCAAGCCGACAATGTGCTCGATGCCGTAGAAGTGGTGTATGAGATGCCGGTAACCGTTCAGGGGGATACCGTAGTATACAATGCCGATTCCTTTAATACAGGTACCGAAAGGAAACTTGAAGACGTCCTCGAAAACCTGCCCGGGGTGGAGATCAATGCCGACGGACAAATCGAGGTCGAAGGTAAAGTGGTGAATAAACTCATGGTAAACGGCAAAGACTTCTTTGATGGCGATACCAAACTGGCCACACAGAACATTCCTGCCAAAGCGGTAGACAAGGTGCAGGTATTGCGAAACTATTCGGAGGTAAGCCAGTTGAGGAGTGTGCGTAACAACCAAGATAATTTTGCCCTTAACATCAAACTCAAAGAAGGTAAAGAAAACTTCTGGTTTGGGAATGTCACTGCAGGCGCAGGTAGCTCTCCCGATGACGCCTTATACCTGGCCCAACCCAAACTCTTTTATTACAGTCCGAAATACAGCCTCAACTTCATTGGCGACCTCAACAACACCGGAGAGGTAGCCCTTACACGACGGGACATCAGAGGCTTTGGAGGTGGATTCCGCCCCCCGAGTAATGGCAGTGGAACCAACCTCAACCTTGGGGATAACAGCCTGAACTTTCTCACCAACCAAAATAATGCCCTGGAAATAGAAAACAAACTGGCTTCGGGAAATTTCAGCTACTCTCCCAATCCCGGCCTTGATCTGAGCGGATTCCTGATCTACAACAGCAGTCGTATCCTCTCACGTGAAAACAGCTTTGTACAATATACCGATCCGGAACTTGGCATTCCCGATGAGATCACCGAACAGTCCAGTAAGGAGCGTTCCAACCAGGGGGTGCTTAAGCTCAGCGCCTCTTATCAGCCTAACGTCAACAACCAGATGGATTACGATGTACTGGGACGTATAAGCGACGACAATCAGCTGCAAAACGTATTCTCCTCCGTGATCGGAAATACCGATCAGCTGGATGAAGTGACCTCATGGAGTATCAACCAAAATTTCAATTACTACTACACCCTTAACGAAGACAATATCTTTGCCTTTGAGGCGCAACACCTGTATCGCAATGAAGATCCGTTCTACAATGCCATACTTCAAAATGACGCACAAGGAGATGACAACTACGATCCAACGGCCGAAGCCCTTGGTTTAGACACCACCCAGGATAATTACAATATCGTACAAGATCGCCGGATCAAGTCCAACCAGCTCGATGCCAAACTGGACTATTACAATATCCTCAACACCAAAAGTAACCTGAACCTCACCCTGGGAACCATTCTGAGCAAACAACAGTTTAACTCCGACCTGTTTCAGTTCCTTTTGGACGGTTCGCGATTTGACCCTACCCCTAATTTTAATGAGGGAAGGGCTACCAACGATACCGAGTACATTTTTAGTGACATCTACCTGGGAGCCCACTACCGCTTCAGAACAGGGAAATTCACCATAACCCCGGGCTTCTCCATCCATGCCTATGGGAATAAGAACATCCAGTTTGGGGAGACCTATGAAGATAACTTCTTCCGTTTCCTTCCCGATTTTGAGACCAGGATCCAACTCAAGAAAAGTGAGTCGCTCACCCTGCGCTATGAGATGCGTAACCAGTTTACCGATGTAACACGGCTGGCAGCAGGGTTGGTGTTGAACAACTACGATAACATTCAGTTTGGAGAGCCGGAGCTACAAAATGCCCTGTCGCATAATGTAAGCCTTGTATACAGCAGCTTCAACCTTTTTAATTACACCAATGTTTTCGTAAGGGCATCTTATGCCAACAACATCGATCAGATACGAAGCCTGACGAATTTTGAGAACGTGATCAGGACCAGTACCTTCTTTAACTCCCAGTTCGCCGATGAGAACGTGAATGTGTTCGGGAGGGTACAGCGCACGTTTGGAAAGGTGCAGGCCAGTTTGAACGCCAGTTTCAATTACAGTAAGATCAACCAGTTCATCCAGGGCAACCGCTCAGTTAATGAAGGATATACACAAACCTATACCCCCGGCCTTCGCACCAACTTCAAGGTGGCTCCTAACCTCACCCTACGGTACCGCTATAGTGTGACCGATAACAACCAGGGGAATCGTAAAACTAAATTTGTCACCAATGCCCCTTCGGCCGAACTGGATGTTTACCTGTGGAAGAAGGTAACGCTCAGATCAGACTACACCTATACCGACCAGGACCTGGGGAACGGGAATTCACAGTCGTTCCAGAACTGGAATGCCACCCTCTCCTACCGCAAGGACCGGGATGCGCGATGGGAATATGAGATCAGGGCCACGAATATCCTGAATATCGACGCCCAGGTTCGAAACAGCGCCAACAATATTTCGGTATTCGTTTCTGAAAATTTCATTCAGCCGCGATTCATTACCTTTAGGTTTGTTTACAACCTTTAAAGAAGGGTGTTATTATTTGTACCTCAGGTTTATGACGCCTGAAACCTCACAGGCAAAAAAATTAATCGGCAGGGCTACCCACCGCCATGATCACCGGCATTTCTGAATCATCGAAAGACATGCTGAAAGGCACTGACAAGGTTTTGATATGGAGGTTTGCCTTTTCAAAAGCTTCTTTGATCTGTCCCCTGCTAAGGGCATTGGGAGCATCTTCCTGCTCCGCCAGCCAGTCCCATTGCACAAAGACACCTTCATCTGTCAACATGGAAGTGAGCAACCTCAGCGTTTCCGGATAGTCGGGAAGAAAGCTACACACCGAAGATGCCACGATAAGATCGAACTTTTCGCTTAACGCCTCATACGACCGGATCAACTCCAGGGATAATTCGGCTGCGATCACTTCGACATTCTCAAGGTCTTTTTTTGCCAACATATCGATCATCCCTGCCGAAGCATCCAGAGCGACGATCTCCCGCGCTTCAGGCAACATCAACTCACTCAACAGGCCTGTACCACATCCGAAATCGAGGATGCGCAGTGCTTTCAGATCAACAGCTTCCGTAAGATTGGCATATGCCTTTTGAGCATAAACCGTTACCAGGGGGTACTCCTCCCACTGCCCGGCCATATCGTCCCATTCGTTACTCATACCCTATCGATTGAAATAGTAGTAACCCCATCACAGAACTCTGCAAGAAGGATGCTGAATGTTATGAGGTTATAAAGTTATGAAGTTACGGGGATATGCATGTTATAGCTCTGAATCCGCGATTGCCTTACCTCTTTATTTTTTTCGTAAGACGTTCCCATAAAAGGGTCACACAGTACAAGCTGAGGACCAGTAGTGCACCGTAAACGATCCCATTGGTAAAACGCATAAACCACACATAGGCTTGCGGACTCCCTCGGAAGCCTTCGACTGCCGAAGAGAAGCTAAAGCTCATATTACCGGCAAGCAAGTAAGACACCGGAGCCCACAGGATCGCGAGCAACAGAGACAACCGCAACACCCCGGAAAGAAAAGCATACCATTTCCCGGAAGGATCCCGCAATTCCTTCACCCAGAAATACAGGGTTGCAGGCAAGGCCATTAACCCCGCCCAGGTAGTAAAGGTCCCCAGTGGAATGGTATCGGCAGTATCCAGACCTAAGGTTAATAGTGAAGAACCAGAGAGTAATAAGGCCAGAGAAATCAAGGTAATGCCTAAGCTGGTAAAAAAGTAAAGCTTTCTGTTTTTCATGGGTGTGGGTTATCTGGTTTCCTCTTTTATTCTCCATGGCGGATCCAACCTGTTCTCCCCTCCGTAATACAGAATAAGCCTGTTCCCATCGGGATCCTTCAGGCGTGCTTCCCGCCAGAGCCAAGGTTGGTCGGTGGGATCCTGATCGAATTGAATTCCCAGAGTTTTTAGTTCGGCCACCTTTTCATCCAGGTCATCACATTCAAAATACACATAAACCCCTTCTCCTGAAGGCAATTCATCTACACGGTGAATGGAAAAGGAGGCATTTCCGTCCGGACAAACAAAACGGGCGTAATGCGGCACTGCCTTTACAATAAGTTTGAGTCCGAGGTTTTCATAAAAGGGCACAGAGATATCGAGGTCAAGGGAAGGTACGGTGATCTGGTTTAAGTTCATTCTTCTTCTGATTTAGCATTGGAGGCTTCAAAATCGGTCTCCAGTTCCGGATTTAAAAACACGTAGCGTTCTCCATCTATGCTAACGATAATCGCATCATCCCTAACCTGGTTGAGCACATCATATTTATCGTGAACTTCCAAAGGTTTAACGAACAGCATGCGCTCCTGCTCCTTATTGATCCTGGCATTACCCCATAGCCTGTCACTGCGTAAAAAATCACCATGCTTTCTTGAAGTAACCTCAACAGGCAGGTCTGCAATAGGTATAGATGACGTTTCGCTAAGCGCTATCAACACTTTCAATACCTTGCGATGTTTACCATATTTGCGGAAATAGCTCACCGAAATATTAATATCGGTTGAATCCTTGAAGGTCAGATTATAAAAATCTCCTTGTACTTCATTAAACCTCCCCTTTTCATTGTAATACAAATACGGCACTAAGTGATAGTAAGAACTTTTATAGTTCGGACTCATGGCAGCAATACCTCTCGCATTAAGCGCTGATAAAGGAACCTCAGGTTTTATGGCATAATTGGAAAGCACCTTATTACCGGAACAAGAAACCAGAAGGAAAACCAGTAAAGCATAAACGGGGATGAATTTCATTTTTATAAATACATGGGTTTGTTAATTTGACCATCTTCGAATGCCATGATGGCCTTCACCCTCTAAAGTAATGAAAATATACTATCCCCTTCAGGTTGAGATATTCAAGAAAAGAAACTTTTATCCATTAAAAAACTCAGGATCGAGGCAGGTATGCTTCAGAACGGATCGGGTTGCCGTGTATATCGACCACCGAAAACGGAGTATGCGGTTTTCCTTTTTGAGCCGCGAACTTCTTTTTCAGATAATCTTCCTTCAGCGTTTCCGGAACCTCGATCACCAGGGTATCCTTTGTACCACCGGTTCCCCGAATGCGACGTTTGAAAATATGCCTTCCCCGATAGGATTGAAACTCTTCATCAGAAATGATCCTGCCATCTTCTTCAGACCTATATACGGCATCGATCTCCTTGATCACCATTTGTGCCTGAAGGCTATGGACTCCAATAACTGCGAACAATAAAAGAAAACAAAGAACCCGGAGTCCTGTATACTCATGTTTCGTCGTGCAATTTGCCATCGCTAACTTTTTATGTGTTTTGTTAATACAGACAGGGGAATATCTCCATAGGCCAATAAGGCTTCATGAAAATCCCTGAGCCTGCTATCAGGAATATCGCCTCTTAACTGTTTGATCACGGCAGCGCCGTATTTATAGGTAATGACCTGTGCCGGCCATTGTTTCATGCGTTCAATTTCACGCATCCCAATTGCATCTTTTCCTCTAATATGCTGTCGCCAAAAACGGAGCGCTTTTTCATCAGACCACCCGTAATAATTAAGCCCTACATCAAGAACCACCCTTACCGACCGGATCAGATTCCATTCGAGCATGCCGTACTCGGTAGCCGGAGTATCGTAGAGTCCCAATAAATCTCCAAGCTCCTCCACATAGGCACCCCATCCTTCTGTAAAGCAATAGGAACTAAAATGTTCCCGGACCGTTCCGGTGGTCGCTAAGCCTCTCAAATAAAACTGATAGTGATGCCCCGGTATCGCCTCATGAAGATACATCCAGTGTGTGCTTCCTCCGTCATAGGTATCTCCGAAAAAATTATAATAAAAGGTATCATTGCTATAGTAGCCCGGTACACGAGCCAGGTCTGGGTTAGTCCCCCTGTCTATGTTTACCACGGGCACTTTATCAAGGTGCGGAAAATAAGATGTTGCCTTACGGCGTAAACGAGAGCGAAGCTCAATATAATACGCCTGTACCTCCTTAGCATCCTTGAATTCAAAAGCATGTTCGCTGAGGAATTGAGCCAATGTTGTTTCGCCAACACCGTGCTTCCTTTTAAAATCTTCGATCATCTCCTCAACCCCGGCGATCTCCTGCAATCCGAAGGCATAGGCCTTTTCGGGGGTCAGATCCTTATCGACCCATCGCTTGAGGAAATAAACATACCATTCTTTCCCCATAACCTCATGTGCGAGTCCGCTTCCCTTAAGCGGCGTACTTTCTGCACGCCATTTTTTCTCAAGGTTAATACGCTCCAGGTTCATGTCGATCTCGTATTGGATCATATCGAGTTCGAGCCGCTGATGTGCCGTAAGTGCAGTACGGTCTGTATGGTAGAAGATAGATCCTTGTTCACGAAAAAAGGCCTCCTGAGCGGCTACTGCTTCCGGAGATCCTATAGCCTCCAGGTTGGCACGGTAACTCAATTGAAAAGGGGGGAGTTCCAGATCCTGATACTTTTTAATAAAACCATCAACTGAAGTATCAAAATCATTCCCCCCTGTCAATCCACCCCAAATGAAAAGGGTCATCAAAACTAAACCAGAAAATAATCGCATTGCTCAGAATGTTTAACCCCTTACCAGGGAATTCATCCAAACGATACTTCTTTGGGCCACCTCCGGATTGTACTTTTCCCTGAGCGCCTGGCTGTAGGTACCATTGGTAAGAGCCCGTATATTTTGCTCCATGCTTTCGAATTTCAGGAAGGCGTGATCGGTATCGGGAACCAACTCAAAAATTGCCTTCCCCTGATGGTCGTTCACCAGGTCTGCGATCATCCTGGCGTACTTAGCATTTATTGCCTGTATATCATACTCACCATGCATGACATTGACGTTGGTGGTTACCTGCTTCCAGGCATTGGGAATATCAATATCTGCCAGGGAGCGCCAGAATTTATAATGACGTCCCAGGTAATAACCACGTTCCAGCTCGGCTTTTAGTCCCTCCCTGCTCAGGTATTCGGTATAACGCCCGCTGTTTACCATTTCAGTATTCGAAAGGTCACTAACCATTAGATCTTCTATAAAAGGGAAGCTTTGCTTTGAGGCTTCCACCACCTGTTCTTTGGTCGACCCGAACATCATTTGTTGTTCGGTAACCACATCTTTCATATAATCGCACCAATTCTTACCCACGGTACCATATACGATCACCCCTTTTGGTGAAACCTGTTGGGCTAATATGGGAGCCACGATCCCGCCCAGAGAATGTCCAAACAGGAAAATATTATCCTTATCTATCCGGGCATCTTGAAGTAATGTGCTATAGGCCTGGGAGAACGCTTCCAGCTCCTGGTGAAAGGTAATATCCATACATCCGGTCTCACAGTCGCTATCGCCCATACCTGGCTTTTCTACCATATAAACAGCGTATCCAGCAGTTATCCATTCATTAATGAGCTTCTTCATAGGCACAAAGTCCGGGTACTCCACCGACTGGCAGGTGTATCCCTGCAAATAGAACACTACAGGAGCGTTTTCTTTTCCCTTGGGAGTATAGAGTATAGATCTTAAGTTATTCCCTGGGTAAGACACCACTTCGTAGTGCAGATCGGCCTGCGGATGCTCTTCAAAGGGTCGTGCCATGGCCTTACCCTTATAGCGACGCACCTCCCCGTTCTCATTCACAGCGACCTCAAGGTCTGCTCCTCCTCTGATGGCACTGGTTACACTTCGAAAACTATTGAGGTCATAGGTTTCCTGACCATTGATCGACAGCAATATGCTGCCTTCCTGAATGCCCATTTTTTCGAAGGTGAATCCGGGTCTCACGCCCTGAATATAAACACCACGGTCTACATCTCCTTCAATATTGGCTTCAGACAATGGCCCTACGGCTACCCCGAACATGGCTCTTCGTTCCAGCTCCTGCCCAGTCACCAAAGTAATGACGAAGAGCAGGAGCATACTCATAACTGTGTTTTTTGATCTCATGATGGTTTTAATTTTTAACTCTGAAGTCAAAGAAACCGGATTTCAAAAAGGGAAAGGGCGTAAAAATTGCTAAAACAAAACAGCGGCCTTGTAATCGCCTATTTTACCGGCGCTATACCTGGTTAAGCCTGGACCTTACTGAGAGCATACCTTATGGGTTTTACAGAAAGATAAATACTGATAAAACCTATATACAGGTAAAAGGTAAAAAGCAGGAACCGTTGTACCGCACCATAGTATTCAAGAGGGTAAAGGTCTGGAGCAAATGCAGGGGTCAGGTTAAGAAAGATCCCGGTTACAACCAGGGCAAAACAGGTGAGTGAGATCCTTGTAAAGGCCGCAGAAGTCCTTCCCTTCCATAACAATGCAAAGCTCAGCGGAGCGCTATACCCTACGATCATGAGCAGTCCGAAAACATTATGTAACGCATGAGGGGTGGGAAAGAAACCCAATCCGATCTGACAAATGGCGTAAGACAATAGCAGGATTCCGGGAACCCCCGACATGCTGTTTTTTCGGGCAAAACCAATAAGCAATCCGGAGAAGATCGCCAACAGTACTCCAACGACCACGCAAAAGATCTGCCAGGGCAGTTGAAGCGGAGATCCGGCTCTTCCGATCTCACTCACGGTCTGCGCCAGAGGGTTATAACCTTGTACGAGGCCTCCCAATAAAATAGTTCCGGCGATAAAAAGTATCGCAACATTCCATCCTAGGGCAACCCCTCTGATCTGGTGTGAATTTGATGTTTTCATAATTGATGATTTTTGATTGATGAAATGTAATAGTATGCTACCCCATGAATACCATGGGGTTCTAGATCGATCTCAATGTATAAGTGAATCGCCTTAGAGAAAGCGTAAAAATTGCGAAATAGGATCAGGAAGCCTTTTTGAGGGCACGTCTCAGGTTCTTGACATCTGAAAATCCCACCATATGATTCACCTCGGCCATCGAGAAATCCTTTTGCAGCAGCTCTCTGGCTTTCTCCAGTCGGATATCCAGCAAATACTTGTAAGGTGTTTTGTTATAGATAGACTTAAAACTCCTCAGGAAATGATACTTCGACAAACAGGCATTCGCTACGAGGTCGTCAAGATTGATCTTCTCGGTGTAATTGGCAACGATAAAATCTCTTGCTAAAGACACCCTGCGGTAAAGTTCCTCACGGGTTACCCTTCGGGCGGAATCAAGATTCTTCATTTTTCCTTCCAGCTTCAGCTGATCATTTACCAGACACTCGGCCAGACCAACAAAAAAACCATCCATATCAAATGTCTCCTCTCCTCCTTGATGTACTGCATTAATAACCGTATTCACGTTATCGTTCAGAAAAACACCCGTTTGGTTCTGATGATAATGACAAAACTGCTCGGTAAGCCTAACCTGATCCTTTACCATGAGGTTATCCAGCAAGGCCTCCTCATGGAGCAGGCGGGTGCGTGCCACATCATTGATCAGTTCGGCAGAAGGAAAGATGCAGACCCCATGAACTCCATTGTGGTCATCTATGGTAAGTCCCAGATCACAATGCTTATCAACGATCAGAAAACGATCGCCTTCAACGTCGTAATGGTGGCCGTTAACTTTATAGCGCTCTGTACCCGAACGCACGATCTTCACTGACGGACGAGGAGTTTCTGTGCGAACTTCGAGATGGGAAACCGAAGAGATCACAAAGTCTCCCAATGGGTTATTCTCAGCAATGCTTTTTAATTCAACTGATGCTTTCATTGGCTAGGTGTTTGTTATAAGACTTGAGAAAATTCACTATGTAACAGCTCTTAACATAGTTTAACAAACAGTGATGCGGTAATGCGTTGATGCGGTGACACGGTGACGCGGCTTTAAGAGGAATGTCTTCGCGAGGTTGGTCTGCCAACCGTGGCGATCTCATAAAGGTTACAAGGAGAATGGGGCATGGGGAATAGAGAGTGGAAAATCGGGAATCGGGAATTGGGGATGTTTCAAATATTCGATCTTGATCAAAAAAAAGGGAAGACCAATGGGAACCCACTGTGTCTTCCCTTTCAGCTCAAAAGTCAAAAGAAAGTACATGAAACCCGGATAACAGCCTCCGGGCGGACTTTTATTTACTGAACTCGCTATCGAGCCAGTTCATTCGGGTCGTTAGCCAATTCTTGAGGTGATCGACCTCTTCTTCATAGGTGTCAAACCATACCGGATTTGGCCATACGTAGTTTCCAAGGGTGCCCCAAAGCTCGTAGTTATCGGTTTGGGAGGCATCGATATAGTTGGCATACGCATCGATCTTACCCAGTAAGTATCCCATATTATTTTTATAATATTGAAAACGCTCTTTTACAGCATTGGCAAAATAAGGATCCTCAAAAAGCCTTGAAAACCATAAATTATCTTTGATCCAATACCCTTCGGTGTATCGGGCATCGGTATATTCCACATTGCCATAAGAAAGATCAAAATCCCAAAGCGGCCCCATTTTGATCTTTTCTCCCGGGACCCATGTAAAGTAAATACTCGACCAGAACTGGGCATCGGTCGTTTTGGAGATCTCATTGATCAGGTACCAGTCTACAAAACTCGGCACATCGATATACGCCCGGTAACCGGTATCGGGATCCTTAAAGTTTGATCCGAAAAGCGCGGATTCAAATTCGTTGATATGATTGCTAATCGCATTGTAGGCAGCACTACCCTGTGCGATCTCAGGCGACTTGATATTGAACACGTTGTTGGCGAAGTGACTGGTGAAAATCTCCGGGGTAAAATACACATCTTCCGGATCCAAACGCTCCAACTGGTCGATCTCTACCAGGTAACCGTTTTGCCCGATATTCACACGATTCGGGGTCACCTCTACTTTTTGAGCCATCAAATAGGTACCCTGATAATCGTCATTGACAAACAGGTCTACGAATTCACCCTTTGGGGTATAACCAAGCGTACTCATAGCTCCCATTTCATAGGTGATCTTATTACGCATAAGAGATTTATCGGACCACTCTGCCAGGAATACCCACTTGCGATCTGCCGGAATCCCCAGCATTTCTGTGCTCTCTGAGAATTTTACCTGATAGGGCTTTTTACCAAATTCGACACCCTGCCACCACGTGGAATTACCACGACCTTTGATCTTCATAAGGGTTTCCTCCATATGCGGATAATCCAACTGGCCATATACCGCTATATTTCCCACTACATAATCCTCTTTAGAATCGATGGGGAGATCATTGGTATCTACATATACAACAGGGATCCCATTATCATACCGCAGGCGAATATCATAAGTAACCTTTCCGTCTCCATCAGGATATTGCACGGTCAGGGTAACAGGGGTACTGAAATCCCCTTCAGTACTTCCACTTACGTAAGGCATGCCGTTCATCTCGAACTCCACATCACCGGCATTAACCCCAATGGTAGACACCAGGCTTTTCATGGTAGCTCCCCTTGGAGCGGTTCCGAAAAAGGTATGGTCGCCGTCAAAGGTGAGTTTCAGATCAGTGGAGAGTGAAGGATTGTCTTCTGCTTCGAAAACAATATTGTACACCTCAAGAGTTTCACGAATAACCGGTTCATTGGTATCCTTTTGGCAAGACGCCATAAAGCCGATCGCGATCAGCAGGAAAAGTCTTTTCATTAATGTTAGTTTAAGGACGATGGCCAGGAGATCAAAGTATCCAATTCCATCACCGAACAAAGATATACGATAGTGTGGGATGTAATCATGATTTTGGTCAGGGAAATGGGATCTCTCCCAGCAGCATTACTGTAAGCCGATTTCCTCCTACCCTAAACTTTGGAATAGAGCAACACGCTCCAGCGATAAGAGATCCTCCTTCGCTAAAGCTTCGGAATAGAACAGCACGCTCCAGCGATAAGAGATCCTCCTTCGCTAAAGCTTCGGAATAGAACAGCACGCTCCAGCGATAAGAGATCCTCCTTCGCTAAAGCTTCGGAGGATACAAAAAAAGGCTGCAGAATCTGCAGCCTTAAAAACACTAACCAACCAATAAACTTCAATAATCAAAAATCAATTCTACTCACTAAAAGTTCAACATGCCTGTAGGGCTTAGGCATGTTACTATAACACATAGGTTAAGCAATATCTTGAATGATCGTGAAAGCTTTCACTTTTAAAACCACAACCATTTATATTCCAATGATTTAACGATGCAAATATACATCAGGAGTCAAGCCCGGATATTGTAAAAACCGAGGGTAAAATTTCATTTTAATAACTGATTAACAGTGTGTTACGAAGTTATAAGGTTATGAGGTGATTTGGGATATGAGATGCGGGATACGGGATGCGGGATGCGGGATGCGGGATGCAGTTTAAAACAAATCTTTTTCCAAACCTAAAATAATAATTAGGAATACCCCCGAAAAAGAATTCTTGGGAAACCAAAATACTTGTCAGATATTTAATAGAATTTATATCTCCTGTACTATGACACTCACAGCCAGACTAAAAAACTACCTCGGTCTTCTATCAGGTCTTAGCCTACTCCTGCTCACCATACCCCTCCATGCGCAAAACGCTTTATCCGGAGGCGAAAGTCACCCCGAACTCGTGACCCTCTTTAAAGCCTGGAGGGCGTTTGAAAATCCGCCCTTGAAAGACGGTGCTCCCGATTACACCCAAGCGACCTTTGAAAAACGGTGGCCGGAATTCCAGAAATTAAGAGCGCAATTAAAAGGCATCAATAGGGAAAACTGGACCGTACCTCAACAGGTAGACTGGCATATTGTTTGGGCCGAGATGAACGGATATGAATTCAATCAGCATGTGCTTAAACCGTGGGAACGGGATCCCGCATTTTACAAGTCGATTTGGATGTCAAGAAGTGATGTCCCCGCCCATGAGGGGCCTACCCATCATGCGGTGACTGAAGTGTGGCAATACGATTTTCCGCTATCGGAAGCAAATCGGGAGAAATTCCTGAACTCCATTAGCATCATCCCTGCACTCAATACACAAGCAAAAACCAACCTCACCGGAAACGCCAGGGATCTGTGGATAGCCGGGATCAGGGATATCGAAACCCAGGTAAGTGACCTAACCCAACTTAAAACCCTTCCCGGGGTTGCTGAAGACAGTGAGCTGGCCACTGCAATCGACCAGGCCATGGCCTCCACCCTTGAATTGGCCACATGGCTCAAAGAGGAAGCTCCTAAAAAAACAGGTCCATCCGGTATCGGAAAAGACCAATACACCTGGTACCAGCAAAACGTGCACCTGGTGCCCCTCACCTGGGAAGATGAGGTCATGCTCCTGAAAAGAGAACTCGCCAGGGCATGGTCTTCCTTAAAACTCGAAGAACACCGCAACCGCAACCTCCCTGAACTCGATGCTGCCAATAGTCCCGAAGCCTATGACGCCCTTGCAAAAAAGGCTGCAGAAGAACTTATCAATTTTCTCGAGACCAACGAGATCGTTACCGTCAAAGACTATTTCAAGCCTGCCCTCGATGCACACCTGGGAGCCTTCGTTCCGGAAGCAACCCGGAATTTTTTCTGGATCACCGCCCACCTGGATCCCAAGCCCCTGTTCTCTCATTTTTACCATTGGTTCGAATTGGCCAGGATGGATCTGGAGCCTCAGGAAAATACCATTCGAAGGGGTGCTTTGCTCTACAATATTTTTGACTCGCGAAATGAAGGAATGGCCACCGCAGTAGAAGAGATGTTTATGCAGTCAGGCCTCTACGAACAAAATCCGCGGGCACGAGAGATCGTTTATATCATGATCGCTCAGCGCGCGGCCAGAGGACTCGGTTCGCTTTATGCACATGCCAACGAGATGACCATGGAAGAGGCCGGTACCATTCACTCGGAATACACGCCACGGGGATGGATGAAAACTGAAAAAGAATTACTCATCTTCGAACAACACCTCTACCTGCGACAACCCGGTTACGGGACCAGCTATATTACCGGGAAGTACCTGGTGGAAGAGGCCATGGCGGCATACGCCAAAATGAAGGAGTCTAAGGGGGAGGATTTCAAACTCTCCGATTTCTTCGATACCCTGAATAGCATCGGGAATATTCCGATCGCCCTGGGGCAATGGGAAATGACCGGAGATGGATCACATTTGAAGGGAATCAATGAATAGATATGATTAGGGAATGGGGAGTCGGGAATGGGGAGTGGTGAGTGGTGAATCGAGAATGGAGAATAGAGAGTGGTGAATAGGGAATTAGGGGTTTCTTAAATATTTCATCCAGATCAAAAAAAAAGGCCGCAGTAACTGCAGCCTTAAAAACACTAACCAACCAATAAACTTAAATAATCAAAATGTTGTCAACTTCAATTTTACTCACTAAACTTTGTACGTGCCCGTAGGGCTTGGGCACGATACGATAACACATAGGTTAAGCAATATCTTGAATGATCGTGAAAGCGCTCGCTTTTAAAATCACAACCATTTGTATTTCAATGATTTAACGATGCAAATATACAGCGGGAGTTAAGTCTGGATATTGTAAAAACCAAGGGTAAAATTTCATTTTAAGACCTGATTAACAGACGGTTATACGGTTGCGAGATCACTCCAGTGTTTGTATAAAGTCTTTTAGTTGCTTTTGCAGCTGGGGTTGACCGCTTGCCAATTCCATCGCCTTTTGGGCGGCTTCCAGGGATTCAGCCTTCATTCCGGCCTCTTTTAGTGTTCTCCCTAATGCATACCAGGTAGCTACCGATTCCGGATACAATTCGGTATTTAACTGATGTACAAAAAGAGCTTCATGCACCATACCTGTTCCGGTCAGGCGCTCACCCACTTCAATAAATCGCTGCTCCAGATCAAAAAACACATAGCGCTCGTCTTTTGAAAACCTAAAGGCTTCCTTCTTAAGAGTTTCAATATCCCCTTTCATGAACAGGCTCGTGAGGTAGTCCATGGGGTCCAGAACGAAATTGTCGTCTTTAAAATTCAAGGCTGCTTCCAATACCGGGTCCTGGTTGTTTGCAAACTCTTCAAAGGTCATTTGCACTGCAACATGGGGAGGCAACCATTCCTGGTTTTCCCATTGGGGTTTGTCCTGCCACCAGGCAAAGCTCAGATAAACAGGGATCTTACTATTCGGCAATTCCTCTTTATTATTATCTCCGTAAAAGTTGATATTCTCCCCCGTGGGTTCCCCCACAAAAATGGCATTGGTGTAATTGTCCAGTTCGTTCACCAGGTTCTGACAGGCAGAAAATGTCCTGTCACCCAAGATCACGAACAGGTTTCCTACCTTATCGATCTCCGGATGAGCGATGATATCTTTAAGAACCGCCCTATTCTTATAGTTATTTCCACCCCCGTTAAGACGCACATCGATCACCAGTTTTTCAATATTCTTTGCTTCGATCTCCTTAAAGACCTCATCGTAGAATTCAGGGATGGCCATGAGGGAATCATCCTTGATCTGACTCTGACGCACATACATGGCATTGTGGTCTTCCAGGTATTCTTTGTAGTAAATGCGTTCTAAATGTTTGAGGTAATTCGGCGTTGCATTGGTATCCCTTGCAGAGATCCAGCCATCCTTATTCTGGGTATATCCGTAGCTGGCAGGGGTGCGTTCTCCTTTTTCCATCGGATTCATTTCGCGATCGTACTCTTTTCCGTCTTTAACAAGGGTAAGCGTAACGGGAACTGTGGGGTCTTCAATGAACCCTTCGGCAGTAAGGATCTCTGTAAAAACCAGGTAACTCATTCCATAAGCCTTAAAGAACTGCGAATTTTCGGCCGGGAAATAAGTAATTACCTTTTTGTAAACTTCATCAATATCCCGCCCCTGGATCTTCAGTACCCGGGCACCGACATCATTAGAAAACTCCTCCCGAACGCCTTCGATATAGATACCATCCTTAAATTGTTTGAGATGTACGGGGAGTTGTCTTAGATCATATGGCGTATTTCCTAATCCCACA
The DNA here is from genome assembly GCF_016786255.1 of Robertkochia sediminum. Classification (GTDB taxonomy): domain Bacteria; phylum Bacteroidota; class Bacteroidia; order Flavobacteriales; family Flavobacteriaceae; genus Robertkochia; species Robertkochia sediminum. The sequence goes on from NZ_JADMKT010000075.1 coordinate 91,294, forward strand.
CTGGTATGCCCGTAACCGAACAAGGCGATAAGCTTCATGAGGCCGGTTGCCATCTCATGATCTTCGGCTTCATCTGCCATTAATAACAAGGCATCTGCTGCATCCTGAAATTCTTCCCGCGTCACCTTTTTATAAAGAAAAGGGTATTCCTTGTCTATAAGTTCTTTTAAATAATTGATGTCTGATTTCCAATCTGCACTTTCGGCATCCTGCGCCTGTAAGGGTAACAGCGTGAGTACAGCGCAGAGCAGCATGATGATGTTTTTCATAATCAGATGGTTTTAAATTGATTGATGATATACTAATAAGACATCGACTGCTCAGAATTGTTACACTTAAGGGAGATGAAGATATGCGGTTATGCCGGGAATGGGGAATGGGGAATGGGGAATGGGGAGTAGGGAATGTCTTTGATCTATGCGATTTCGTCTTGCTTCTTGAAAACGGATCACGCTTCCCTCATCACACTTCACCTTTGGTCAATACAAAAAAGAAAAGGCTGCACCCCTGCAGCCTTTACTAACCAACCAACTTAAATAATCAAAAATCAACTAAAAATAGTGTCGACTTCATAAAGTACCCGGCAGTTGCCGGAGGGTACTTTAATAGCTTATGACAGCTATCTAAATCATCATCGGTGCAAATATACTATGCATGCATAGTTTTTTGATTGTAAAAAACGAGCATTAAATTGCTGTTTTACAGCACTATAACGTTGTAGTGGCGTCGGAATTCATAAGGACACATCAAGGCATAAAAAAAACCGGATCGAACATGCTTTTATGTCTGATCCGGTCTATATTTTCATGGATGATCCTCTATATCATTTTTGTGGTAATGATCTTTACAGGGCATGCTTTCTGTGCTTCCACACACGGATCGTATATGGTATTGTCATGCGACTTGATCGTGTAAAACCCCTTCTTATCTTTCGAATGCAGGAGCACACTTTTACCGTCTTTCTTAGACATTTGAAATTGCCCGGGTGCCAGTTCCACACAGTAATTACACCCAATACACTTTTCCCTTTGTAAAGTAACTACGACCACTATGCAGAAACGATTTTATACAGTTTATCAGACATACGAATTCTGAAATCGGTCTTAAAGGTACAACTATCTCCTTTTTGAGCCTGCTCTGCATTTTTATCATCTACCATCATTTCGGTAAGTTCGAATTCCTCTACCCCGGTGGTAGGTCCTGTGATCAGAAGTTTATCACCCACCTTGATGTCATAGGCTTCGATCTTGAACTGGGCGATCCCGGCTTTCGGGAAGAAATGCTCACCCTTACCGACATATACCTTTTTCTGGGTAGCCTGCGATCCCGGACCATCACTCCACTCCCCGAGTTTTTGCCCCAGGTAGTATCCGTTCCAGAATCCGCGGTTGTATACTTTAGAAAGCTCTTCCATCCATTCGGCCACACGCTCTTCGGTGTAGGTTCCTTCATCATAGGCATCGATAGCCTCACGGTAGGTTTTGATCACCTTGGCCACGTATTCAGGAGCTCGTCCGCGACCTTCGATCTTAAGCACCTTGGCACCGGCGTCGATCACCTGATCGAGGATATCCAGTGTACAAAGATCTTTAGGCGACATCATATATTCGTTGTCGATCTCGATCTCGAATCCGCTCTCCTGGTCGATCACGGTATATTTCTTACGGCAGTTCTGCTTGCAGGCTCCGCGGTTGGCCGAGGAGTTGTGTGAGTGCAGACTCAGGTAGCATTTACCTGAAACAGCCATACAAAGCGCACCGTGACCAAAGATCTCGATCTCTACCAAATTCCCTGAAGGGCCTTTGATCTGCTCTTTCTCGATCTGCTCACAGATCTTCTTTACCTGGCGAAGACTAAGCTCGCGGCTCATCACCATGGTATCGGCGAACATGGCGTAGAAACGCACGGTCTCGATATTGGTGATATTGATCTGGGTAGAGATATGTACTTCCATACCGATCTGACGGGCATAGGCGATCACCGCCTGGTCCATCACGATCACCGCGGTAATATCGGCAGCCTTAGCCTTATCGAGAAGGGTCTTGATCAAGGTAAGGTCATGATCGTAGATGATGGTGTTCAGGGTAAGATACGTCCTCACGTTCTTCTCCTTACACCTTCTGGTGATCTCCGGAAGATCGTCCATGGTGAAATTGATACTGGCACGGGCTCTCATATTCAATTGGTCTACTCCAAAGTATACAGAGTCGGCACCATTGTCGATCGCAGCCTGAAGGGATTCAAAATTCCCTGCAGGGGCCATTAATTCAATTTTTCCGGATTCGGTCATAGCTTCAATTTTTAGCGGATGCAAAAATACGATTTTAGATGAAATATAAAAGCATCCGTTATCTTAAATATTACGCAAAAACCTGAATAACAATCAAATACCCTATCTTACGAGATCATTCACTCCCCGGACGCTGACTACAAGGGTTTTCCGGAGGTGTCGGGATATCCTAAGCGACCCAGCTCCTCCTCCATTTTTCACCCCTCGGTTACCAGACGATCATGGCCCTTTCTTTCCTACTTTTTTATATATTTATCCGGCTAACCAATGCAATTAAACTCCTGGAAACTTACCTCCATACCCCACTTCCCTATTGCAAACCTCTAACGCTTAGAGGCCTGCAACCTATTTTTAATTGCTGAAGCATCCCTACCGGCCCTTAGGGCGGCGTATACCATATTCCTATTTCTTAGCCCTAAGCCCACGATCCACTATGGACCTCAGGACAAGTCATGGTCCTGACAGGTCATATAATCCAAAAGTGTTCCTGAGGGAGCAGAAGAACAAGATCATCAAAGAACATCAATACCATATGAGCACAACATCAAAATACACCCTATGCATCCACGGCGGTGCCGGGGTCATCACCAAAGAAGAACTCAGCGATGCCGAAAGAGCATCGATCGTAAACGACCTCAACGCCAGCCTCATTGCCGGAGAGGAAGTTTTAAAATCCGGAGGTTCAGCCACCGATGCGGTTTGCGCTGCCGTAACCGCCCTGGAGAACAGTCCGAACTTTAATGCAGGAAAAGGCTCGGTTTACGCCCGTAGTGGAAAACATTACCTGGAAGCCTCTGTAATGGACGGAAAGACATTAAAGGCAGGAGCACTGGCCAACAGCCAGACCATTAAGAATCCCGTAAAAATGGCTAAGGTGCTTATGGACCGGGACGATATCGTTTTTCTTTCCGGCGAAGGGGTCGATGCCATGGCGAAAGATCATGGTATGGAGATCGTAGACAATACCTGGTTCGATACGCCCTTTCGTAAAGAGCAGTGGAAAATGGCCAAAAAGATGGCCGGAGACCAGACCTTCCTCGACCATACCAACTTTAAAAAGGGAACGGTAGGGGCCGTAGCTATCGACAGTGAAGGTAACCTGGCCGCTGCTACTTCCACAGGAGGGATGACCAATAAGATAGACGGACGAATTGGCGATACGGCCATGATCGGTTGTGGGACTTATGCCAATAATAAAACCTGTGCGGTTTCCTGCACCGGGATCGGCGAGATGTTCATTCGCGCTACCGTGGCTTCACGTGTTTCAGATATGATGGAATACGGTAACATCTCATTTAAACTGGCAGCACAGCGCTCTATCGACGAGCAAGCCGCCCTGGAAGGTGATGGTGGGATCATTGCCATTGACCGGAATGGAGATTTTACCATGCCGTACAATTCAGAAGGCATGTATCGCGGCGTGGTTACCCAAGATGACCGTAAGGTATATATCTGGGATACCCCTGAAAACAATTAAATAACCCCAAAAAACAACTTTGTGAAAACTACTACCACCCTACTCAGCCTCTTCGCGGCGGTTACCTTTTTAACCTCCTGCAATGAGACGCATAAAACCGAAGAAACTACTGAAACAGTGGCCACCGAAGCTTCCACTACTAAAGGATCGCTCTTTATCATAGGCGGCGGTAAGCGTCCGCCGGAACTGGTTAAAGAACTTATGGACCTTAGTAAGCTCGAAGAAGAAGATCATTACGGGGTGATCCTTCCCATGTCGAGCTCCGAGCCCGACTCTTCAGCCTGGTATGCCCGTAAGCAGTTCACCGACCTGGGCGTGGCCGAAACCAAGCTTGCCGGATTCAACTTTACCAAAGAACATATGCCCCAGGCATGGATCGACTCTGTAGAAAATGCCAGCCTGGTCTATATTTCCGGAGGCGATCAGAACCGCTTTATGGGTATCGTTAAAGGAACTCCCATAGCCACCGCCATTCACAAGGCCTATGAGCAGGGAGCCGTGATCGCAGGAACCAGTGCGGGGGCTGCCGTAATGAGTAAGAAGATGATCACCGGTGATGAGTACAAGCACCCGGAATACACCGGGGAGTTCCGCACCATCGAAGCCGAGAATATTGAGATCGCCGAAGGGTTAGGACTTGCTCCCGAGCTTATCGTTGACCAGCATTTTATCTGGCGTATGCGTATGAACCGTTTGCTGAGCGTTGCTATAGAACACCCGGAAGAAGTGGCCGTAGGTATTGATGAATCAACCGCCCTGATCGTAGACCGAAATGGCTATCGCACTACAGGGAAGTCACAGATCATCGTGGTCGAAAGCAGGACTGACAACTTGCAAACAAAGAACGGACTCCTGGGGAGCGACAACCTGAAGGTTCAGGTGGTTCTACCTGGAGAAACCTTTACTATTGGCAACTAAAAAAACACCCTCACTATGCGATTTACCAAGAAGTTTCCCGATACCATAACCATTATCCTGAGCATCAGTATCATTTTTATTCTCCTCACCTGGATCGTTCCGGCCGGGGAATACGCACGAGAAACCGTGAACAATGTCGAGGTAGTCGTTGCCGACTCCTACGAGAAAGTACCCGCGAATCCGCAAGGTCTTGGCGACCTGCTCATGGCTCCAATCAAGGGAATGACCTCAGCGGCCTTTGTGATCGCTTTTATCTTTATCGTTGGGGGTGCCTTTTCTATTGTGAACAAAACGGGCGCCATCAATGCCGGAATTTTCAGGATCATCGAAATGAGCAAGAGCAGACCGGCCACCAAGAAATTCATCGTTCCCGGGGTTACCGCCCTGTTCTCTCTGGCAGGGGCCACTTTTGGCATGAGTGAAGAGATCCTGGTATTTATCCTGATCACCATTCCGCTTGCTCGGGCCCTGCATTATGACGCCATCGTTGCAGCGGCTATTCCGGTGATCGGTACCGGGGTTGGTTTTGCCGGTGCTATTACCAATCCGTTCACCATCGGGATCGCCCAGACCATAGCCGAAGTTCCGCTATTTAGCGGAATGGGATACCGCTTTGTGGTTTGGATCGTGCTAACCACCATTGCGTGTATCGCATTACAACGCTATGCATCCCGCATCGACAAGGACCCGACAAAGAGTCCGATGTATCGCCTGGGATCGGTACTTGATAAGGAGCAGGATGAGCCTGAGATCCCCGAGCTGAACACCCGCAGAAAGCTTATCCTTCTGGCCTTTCTGGCGGCCATCATTGCCCTGGTCGTAGGAGTGAATAGTTTTGATTGGTATATCAATGAGATCGCAGCCTTGTTTCTCGGATTGGCCGTGGTAAGTGCCGTGATCTACAAATTGAACATCGACATCGCCATAAAAGAATTTACTCAGGGAGCAAAAGATATGATGACTGCCGCCCTGGTGATCGCCCTGTCTAAAGGATTATTGGTGATCAGTGAAGATGGAAAGATCATTGACACCTTATTACATACGGTAGCAGTGCTGGCTGGTGATTCCAACCAGGTGATCTCCTCCCAGCTTATGTTCGTGTTTCAATGTACGCTTAACTTCTTTATCCCATCGGGATCCGGACAGGCCGCATTGACCATGCCTATTATGGCGCCTTTGAGTGATCTGCTGGGTATAAGCAGGCAGGTGGCTGTGCTTGCGTTTCAGATGGGCGACGGACTCACCAATATGATCGTACCCACCAGCGGGGTAACCATGGGAGTGCTTTCTATCGCGGGAATACCCTATGATAAATGGTTTAAATGGGCATTGCCTTACCTGGTGATCCTGTTTATTGCAGCCTTGGTATTAATGGCCCCTCCGATCCTGTTTTTTGAGTGGTAATTTTTTTGAAAAGCATTTCACCAATTCAAAGGATTTTTTTAGTTTTGGCCCGCCTAAAGCAAGAAACGTTCTTTGCAAGGCAAGCCGCACATGTGGTGAAATGGTAGACACGCTGTCTTCAGGTGGCAGTGCCCTCGGGCGTGGAGGTTCGACTCCTCTCATGTGCACATGATCCCGGTCAACGCAAGTTGATCGGGATTTTTTGTTTAGTCCCGTCGGCAGTTTACTGGCGTAAGGGAATAAGCAAAAAATCCCAAAGGCTGCGATAGCAGGCCCGGGATCATGGGTAAAGCACCCCCTCCGAGGTTGACCGAGCGCAGCGAGGTACTCCTCCCTAAAAGTAACAGGTAATAGGTGACACGTAACAGGAGCTAAAAAATCCCAAAGGCTGCGATAGCAAGCCCGGGATCATACCCCTGTACTATATTTTCAGCCTACGGAAGAACTCTCACTCTTTCAAAGTTCACTCAACAACCAATCTGACAATCATAGAATATCATTACTCTAAACACAAGAAGGATTAAAAAGTGACTAATTCGGGAGTACTTTTGAAATAGTTAAAAAGACTCACCAGCTTATTCAAATCACCTGTAATCAACGGCCTTCCTGTAAGCTACCTCAAAATGGAACTGCTTAATCGGATCATATTTCGCTCATACTTGAACCGAATAGGATTGGTAATCGGCTCAAAGGACGTAACCTTTCCTGAATGGTTCTTCGGTTTCCAAAATTCAAACATTTTAAAAAGTAAACATAATTGTTTACTTTTGTGAGTATCTATGCAAACAAACATGTTACCTGAAATAGCTAAAATAAAAGGAGTTCATCCCGGGCTTGTATTAAAGCGTGAGCTCAAGCGCAATCATATTAAAAGCTCTGCATTAGCTATGGCTATAGGTGAACACAAGCAAACCCTAAGCGCCATCATCAATCAGCGCAGAGGTATAAATCCGGAATTATCCGTTAAGCTGGGTTCCTACTTTGATATCGAGGAAGACTACTTCATGATGTTGCAAGCCGCCTACGAGGTCAAAAATAGTTTGACTGCAAAACAGCAAAGAACACCCGACCTCAGCAAGTTCAGGAAGGTATTGTTTTGGGACACCTCTATGAATCAGATCGATTGGATAAAAAACAAACGTGTGGTTATCCAGCGAATATTGGAACGCGGCAATGAATCGGAGATCAGGGAAATGATCAATTTTTATGGCAAACCGGCGGTATCAAAAATAGTCAGTTCCATAAAAAATTCACGCTTACCTTCATTTGAAAAAAATGCAGAAGCTTATAACCTTATCTGAATTTAAATGCACTTACATCGCAATACTGTTTCTGACCTGCTTTGGGATTCGTTAACCACGCTCATGGCGCTTAAAGAATTTGATCCCTTTCGTTTGGTTGGTGGTACCGCATTGAGTCTGCAACAAGGACACAGGAAATCTGTGGATATTGATCTGTTTACCGATAAGGAATATGGCTCTGTAGATTTTGGGCAGTTGGATGAAGTATTAAAACAGACATTCCCTTATGTGCAATCGCCAATAGCCGGTGAGATCGCATTTGGAACCTCCTATTTCATTGGAGAAAATCAAGATAAGGCCATTAAACTGGACCTCTTTTATACAGACCCCTTTGCATTTCCATTATTAGACGTCATGAATATACGCCTGGCATCCACCCGGGAAATAGCCGCCATGAAACTGGAAGTGATCGCTAATGGTGGCCGAAAGAAGGATTTTTGGGATCTGCATGAGCTTCTTGATGTTTACACTATAGAAGAAATGTTCGGATTCTATAAGACCAGAAATCCATATGGCGCTACCACCCAGGAACTCCTGGCGGCTTGTTTGAACCATTCACTCGCCGATGAAGATTTCACCCCGAATTGTTACCGGAACAAAGCCTGGGAACTCATAAAACTGGATTTAGTGGAACAGGTCGAAAAGTTGTCCTGAAGTCCTTAATTGTATCCTTTTTTTATTCCTTGATCCCTTCCCAGTTAGAATGGCAAGGTAACCTCAGTCACTTCTCCATAATTTATAATTATCCGTATTTTCTTCAAAAAAGTTACTTGCAGGGGAAGGTAAAAGACCTCCTTGCTAACTTTATAGAAAATAAAGAGGCCTGACCAAGCACCCCCAAGGTTGACCGAGCGCAGCGAGGTCTCATCAAGAGATTTAATCCATACATTTAGGCCATAAACAACTTTCCTATGAAAGACCCATTCAACCTGAAACGCTTCCTCGAGGCTCAGTCTGACGGTTATGTAATTGCCTTGAACGAAATAAAGAGCGGACAAAAATGCAGCCCTTGGATGTGGTATATCTTCCCTCAATTCGCATGCCTCGGCAGGAGCAGTACGACCGTATACTATGCCATTAAAAGTACAGAAGAAGCCCGTGCTTATCTCGATCACCACATCCTGGGGAGTCGGTTAATGGAGATCACTAAAGTCTTTCTTGAATTAGAAAACAAAAGTGCCCGGGAGATCCTTGGCAGTCCGGACGACCTGAAGATGAAGTCGTCAATGACTCTTTTTAACCTCATCCAGGGCGAGCGTAGCTTGTTCGATGCCGTCCTGAATAAGTATTATGGCAATAGACGTTGTCAAAAAACGAAACTGGTATTTACTGGTAATTGACAACAAGGAAACTCCGAATGCCATTCGCTTTTAAAACGCTCCAAAAAAACGCTCCCGATATCCTGTAACCAATTTTGATCGATGACGTCTAAGCCTTAAATCATCAATCAAAATCAAATAGATTAGCCTAAACTGGACGCTTTACTTCAAAGGTAAAACGATCCAAATAGCACTCCCTTGCTCATTTCCGGAAACGATTTTCAGAAAGGAAGCAAAAACGAGAAGGCACGACCAACCCTATGGTAATGGCTTTCACCATTTTCTCTGACCCCCGTCATTGCTGTATCCGGTAATTAAAGGTACATTAAAGAATTAACCCTGAGGGGCATGCCTGCCTCTCTTCTAAAATATAGCGCCATGAAAAAGTTCTTTTATCTTTTGTTCATTGCGGTAGCCGCATTGAACTTCTCCTGTAGTTCTGATGATGATGAAGGAGAAGCACTCACCAAAGACGGACCCTTTCCGATAAGTGAACTTACCGGAACCTGGGAGGCTACGAAAGCACAGTTTAGCGTAAGTACGAATTCGGTAGATGTGATCGCCGATGGCGGAACCGCAACCATGACCGTACAGGCCAATGGCCGGTTTACACTAACCATAGACCCCATAAACCGGGATGCGTATAACGTTAGCGGAGAAATGTTCTGGGAAGAATGGCAGCAAACTTTTTATTTTGCCATTGTTTGGGCCGATGAACCCGGCGACTGGGACACCTATGGTCATACCTACGACGGCACGACCTTTACCGTAAATGGTGGAGCCGATACCGGCGAATACGACTTTGATAATGACGGAGATTTCGAATCCTGTTCCGTACATTTTATCTTTGATCGTACTTAAGCCTTCCCTGCTAATACCTGCTGCCTGTCCTGATGGACTGCCTAAACCATCACTCTTTCTTCAGCATCACCTCACGATTTGTAACAATGTACTATCTTAGGGGTACTTTGACCGAAAAATCCTGAAGACCCCAACACCTAAATTGATTAAAGACCTTAGGGTGACATAACTAATACGGTTATTAAGATGACACACATCCTAAAAAACAACAACCTGGAAATACACGTTGACCGTCCGCTTGAAAACTATTGTTTTTCGCGTTTTGACCAAACCGGAAAAATTGTAAAAGTGAAATTCTGCGGCACACAGATTTCCGGAATAGAACGCACCGATGCTGAAGATGAAGATGTGATCGGGAAAGGATTTTACAATGAATTCGGATTTGATTCGCCATTGGGTTTTGAGGAAGCGAAAGTTGGCGAATGGTTTCACAAGATCGGAGTGGGGTTATTGAAAAAGACCGATGCCGACTATAAATTTGACATCCCCTACGAGATCGATCCCGCCGAATTCGAAACAGCGGTAAGTACAGACCGTATGATCATAAGCTGCACCGGAAAGGTGGTGAATGGGTATGGATATGTTTTGAGAAAAGAGATCGCACTACAGCAAAGCGGATTTACGATCAACTATTCCCTCGAAAACACCGGAGTAAAACCCATCGTTACCGACGAATATGCGCACAACTTTACCGCCATCGATCAAGAGCTTACAGGACCGGACTACCATCTTACGTTTCCCTTTGACATACAACCGGATCTGTTCGATGAGCATGTCGACCCTGAACACAAAGTAAGTATAGGACCTCGTGACATCACCTTTAAAAACACACCTGAAGCCCCCTTCTTTTTCGGCTATCTGGCCGGCAACGAATTTGTTGACGCCTCATGGGAACTCTATAACCACAAGAGTGGAATAGGTATACGTGAAACCGGAAACTTCCCGGCCTATAAGGTGAATGTTTGGGGGTGGACTCATGTGATCTGTCCGGAGCTCTTTTGCCCCATTCGGGTATTGCCCGGAGGTACTGCAAAATGGTCCAGAGCATATCAATTATTCAACGCTAGCTGATCAAAAGAAGTTTATCATATATCGTGTCACGATGAAAAAGATCATACAAGTAGGCCTATTCACTTTTTTAACAATGGCTTTTGCTCAGGACAAAGGACAACTACATGAAAATGTCACCGAGAACTTCATTTTAAACTACAATTCTTCTAATTATTCCGACCTCTATCATATGCTCGATCCAGTGATGCAACAACTCGCTTCAGAGGCTCATTACACCAACCTGATAAAAACGGTAAGGTCAAATTTCGGGACGATAAAACAAATGGAAGTATCGGGTAAGTCAGGAACTGCATACCGCTATAAAACTACATTTGAGAAAGGACTCATCAATATATTCATGGGTGTTGATGAGCATGGAAAGATCAGCAGTTTATTCATTCCCCGAAACGAGGAAGAATACACGTCCATACCGGAAAGAAACACTACGGCAATGATCTTTCCTTTTAAGGAGGAAGCCTTTGTGTACTGGGGCGGCGAGACCCTTGAACAGAATTATCACATGGAAGATCCCAACCAGCAATTTGCCTATGACATATTAATGGTTGCCGGCGGAGCCCCCTTTAAAGGTGACCCTACAATAAACGAGAGTTATCTCGTATTTGGTAAAGAACTCATGGCCCCTTGTGATGCCATCGTAGTCAAGGTGATCGATGGTATAGCCGATAATACCCCTGGAGAAGTGAATACCGAATCGCCTACCGGAAATACGCTGATTCTACAAACGGCTTCCTATGAATACGTGTTGATGGGACATCTAAAAATGCATTCCATACAAGTCAGGGAAGGCGAACAGGTAAAAAAAGGCCAGGTCATCGCTCAATGCGGCAATTCTGGGAACACCACACAGGCACACCTGCATTTACAGTTACAAAACACACCCGACCTTTTCAATGCCCTTGGAGTCAAACTCTATTTCGAGGAGATCATGGTAAACGGCCAACTCAGAAAAGATCATATGCCCGTGAAAGAAGATCTTGTAAAAAATACCGGACCATACTAAACAAGGAATTCTATGAAAAATCTACTGTACATCTTATGCTTTTGCCTTACCTTCTCATGCCAACAGGCTCCAAAGAAAGACAAAGTCCATGAGGCCGACATAGAAAATCAAAACTATTGGAGACACCTCGATTATCTGATCCAACTTAAAAACGACGTTGCCAAAAAACACTGGCAGGAATTTGGAAAAAAGGACAACTATCAGCCTGTGGTGTACTATACTCATGAAGGGACCTATGTGCTACATCCGAACAAGCACATCCTGAGCATTACAGAAAATCAGAAGATGGATCCTTTAAAAAATGTGGAACGTATAAAGCTTTCTGCAAAATATACTGACACCCTTAACTTCAATTTTTCGACAAGCTATACCGATACCGATAGCACCTCCTTGCACTTTCGCGAAAATGTGTTGTACTTTCAGAGCTTTGATCTCACCAAAGACTTAATTGGAATTAAAGATCTGCAAGACTGGTCGATCATGGTGATCCACGAACTGTTTCATGGCTATCAGAGAGCCGTACCTCAATTTAAAGCCTATTACACCAACCTCGACATCCCGGGAGGTCCGGATGAATTTCTCGGAAAGTACCACAGTGAATTAGCATGGTTCAAGGAAAGTATTCATCAGGAAAATGAGATCCTAAAAAGTATCTGGATCGATGACACCGACCTCATCTCTGGACTTAAAGCATACGATTCGTTGCGAACCATACGACTGGAGCGGATCAAAAATGAATTCGGGACCGACATCCGGGAGGCAGAAGATTACGAAATACTCATGGAAGGACACGCCCGGTATTTTGAATCCTTGTGTAAGCGATACTTGTCTGAACATACCAGTGACACCCATTTGCTCAGAGAAGAAGACCTGGCACTGATCACCAATATGTTCAAAGGCTATGACATTAAACTGGATAAAGGATTATATGACATCTACAACGACCGCTATTATTACCAGTTGGGCTATAATATTTCCATGATCCTTGAAAAATACCTTCCGCAGTACAAGGAAACGATCTATACCAAAGAACACAACTTTAACAGTTACCTGGAAACCTTAAGTGCCCGGGAAGAAGCCACTGTTCCATAATCCGGAACCATCGTTTTACACCACTGCTCTTTTCCCGGAGAACGCTGCGTATTCAAAACCGTGCATTCAATCTCAAAAACACACCCAAACCTCTAAAAACAAAGGAGTTAAAACGTTCGTTTTCGTATTTTTAAAAAACCAACCGAAAACTGATCCGCATGAAGACCAGATTATTCTCCCTGTATACCCTCCTGTTCACTATTCTTATACACGCTCAAGCGCCGGTAGGGGCGTGGGAGGCCATCACCACCGATGAACAGGGGCTGGAGATACGTATGGTTGGGATCATCACTGAAAACCACTACCAGGTGCTGAGCCGTTACGAGGCCCAAAGCGGAAAGTTCATCGACACCAATGGCGGCCGTTGGTCTCTTGACGGGAACACCATGACAGAGATCGTGGAATTTGACAGTAGCCAAAATGAAAGGGTAGGCGACACCATAACATTTCAAGTGAAAGTCACTTCAGATACCTTCACGATCATTGAGGACAATTTTGAATTTCACCGTATAGACGACGGAACAGATTCCCCATTGGCCGGGGCTTGGTTCTTTACCGGAAGAAAACGCAATGGGGAAATACAGACCCGTGATCCCAATCTTCCGAGGAGAACCATGAAGATCCTCTCCAGCACCCGTTTTCAGTGGATCGCCTACAATACCGAAACCAAATCCTTTATGGGTACGGGAGGAGGCACCTATACGGCTAAGGACGGCATATATACCGAAAACATCGAATTCTTTTCCCGTGATGATTCCCGTGTGGGTGCCCAACTGGAATTTCAATACGAGATCAAAGAAGGTAACTGGCACCATTCCGGAAAGAACAGTAAGGGGGAGCCTTTATACGAGATCTGGACACGGGGCAACTAGAGACTAACTGCCCCCTTTACCCCTTTACCCCTTTACCCCTTTACCCCTTTACCCGCTTACCTGCCTACCTAACTACTAACCATTAACCGTTAACCAAAAAATATGTTTCCATCTACATTTAACTACACCGACCTCTACCAGCTCACCATGGGGCAATCGCATTTTCTCAACGGAAACAAGGACAAAACAGTAGTCTTTGATTATTTCTTCCGAAGGCTACCTTTTAAGGGGGGGTATGCCGTATTTGCGGGATTACATGAACTTCTTGAAGAACTACCGTTTATTTCCTTTACAACAGATGACCTGGAGTACCTGGAAGAACAAGGCTTTCACAAGGACTTTCTGGAATACCTCTCCCAGTTTCGCTTTCGCGGTAATATCTACAGTGTGGAAGAGGGCGACCTCATTTTCCCCAACAGTCCGATACTCATGGTCGAGGCCACAGTGATCGAAGCCCACCTTTTAGAAACCATGCTCCTCAACCTCCTCAACTTTCAAAGTCTGGTAGCCACCAAGGCACGACGCATCAGGGATGTGTCCAATGGAAAGACCATTCTTGAACTCGGACTGCGCAGAGCCCAGGGGCTGGGTGGTCATCATGCCGCTAAGGCTGCCTATTTGGGCGGATGTGACGGGACCAGTAATGTGCTGGCTTCCGACCTTTTTAACATCCCCGTTTCAGGCTCCATGGCCCATGCCTATATTCAAAGCTACGAGCAGGAGATCGATGCCTTCAGGGCCTTTGCGAATACCAATCCAAACAATTGCATTTTGCTCATCGATACCTACAATACACTGGAGCAAGGCTTACCGAATGCCATAACAGTAGCCCGGGAATTAGAGGAACATGGCCATCGCCTGCGCGCCATCCGATTAGACAGTGGTGATCTGGGATACCTCTCCAAAGCCTGCCGAAAAATGCTGGACGATGCCGGCCTCCCCTATGTCAAGATCGCGGCCTCCAACCAGATCGATGAGCACATTGTTAAGAGTCTGGAAGAACAAGAAGCGCCTATCGATATATACGGAGTAGGCACATCCCTGGTCACCGGAAAACCGGATGCCGCCCTCGATGGGGTGTATAAGATGAGCGTATTTGAAGGCGCTCCCCGAATGAAACTCTCCGAAACCCTGGTCAAGACCAGTCTACCCTTTAAAAAGCAAGTTTATCGGGCGTTTAAGGACAACCAACAAATGGCGGGTATCGATTGTATAAGCCTTTATGCCGAAGAGGCTCCCGACCGTATGTTCCATCCTTTCGAACCCCATCGCAACCTGGATCTCAGCCCTTACGAGCTCAGGCCCATGTTACATCCGGTAATGATGAAGGGAAAACCGGTGAACCGATCGGGCACCCACCTGGCGGAGATCAGAAACCGCAGTATCGAAATATTTGAGTCACTCCCCCCGGAGTACCGCCGGTTCGATTTTCCGCATGAATATAAAACAGGTATTAGTGCTAAGCTTATGGAGGGACGAGACACCCTGCTCAATCGGGTACGGAAGTAACAGGAATACCTGGCATCGTATAAACCTTAACTTCACGTTATTAAAATTAAGATTATTCGTATTTTTAGTAGTGCAAAGTCATTTGACCTGTGCAACCGTTGTTACAGCCTTTGGGACCTCAACACCTTATCTTTAACACCAACCGCAGATCAGGGGCAAGTGCTCCGGGAATGAATTGCAGTGTATTTAAAATTGATATGGAATCGAAACGAAAACTTCCTGCTACAGACATCCTTGCCCTTGATCGCACGCGCCTGGCCAATGAACGAACCTTTTTAGCGTATTTCAGAACCTTTATCGTATTGCTGAGTTCCGGGCTGGCCGTGATCAAACTCGATGTTTTGAGCGATATCAAATGGATCGGCTGGGCACTGGTCGTTATTGGCCCTGCCATGTTACTTATAGGGATCATTCGCTTTTTCTATGTCAAACGTCATCTGAAAAAAGTTTTCAATTATGAACTCTAAAGGCTTCTTACTCGTCATATTGCTTTTTACACTTAATTCGTGTAAAGAAAATACCGATCCACAGCAAAAAGTGCAACCTGCAGAACAAGCTATAGATACCCGGGAATACCTTAAAAAGGGACAACAGATCGCTATGCAAACCCAGCAAGTCCTGGGTACCACACTGAAGCAAAAGATCGCCGAAGGAGGCCCCGAAAATGCCATTGCCTTTTGTAACCTCCGGGCCCTGCCCATAACAGACAGCCTGGCCAAGGTGCACCATGCAAGAATTCGCCGGGTGACCAATAAAACCCGAAACGGGGTGAATCGTGCAAACAGCGAAGCCCTTTCGATAATGAAACGCTATAAAGATCAACTCGAAAAGGGAGAAACACTGGAGGGAGTGGTGTATGTGAAAAACGATCATATCCAAACCTATTATCCCATCATGACCGCCCACCTGTGTATGCAATGTCATGGCATCCCGGTAACCGATATCAAGGCCGGAACCATGAGTAGCATCCTGGAACGTTATCCTGCCGACAGGGCCAAAGGGTATACCCCCGGGGAACTGAGAGGCCTTTGGAGTATTCAATTTGAAAAACAACCATAATAAGCCGCTTTAGCCTATGAAAACCCTTGGACTCATCGGAGGCACTTCCTGGTACTCCACAGTAGAATACTACAAGCTTATTAACGAGATGGTAGCTGCCGAACTGGGAAGCCAGGCCAATCCCGAACTCATTATTTACAGCATTAATATCGAGATCATGCGTTCCCAGGATTGGGATCGCATTAATGAGAAATACTTGGAAGTGGCCAAACGGTTGCAGGCTGCAGGAGCCGAAGGTATCCTGATCTGCGCCAACACCCCTCATAAGGTATTCAAATACGTGCAACCCAGGATCGATATCCCAATACTTCACATTGCAAGTGCCACCGGAAAAGAAGCCGCCAAACACGGCCTGAAGACCCTGGGCCTTCTCGGCAACAAACCCACCATGACCCTGGGGTATATTCCCGAGGTTCTTGAAGAGGAATTTGGCATCAATACCATCATTCCCGAACACGGCGGCAGCATTGCTAAATCCCACTATTTTATTAGCAAGGAGCTCACCCGCGGGGAATTCACCGAAAAAGCAAAGGCATTCTACCTCGAACAGATCCGGGCGCTAAAAGAACGAGGCGCCGATGGGATCATTCTGGGATGTACTGAGCTCCCCATTTTACTGGAAGATGTAAAGGCCGACATCCCCCTACTAAAGACCACCGACCTGCATGCGCAAATGGCAGCGGAGTTTATTTTGGGAGAATAGGTGAAGCGTCTTTGTTCTTTACTCTTGGTTCTACCGTCTCCTTTAGAATTGGAAATAAATAAACGGCTGGAAGTCTGACGAGAACGCCTGGTAGCACAATACCCCTACCACCGCAACGGCCATGACCTTAACAGGCATCGGACTGCGCCCGTACAAGCCTTCCAATCCGTCTTTGGTTGCTTGTGGCAGCCAGTGGGTGATATACCCAATAAGCATCACCCAGAATACGGCGCTATAGGCAGAGAGTACTTCTCCGGCTCCGGCCCAGTCCATATTGTTCCAGATCTGATCGTAGAGCTTTCCGATCTGCTCCATGCTCTCTCCACGGAAGTAGATACGGGTAAAGGTGATAAAGATAAAGGTCACCAGGATCTTCCAGGCGTGTACAAGCCAACCGGTCTTGTTTTCCCACGGACTCACCTTTCGCCAGAACTTATATACTACGATCCCCAGGCCATTGAGTCCGCCCCAGATCACGAATTTCCAGGATGCCCCGTGCCAGAGTCCGCCAATAAGCATGGTGAGCATGAGGTTGATATTGGTATTGATATGGTTCTTGATGGTGGGCGAATACATGGCTCCGAAGACCGCCGCCCCTACAAGGGATGGGATAATGATGTAGGTATACACACTACCAAAGGCCAGCATGACCCCAAGGAGAATAATCCCCAGGATGATATAGGAGGCCTTGGTTCCCTGCCGGTTCCCTCCCAGTGGGATATACAAGTAATCCCGCAACCAGGTCGAAAGGGAAATGTGCCAGCGTTTCCAGAAATTTCCGCAGTTCTCGGCCTTATAGGGGGAGTTAAAGTTGGTGGGCAGTTTATAGCCCATAAGCAGGGCCAGGCCGATGGCGATATCGGTATACCCCGAGAAATCCCCATAGATCTGCAGGGAGTACCCGATCATAGCCATGATATTGGCAAACCCGGAATACATATCGGGAGCATCGAACACCCGATCCAGGAAATGCATGGCGATAAAATCGGCAAAGATCATTTTCTTGATGAGGCCTTTTAGTATCATAAAGCTTCCCCGGTTAAAATCATCTTTGGTGATCACGGTAGGCTTATCGATCTGGGGCACGAAGTTCTCTGCCCTTACAATAGGTCCCGCCACCAGCTGGGGGAAGAAACTCACATAGAATCCGAAATCGAGGATCGAAGCAAGAGGCTTCACCTTGCGGCGATAGATATCTACACTGTAGCTAATCGTTTGGAAGGTAAAGAAGGAGATCCCCACGGGAAGAATGATCTTATCGACCGTAAAATAGTTCACCGTGGTAAAGCTGTTACTCCATTGAGCCAGCCAGTTAAGCACCTCGTAATCGGTCTTGAACAGGTAATTAAAAGAATCGGTAAAGAAATACGCGTATTTAAAATAGGACAGCGTACTCAGGTTGATGATCACACTTAGTGTAACCAGCACCTTTCGTCTTAGCGGATCATCGCTTCGGTAGATCCCACGGCCTATAAAGAAATCGACCACAGTAGAAAAGATGAGCAAGCCCACGAACATCCCGCTGGTCTTGTAATAGAAGAACAGGGAGATCAGGAAGAGGTAGAGGTTTCGTACCCGTATCTTTTTGTACAGCAGGGAAAATATGAGGTAGATCACCCCGAAGAAGATCCAGAAATTGGCTTGGGTAAAGATGAGGGGGAAATCTTCTGTAAACGTAAAAATATCTTTTATTCTATTCACCGATAGCTTTGAAATAGGTTAGTATACTGTTCACGGGTCTTGAGGCAGATCGTTCCCATTCGGTGATAAGCGCATCGAGCAGGAGATCTGCTTTTACGCTGTATCCGGGTTGGGTAAAGTGTATGCGGTCGGCAGGCATAAGTTCCTGTTCATACCAATGGGCAGAGGCACCATAGCCACCCATCACGCGGTAAAAGTCCCAAACGGCCATTTGGTACTTTTGGCCCAGCCGGTGTATGATCTCCTGCTGTTTGGCCGTATTGCGGTTGGGGTATCTGCGTTTGTAATACGAATCGTTGGGTACGGTAAGGAGGATGGCACAATCAGGGCTGGCACGCTTGATCATAGCCATGAACTCCTCGTATTGGGCCTCGAACTTTTCCGGGTTAAAATTGGGGGTATAAGCATCATTGGTCCCAATGGAAACAATAAAGAGGTCCGGTTCATAGAGGTTGAGCTGCTCTTCAAAAAGCTCACAGCGGAAGTACGAATCGAACTTGGCTCCGTTGGCGCCGATCGATGTGTATTCAATTCCCGGCTCATCGTTCATCATTTCCAATCCCATAAGAAGGAATTCGGTATCTCTCGGGGCATGGAGCTTGCGCTCTACCACCAGGGACACCTCTTCTACATCTTCCTTAAAACGGAGCTCCAGGAATTTCCCCTGGTCGACCACCGTATCGGAAAGCACCAGGGCGGGTTCGGTCACCCTTACCTGGTAAGCATCTTCCCAGGTATTGTAAAACACACGCAGGCGATTAAAGGAATAGCGCGTATTGAGATCGTCATTCTTATAGTTGCTTTTGATCACGATGGTATCTCTCACCTTCCGGAACGCAGCGGTTACCCCCGAAAGTCCCCAGGTGGTCTTGTGGTAGCTCACCGAGCACCGATACCCTTCCCACAGGTCGTTATGGGCTTCTACACGATAATTAAGCGGATTATTGGTATGCGCCAGGTGATACGGAAATACGAATCCGCGCTGACTTGTAGCTACCTCGCTCATGTTTTGGAGGTAGGTACGCAATTTATTCGAGTAGAAATCGGCTTGTATATGCGATCCTCCGATATGCATGATATGGAGTTTAGATCGCTCTCCCTGGTACACACTGTCGAGTTTCGAAAAGAATCGGGAAAAGGCCGGTGATTCTCCGGCATAGTAAAGCATATTGGCCTCGAGATCTACGAGGTCAGGGTGTACGCGAATCAGGCTATCTAACACATAGTTCTGTGCAGCAACCATGGTTCCAAACAGCAGGATACCTGTTTGCAGTAGTTGTAGTAGTCGTTTAGGCATTATTCATCACTCATTTAAGTCCAGCGACAAGGCCGTAAAAAACAGTTCGGAGATCACCTTGGTCCCGGAGGACGAAAAGTGGGTATAATCCGATTTGGCCAGTTCCTGGTCTACCCAATGTTGCATAGCGTTGGCACCTCCCATGGCTTCGAACATGCTCCAATAGGCGATCCCATTGGTCACACATGCTTCGCGGAGCTTGTTATTAAGATAAGGAAGATGTTTATAACTTACATAATTTCCATCTTGAAGTGTCGACATATCCGACGGACCGATAAAGATCACACTGGCATCGGCTCGCATGCGTCGTACCCAGCTCACATTAGACATCACGTACTTTACATAGCGGTCTATAGCCTCTTCGGTCTTCATATAGGGCACTGAATTCCCCCCGTACTGAAATATAAACACCTTGGGATCGAGTTCCCTGATCATGGCATTGAAATTCTCGCGGTCCAGCTTTCTGAACACGGTACCTGAGGCTCCTCTCATGGCCACATTATCCAGGGCGATCCCCTTATCTCCATCAAGGGTGAGTCCGTAAAAATCGGGGCTGATCTTGGAGCGCATGACGATCTTCAGATCTTTTGGGGGTGTTTTAAGATCGATCCTGTATTTGTGGTATGAGAGATCTGCAGGGAAACTGTCCTTTTTGATCAGGCTGTCTTTTTGGTACACCTCGATGCTGAGCGGGGTTTGTGCATGCCCGTAATGCAGATCGACGTGGGTGAATTTTCGCAAACGCTTATATCGGGTAGGTGCCACAGCAACAGCGATCGATGCTTCGGTCACCTCAATGGTATCTAATGAAACGCTGTCTTTGTGTATATAGGGCGTAAATCGGGAAACAGAGGTGAAGGCCCCGTATTTTTTATGATCGAACTTCTCGTGTTTGGGATCAAAGGCAGCAAAACGCAGCCAGTTCTCTGAAGGGGTCACCTTGGCTTTAAGCTGATGATAGAGCTGCTTTACAGGCACGAACCCCGGACCCTCTCCACCGTAGATGCCTTGCAAGCGGTTACGCACATAAGCCGAGATCCTGTCGCCTTCCAACTGGGAATCGCCATAGTGAATAATACGGCAATTTCCGGAACTAAGCTGCTTTTTCAATTTGGCAATGACCTCCTGCTTGTTTGCCGGCCAGTCCATACGTTTTATCCTGGAGGTATCGATCTTGCGGTAGTCTACCACAGGCTCTTTCACCGCTTCTTCCGGTGCCTCCTCCTCGACCACCACCTGGGCGATATTGGCTACGATACTATCAATGCTTTCTGTATTGGGGTGTTCGACCTTTCCGGCCATCATGAAGGTTTCTGTGGTAGGATATTTTACGACCTGGTCAAAGACCATAAATCCGTCCTCTTCTTCACCTTCCTTCACTACATGCCCTTCGCTCAAAAAGGTAATACCGAACATGAGCAACAGGGAGGCAATTAAAAACACACTTATATTTCGGGGATTCATGGACACTCGCTATTAATATTCCGCAATTTAAAAAATTATCCTTCAGATGCCCTGTATGGCAAGGCAATTAACAGCCCGGCTTATAAACAATACGAAGAACGAAATACTTAAAGCGATCGTATACTTAATTGAAGGATCTTTGAGGTGCCCCCCTGCAAAATGATCACTTCCCTAACCATACCCGAAAACAACCTCCCTGTCACGGTAGTCCTGTCATCGCTGATGACATCAGAACACTGGTAAAAATTTCCGCTACTTATGAAACCTTGAGTCCTGATTGCATATGGGTTAGCACAGGCATATCGGCCTCCCCTACCGGAGCTTCAAACACCGGCTCCAGGGTCTCCATATCGTAATGAAACCCATAGCTGCGTTTGAGGTCGTAAAGCACCCAAGCGAGATCACTTCGCTCATTCCTGAGGCGTTTTGCCAACAGGGGTAGCACATTAAAGTCAGGTTGTATCTTGATCCATTTCCCGTGGTTTTCCTGAAAGGCATTGCATACATAGTCATAGCAGCGTTGTTCGGAGCGACTAACCATTTGGGCTGCATAGGCGATCTTCTTTACACAGGCCGCTGAAGAGGTATCGGGCTGAAAATGCTCCTCACCATAGGCGAGGGCCACATATTCCAGGATACCATTCTCTGCTCCCTTCAACTCACTCAAAAAGGCCTTATACAACTGATCACAGGCTCCGGACCCCGCCTTGAGCCGGAGCGAGCGCCAAACCCCTGATGCCTTTAACGGATCGGTCTCTATGTGGAGCGTGCAGGTAAACAACCCCGGATCAGCCTGCTCTTCCCTGGAGATCACCACATTTTGAACATCCTTTTCGAATACCGTGTATACGGCGGTTAGAAGACCTTTAAAGCTTCCGTCATAGATCAATACAGTTTTCATAATTCCGGTTTTTTAGTTTGGCGCCAACATTTTGGAAAATTTCCAACCCATGCTGCGATAATAAGGTCAGGCTTGTTATATTTACCTGATGACAATTCAAAAATAGGATTATTTCCATTAAAAAGGAATAATTCCATATTTTTATTTATATTTACCTTATGAAGTATGACCTGCCCATAGAGGTGATCCGTTTCAAAGAGATCCGGGAATCACACAATATGACCCAACAAGCTTTTGCCGAGGCATTGGGTATTAAGAACTCTACGGCCGATATCGAACGGGGTAAGAGCAAGATCTCCGGAGCCGTGGTCGCCGAGCTCCTGCATCAATTCGGGGTAAATCCGTTATGGCTTTTCGGAAAGAGTCATCGAAAGACCATAGAGCTTACGGTAAACACGGCACCTAAGGTAGTAACCGTAGACAGCACCAATGAAGACAATATCGTATTGGTCAATGTAAAAGCCGCCGCGGGATACCCGCACAATATTCAGGATGTAGACTGGTACGAAGAGTTACCGGCATTTCAATTGCCACTAAACGAATACCGCAATGCCACCTATCGCGGCTTCCAGGTACAGGGCGACAGCATGCTCCCTTCCCTCTATCCGGGTGAATGGGTCATGGGGCGTGCCGTAGAAAGCCTGAGCATGCTCGACAACCATTCCATTTGCGTGATCGTACTGCAAGACAGTGTTTTGGTGAAAAAGGTACAGAAACACCCGGAGAACGACCGTCTGTCACTAATCTCCCTCAATAAGGAATATCCACCCATAACTGTAAACGCCAACGAGATCCAGGAGATATGGAAGGTGAACAGCAAGATCAGTATGGAGATCGACCAGGAGCCCGGAAACGCCTCCCTGGAACAGATCCACCAGGCCATATCGGAGATCAAAAAGGACCTCGAAGACCTTAAAAAGTAATTTCAGATACAGATCGCTGCCACCTGAAGATCTGGGGCAACACTACAACGAACCTGAAGATCAACGGTAGCGCAATTACGAACGGGAATATTATTGTTCGAGACTATCTGCAGTGAAGGAGGCGAGTTCACCCCCTTCAAATACAGTAGTTATGGTGATCGGATTACAACACACCTCACAATCTTCAACGTACGATTCGCTTTGAGACGGATCCAGTAACATAGAGATCGTCTCCCAGCAGTACGGACATTGAAAGAAGTGCTCGATCATGTGTATCCATTTTAGAAATCGGTGTTGAGCAACTGTCCACTCACCTGCAACACGGCAAGTTCTGCAAGTTTGGCCGTATACTTGGCCTGGTTCTTATTGAGAATGGCCTGTAGCAGGTTGATCTGGGCCTGCCTGAACTCCAGAGAGGTTGCCCTTCCCAGCTTATATCGCTCCTCGGTACGGTTAAAGTTGTTCTCTGTGGTCGCCACGTTCTTCTTCTGAGCCTCATAGATGAACAAGGCATTTTTATAGGTCTCCCAGGCATTACGAATATCCCGCTCTACAGAAAGCTCTATTTGCTGTCTAGTCAATTCACGGTTCTCAAAATTGATCTTTGAATTCTTATAACGGGTTATGGTTCCGCCTCCGTCAAAAAGGTTCCACGACAGGTTGACACCTCCTGTAAGTCCTACCGAAGTATTTTCCAACAGGAACGCCAGCGGAGAGTTGTTCTGGCTTTGGTTCCACCCATACGAACCAAAGAGCCCGATGGTAGGCAGAAATCCGCTACGACTCCCCTTGATGCTGTATTCACCGATCCTTTCACCAGACTGGGCCTGTAACAATAACACATTGTTTTGTTGTGCCTCGTTAAGCATACTTTCCATAAGCAATCCGGGCACAAAGGTCACCAGGGTATCTACACGAAATTCGGTATCGAGTTCCCTGTTCATGATCAGGTTCAGGTCGCGCTTGGTATTGGTGAGGATACGCACTGCATTGATCAGGTTAATACTATCCGTATTCACATCGACCTCGGCATTCAACACATCGAGTCCGGTATTTTGACCGTATTCGAATTGGTACCTGGCACGTTCCAGCCTATCTTTTGAAATATCCAGCGCCTGCTGAAGGTTACCGACGTTCTCGGTAAGTCGCGCTACCTCATAATACACTGAAAAGAGTTGCAATACTGTATTCTCTATCGTTTCTCTGGCCTGGAGCTCGGTGAGGTTACGCTCTTCTTTTAAGGAGCGGTAATTGTACAACCTTCCCAATCCGTCAAACAGGGTGTAATTAAGATCTACCGAAGCATTGTACCGCGTGGTCTCAACCCCATCTGCCGAACGCACATCGCCGTTTGCCAGCTGTCCCTCGGTTGAAGTTCGGTTGATATTAGCCCCGGCATTTCCGGTAACTGTAGGCAGAAATCGCGAATTGAGGATGCTGGCATTATTTTCTGCGATCTCGGTATTATTCTCGGCAATAGCGATCCCCAGGTTATTGGTCAGGGTATACGCTACTGCCTCTTTCTTTTCCAGTAATTCCTGGGCTTGTACCGGTGACATCCAACATAGGGCCGGCAAAAACAATAACAGGATATTTCTAAACTTCATGTTCTTCTAACTTTTGTTCTTTAACGGCTCTCTCTACCTCTCTTGGGTTTGGCAACTCTCCCTTCTTCAACCAGAAGGTCCCCTGCTTGATCTGGTTACTCATGGTGAGTAATACAGGCAGCATGAGCAGGGTCAATACCGTAGCAATGGCAATACCAAAGGATATGGAAATAGCCATCGGCTTGAGGAATTGCGCCTGACGGCTTTTTTCAAGAAGCAGCGGAGCCAGACCTGCCACAGTCGTAAGTGACGTGAGGAAGATCGCGCGGAAACGTGACTTCCCGGCCATGAGGATGGCCTCGGCATAACTCACGCCTTCTTTTAGGTAGCTGTTAAATTTCCCTATAAGTACGAGTCCGTCGTTCACCATGATCCCTACCAGGGCAATGATCCCTAACATGGAAAGGATATTGATCGGGAAGCCCATGATCCAGTGTCCCCATGCGATACCGATAACACTGAACGGGATCATGAGGATGAGCAGGAGCGGCTGACTGTAACTTCTGAAGGTAAAGGCGATCACCACATAGATCAGGAATATGACTATAGGCACAACTTTCCATGCCGATTTTGACAACTTCCCTGCCTCACGGCTTTGTCCGCTATCATAACTTACCCTCACTGTAGAATATAGCGACTGCATTTGCGGTACGATCTCTTCCTGTACGGTAGCCAGCACTTCTGTAGCCGAATCGTTAGGATTTGCGAGATCAGCTTCGATCCTGATCTCTCTTACCCCTTCAAGGTGCTGAATGGATTCATCCCCACGTGCGATCTCATAGGTAGCGATCTCCGAAAAAGGCACTCGTTGCCCCGTAGGTGTAAGGATACGCATCTCATCGAGGTCTCGGATCGACTCACGATCGGCAAGGTCATAGCGCACCCATACACGTATCTCATCTTGTCCGCGCTGAAATCGCTGTGCCTGAGTACCGAAGAATCCGCTTCGCACCTGCCCCATGACCGACCTCAGGTCGAGCCCGAGGGCATAGGCATTATCCTTAAGGTTGATGCGGATCTCCTTGATCCCCTCAGGATCGGTATCGACCACATCCTTTACACGGGAATCCTTTTCCAGTTCCTGACGGAAGAAATCCTTGGCTGCCTTTAGTTCGGCAGTGTTATTACTAAGCAGGGAAACTGAAACCGGTTTACCCCCAAAGTTACCTCCGGAACCAAAGGTGAGGCGTTCTACCCCATACACAGGCCCTGTAGTATCGCGAAGGGCATTGGAAATAAGGAACGACTCAAAGTCACGCTCTTCCCCCGGGAGGAGATTGATGTCCAGAGAAGCCTTATTGGTTCCCGGTCCTACACGTTTTACGATATTCTCAATGACTTGTTTATTTCCCGTTTGCTTTTCAGTGAACTTTTCATTCACCTTCCATGCATTTTGCTCCACCAGGGTAATGATCGAATCGGTTACCCTCGGAGCCGTACCTTCCGGCATGAGCAGGTTTACCGATACCCGGTCACTGGCAATACTCGGGAAGAAGGTTACCCGGATAATTCCACCTCCAATAGCTCCGACAGTAAGCACCACGGCCATGATAAAGATCCCCATGGTGAGCACCTGGTGTCGCAAACAGAACTTAAGCGTTGGCCCATAGGTCTTATCGCGCATATACTCCATGATGCGATCGCCATACTTGTTGATGTTACGCATTCCCGCAAAGAACTTTTGCACCAGGGTTACCGGCTCTTTCTTGCGTTCTTCACGTTGATGAAGTGCCTTGGAGTGTGCAATATGCGAAGGAAGAATTATAAGTGCCTCGATCAGGGAGATGGTCAGGGTAATGATCACTACGGTTGAAACCTCCCCAAAGAACTCCCCGATCCTGCTGTCAAGGAAGAGGAAGGTCGAGAATGCCAGTACCGTGGTAATAATGGCAGAAACAATAGCCGGAAGCACTTCCATGGTCCCGTTGATCGCCGCTTGTACCGGACCGGCACCTTTTTCGTAATGCTGATAGATATTCTCTGCGATCACGATCCCGTCATCTACCAGGATCCCGATCACAATGATCATCCCGAAGAGGGACAATACATTGATGGTGATCCCGAACATTCCCGCAAAAACGAATAGCCCCAGAAAGGAGATGGGAAGTCCGAAAGCCACCCAAAAAGCCATTCTGGAATTCAGGAATATAGATAGGAAAAGTAACACCAGGAAGATTCCTTGGAGGGCATTCATCGCCAACAACTCGGTACGCTGATTCAGGGTGATCGACCTGTCGGCAACCACTCCCAACTGCACATTGTTGTATTTTTTATTGAAGTCCTCGATATACTCCTTCACCTTATCGGCAGTAGGGATCAGGTCTTCGCTATTTGTATTGCTTATTGAAATGTTAACTGCGAGATTCCCGTTGAAATACGAAGCATTCGGATTCTCTTCAAAACGGTCACGAACATCGGCTACATCGCGTAATCGCACATTCGACCCGTCAGACAGGGCTCGCACGACCACATTGTTGAGCTGGTCTCCGTAATAATTTCTGTTATTGGCACGGATCAGGTAGTTCTCTGAATCGGTCTTGATATTTCCTCCTGTTACGAGGAGGTTGGTTTCAGATACCGACTGCGCCACCTCGGCAAAGGTCAGGTTATAAGCCTGCAGGTCTTTCTCACGAACGGCGATCTCGATCTCTTCCCTGGGGAATCCGGTGATCTCGATCTGGGAGATCCCATCAAAGCCACGAAGATCGCGCTCTACCTGCCGGGCGATCTGTTTTAAGGTCGCCAGGGAAACATCGTCTCCACTAACGTTAAAGGTAATGGTCTCCCGAACGGCGCGTTGTTTTCCTACCACCAGGGGTTCCATTCCCGTGGGGAATCCGGGCACCTGGTCTACAGCGTTCTTTACCTCGAGCAGCATAAAGTCGATATCGTATCCCTTTACGATCTCTACAGTGATATTCCCGCCATTCTCTCTTGAGGTCGAAGTAACACGGTCGATCCCCTCGATCCCTTTCAGGTTGTCTTCGATCTTAATAATGACTCCTTCCTCGATCTCCTGGGGTGCTGCCCCCGGATAGGTTACGTTAATACTAATGATCTTCGAATCGCTCAGGGGAAAGAAAGAAGAACGAAGCGATAAGGCTCCGATCACTCCAAAAATGAGGAAGGCAAGGATCACCACATTAACCGCAACATCGTATTTAATGAAATAGGCTAATATTTTTTTCATTGTGCCACCGGATTTAAGTCAGTTTCTGCGACCTTGACCACCATCCCCGGATAAGCTCCCGGAACAGCTTTCGCCAGTACATGAGCACCGTCTTTCAGCCCTTTAACGATCACGTGCTTTTCCGAATAGAACACGGGCTTTACAGGCAGCAGTTCCAATACCGTATCCTTAACTGCAAACACGCGGGAGCGGTCTACGAGAAGTGACCTTTCTATCTGGTAGGCATCATCAACATTGCGGGCGTGGATATTAGCCTGCAGATACATACCTTCTTTGATCTCCGGCGCCGCCACCTCTACAAAGGCGGTAATGGTTTGTGTGGCCTGGTCTATTTTTCCATTTACACGAGACACCTTACCATTCCATGAGGCCGTGTTTTCCAGGTTACTGAGTTCCACCTCTTCTCCTGCTTTGAGGTAAGGTGCAAAACTTTTATTCACAGAGACTTCTACCTCATAAACGCTTGGATCGATAAACTCCCCCAAACGCTGACCGGCACGAACAAGGGTTCCCTCGTTCACCTGTACCTCGGTAAGAATACCGTCAAAAGGAGCACGAATAACGTGCTTTGATAAGCGTTGCTCTAAATTCTTCAGGTTGTAATAAGAAGCGTAAACCCCACGGCCTATGAGGAAGTTCTTTACCTGCTGCGATGCAGGCTCCGGCAATTCCGACGTCGCTTTACCCATATCAAAATTCTTGAGGTACTGCTCCCAGGCCGGGAAGGCCTCAGGATAGTCCAGCCTCAGATCAGGCAACACTCCGGTAATAAGATTTACCAGCATACTTTTTTGCGACTGTACAGAGGCTCCGAATTCTTCGTCATTAATTCTAAGAAGCACCTCTCCCTTACGGTATGACTGCCCTTCTCTGAACAATTTTGAACTCGCTACGAACACCCCCTGAACCTCAGAAAAAAGTTCGATTCGCCTTTTGGCTACGATCGTTCCGTTGGCGTTAATGATCACAGGAACTTCCCCATTCTCGACCGTATCCACATAAACGGTCTTGATCACTTTTTGTACAATTGACTTGGGCTTTTTCTTATTTTGTA
The DNA here is from genome assembly GCF_016786255.1 of Robertkochia sediminum. Taxonomy (GTDB): domain Bacteria; phylum Bacteroidota; class Bacteroidia; order Flavobacteriales; family Flavobacteriaceae; genus Robertkochia; species Robertkochia sediminum. The sequence continues at coordinate 120,307 of NZ_JADMKT010000075.1, forward strand.
TCAAATAAGAAGCCCCGTATATACCGAGGGCTACCAATATGGCGCCTAACACCCCGGAAACGACTTTATGATTCATATGTAAATTAGTTGATAGTGCTGCAAAGCTATCCATATAGGCCGCTTTAACAGGTTAAAACTTTCTTAAATATGACAGGTGTTCGCAATTAATACGCGAATAAGTGCTAAAGAAAGTTTTTGAAAACAAACAACAGGAAAGCCCCCTTTATAAGACTGAACCTAAGCCTCTCCCAGCTCTTCGTTGTACATAAACCAATCTTCGGTGACGGCTTCCAGCTCCTTTTTAAGAGCATCGTAAGTTTTAAAGAAATCAGGGTCGGCAGAAAGGGCCTCATAATTCTCGGCCAGTTCTTTGTCTTTAGCCTTGATCTCTTTCTCCAGTTGTGCCATGCGACTTTCGGCCTTGCTCACCTTATTCCTGAGGGCCTTTTGTTTTTTCTGTTCCTCATAGCTCAATTTGACGGGCGCTGTTTCCGCCTTTTTTGTCACCTTGACCGGATCTCCTTTTTCTACCTGGCGGAAGTTGGCCGCCTTGCGTTGCTCCAGGAAGTCGTTGATATCGCCAATGTACTCTTTAATGGCCCCATCCTTAAACTCATACACCAGGTTGGTGAGTCCTTGCAGGAAGTCCCTGTCGTGAGACACGAGTAACAAGGTCCCTTCAAAATTATTCAAGGCCTCCTTAAGCACGTTCTTTGACTGTATATCGAGGTGATTCGTGGGCTCATCCATCACGAGCACATTAAAGGGCTCCAGCAACATCTTACATAGGGCGAGTCGGTTGCGCTCTCCCCCTGAAAGTACTTTCACCTTTTTCTCTACTTCATCCCCACGAAACAGAAAGGCACCGAGCATATCACGCACCTTGACCCTGTTCCCGTCGTTAGCAGCATCCAGCATGGTATCCAGAACGGTCTTCTCTCCATCCAGGTATTCGGCCTGGTTCTGGGCAAAATACCCGATCTGTACATTATGCCCCAATTTGAGATCACCCCCATGCTCCAGTTCTCCTACAATGATCTTTGCAAGCGTGGTCTTTCCTTGTCCGTTCTGCCCTACGAACGCCACCTTACGCTCCCGCTCCACCAGGAGATCGATATCGTTAAGCACTTCTTTGGAACCATAGTGCTTTGATACGCCTTCGGCTTCGATCACGACCTTTCCGGGACGAACCGACACCGGGAAACGCACATTCATCACCGCATTGTCTTCTTCATCGACCTCGATACGCTCGGTGCGCTCCAGTTTTTTTATGAGTGACTGCGCCATAGAGGCCTTTGTAGCCTTAGCGCGGAACTTCTCAATGAGCTTTTCGGTTTGCTGGATCTGTTTTTCCTGATTTTTTTGTGCGTTGAGTTGCATTTCGCGCATCTCCTTGCGCAGCTCCAGGTATTCAGAATACGGTTTTTTATAGTCGTAGATCTTCCCAAGAGAGATCTCGATCGTTCTGTTGGTTACATTATCGAGGAACATTTTATCGTGAGAAACAATAACTACAGCCCCCGAATAGGCCACTAAGAACTCTTCCAACCAAATAATAGATTCAATATCGAGGTGGTTGGTAGGCTCATCCAGTAGTAATACATCATTATTCTGCAATAAGAGCTTGGCAAGCTCGATACGCATACGCCAACCTCCGGAAAAGGTATCGGTAAGCTTGTCAAATTCCTCACGTTTAAATCCGAGCCCCTGTAACACCCTTTCGGTATTCCCCTGGTAGTTATACCCTCCCAGCAATTCATAGCGATGGGTATTGTCACTGAGCTCAACCATCAGATCGTGGTAGGCTTCACTCTCATAATCGGTACTTTCAGCCAGGGCTGCATTGATCTCCTCCATACGACGCTCCAGCCCCTTGATCTCTTCAAAGGCCTTATAAGCCTCTTCGAGTACGGTAAATCCTTGTTCGAAGTCGATATCCTGCCTTAGAAATCCTATGCGCACGTCCTTATCGGTTGCCAGGGTGCCCTCGTCGGGCTGCATATCACCGGAGAGCAGTTTGAGCAGGGTCGACTTCCCGGCACCGTTCTTTCCGATGAGTCCGGTGCGATCTCCCGGGCTGAGCTTAAAAGATACCTCTTCAAAAAGATATTCCCCTCCAAAGGATACCGATAGATTATGTACGTTGAGCATTTTTTGTGACTATAGTTACAGGGCACTTAGTGCTAAAGCACTAATTTTACCTAAAATTTCTGCAAATGTTAAAAAAAGGATCAAAACTATACAGCATTTTAACAGGAACTTGCCCCCGGTGCCAGCAAGAGTCCATGTATACGTATAGAAACCCTTACAACCTCATGAACACCCTGAAAATGAATGAGACCTGCTCGCATTGCAACCTGAAGTACAAGATGGAGCCTTCGTTCTTTTACGGTGCCATGTATGTGAGTTACGCTTTGGGGGTAGCCTTTGCTGTGGCTGCTTTTGTAGTTTCCTTCCTTTTTATAGGCACCGATCTGCTAACCGCCTTTATGAGTATTGTAGGTACCCTGGTGGTATTCATGCCGGTGATCATGCGTCTGGCAAGAAATATCTGGATCAATTTCTTCGTAAAGTATGAGCGGGATGCCGGAAAGGCTTAGGCCTTTTTAAACCATCGTTTTTGAAATCGCACCGCATCCATTTCTGACGGGATCTCCCCCTCATTCTCGATGTGCTCCAAAAGGATAGGCGCTGCCCAGGGCCCGATCATCACCCCTCGGCTACCAAGGCCGTTAAACACGTAAATATTCGAATGCTCCGGATGCGACCCTACCAGCGGACGCCTGTCGGCAACCGTTGGCCTGATCCCCGCCAGGTGAGCGGTGACCTTATACGGAATTTTCAGGAAGCGCTCCAGCTTCTCCAATAATTCATCTTTGGCTTCTTGTGTAGGGGCATTGGTCTTATCCTTCCACTTATAGGTTGCACCAACTTTGTATCGACTACCTCCTAAGGGCAAGAGGAACACAGCCGATTTAAGGATGTGGTCGATCTCCAGGCCGGGAATATCCACTTCAAGCACCTCTCCTTTGGTGCCGTTAAGAGGCAGGTAGTTAAAAAAGGGATTTTTATGGAGGCCAAAGCCCTCACAAAACACCACATGCTTGGCATTCAATCCGTCGTAATGCACCCCGTTCTCTGTCCACTCCAGGGCGTCGTAAGCGAAAGCCTCCTTATAGAGCCTGTGCTCCTTGTCGAGCTCCTTCATATAAGCCTCCTGCAGGAGTCCGCTATAGACCCATCCGGCATGTAGCACTTCACCAAAACCGTGATCGGCGTGTACCCCATCGATCTTACGATGGACAATGGTCGTGCACATAAAAGGGGCCAGCAGGGGCTTATCGGCGGCTTCGAACCAGTTGTTCTGCTCTTCAACCGAAACGAAGCGTCTTAGAAGCCTGAGCGGCGTATTCAGGGTTACCCCCAGACGCTTTTCGATGGCACTGTAAAAACCGGGAAGTACATCCAGCTGTTCCTTAGCCCTCCAAACAGGGGTAAAACGCTTTAAAATTACCGGATTGTACATACCGCCTCCCACGCGGGAAGATTGCTGTGAACCGTCGTCAAAGACCACAAAACTGCGTTTTCTTTTTCGCAGTTCCTCGCAGAAAGCGATCCCCGCCAATCCGCTGCCTACTACAATATAATCTACCATAGTGTAAAGTTACGAAGTTATGAGGTTATGAGGTTATGAGGTTATGAAGTTACGGGTTACGGGTTACGAGTTAAGAGTGAAAAGTGAAAAGAGATGAGAGAAGCGAGAAGGGAGATGAGCAAAGAGTAAAGAGGAAAGAAAAAAGGGAAGGCAGGAAGCGAGATGCGAGATGCGGCAAGTGGTGAAGGGTGATGAGGAAAGAAGAAAGAGGAAAGAGGAAAGAGAAAAGAAGAAAGAGAAAGGAGGAAATGGAGATGCGGGAAGAGTTACGAGTTAAGGGTGAAGAGTGAAGAGGAAAGAGAAACTAATAAAATGGACCAAAAAGAAGGAATAAAAAAACGCCCGGGGTTTCCCGGGCGTTCTCTATAATATACTGAATTGGAATCTTGGCAGTTTAGTAACTCCACATATCCTGCTCTTTGTCGCGTATACCTTCTTTGATACGCTGTGCTTCGAGCAGTTGGAAGAGAGCGTTATCAGGGATATAATCCTTGATCTTACGGTCTTCCTGAACATTTTCTTCCTTATAGATATAGGCGTTAAACCTTCTTGCATTCAGCAACTGATCGAAGGAGATCGGCCTGGAAGAGTTCTGATTGTTAAAAGCCTTAGCTTCGTGAAGAATATTTCTCACAGACGGGAACCATACCCAGAAAAGCTCAACGAGGTCGGCGCTTTCACCATCGATAAAGTTCACATCGGGAGCAACAGGTGCTATACCCAGCAGTCTGTATTTAAGTTCTCCCTGACGCTTATCGAAATACCATACCCCCTTGATTCGCCACTCCTCGATATCGGCAGCAGTGAGCTCGCGCTCATTGATGTACTCAGGTGAGATCATCTCCCCTGCGTTTAGCTGCTCGTAACCAAGATCGGTGGTATCTACCTTTTTCAAGGTTGCTTCAAGATCCTTAAGGGTTCGTTTATCTGTGAAATAAGAATCGGCATAAAGGTCAATATTCCCGAGCCTTACATTCTTCATCATTACATCATAGAGTGATCTTCTGTCTTTCCCAATACCCACGGTATCGATAGGATAATAGAATGGGAAGTTCACCCTCTCATCGAGATCTATACGCTCCCAAACGGTCTTAGACCAAAGGATGTCGCGATCGTCGACGTAACCGTATGGCAGCGGTGCGTCGTTATCGGCCTCGATCTGCTCTGCGGTCTTCACCCCAACCATCTCAGGAGTCTTGGCATTAAGCAGGTTGGCCTGCGCCATAGACGTACCCGAAATAAACAGGGCTGAAATCGTTACTATAAATCCTCTCCAATTCATAAAAAATAGTCTTTATTAGTTTGTTAACTCCACAACAACAGGAGATACTTTCTTAAGCTTATACGCTCTGTTATTGGTGATATAGGCTTCGATATCGAAGATCTGAACAGCCTCTCCACGTCCGGCACGCTTAAGCGCTGCCTTGGCACGGGCATCCAGCTTATTCCCTTTAACCTGTACTGTAGGCTGACCGGGAACTTTGAATTTGAATCCGCTAACTGCGATATTCAGGTCAAAGTCAAAATCTTCAAGCATCGCACCGATGGTAGAGATCTCCAGGTTATTACGTGGCATCTTGATCTCTCCGAACTCTCCACGAACAGTTCCTGAAGGTCTTGGAATATCCTTGATACGGAACTCACTGGTTGAAGACACTCGCTGTCCGTCAGGAAGGGTACCACTAGCAGTGATCTTAACCGAACGACCTTTCCCTGGCTTCATAGCGAAGTTACTACCTGAAACTCTTGAAAGTCCGGTTGCACTAGCAGTAACTTTATTATCAGGAATACCAGGAATCGAAATGGTCAAAGGGTTAGTTACACCACGGTAAACCACATTCATCTTATCTGCAGAGATCACAGCCGCATTAGGCTTACTGATCACAGAAAAAGTCTTGTCTACAGGAACTTCGATCTCTTTTCCGTCTTCCTTAAAGATCAACATACCTTCCAGTTTGTGATCTCCGGGACGACCGGCACTAACCATCATTTTTACCTGACCGTTAGCGAATTCGTAGTCCTTACCTTCTTCAAGCTTTCTTCCGTCAAGGGTAAGTTCTGCTCTGTCCGGAACGGTACTTTCATCTACCCTTCCAAGAACGATAGCTCCGTCGAACTTCTCACCGGCATAGTAAGCAGACTTAGGCTGCTCCAAAAGGGTTGAGTAGTTGCTGTAGGATACATCAGAAGCTAACTGACCCTGAACCATTGCAGAAAGAATATCTTCTTCAGTGGTCTTGATATCAGACTGTACATTGGTCAATTTGGTCAATGAAGCGATCAACGGGAAACCTTCGTAGTGGTAGTTCAACCAGTCGGCTTTCTTACCATCGCGCTTACGGGTTACCTTCCCTTCAGCATCTCCGGTGTTAAAACGCTCAGAAATGGTTTCAACCAGGGCAGCTTTTTGATCTGCACCTACTAAAGAATCGTTAATACTATTAACCGTAGCAATAGCCTGCATCTTGTAATTCTTAAGGAAGTCTATGAATTTTTGACCTTCTTCAGAGTAGTTATCTCCCTGGAAGAACAGTTGATCAAGATCATCTGCCTTGTCCATCACTTCATAGTTTCCGCTTTCAAGATCTTCCTCCTTCACCTTAGCAGTGATCTTGGTCTTGATCTCTTCTACGTAGTTGTAGAATTCTCCGGACATCGCATTTACTCCGTTATACTCTTCGAGCATAGCCTTGTATTTTTCCGGCTGGTCGGCAGCCTTCTGCTTTAGTCCGTTATACGCCATCTGATTACTAAGGGTGGCTTTTTCATTAGATACTTCAAGTTTTTCGTTCAAAAGACCGAAAGCCGAGAGTACCTCTTTACTCATGTTTAACGCAAGCATCGCGATGAACACCAGATACATCAGGTTGATCATCTTCTGCCGCGGTGATAGTTTTCCTCCTGCCATAACTAATTAGGATTTAAGGGTTAATAAATTACTAATTAGCTCTTGTTCATTGCAGAAAGCATTCCACCGTAAACTCCGTTCAGAGAAGAAAGGTTTTGGGCAAGAGATTCCATCTGTTCTTTAAGGGCACCGGCGTTGTTAGCCACTTCCTCGTTGATGGCAGCCTGGCGGCTTGCACTTTCGAGTTGCACCTTATAAAGACTGTTAAGCGATTCCATTTGAGCAGCTGCAAGAGATACCTCTTCGCTGTATTTTTTAGTAGAATTAAGCGCTTCAGCAGAAGGAGCAATGCTCTTGGCAGCACCTTCGAAGTTCTTGATGCTCTCACCAAGACTCGCCATAAGCTGAGAATCTACCTTAGCCTCTTTCAACATGTCGTCAAGCTTCTTAGAAAGCATCCCTTCAGCTTCCTGTACTTCAGCTCCTGCAGACTTTTTACCTCCGACTGCCTCTCCTCCGGCAAGTTCCGGGTATACGAGAGACCAATCAAGTTCATCGTCTACCGGTTCGAAGGCAGAGATCGCGAAGATCAGGGCCTCAGTGATAAGTCCGAAAGCAAGAAGAACCGCCCCGTTTACAGGTCCGATCTCCCAGTGAAGGATCTTAAACAATGCACCGAGAATTACTACCGATGCTCCCAGCCCGTAGGCCATGTTGAATAACTTTTTTTGTGATTTTGCTTGTGCCATAGTTACTAATTTTAGTTGAGTTAAGTTATATAATTTGGTGGTTTGGCTATTGGGTAACGTCAGTACCCATGTAATCCTGAACTGTTCTGAAGCCGATATAGCTTCGAGCTGAGTCCTGATACTCGTAATCTCTCGTACTTACCTGAAGGAAGTACGCAACATCCTTCCATGAACCACCGCGAATAACTCTTCGTTTGTTTTCACCATCATAGGTGTTCGGGTTCATGGTCGAAACGTATTCGTAAGAATTGGGGTCGTAAGATGAATTGGTCCACTCCGACACATTACCTGCCATATTGTACAGGTTGTAATCGTTAGGATCATAAGATTTTGCTTCTACAGTATACAATGCCTGGTCTGCAGCATAGTCACCACGAAGCGGCTTGAAGTTGGCCATAAAACATCCTCTGTCATTAAGAATGTAAGGACCTCCCCAAGGGTATGTTCCAGACTCGATACCTCCACGGGCAGCGTATTCCCACTCTGCTTCGGTTGGCAGTCTGAACTGGTTAACCGGTTGCTTACCTTTGCTTTTATTAAAGTCGTTCTTGTATTTCGATCTCCATGCACAGAATGCTTTAGCCTGGTGCCATGAAACACCTACTACAGGATACTCGCTATAAGCCTCACTCCAGAAGTAGTCGTTGTGCATAGGCTCGTTATAAGAGTAAGCGAAGTCTTTGATCCATACAGTAGTATCGGGATACACAAGGGTTTCTTCCTTACGGATAAAATCCTTACGGTTACCCTGTCCTTTTGCACGGGCTGCTGCCTGGATATCCATCCAGTTATATGCATACTTAAGTTTGGTTACATCGATAGTTCTTCTTCCGTTGTAAGTCTCGTCTTCGGGAATGTACATAGAATCCATCACCTCAGCGTAGTACTGATCAGGATAATCGCGGTTATCCCAAACGAGATCAGCCTCCTTATTTAAACGGCGGCCTCTGTAACTTTCTTCACCCATACCACCTCCGTAGTTGAAAAGCATATACTTCTCATATTCAGAAAGGTTTGTGGTATCGGCATCTTTAAAGGCGTACTCTCCGATCCCTCCGTTCCCGGGAACTTCACCTAGTTCTTCAGCGAGAATTGCCAAACGGGTACGTACGATAGAGTCTTTTACCCAATGTACGAACTGACGGTACTCACTGTTCGTGATCTCGGTTTCGTCCATATAGAAAGAACGTACAGTAACGGTTTTGGTAGGAGCATTGAGAACATTGGCTACATCATCATCAGATTTACCCATGATAAATGATCCGCCTGGTACCAGTGACATTCCGTAGGGCTTTTCGGGATGCCAGCTTTTACCGCTTACACCAACTAATTCTCCTCTGTCATTTGACCCACAACTGGCCAATAGAAATGTAACAGATGCTAATAGAAATAGCTTTTTCATATGCATTAATGAGGTTAAATTACATTCATAAATTCAGGATGGTAAACCTATCCAATAAATTCCAAAAAAACAATAATCGTACTTTTTTTGTTGTCAAAAGCCTACAAAACAAAGTGTACAAATCGCAATTTGTTATTATAGAACTTATTACACAATCATTTTCTTACAGGCTTTCCACCACCTTTCAGGGACTACGCCCTCTGTAGCGCGCAGATATTCTTCCTGCGTGCATGGTAATAACGTTTGCCTTTCAGAATTATTATGCGATTCTTGATTTTTAGGCACTTCGATCCACCATCTTCCTGAAATATTACTTTTAAAGAAAAGCATATCCATATCGTCTATGGGGACAATATACTTAGTGAAATTATCTACAGAAGCAAAAGGATAATCATTCTTTCTGATGTTTACCCCTTCTATAAAATACCAAACGAGTTGCGCTGCGAGTTGTGCCCCCTGGGAAGAAGCCTCACACTCGAACAACCCAAAACTGGTTACCTTATCACTGATACCTGCATACCTGGCTATAGCACAGATCTCCCTGCCATCAAATCCGTTCGGATTGTTATGCGGAAGCGAACCCAGGTCTGCAGCGCGTACTGCCGTAAGATCGACACTCACCAGGTCGGCATCGCGAAATACCGGCTCAACGACGGTAACATCGTGGATCACTTCCCCCAAGCGGTAGGCATCAAAGAACAAACGCTCCATAAGATCGATCTCTTCCTGGGCGTTGCAATAGGTCTGATACCCGATGTTTGAAAAGTTAAATAGATTGTTAGGCGGATTCACGATGATCTTATTCATATAGGAATCTGAAGAGATCAACTCATCGGCTTCCCCAAAATCGAATTTACTATCTACTGTAACCAGGTTCACCATTTGCTCCATGGTGTCATATGCCCTGTACATGGCATAGGTAAGATCCTGAGTTCCGCCAAAAACCACCGGAATAACTCCTCTCTTTAAAAGATCGGCAGTAATACTCGAGAGGGCAAAATAGGTATCTTCAACCGTATCTCCGGCACGGAGATCTCCGAGGTCGACGATCTTTTGCGACCAGTTCCCCATAAATAATCGGTAGAACTGCCTTCTGAATTCCTTTAACTTCAGATGATCCTCGCGTTGCACTTTGGCATTTCGAAATTCATCGACGCCTATAAGGGCCATTTTTACACCTTCCAATTCGGGCATACCCTCTTTTTCTGAATGGATCTGGATGCTGTTCCCGATCGCCTGGGGCGGCAACAGCTCATTGTGGGCAAGGACCACGCTCTCTACAGGAGAGAGAAAGTCGGTATTCATAGGTTATTTTTTAGCTTTGGTTTTTCGGGTCTTTTTCTTGGCTGGGGCTTTTTTCTCCAACAACTCCTTAGCCTGGTCAAGGGTGATCTTGGTAGGATCTACATCTTTTGAAAGCTCTACCTTAACCTTTCCTTTTATAATATTAGAACGACCCCAACGTGCCTTTTCGATACGTATCCCTTCATCTTCCCAATGCTGCACGAGCTTATCGCGCTCTTTTTGCAATTTATCTTCGATGAGGGTTTCGATATCTTCCTGGCTCAGGTTGTCGAAATCGTACTTCTTATTCACATTAATGAACATGCCATCCCATTTGATAAAAGGACCAAAACGCCCTTTCCCTTTGGTCACGTCCTTACCTTTATAGGCAGCGATAGGCGCATCGGCCTTTTGCTTGGCCCTGATAAGCTCGGCAGCGCGATCCATATCTACATCGAACACATCTTCTCCTTTATCCAGGGAAACATAACTCTTTCCGAAACGCACATAAGGCCCAAAACGCCCTACATTAACCTCTACTTCCTGCCCTTCGTAAACACCCAGTTTACGCGGCAGCTTGAACAGGTCAAGAGCTTCTTCAAGAGTGATACTATCTAAGGACTGATCGGGCAATAAGCTGGCAAACCTCGGCTTCTCTTCTTCATCAGCCGTTCCGATCTGTGCCATCGGACCAAAACGCCCTAAACGCACGCTAAGCTGACGACCACTTTCAGGGTCTACACCCAGCACGCGCTCCCCGCTCTCGCGGTCGGCATTCTCTTCAACATCCTTAACATGGGGATGGAAATCCTTATAAAAGAGCTTCATCATCTCCGTCCAGTCGGCCTGACCGGAGGCAATGTCATCAAATTGTTCTTCGACCTTAGCCGTAAAGTGATAATCCAGAATTCCGGAGAAATGATTCACCAGGAAGTCGTTCACGATAGCCCCGATATCGGTAGGCACGAGTTTCCCCTTATCAGATCCGACCATTTCGGTAAGCTTCTTCTCTACAAGCTCTCCTTTGGCGAGGGTCAATTCCTGGTATTCACGCTCCGTTCCTTCAACAGTCCCACGCTCTACATAACCACGGTTCTGAATGGTTGAAATGGTAGGCGCATAGGTAGACGGACGACCAATTCCGAGCTCCTCGAGTTTCTTCACCAGGGAAGCTTCCGTATAACGGTATGGTGGTCTTGTAAATCTTTCGGTTGCTGTTATGATGCGATCAAGCACCTTTTGCCCCTCCTTAAGTGGTGGCAGCATTCCGCTTTGCTCCTCATCTTCATCATCGGTTCCTTCGAGGTACACCTTGAGGAATCCGTCAAATTTCAATACCTCTCCATTGGCGAGGAACAATTCTTTATGGGTATTCGATTCGATCTTTACATTGGTGCGCTCCAGGCGGGCTTCACTCATTTGCGACGCAAGCGTACGCTTCCAGATCAACTCGTACAACCTGGCCTGATCGCGTTCCATACTCACTGTATGCTTACTCATATCGGTAGGCCTGATCGCCTCGTGAGCCTCCTGAGCTCCTTTCGACTTACTACTGAAGTTACGCGGATTACTATACTCCTCGCCGTAGTAACTCTCGATCTCCTTCTGTGCTGCCCCTATTGCTTCGGGCGACAGGTTCACACTATCGGTTCTCATATAGGTAATGAGTCCGGCCTCGTAAAGACGCTGTGCAAGATTCATGGTCTTGGCCACTGAGAAATACAACTTACGCGAAGCCTCCTGCTGCAAGGTAGAGGTAGTAAAGGGTGGCGCCGGGGATTTCTTCGCCGGCTTGGTATCGAGGGAAGCCACATTAAAATTGGCCCCTATATTACTTTCCAGGAAAGCCCTGGCCTCTTTGACAGAATCGAAGGTCTTACCCAGTTTTGCTTTAAACGTCTTACCATCTTCTGTAGCAAAAACTGCAGCGATCTTAAACGAAGCTTCAGGCGTAAAATCCTTGATCTCACGCTCGCGTTCCACAATGAGACGAACAGCCACAGACTGCACCCTACCCGCCGAGAGTCCGGTTTTGATCTTTCTCCATAATACCGGCGAAAGCTCATACCCCACCAAACGGTCGAGCACCCTACGGGCCTGCTGGGCATTTACAAGATTATAGTCTATGGTACGCGGATTCTCAATGGCGCGTTGAATAGCATTCTTGGTAATGGAATTAAAAACGATCCTACGGGTCTTGTCCTGCTTGAGCTTGAGCTCTTCCGCCAGGTGCCAGGCAATAGCCTCCCCCTCGCGGTCTTCATCACTTGCTAACCAAACCAGATCGGCTTTCTTCGCAAGGTCTTTTAACTTTTTAACCACCGACTTCTTATCGGAAGACACTACATATTTTGGTTTAAAATCCTTCTCCACATCTACACCCAGTTCCCTTGCCGGAAGATCGGCAATATGGCCAAAGCTCGACTCCACCTGATAGTCTTTTCCTAAAAACTTTTCGATGGTCTTCGCCTTGGCGGGTGACTCCACTATAACCAAATTTTTTGCCATAAATACGCTCTTGTTAGGTTTACAAAAGTATACAGTTTTTTTTACATCCCCGGCTCAAAGCAATTACAACGCCCCTTTCAGAGCCCTCCGGGACCTACGGTCCCGAAAAAAATAAACTTTTTATGACGGGATCTCATCCGGCTCAACAGCCTCCAAATCGTCATTTATCACACCTTTATATATATGGTATACTGTCATATACACAAAGGCACTTGTGAATAAAACACCGACACCGCATGTAAAGAAACTCACCATTTGTGATAACACGTGCGCCAGAATAATAAGGACAAAACTAACAAACCACGTCTTATTTCCTAATTTAAATGCAGCCTGAATAATTTCCGAAGGACGCAAATCCGGGTTAAATGCAAAGATCACCGCTACGAAATACAAGGGCACCCACACATAAAGAATAGGTAAAACACATAGCGCCAGACACAGTAGCGCAATAAGGATCGAAAACAAAGCAAGCACAAAGGTCTTTCTGATATACCGCCATTTCAGAAAATCAAAAAGCATCCCAACACGAAACACATCTCCATGCTCCACTGCATTAAATGAGCGGTAAAGACCGGCTTGCAATGCCATGACCAACGAATGCACCAGCAATACCCCCACCGCAATCAATCCCGCGAAAGGCAGCATCGCCACCCAGCTCATACCGTCCAGCTGAGCCCCCATATCATATCCCTGAGCTTCACCCAAGACGGCAAGGCCCACAACAGGCATATATATAATAAGGACTAAAGGAAGAACAAGTATAAAAGTCAGTAAGATATAAACAAGCCCCTGCAGCCAGGCCTTTTTAAAAAGTTCGAAAGCATTGGTAAGCACATCTCCGGGCTCCGGCACGGGAGCAGACGCAATTTTGTCAATAAGCTGATCGTAAGTCATTTTTGGTTGGTTTTAGTTCTTATAAATGTAGGGAATATTGGGGAATGGGGAATGGGGAATGGGGAATGAGGAATAGAGGGATGTGAGATGAGGGATGAGGGATGTAGGAATAAGAACAAGAAACGAAGCCAAGGTTCGAACAACTGCAATCTCCTATCTACCCGTTTACCCACACATCCCCTCTCGATACGATTGCTGCGCAATCACTCGAGGTGACGGCTTTACCCACCCATTTACCTACCTACCCATTTACCCTCCAAAGCTTTTGCGAAGGAGGGCCTACCTACCTAAAAACCCCTGCCAATTTGTCACTACATCCAAATTAATTTTATCTTTGCACCCTAATTGAACTTAAGGGGTTATGGAGAAGATCATAGACGAGAACAAGCAGGGAGATTCCCTCGTTCTCAACCAGAACAAAGACAATCAACGAAAGTTATACATAGAGAGCTACGGATGTCAGATGAATTTCTCTGATAGCGAGATCGTAGCCTCCATCCTTGCTAAGGAAGGATTTAACACCACCCAACAAATGGAGGAGGCCGACCTGGTACTGGTGAATACCTGCTCCATTCGAGAGAAGGCCGAACAAACCGTGCGCAAGCGCCTCGAACACTTCAACGCCGTTAAAAGGATCAATCCTAAAATGAAGGTTGGGGTACTCGGCTGCATGGCCGAGCGCCTGAAGAGTAAATTCCTCGAAGAAGAAAAGATCGTAGATATGGTCGTGGGACCAGACGCCTATAAGGACCTTCCCAACCTCGTTGCCGAGGTCGATGAAGGCCGCGATGCGGTGAACGTGATCCTTTCCAAGGAAGAAACCTATGGTGACGTTGCTCCCGTTCGCCTCAACAGCAACGGGGTAAGCGCCTTTGTATCGATCACCCGCGGGTGCGATAATATGTGCACCTTCTGCGTCGTACCATTTACCCGTGGCCGTGAGCGTAGTCGCGACCCGCAGAGTATCATCGAGGAGATCAACGACCTTTGGGAGCGCGGCTTCAGAGAAGTGACCCTTCTCGGGCAGAACGTCGACAGCTACCTCTGGTATGGGGGCGGACTCAAAAAGGACTTCGACAAAGCCAGCGACATGCAAAAAGCCACGGCTGTGAACTTTGCAGGACTGCTGGATATGGCCGCAACGGCGCAACCTAAAATGCGCTTCCGCTTCTCTACTTCGAATCCGCAGGACATGACCCTCGATGTGATCGAAGCCATGGCCAAGCACGACAATATTTGCAAGTACATCCACCTGCCGGTGCAGAGCGGTAGCGACCGTATCTTAAAAGCCATGAACAGGCTTCACACCCGCCAGGAGTATTTCGAGCTTATCGATAACATCAAAAGGATCATCCCGGACTGTGCCATCTCCCAGGATATGATCGCCGGTTTCCCTACCGAAACCGAAGAAGATCACCAGGACACCCTATCACTCATGGAGTATGTGAAATACGATTTCGGATTCATGTTCGCCTATTCGGAGCGCCCGGGCACCATGGCCGCAAGAAAGATGGACGACGATGTACCGGAAGATGTCAAGAAACGTCGCCTTACAGAGATCATCAATATGCAGCAAAAGCATAGCCTCTACCGCACCCAACAACACATAGGTAAGGTTGAAGAGGTGCTCATTGAAGGTCCGTCGAAAAAATCAGACGCCCACTGGATGGGCCGAAACACCCAAAACACCGTGGTGGTATTCCCTAAGGAAAACTACAAAGTGGGTGAATTCGTAAATGTAAGGATCGACGAATGCACCTCGGCTACCCTCATCGGGGAGGCTGTAGGATACAGCGACAACAACTAAACACCATACCAACACATGGAATCTGTCCAGGCCATCAAGCAGCGATTTGGCATCATCGGGAACGATATCAAGCTCAACCGCGCCATAGAGAAAGCCATCCAGGTAGCCCCCACCGACATCTCGGTACTGGTTACCGGAGAAAGCGGAGTGGGTAAGGAATCGATCCCCAAGATCATCCACGCCCTCTCCCACCGCAAGCACGGAAAATTCATTGCCGTGAACTGCGGGGCTATTCCGGAAGGAACGATCGACTCTGAGCTTTTTGGTCACGAAAAAGGCGCTTTCACCGGAGCCACACAAACCCGTAGCGGATATTTTGAAGAGGCCGACGGCGGCACCATTTTCCTCGACGAGGTGGGCGAACTCCCCCTTACCACCCAGGTGCGATTACTCAGGGTGCTTGAAAATGGTGAATTCCTGAAAGTAGGATCGTCAAAAGTTCAGCAAACCAATGTGCGTATCGTGGCGGCCACGAACATCAACATGTTCGAAGCGATCAAAAAAGAGAAGTTCAGGGAAGACCTTTACTACCGTCTCAGTACGGTAGAGATCACCCTTCCTCCCCTCAGGGACCGTAAGGACGACATCCACCTGCTCTTCAGAAAATTTGCTGCCGACTTTGCCCAGAAATACAAAATGCCGACCATACGCCTGGATGATGCTGCTGTGAATATGCTCAACGCCTACCGCTGGCCGGGGAATATTCGTCAGCTTCGAAACGTGGCCGAACAGATCTCGGTACTCGAACAAAATCGTAGCATCAACAGCAGCACCCTGGGAGGATATCTGCCCAATGCAGGCAGTAGCAACCTGCCGGCGGTGATCAATAAAGAGCAGAAGGAAAGCGATTTCAGCAGCGAAAGGGAGATCCTCTACAAGGTGCTCTTCGACATGAAAAGCGACCTGAACGACCTGAAAAAGCTCACCATGGAGCTCATGAAGGAAGGCAATAAGGAGAAGGTACAACGCGACAATGAGACCCTGATCAAAAAGATCTACGGCGGAGAAGAGATCACCGAATACCCGGAAGAAGAGACCAATGCCCTGGCCATCCTGGAGCTGGACGAACCCCAATCACAGGCAGCAGAAAGCATTCCTGCAGATACTGAAGACAAATACCATTTTGCGGAAGAGATCGAAGAAGAAGAGACCTTATCGCTACAGGACAAAGAGCTGGAGCTTATTAAAAAGGCCCTGGAACGCAACAAAGGCAAACGCAAGGCAGCAGCCCAGGAGCTAGGCATATCAGAACGTACCTTATACCGCAAGATCAAACAGTACGATTTGTAATTTTTTTTTCGTTCATTTACATCTTATCACAACCCCGATGAAAAGAATTTTTTGTTTATTTATAGTCAGCGTGATCCTCAGTGGTTGCGGCCCGTACTCCTTTACCGGGGTGAATACCACAGCCGAAACCTACCAGGTGAACTTCTTTCAGAATGTTGCTCCCATTGTTGAGCCCCAGCTGGACATCCTGTTCACCAGAACTCTGCAGGACCTGATCCTGGACCAGACCAACCTGCAGCTGGTAACTGCTAACGGCGACCTGGTATACGAGGGAGAGATCACCGAATATCGCGTTTCCCCCATGTCGGCCACAGCCGACCAAAGGGCAGCCCAAAACCGGCTAACTATTGCAGTAAGGGTACGGTTTACGAATACCGACACCCCCGAAGAAGATTTTGAGCGCAATTTCTCATTCTTCTACGACTTCCCTGCAAGCACCCAGTTACCGGCTATCCGGGATACGGCCCACGAGGAGATCTTTGAACGGATCACTCAAGACATTTTTAACGCATCATTGGCTAACTGGTAACTTATGAATATTTCCAGCTTTTCATTCTTATTACACAAACCGTCAAAGGTTACTGCCGAACACGCACAGGATCTGCAAAAGGTGATCGAGGAATTCCCGTATTTCCAGCCTGCCAGAGCCCTGCAACTAAAGGCCTTCAAAGAAGAAAAAAGCTTTAAGTACAATAACGCCCTTAAAGAAGTGGCGGCACACACCAGGGACCGTTCCATTCTTTTCGAATTCATCACTTCTAAAACCTTTATTCAGGACAAGGTAGCCAACAGGATCACTCAAATGGCGCCCGGCATGGACATCACCGAACTCGAGGTGGAGGATCTCGAAGAAGTGATCGTAAAAGACAGCAAAACAACCTTTGACTTTAACGAGGTAGACGCCGAAGCGGTCATGGACCCTGAATTGTTCAGTCCAAAGGAATCGGAGGTGAAAAACATCCAGGAACCCGCCCATGAAAAGGCTTCTGAGGTAGCAGCTATGCCCGTAACACCAGAAGAGCAACAAGAAGCTGCGTCGGTTACAGAACCACCTCAGGAAGAAACACAAGAAACTACTGAAGCAGGTCAGCAAACAACACCTGAAGCGGAGGACAAACAAGTCGAACCATCCCTCCAATTGGGAAGTCCGCTCGAATTCGACCGTTCAGAAACCCATTCCTTCAGCGAATGGCTACAGCTCTCCGGAAAACTAAAACCTATTAATAGAGAAGAAGCGAACCAGCAACCGGAAGCACCAAAAGAAGAGACTCAGGAAAACCCTGATTCCAGGGAGGCGACAACACCGGAACCCAAGGCAGAACCCGAAAAAAAGAAACCAGCCTCTTCGGGCGGCCTCAAAAAAAAACTCAGGCTGATCGATAAGTTTATCGAGAGCAATCCGAAGATCGCTCCGGTAAGCAAAGAATCGACTCCAGTACTCCCTTTGAAAGATAATTCAGCACCTCCGCATCAGCTTATGACCGAAACGCTGGCAAGGGTTTACCTGGAACAGAAGAAATACACAAAAGCGATTCAGGCTTATAAAATTTTAAGTTTGAAATATCCGGAAAAAAGTGGTTTATTTGCAGACCAAATAAAAGCGATCAAGAATTTAAAAGACAGTAATAAATAACACTATGAGTACATTTTATATTTTCATGGCACTGATTATCCTGGTAGCCTTTTTGTTGGTAATTGTGATCATGGTTCAAAACCCTAAAGGAGGCGGACTTTCTTCTTCTTTCGGCGGAGGAACCCAGGTTGTAGGAGGAGTAAAGAAAACAGGAGACTTTCTGGATAAGAGTACCTGGACCCTGGCAACTATTCTTGTTGCCCTGATCCTGCTGTCTAATATCACCCTGGTTTCTGACAATGGTGCTGAAGCTGACTCGAAGCTTCTTGAGAACACGGAGATCGAGAACACCGTACCTGAAGCCATCCCTACTGAAACACCTGCCACCACAACAGGTGAAGACACTACAGGAGGCGAATAAAAAAACACATTACATCTAAAAAATGCCAGCTTGTCATAAAGCTGGCATTTTTTTTTGCATTTTGTCAGCCCTTCGCGCTTGGCATAATTTCTGCCTGAATGGAGGGTGTAAATCACAAATGCATTCATTAACTAAAATAAAGCATATGTCTAAAGTAAACATTCAACCACTGGCAGACAGGGTTCTGGTAGAACCTCTGGAAGCAGAGACCAAAACTGCTTCGGGTATTATTATTCCTGACACCGCAAAAGAAAAACCTCAAAAAGGCGTAGTGGTGGCAGTTGGCCCCGGAACCAAGGATGAAAAAATGACTGTGAAAGTTGGAGATACCGTGCTTTACGGAAAATATTCAGGCACGGAGCTCAAGCTTGAAGGTAACGACTACCTGATGATGCGCGAGAGCGACATCCTTGCTATCGTGTAACGCAGAACCTACCAAAAAACCAAGTGTTTCACTGAAACCACAACACAAAACAAAACTCAAAAAAAATGGCAAAAGACATAAAATTCGACATCGAAGCCCGCGACGGCCTTAAAAAAGGTGTAGACGCTCTGGCTAACGCTGTAAAAGTTACCCTGGGACCAAAGGGAAGAAACGTGATCATTAGCAAATCATTCGGAGCTCCACATGTTACTAAAGACGGAGTATCTGTAGCTAAAGAGATCGAACTCGAAGACGCACTGGAGAACATGGGGGCACAAATGGTTAAGGAGGTTGCCTCTAAAACCAACGACCTAGCAGGTGATGGAACCACTACCGCAACTGTTCTTGCCCAGGCCATCGTTAAGGAAGGACTCAAGAACGTAGCTGCCGGGGCCAATCCAATGGACCTGAAAAGAGGTATCGACAAGGCAGTTGAGGCCATTGTTGCCGACCTCACCAAACAAGCTGCTGCTGTTGGAGATTCATCTGAAAAGATCAAGCAGGTAGCTGCCATCTCTGCCAACAACGATGAGACCATTGGTGACCTGATCGCCCAGGCTTTCGAAAAAGTAGGTAAAGAAGGGGTTATTACCGTAGAAGAAGCTAAAGGAACTGATACTTATGTAGACGTTGTTGAAGGAATGCAGTTTGACCGCGGATACCTTTCTCCATACTTCGTTACCGATTCGGAGAAAATGATCACCTCTTTTGACAATCCGTACATTCTTCTTTTTGACAAGAAGATCTCTAACCTTCAGGAAATTCTTCCTGTACTCGAGCCTGTAGCGCAATCCGGCCGTCCGCTATTGATCATCGCTGAAGATGTAGATGGTCAAGCGCTTGCTACCCTGGTAGTGAACAAGCTTCGCGGAGGACTGAAGATCGCTGCAGTTAAAGCTCCAGGATTCGGAGACCGCAGAAAAGCCATGCTTGAAGATATCGCCATCCTTACCGGAGGTACCGTGATCTCTGAAGAAAGAGGATTCTCCCTGGAGAACGCTTCTCTCGATATGCTGGGTACTGCAGAGACCATCACGATCGACAAGGACAATACGACCATTGTAAACGGAAACGGAGATGCCGATAACATCCAGGCTCGCGTTAACCAGATCAAAGCTCAGATCGAGTCGACCACTTCAGACTACGATCGCGAGAAACTTCAGGAGCGCCTTGCCAAACTGGCCGGAGGTGTAGCAGTACTTTATGTAGGTGCAGCGTCTGAAGTAGAAATGAAAGAAAAGAAAGACCGCGTAGACGATGCCCTTCACGCTACCAGAGCTGCTGTCGAAGAAGGTATCGTTGCAGGAGGTGGTGTTGCCCTGATCAGAGCCAAAAAGGCCTTAGACGGTGTAACCCCTGAGAATGCAGACGAAGCCACCGGAGTTCAGATCGTTGCCCGCGCCATCGAATCTCCGCTGAGAACTATCGTAGAAAACTCAGGAAATGAAGGTTCTGTAGTAGTTGCGAAGGTATACGAAGGAGAAGGTGACTTTGGATATAACGCCAAAACCGACGAGTATGTGAACATGCTTGCAGCCGGTATTATCGACCCAACAAAAGTAACCCGTATCGCTCTGGAGAACGCTGCTTCGGTTTCAGGAATGATCTTGACCACCGAGTGCTCCCTGGTAGATATCAAGGAAGACACCCCTGCTATGCCTCCAATGGGCGGCGGAGGTATGCCGGGGATGATGTAATAAACCATCACCCACATAGTATAAAAGAGCCGCAGATCGCGGCTCTTTTTTTACCCCGTAACAAAAGGGCTTCTAAGGCGTCTATTATACAGATACCAACAACAACTTGAGCCTGAAATTCATTCATATCTGCTGCTTCCTTCTCCTCTTCGGAACTAAAGTTTTCCCCGCAGAGGCCTGGCCTGCGATGATCAATTTCCCCGAAGCCGAGGTACTGTCAGAAAATACCGTACGTATCCCTTTCCATATGGCCGACCACCTCATTCTGGTTCAGGGAAGCATTAACGGAAAACAAGGGCATCTTATAATCGACACCGGCTCAAAACACCTGGTGATCAACAAAAAACACTTTAAAAAACAACCTGCACAACTAGCCAGCGGCGTGGGCTACAGCGTAAATGGCAGCATGGACCAGATCATGGCCCAGCGCATACAAAACTTTTCCTTTTCAACTTTTAAGATCCCCAATCGCATTGCAGACCGCATAGACCTGTCGCATATCGAAAAGAACAAGAAGGAAAGGATTCTGGGCATTATTGGTCATGATGTGCTATACGACTTCGAGATCTACGTCGACTTTTACCTCAACCAGATCACCTTGTTTCGCACAGACCGAAAAGGCAACCGCATAGACGAGCACCTGTTCCTGGACACCCCTGTATCTGAGACCCCCTTCGAAATACGCGGACACAGTATTATCCTGAACACCACCGTCAACAACGCCACACTTGACATGGCATTGGACACCGGTGCCGAGATCAATTTTCTGGACACTAAAGCACCAGAGGAGGTACTGGAGCGCTTCAGAGGGATCAAAAAGATCAAGATCAGAGGCATGGGGCAAAAACGATCGGAAATGATCGCCGGAAAGCTATACGGCCTGCAACTAAATAACGAGCAACCCATAGGGGTCATGCGCACCATCCTGGCAGACCTCAGTGATATGACCGAAGCCTACGGCACCCGGGTAGATGGCGTGTTAGGCTATGACTTCATCGCAATGAAACGATTATTGATCAACTATAAAAAGAAAGCCATTACATTTGTAAAACTACCACTTAGCGCAAAACGACCATGAGAAGCCTTACCCTGTTCATATTCACATGTATCCTGAGCACCTTTGCCGGCCTGGCCCAGCAAAAGGGGTATGAGATCGTGGGCGACTCGGTGATCTTCACCTTCGACCTCAACGATTACGAGCGCTACACCAATGAGACCAATGGCCAAAGAACGAGCCCCGACGACCTGGAGGTCGACGACGTTTACCTGGCCGGAGAGTTTAACGACTGGTCGAGGGAGGGATGGAAGATGACACGGATCTCTGAATCCAGGTTCAGGCTCGCAAAAGCGCTCAGCCAACTCAGCGGACGCGTTGACTGGCAGTTCAAATACCTTGTGAACAGTAGCTTTTGGGCAGAACCCGACACCTCTTTTGAGAACATAACCGCCAGTGAACAGAGTAATTTCTGGAGAAGCGTTTACAACCTCAACCTGCATACTATTGCCCCCGACCCAAACGGAAACACCACCTTCTTCCTTGAAGGCTACCATGATGCCGAACAGGTGATCTTATCAGGGAGCTTTAACAAGTGGCATCCGGAGGCGCTGGAAATGCAGAAAACTAAGGAAGGATGGACCCTAACCCTGAACCTGGCTCCGGGAACATACACCTATAAATACGTAGTAGACGATGAATGGATACACGATCCCGGAAATCCCGAAAAGACCCTTAATGAATACGGCGGAAACAACTCTGTGATCACCATAAAGGCAAGCACCTCGTTTAGTCTTTCCGGTTTCGGGAACGCAAATACGGTCTGCCTGGCCGGCTCCTTTAACAACTGGAACCCCACTTCTATCCCCATGGAAAAGAACGGAGACCAATGGAAGACATGTATTGACCTCAGGGGAGGCAAACACCATTATAAATTCATCGTAGACGGCACCTGGATCACAGACCCCAATAACGACATCAAAGAATACGATGCAGACGGCAATCTCAACTCAGTGATCATGATCAAATAGCACAGCAAGCAATGCTGTAATATCCATAAACATACATCTGTTAGAACCCCTGTCGTTTTTAGTATAATTTTCACAGGGATTTATTCCCTGATCCTGTAAATATTCGTAAATTTTCAACGTGTTTTAAGGAGCTTCAAACCAGCTTATTAACGCAACTCTAAACCTCCATACCCTCCCTATTCATGTAATGCATTTTGTCCATCACAATGTATCCACATGAGCCATAATTACTTCATATCCCTCATCACAAGGATCACCTGCCTGATCCTGATCACCCACATGGCGTTTGCGCAGGAAGAAAAGCTCGGCCACTACATCAAAGACAACCAGGTGATCTTTGTTTTTTCGGCTTCCGACTACATCCAATACCAGCGTCTTCGCAACGGCCGATTTAAATCACCCGACCGTGTACGGGTGAAGGAGGTGAGCATTTCAGGGAACTTCAACAACTGGAGCAAGGACGGCATTCCCATGGACAATATCGGCGGTGGCGTTTTCGTACTTTCCCAGCCCCTGAGCATTTTTAAAGACCAGCTCACCTGGGACTTCAAGTACCTCGTAAACGGCAAGTTCTGGGCAGAACCCGACATCTCATTTCGCGACAAGGTCGTTGCCGGGACCCACAGCAGCGGAGAACCCCGGTATTTCCTTCAACTGAACACCTTTATCCCAAACCCTATGGGCAATACACTTTTCAGGCTACCAGGGCACAAAGACGCAAAAGAGGTGATCCTGACCGGGAGTTTTAACAACTGGAACGATCACGCCCTGCCGATGGAAAACACCCAGAACGGTTGGCGGCTCGCCCTTGACCTGGAACCGGGATACCACCAATACGGCTTCATTGTAGACGGCACCTTTATTGCCGACCCCACCAACGACGAACTCATCAAGAGCGAAACCCTTGGAATGACTTCAGTATTGCGGGTCACCAAAGAAGTACGCCTGTTTCTCAATACCCATCGCAATGCCCGAAAAGTGGCCGTTGCCGGCAGCTTCAATAACTGGCAGTCCGACCTGGATTACCTGGAATGGGCCGAGGATGGCTGGGAGATCAAACTGGAACTCCCCAGCGGGAAGCACCACTATAAATTTGTGGTCGACAACTCCTGGATCACCGATCCTGCCAATCCGATACAGGAATACGACACGCGGGGCAATATCAATTCGGTGATCGTCGTTGATTAATGGTACGGAACCTACCTATACCTCAAGGTTTTTTAGAAGATATGGAGTAACTTCGCAGGCAAAGAATTTTACGCTATGAACTTAACAACACTAAAACCCGAGATCGACCGCATCATTACCGATCAGGATCGCAACACCGACGCCAAACTCACCGGCATTTGCGAGCTACTTCAAAGTAACGTAGACTACTACGACTGGGTAGGCTTTTACTTCAAGAACGGGGACAAACCTGAACTCAAGCTTCGCGCCTATGCCGGAGAACCTACCGACCACACCATCATACCATTCGGCAAGGGTATCTGCGGACAGGTAGCTGTTTCCAATGCCAATTTCGTCGTACCCGATGTAAAGGCACAGGACAACTACATTGCCTGCAGCATCCACGTAAAGGCCGAGGTGGTGATCCCGCTTTTTGTCAATGGCGAGAACATTGGTCAGATCGACATCGATTCACATACTCCAGATCCTTTCACCCCGGAAGACGAGGCGTTTTTAGAATACGTTAACGAACAGGTGGCTACCATTCTTTAATTGGCAAAATAGCCTTAGAAAAATTGCGATTTTTTTATGTCCGCCCCGGGTGGAGTAATCCATAAAAAAAATTATTTTTGCAACCTTAAACAACACCGTTAAAATGAGTGACTTAAAAAGGGCAAAATCGGCCTTAATTTCCGTTTTCAGCAAAGAAGGACTAGAACCCATCGTTAAAAAACTTGACGAACTGGGTGTAACCATTTATTCGACCGGAGGAACTGAGGCGTTCATTCGCGACCTTGGAGTCGATGTGATCGCGGTAGAAGATGTTACCAGCTACCCCTCTATTCTTGGCGGGCGTGTAAAAACACTTCACCCTAAGGTGTTCGGAGGTATCCTGAACAGACAGGACCACGAAGGCGATGTTGCTGAAATGGAGCAGTACGAGATCCCACAACTGGATATCGTCATTGTAGACCTTTACCCTTTTGAAAAGACCGTTGCCAGTGGTGCCGGAGAACAGGACATCATTGAAAAGATCGACATCGGTGGTATTTCACTCATTCGCGCTGCTGCGAAAAACTTTAAGGATGTGCTCTGTGTTTCCTCTATGGAACAATACAGCGAGGTGCTGGAGATGCTTAATGCCGGAGAAGGTAACATCGCTCTTGCAGACCGCAAGCGATTTGCCGCTAAGGCTTTCAATGTATCTTCTCACTACGATACCGCCATCTTTAACTACTTTAACCAAAGCGGTGAAGAAACCGTTCTTAAGGTAAGTCAGGACAAAGGGCAGGTGCTTCGCTACGGAGAGAATCCGCACCAGAAAGGATATTTCTACGGCGACCTGGAAGGCATGTTCGACAAGCTCCACGGAAAGGAACTTTCATACAACAACCTTCTCGATGTAGACGCTGCGGTAAACCTCATTAATGAATTCCGCAATGACGAACCTACCTTCGCTATCCTGAAACACAACAACGCCTGTGGTGTAGCTACAAGACCTACCATCAAAGAGGCTTATGTTGACGCCCTTGCCGGAGACCCTGTGTCGGCTTTTGGAGGGATCCTTATTGCCAACAAGGCCATAGACGAGGCTACGGCCGAAGAGATCCACAAGCTTTTCTGCGAGGTGGTGATCGCCCCGGCTTACGACGCCAAGGCACTGGAGATCCTCAAAGGCAAGAAGAACAGGATCATCCTTGTACAGAAAGACGTTACCCTGCCTGAGCAGTCGGTAAGAACCTGCCTGAACGGATTCCTGGTTCAGGACAAAGACCTGAAAACAGACGCCATGGAAGATCTTAAGCACGTAACCAAAGTGCAGCCGCAAGCCGAAGAGATCGAAGACCTTCTGTTCGCTTCTAAGATCTGTAAGCACACCAAGTCGAATACCATCGTTCTGGCCAAAGGAAAGCAACTCCTTGCCAGTGGTACCGGACAAACCAGCCGGGTAGATGCCCTTAGACAATCTATTGAAAAAGCCGGATCGTTCGAATTCGACCTTAAAGGAGCTGTTATGGCCAGCGACGCCTTCTTCCCTTTCCCTGATTGTGTGGAGATCGCAGACCAGGCCGGTATCACCTCTGTGATCCAACCCGGAGGGTCCATTAAAGACCAGTTGAGCATTGATTATTGCGACGCTCATCAAATGTCAATGGTATTTACGGGAACCCGCCATTTTAAACATTAATTTATTACATTTGGAAGATTAGAACATTTCCAAATTAACACCAGAATCATCCATGGGATTTTTTGATTTCTTAACCGAAGAGATTGCTATCGATCTGGGTACTGCTAATACCCTGATCATCCATAACGATAAGGTAGTAGTGGATAGCCCCTCCATTGTTGCCCGCGATCGTATTTCCGGAAAAATTATTGCTGTTGGTAAAGAAGCCAACATGATGCAGGGTAAGACCCATGAAAATATAAAGACCGTTCGTCCGCTTAAGGATGGCGTTATTGCCGATTTCGACGCTTCAGAAAAAATGATCAATATGTTCATCAAGGGCATTCCAGCCCTGAAGAAGCGCTTTTTACAACCCACTCTCCGCATGGTGATCTGTATCCCTTCAGGGATCACAGAGGTGGAGATGCGAGCGGTAAAAGAATCGGCCGAACGCGTAAACGGTAAAGAAGTATATCTGATCCACGAGCCTATGGCAGCAGCCATAGGTATCGGATTGGATATTATGCAACCCAAAGGGAACATGATCGTTGATATAGGTGGAGGTACCACTGAGATCGCCGTGATCGCCCTGGGAGGGATCGTTTGTGATAAGTCGGTAAAGATCGCGGGAGACGTATTCACCAACGACATTATCTATTACATGCGTACCCAGCACAACCTTTATGTTGGAGAAACCACTGCCGAGAATATCAAGATCGCCATTGGTGCGGCCACCGAAGACCTGGAGGTACCGCCGGAGGAGATGAGCGTTCAGGGTAGAGACCTGCTTACAGGAAAACCTAAACAAGTACAGATCTCTTACCGGGAGATCGCCAAAGCCCTCGACAAATCGATCCTCCGTATCGAAGATGCTGTAATGGAAACCCTTTCACAAACCCCGCCGGAGCTGGCTGCCGACATCTACAACACCGGGATCTACCTGGCAGGTGGAGGATCTATGCTCAGAGGACTGGACAAGCGTATTTCTCAAAAAACAGACCTTCCGGTTTACATTGCCGAAGACCCGCTACGCGCCGTGGTTAGAGGTACCGGGATCGCTCTGAAGAACATTGAAAAATACAAACCCATACTCATCAAATAGGAGAAGGCTGAAATATGCAACAGATCATCAATTTTCTAATAAGGAACAAAACCTTTATTACATATTTGGTGCTTCTGTTCATTGCCCTTGGGCTTACTTTTAACGCACATTCGTACCACAATACCAAGTTCGTAAATTCGGCCAACCGGATCACCGGAGGTGTTTACAATACCACCGATGCCATATCCGATTACTTTCACCTGAAAGAATACAACGAACAACTGGTAAAAGAGAACAGGGAACTGCGAAGCAAGCTATTCAACACCCCCGCGTCAAGCACAGAGAGAGCTCAGCTTCCGCCAGGTGACAGCCTGCAAGAACGCTTCAAGGTGTATCCGGCAACTGTGATCAAGAACTCTTATTCCAAAGAGCGCAACTACCTGCTGGTTGACCGCGGATCGAGAGACAGTGTTGGTCAGGACATGGGAGTGATCACCAGCCAGGGACTGGTAGGGATCATCGAGAACACCTCTTCCGGTTACGCCACGGTACAATCGATACTCAACACCCTTTCTGAGATCAATGCGAGCGTTAAGAACACCAATAACTTTGGCTCCCTGCGTTGGGACGGAAACGCTCCCGATGTCGTACAGCTCGTAGACATTCTAAGGGCAGCTCCAATCAAAGAAGGCGACACCATTATCACCGGCGGTATGTCGAGCATTTTCCCAAAAGGAGTACCTATCGGGACCATTCGCGACTTTACCCTCGACATCTCCGAAAACTACTACATTATTAATGTAGCCCTGTTTAACGATATGACCACCCTGGATCACGTGTATATTATTGAGAATCTCGACCGCGAAGAGATCCTGAACCTCGAAAACACCACCAATGAACAATAGTAGTCTTTCAAACGCCCTATTCTTCATCACACTTGTTTTCCTGCAGGTGACCCTCTTTAATCGCATCGATTTCTTAGGATACCTCAATCCGTTCATATACATTCTCTACCTGGTGTATCACCCATACGACAAGGAAAATCGCATTCCGTTCATCTTTACTGCTTTTCTGCTGGGACTCTGCATCGACATCTTTAGCGACAGTGGTGGCGTACACGCTGCAGCTACCCTTACCACCGCCTTCTTCAGGCCGGTCATTTTACGCTGGGCTTTCGGACTGAGCTTCGACCACCAGACCATCAAGATCGGAAAAACCACCTTCGGGCAGCGCTTTAACTATTTGATCCTTTTAATTTTAACACATCATTTGGTGCTATTCACTCTTGAGATCTTTAGTTTTGCCCACCTGGTCATTCTGCTTAAAAAAACGATCTTTTCGACCATTTTCACCTTATTGTTGTGTTTGATCTTTGTTTCGCTTTTCAGTAAAAAAAGAACATGAAGAAACTGCTGCTATCCTCCATTATCATTCTTACTGCCATTACCTACATTGGCAGGCTATCGTACCTGCAGCTCATAGATAACACCAATCAGAATCCGCTGGAAGACACCGCAATCAAAGCCGTATACGACTATCCGGAACGGGGCCATATCTACGACCGGAACGGAAAACTTTTGGTGGCCAACCAGCCGTCTTATGACGTCATGGTGATCCCCAGGGATGTCAAAACCCTGGACACGACAGAATTCTGCAAACTCCTTCGCATTAACAAGGAAGATTTTAAAAGAAAATTTAAAAAGGCCTACACCTATTCACCGAGACTCCCCTCTGTATTTGTTCCTCAACTGTCGAAACTGGAATACGCCAGACTACAGGAAAAAATGCGCAAGTACGAAGGGTTCTACATTCAGAAACGTTCCCTGAGACACTATCAGACCGATGTGGGATCCAACTTCCTGGGGTACATTAGTGAGGTGAACGACAGAGACCTGAAAAGAAATCCGTATTACCAATCGGGTGAGCTTATTGGTCGCCAGGGGGTAGAGCAACAATACGAAGAAGCGCTTCGCGGACAAAAAGGGGTGAAGTTCATTCAGAAAGACCGCTTTAACCGGGTTATCGGGCCCTACAAGAACGGTACCTTCGACACCCTTCCCGTTCAGGGTAAGGACATATACCTCACCATAGACCAGCAACTACAGGAATACGGTGAGCAACTCATGCGAAACAAACGCGGTGGTATCGTTGCCCTGGAACCGGATTCCGGAGAGATCCTCGCACTGATCTCGGCACCGAGCTACGACCCGGCCCTTTTGGTAGGGCGACAACGCTCCAGGAACTATACCCAGCTCTATTACGACTCTATCGCCAAACCGCTATACGACAGAGGTCTCATTGCGCAGTACCCTCCCGGATCGCCCTTCAAGACCCTCAATGCCCTTATAGGCCTTCAGGAAGGTGTGATCGATGAGAATACCACCTTTACCTGTTACCATGGTTACCGGTATGGAAGAAACTCCTTTATGGGCTGCCATTGTGTTTCGGGAAGCAGAAACAACCTTAACCGTGGGATCTATGAGTCTTGCAACGCCTATTTCGCCAACGTATACCGACGTACTCTGGAAAAGTATCCCGATGCCAAAACGGGATTGGCCAAATGGGAGGAACACGTGCGCAGTTTCGGACTGGGAAATTACCTGGGTTACGACCTGCCTAACGGGAAACCGGGAAAAGTACCTTCACCGGAGCTTTACGACCGGTATTACGGAGAGAACAGATGGTTTTCTACCAACACCCTGTCGAACGCCATCGGACAGGGAGAGGTGCTTACCACCCCGATACAGCTGGCCAATCTAACGGCCATTATTGCTAACAGGGGATATTACTACACACCTCACATCATCAAAGAGATCGAGAACGATACCATTGATAAATCCAAATACCTTACCCCCCATTACACCACCATTGATGCGGAACATTTTGAACCCGTGATCAAAGGAATGAACGATGTGTACAACAAGGGTACGGCCAAATGGATCAAGATCCCCGGGATCGAGATCGCCGGAAAAACAGGTACAGCAGAGAACTTCACCAAGATCGACAGTGTACGCGTACAGCTTACCGACCACTCCATATTTGTGGCCTTCGCTCCTGTTGACGACCCTAAGATCGCCCTGGCCGTATTTGTGGAGAACGGGTATTGGGGAAGTCGTTGGGCAGGAAGGATAGCCGGATTGATGATCGAAAAATACCTTAAGGATACCATAGAGAGTAAACACCTTGAAAAATATGTTCTCGAAGGTAGCCTGGAAGAAGAATATGAAAAGCCCCTGAGCGGGAAGCCCTTTAGCATAAACGACGGTGCAAAGATCATGTATCCTCCGGGATACGGCCCATATAAACCCAAATCGACCCGATCGAATGAGTAACAGACTTGACTGGTTTAGCATAATCCTATACATCCTCCTGGTGGCCATAGGGTGGCTCAATATCTATTCAGCTACCTATAGCGGAGATACCGCCTCCTCTGTGATCGACATGAGTACTATGTACGGTAAGCAAATGATATTTATCGGGGTGAGTATCGTCCTGGCCATAGTGCTGGTATCTGTAGAAGCCAAGTTTTACGAACGCTTTGCAGGGGTGATCTACCTGGTCTCCATGCTTTCTCTGCTGGGACTCTTTCTCTTTGGTAAGAACGTTAACGGTGCTACCTCCTGGTACGCTATAGGCGGCATGACCCTGCAACCCTCGGAGTTCGCTAAAGCGGCTACTGCCCTGGCTCTGGCAAAGTTCCTAAGTGACATACAAACCAATATTACCACCGATAACAAAGACCTGGTAAAGGCCATAGGGATCATGATGTTCCCGGCATTGCTCATCATTCCTCAACCCGACCCCGGAAGTGCCCTGGTATATACATCCCTGTTCTTTGTATTACACCGGGAAGGGGTCTCACCCCTCTACCTATACCTGGGCTTCATGGCCGTGGTACTCTTCGCCCTTACATTGATCTACGGACCCCTGTGGGTGATCCTGGGGATCTGCACGCTATTGGGCTTCCTGTACTATTTTATGAACCGCAAGAAAAAGCGCATTAAGCTCTATCAGCTGGCCGCGGTGATCATGGTTATGGCACTCTATTCCTATTCGGTAAACTTTATCTTTGAGAATGTATTCGAGCAACGTCACCGCGACCGTTTTAGCCTGTGGCTGCGCCTGGAAGACGACCCGGCAAAACTGGACGTGATCAGAAAGACCATTGGCTATAACACCTATCAAAGTGAGGCCGCGATAGGGTCCGGTGGGGTCTACGGAAAAGGGTTCCTTGAGGGCACCCGCACCAAAGGTGATTTCGTACCCGAACAGCACACCGATTATATTTTCAGTACCGTGGGAGAAGAATGGGGCTTTATAGGCTCTGTAGCTGTGGTGATACTTTTCACAGCACTCATCCTGCGGATCATCTTCATCTCCGAAAGACAAAAATCACCCTTCAGCAGAATGTATGGGTATGCGGCGGCAGCGATCCTTTTCTTCCACTTCGCTATCAACATTGGTATGGTGATCGGCCTGCTGCCCACCATCGGAATCCCCCTGCCCTTCTTTAGTTACGGAGGTTCGGGACTCCTCGGATTTACCATGCTGCTCTTTATTCTCCTCAAGCTCGATTCTAACCGGATCAATGAGTGGATATAGGGAGTTATGAATTTATGCGGAATTGCCAAATTGCTGAATTGCGAAATTGCGGAATTGCTGAATTGCAGTTTTGTAGAATTGCGGAATTGCAAAAACGATGGAAATACCTCATAGCCAACACATATGAACCTCTAACTCTCGACGCTCTATATTTGACTTTCAAACGGGCCTTCCAACTCCTGGTAGGGTTATAAGGAGATAAGATTAAATGGTCATGAGGTGGGGGAATTTTAAAATTCACCAATAAGCCTTCATTTATACGCTATATTTCAACCTTCCAACCCCTTCCGCCTTTACCATCTTACGGTATTCCTGCGCATCAGCTGGCACCTCACTATACTCTATTCCCTACTCCCTACTAACCACTCCCTACTAACACTACCCCAAAAAAAACGCCACGGAGGTTTCCGTGGCGTTTTTTTTATCCTTTTTCTCTTTTCTTAATTCTTCATTCCGCTGCGTTCGGCTAGCTTTCCTTGCTTGATATCACTCATTCTAAGATCTTCAAGCACATTGATAGCTTCTTCCATATACACATCGCCGGCGAGGTCTTTATACCACCGCTCGCGCTTTTTCTTCAGTACACTATCCTGCTCCATCAAGGCGATCTCGTAACTAAGAGGCTGGAACTTTAATCCGGTCTCATATTCTCCGATCTTGGTAAAGCGCTTGGCATCTTCCTCGTCTTTCTCCACATCGGCTTCGAAAGCAGCGAGGTTAAGCGGGATCACTTTTTCTTCACGACGATCCCTGATCCATTTCGCATTCTCGTCGATAAGCTTCAATTGTTCATTGGTAGCTATACGGGCTTTAGATCTAGAAACAGCTGCCTGTAGATCAACACTGGGCTCCCACTTCTCGAATGGCACCGGGTCTATCTTATCCCATGGCAGCGGATTCTCCTGATCGCGTTCACCGATAGGGCTGTACGCATACTTATCCGGAACCACCACATCGCTCTTAACGCCCTCCAGTTGGGTTGATCCCCCGTCAATACGATAGAACTTCTGGGTGGTAAGCTTCAATGCTCCTACATCACCAAAATCGTTATCTCCTCTAAGAAACTGGTTAAGGTCTATCAGGTTTTGTACGGTTCCTTTTCCATAGGTTTGACTACTTCCTATCACAATGGCTCTCTCGTAATCCTGCATGGCTGCAGCGAGAATCTCTGATGCCGAAGCAGAGAGCTCGTTCACCAGGATCACCAATGGCCCATCCCACTGAATACGGTCGTCTTCATCGGCGAGCACCTCTTTACCGCGACCTGTTGAGCGCACCTGTACCACAGGCCCCTCTTTAATGAACAATCCGGCAATATCAACAACGGTCTTAAGCGAACCACCACCATTATTTCTTAGGTCAAGCACCAATCCTTCTACCCCGCTTTCCTTGAGTCTTTCGATCTCCAAGGCCACATCGGTAGCTGCATTGCGCTCTTCATAATCGGTAAAGTCAATATAGAATTTAGGAAGATTGATCAATCCGTAACTACGTCCGTTTCTCTCGATCACAGATGACTTGGCATAGGTCTCTTCGATCTCTACCACATCACGGGTAATAGTGATCACTTCAATACTCCCATCAACACCTCTGACGGTCAATTTCACTTCTGAACCTTTTGGGCCTTTGATGAGCTTAACCGCATCGTCAAGACGCATCCCCACAACACTTACCGGTGTTTCATTTCCTTGAGCTACCTTGGTGATCACATCACCCACCTCAAGATCTTCACCTCTCCATGCCGGTCCTCCGGATATAATTTCTGTTACGCGAATATTATCGTTACGCTTTTCAAGGCGGGCACCGATCCCTTCGAACTTACCGGACATACTCATATCAAAACGGTCTTTATCTTCGGGAGCGAAATAGAAGGTATGCGGATCGAACTCCTCTACAACAGCGTTCAGGTAGATCCCGAACCAATCTTTACGTTGCAGGTCGTCGTAGATATCAAAGAACTCTGAAAAGGTCTGCTCCACATTCTCACGGGCAGTCTCTTCCAATTCAGCGATCTCGTAAGCCTCATCGGCCTCTTCTTTTTCTCTTTTAGCAGGCAGCAGTCGCTCCAGGGTGCTCAGCTTTAATTGAAGCTTCCAGCGATCCCAAAGTTCGTCGCGCGTGTTCACATAATCGAGCTTGTCGTAATCGACATCGATCGCTTCATCCTTATTAAAATCGAACGGCTCCTCGAGCACTTTCTTGTACATGACGTTTGCCTCATCCATACGCTTGAGCAAACGCTCATAGGTAAGACTAAAGAAACTCAGATCTGAGGTCTTAAGCTGATCATCGATCGCATTTCTGTACGCTTCGAATTCCTCGATATCCTCCTTGAGGAAGAATCGCTTGAGCGGATCAAGCGCTTCAATGTAACGATCGTAAACACGCGATGAAAAATCATCGTCCAGCTCTTCAGGATTGTAATGTCCTTTTTCGAGCACGTAGGTGATCAGATCAACCAGTAACTTATCCTTATCCGGGTTGTCGAATGTCTTATTGGTAAAACTGCAGGAGGCTGCAGAAATAAGCATCGCTGCCAAGAAATAAACAAACTTCCTTTTCATAGATATCAATTTTATAACCCGACCAGTTGCGGGTGGTGTTTTCCGGAAAACCTCGGGTTTCCGGTATTGGTGATTCTTTCTTTTCCTCTTTTTCCTCTGAAACCTCCCTGTTAGAGAGGTCTCGAAAATTCCGGGAACAACTAAAATAAAGAAAAAATCATGCCATATGATTTGGAGCAAACTAATTTTTTGTTAAATGCCCGCTTCACAGGACTAAAGGCATAAAATGATTAATTTAGCACCTTAAGAGATCAACCTATGGAAAAGAAACCACTCATTCTGGTCACGAACGACGACGGGATCACTGCTCCGGGCCTGAGAACCCTTATTGAGATCATGAAAAAGATCGGAGATGTGGTCGTGGTCGCACCAGATAAACCTCAGAGTGCCATGGGGCATGCCATTACGGTAAACTCTACCCTTTATTGCACCCCATTCAAAAATGGTCAGGAACACGAAGAATACAGCTGTAGCGGCACACCTGCCGATTGTGTGAAACTGGCGGTAAGGGAGATCGTTCCCAGAACCCCGGATATTTGCGTGAGCGGCATCAACCACGGCTCGAACTCGTCTATCAACGTGATCTACTCAGGCACCATGAGTGCTGCAGTAGAAGCAGGGATCGAAGGCATACCTGCCATCGGATTCTCCCTTTGCGATTACTCATGGGACGCCAATTTCGAACCGGTGAGAGAGCATGTAGAGGCCATTACCCGCAAGGCCCTTGAAAATGGCATCCCAAAAGGGGTGGTGCTTAATGTGAATTTTCCCAACCTTCCCGAAGGCGGGATCAAAGGCATACGCGTTTGCAGACAGGCCAAGGCCAATTGGGTAGAAGAGTTCGATAAGCGTACCAACCCTATGGGTAAGGATTATTACTGGCTCACCGGAAAGTTCGTCAACCTGGACGGTGGAGAAGATACCGACGAATGGGCTCTTGAACACGGCTATACCTCTGTGGTTCCCGTGCAATTTGACCTTACGGCCCACCACAGCATACAACACCTAAACACCTGGAAACTTAATGATTAAAAAAGAGATCGCTACCGGATTCGCCGTCGGACTTATTGCCAATGTCTTCGGTGCCGTACTTTACCTGCTTATCTTTTCAGATTACGGACTCGAAGACAGTCTGATGATCGCCCGGGAACAAGGCCACCTCGGAAGTGTGATCGCCCTGGGCGCCCTGCTCAATATGGCAGCATTTTTCGGATTTCTGAAACTCAAGAGAGATCACCGCGCCAAAGGCGTGCTTATCGCCACGCTTTTAAGCGCTTTCGTGATCTTATTGCTTAAAATATTTTAATACGACCCGATGAAGTATTACCTCATAGCCGGAGAAGCCTCAGGAGACCTGCACGGATCTAATCTGATCAAAGGGCTGGCCAAGATAGATGAGCATGCCGCTTTTCGCTGTTGGGGCGGAGACCTTATGGAAGCCGCCGGAGCTACCCTGGTAAGGCACTACAAAGAACAGTCGTTCATGGGCTTTTTTGAAGTGATCAAGAACCTGCCCGCCATTTTCAGAAATATACGCTCCTGCAAGGAAGATATCGAAAGCTACGATCCCGATGTGATCATATTTATTGATTATTCCGGATTTAACCTTCGCATCGCCCAATGGGCCAAAGAAAAGGGGTATAAAACCTTTTACTACGTTTCCCCACAGGTATGGGCTTCAAGGGAAGGACGCATCAAAAGGATCAAGAGAGACATCGATGAGATGTTCGTGATCCTGCCCTTTGAAAAAGACTTCTACGAAAAGAAACACAACTACCCAGTAAATTTTGTGGGACACCCCCTGCTCGATGCCATCGCACAGCAGGAACGCACCCCACCTGAAGATTTTCGCAAAGAGTTCGATCTGGACGAGCGTCCGATCATTGCCCTGCTCCCCGGGAGTCGCAAGCAGGAGATCACCAATATGCTGGAGGTCATGCTTAGTGTAGCTGCATCGTATTCAGAATACCAGTTCGTGATCGCAGGAGCACCCAGCCAGGATTATGAATTTTACCAGCAGTTCATTGGTAAGAGCAACGTTTCTTTTGTTACCGGGAGAACCTACGACCTGCTGCACGCCTCCAAGGCTGCGCTGGTGACCAGTGGTACGGCCACCCTGGAAACGGCATTACTTAAAATACCACAGGTGGTATGCTATAAAGGGAACTGGATAAGCTACCAGATCGCCAAACGCATTATCACCCTCGATTATATTTCTCTGGTGAACCTGATCATGAACAGGGAGGTGGTAAAAGAACTCATCCAGGATGAGTTTAATACTTCCCGATTAAAAGAAGAATTCGACAAGATCCTCGACCCCGAAGTAAGAGCGCGCATTGCCAAAGACTACGACGAGCTGGAACAAAAACTGGGTGGTACAGGCGCCAGTCAGGAGGCCGCCAGACTCATGTTCGAAAAAATTTCATAAATTTCGGCAAGCCCTTTATTGATGAGATCTACATTACTACTTGTTCTAACTACCCTGCTGCTGGCTTCCTGTGGCGGATCTAAAAAAGCGGTCTCTAAGGCCGCACCTACCGTGCGTATTGAAGCCGGAGAAGCACATCTTCCGGAAGAAAGCCCCACCATTGAAGCTAAACTTCCGGAATTCGCCCCCTGGGTGAACACGGTGATCCATACCGCTATGTCCTATCACGGTACCAGGTACAAATATGGCGGAACCACCAGGAAGGGAATGGATTGTTCCGGTTTGATATACACCAGTTTCGGGGAAGCCAATATCGACCTGGAACGCACCTCGGCCGCCATGGCGCAACAAGGGGAGAAAGTAAAACTCAAAGAAGTTCAAAAAGGCGACCTCTTATTCTTTAACACCGGCAGAGGCAAACGCATTAACCACGTTGGCCTGGTGGTAGAAGTTGATTCCGGAGAGATCAGATTCATACACTCCACGACCTCCAGAGGTGTACTGGTATCTTCACTGAGGGAAGGCTATTGGAATCACGCCTTTAACCACGCCAGACGAATAATGTAGATTATTTTCTATATTATCAGTAACTTTGACCATGAAGTTACTGAACGTAGCCATCTTCAAGCTTCTTATTTATCTCATCATCGGTATTTTACTGGGGTATCATTTCCCGGAAGAACTATCGGAAGATACCGTGCATTACATCCTTATCACACTGGGATGCTTCCTTGGGTTATCGATCATTTACAATTCCCGAAAACTTTTTGAGCTCTTCTGTTTCCTGCTTTTTGTCGGAGTGGGGTACACGAGCGCCCAACACCCGGCCTCTGACACCCACAGGG
Source organism: Robertkochia sediminum (assembly GCF_016786255.1). Lineage (GTDB taxonomy): Bacteria > Bacteroidota > Bacteroidia > Flavobacteriales > Flavobacteriaceae > Robertkochia > Robertkochia sediminum. Next base: position 157,699 of record NZ_JADMKT010000075.1, read on the forward strand.
TATTGCAGCATACTTCGAATTCCCACTACCTCCTCGAATTCAAGGTAACCGCCTCCATGAATAAGAGTCGATCCCACTACCGGTATAGGGGTATGGCCAGGCTACCGGGAGCACCACAGTTTTCAGAACAGATCATTGTTCGCACAGACACCCTTCAACCCAATACACTTGCATTACTCCCCGGGGCAACCTATCGCGCTGTTGTGACTACTACCCGCATCAATGGCCCTGCCCAACCCGGTGCTTTTGACTATAAAGCCTACCTGCGAACACGTAATATTTGTGCTGTGGTCGACATCGCACCTAAAACGCTCACCCGGATAAGCCCCCCAAAAGGACTCCTTTATGCGAGTTACAAGAGAACGACACATATACAAGACTCACTTAAAAACTCCGGACTGGACGCATTTACCTCCGGACTGCTACAGGCACTTGTTCTGGGCAACAGGGATAACCTCGATATGGATTTCTACGAAGATCTTAGAATTGCCGGCGGAGCGCATTTGGTTGCCCTCTCCGGACTCCATATTGGGATCTTCACCTCTATACTAGGATTCTTGCTTTGGCCCCTTCGACGATTACCCAAGGGGTCATGGATCCACTTTACCGCCATAGTCATCCTGCTATTCACTTATGTTAGCCTTACGGGCGCCTCCTCCTCTGTGGTTAGGGCAGCCGTCATGTTTTGTTTTTTAGTTTACAGCGTGCTCATCCAACGGCGGGCAAGCTCCCTGAACACCCTTATCCTCTCGGCCTTCATTCTTTTGCTTTTTGATGCGTGGCACCTGTTCGAAGCCGGTTTCCAGTTAAGCTACGCTGCCGTAACGGGGATACTGCTCATTTACAGGCCGGCCTTACGATTCTGGCGTCCACGAAACGCCATTATACGTTGGGCATGGAGCCTTTGTACAGTGAGTATCGGAGCCCAGATATTCACCGCCCCCCTGGTGATCTATTATTTCGGACAACTCCCCGGTGCCTTTCTCCTCACCAACCTCCTCATCACACCCCTCATCACCCTTGCACTCGCACTGGGCTACCTGATCGTAACCCTGGTTATGATCACCGAACTGCCGCAATGGATGGCCTTTACTATCGGTCAGGGTGGTCAATTTCTAAGGACGATCACAGAGAACATCTCCCTCCCCGACCTGCTCATTCGCGACCTTCCGGAGTTGCATATCACAGAAATGCTACTGCTCTATGCCTTGATCTTCTCTGCAACCCTTTGCCTGTATCGTCCAACGCATTTAAGAACGACCTTAGCCCTGATCGCCATCCTGCAGCTGGGCTATGTTCTACTTCCTGATAAAAACCCGGGAAGCCACATTTATATATGTCATGACTATGGTAATACGGTACTGTTAAAGATCAACGGAAAGGAAAAAGATCAACTAAATTCAGGATCGCGCCCCCCACTCCCCCATATTCTTCAACTGGGAAACAAGCACCTCCTGATACTGGACCGCATCCCGGTGCACAAACTACCACCGCTCCCTGAACATACCGCAGTACTGTTGATCAATTCAGCCCCGATCAACCTCGACCGACTCATTGACACGTTACAGCCAGCGGTGGTCATAGCCGATGGCAGTAATTATCCAAATGTGGTCGCACGGTGGAGGGCCACCTGTGAACAAAAAAATATCCCCTTTCACCATACCGGCGAAAAGGGATACTATGTATTAAACGAACAGTAGCGCGACTAGCGTACTTCGTGTATCAATTTTTTCATTAATGTTGGGTAACGTGATTAGCGCACTCCGTGCATCAATTTTTTCATCATCGGCGTAAGTCCCATAACGATCAATCCGGCCGTTACAGGAACGATGGTAAAGATCAGGAAGAAGGTGGTCATGTCATAGGCTGCGGTGATCTTATCGATCATACCACCCATTTCTCCCGCTGCCTTGTTTCCAAGACCAACGGCAATATACCACAATCCGAACATGAGTCCGATCTTCGCTGCAGGCACGAGTTTACTCACATAAGAAAGCCCTACAGGCGAAAGCGAAAGCTCTCCGAGGGTATGCAACAGGTAAGCCAGGATCAACCAGATAATGCTCACAGAAGCCGTCTGAGCCCCCTGTGGAATATTTGTAGATCCATAGGCCAGCACTCCGAATCCTAGTCCGAGAAGCACGAGTCCGATCCCGAACTTAACCGAAGCCGGCGGATTGAATTTACTCTCCCAGATCTTTGACACCAACGGTGCAAAGGCAATGATGTAGAACGAGTTCAGGATAGAGAACCATGAAGCCGGGATCTCTGCCACATCATTAGAGAACTCCACATACAATTTCCAGATAACGATACCCCAGATAATAGCAAAACTCGTTCCGAGGAAAATGTTTGATAAGGCGTACTTTTTAAAAGTGATCTGGAACAATTTGAACAACACGTAGGTAATGATCGCCAAAGGCACTACGGTCAAAAGCGTATTTGCAATACGAAAGGCGAGAGCCGAATTTCCTTCCAGTACACGGTCGGTATAATCGGCGGCGAAGATGGTCATAGAACCACCGGCCTGCTCAAATGCAGCCCAGAAGAATACGGTAAAGAATGCGAGGATACCCACAACGATATAACGGTCGCGTTGCACCTTGGCAGGAACCACTTCTTCTTTTACTTCTTCAGTCACCTCCTCTTTAATATCAGTTTCTTGCAGGGCTTTGGTCTTGGCCGGCGATAACCCCAGGTTTCCAAAGATCCCCTGAGCGAACCAGAATTGCAGCATCCCGAAGAACATAAAGATCCCCGCTAGTCCGAATCCGTAATGCCATCCAACAGTTTCACCGATATACCCGCAAAGGAGGATCCCAAGGAAGGCCCCGGCATTCACCCCCATATAGAAAATGGTAAAGGCACCGTCTTTCTTATCCTGGGCATTCTTATAGATCCCACTGATGATCGAGGTAATATTCGGCTTGAACAATCCGTTACCGGCAACAAGTAATCCGATACCCGCATAGAGTCCGAAAGGCGTATCCAGCGCCATAGCGGCGTGTCCCAGGGTCATAATGAAGGCACCAAGGGCCACCGCCTTGCGGTAACCAAAGAACCTGTCGGCCAGGAATCCACCAATAATGGGTGAAAAATACACGAGCATGGTATAGGTACCGTACAAGCTCAAAGCATCTTCCCGCGACCATTCCCAACCGCCTTCAAGAATAGAACGCGTAAGGAAAAGCACGAGGATGGCGCGCATTCCGTAGTACGAAAAACGCTCCCACATTTCTGTAAAGAAAAGTACAAACAGTCCCGAGGGGTGCCCCATCAGGAGTTTACGGTTCATGTCAGAACCTTCGAATCTGTAGTTAGTAGTTGTATTCAAAATATGATTAGGTTTAGTTTATGCTATTTCCGCTTCCTCAGCACTCATCACACGCTCGTCATCCTCAACCCCATGGGTAAGTTTTTCGAGTCTCTTTCTGAATAGCATCAGGAACAATCCGAAGGCGATACAAAATACCGCGATACCGGTAAATACGGTGAACTCTCCCAGATCTGAAGCCGATTCTCCTAAAAGTCCGGCGACCTTATTTCCGAATCCGGTCATGGCAAAATATACCCCCATCATCAGGGAAGCGTATTTTACCGGAGCGAGCTTGGTAATGTAAGACAGTGCCACCGGTGACAGACAAAGTTCTCCTACCGTATGGAACAGGTAAGCCAGTACCAACCAGTACATAGCAGAAGATCCAACGGCCTCGTATTGTGCAGAGGCAGCCGACATAAAGAAGAATCCGGTTCCCATGATCACGAGCCCGATCATCATCTTAAAGAGTGATGAAGAAACCTTCCCTTTTAATTTTCTGTTTGCCCAATACCCTGCCACAGAAGTACCCAGGAAGATAATGAACATCGCATTGAGCGACTGGAACCAGGAAGCGGGCACTTCCCATCCCATAAGCATTCTGTTGGTATTCTCTTTAGCGTAGATATTCATGAGTCCGCCGGCTTGCTCAAAGGCTCCCCAGAACACGATCACCAAAAGGAAAGAGATGAGCATCACTACGATCCTGTCTTTCTCCACCTTGGTAAGGGGTGCTTTTGCAGCCGCCTTTTCAGCTTCATTCTCTGAAGTCCCGAGATAGTTCCCTACATGTTTCAGGTACTTAAGACCGAACAAGTACTGGAGTAGTCCCAGGGCCATCCCGATCCCTGCGAGTCCGAATCCGTAGTGCCATCCGTAAACCTCTCCCACATAACCAACGATCAAACTGGAAAGGAAAGCACCAACGTTAATCCCGATATAAAAAATGGTAAATCCTTTATCTCTTCGAATATCACCTTGCTTGTAGAGTCCTCCTACCATGGTAGAGATATTAGGCTTAAGCATACCTACCCCTGCAATAATGAGTCCGAGACCGGTATAAAAAGCCCACATTTCTTCGATAGCAAGGATACTGTGCCCTGCAACAAGCAGGATACCTCCAACAAGCACAGAGCGCTTGGCCCCTAAGAACTTATCGGCGATCCACCCTCCGGGAATAGACGACACATAAACCAGCATGGTATACCACCCGTAAAGCGACAGGGCTTCGGCATTGGTCCATCCCAATCCGGCATTGCTACTTTGGGTTTCAGCTACCAGGTAAAGTACCAGGATGGCACGCATTCCGTAGTACGAAAAGCGCTCCCACATTTCTGTAAAGAACAAGATAAAGAGCCCCACCGGGTGCCCGAATAATTCCTTTTGAGTTTTTTGTGCTATCGCAGACATTCGTTTTGTTTTTAGTTAGGATATTAGGTTGCTAAGGAGTGTGATCACCCCCTTGCCTAAGTTTTAGTTTCTTTTATTTATCTCCGAGGTGCTCATCGATAAAACGGGTCATTTTGGTGTAGAGCTGTAGCCTCGTATTACCACCGTAGATCCCGTGATTCTTATCGGGATAGATCGCCCAGTCGAACTGTTTATTGGCCTGTACCAGGGCTTCCACCATTCTCATGGTGTTCTGCACGTGTACATTATCATCGGCAGTACCGTGCACAAGAAGGAAATCCCCCTCTAACTGATCTACAAAGTTGATCGGCGAATTATCGTCGTAACCCGAAGCATTCTCCTGCGGCGTACGCATATAGCGCTCGGTATAAACAGTATCGTAGAATCTCCAGCTGGTAACAGGAGCAACAGCAATGGCCATACTGAATACATCATTCCCTTTGAACAGGGCGTTAGAACTCATAAAGCCACCATAGCTCCACCCCCAGATACCCATGCGTTCTGCATCTATGTATGGGAGCGCTCCGAGTTTTCTCGCAGCTTCGATCTGATCTTCCACCTCGTATTTCCCGAGCTCCCGGTAGGTCACTTTCTTAAAGTCAGCACCTTTGAATCCGGTACCACGCCCATCAACACAGGCAACGACATAGCCTTTTTGGGCCAGCATATGGTACCAATAGTCATTAGCACTGTTCCAGCGGTTGGCCACCGATTGGGATCCCGGACCGGAGTACTGATACATGAGCAGCGGATATTGCTTAGAAGGGTCGAAATCGGCCGGCTTGATCATCCACATGTTCAATTCGTTTCCATTCACCTCGAGGGTCGAAAACTCCTTTTCAGACATATCGTAATTAGCCAGGGCTTTCTTGAGCTGGTCGTTATTTACGATCTCCTTGATCACCTCCCCATTCTTAGCGTCGTTAAGCGTGTAGCGGTAAGGGGTATCCGCACTGGAGAAGGTATTGATGTAATAGGTGAAATCGGCACTGAAGGTCGCATTATGGGTTCCCTCTTCTGCAGAAAGTCGCTTTTTACCTTTACCGTTGAGCTTCACACTGTAGATATCGCGGTTCACAGAACCGTTCTCTACAGACTGATAATAGATGCGTTTTGATTTCGGATCGTAGCCGTAATACGCAGTGACTTCCCAGGGTCCCTGAGTTACCTGCTTTTTAAGTTTACCGTTCTTATCATAATGATAAATGTGGTTATAACCATCTGCCTCACTGGTCCAGATAAAACTATTGTCTTCGAGGAAGGTCAGGTTATCGGTAATATCGACATAAGCCTTATCGGTTTCATGAAGCACAAGGTCAAGCTTACCGGCATCACTGTTGTACAAATACAGTTTCAGGTCGTTCTGATGCCTGTTGAGCACTTGTACGCTTAGCACATCGGCATCCGGTGTCCATTGAATGCGCGGAATGTAATAGGCATCACCAAGATCGATCTGCTTTGTAGCTCCTGAAGACAGGGCATACACATGAAGGCTTACTTCCGAATTCTTTTCTCCGGCCTTAGGGTATTTGAATACCGATTGCCCCGGATACAGGCTTTGCCCGAAAACATCCATAGAGAACTCGGGCACTTCGGTTTCATCAAAGCGAATGAACGCTATCTCCGAACCATCGGCACTCCATTCAAAGGCGCGCACAAAGGCAAATTCTTCTTCGTATACCCAATCGGTGATCCCGTTGATAATGGCATTCTTTTCACCATCGTTGGTTACCTGGGTAGTCTCACCACCGGTGAGATCTTTAACGTAGATGTTGTTCTCATAAACATAGGCTACCTTATCGCCGGCTGGAGAAAATGCAGGCTCCTGGATCAGGTGCTCTGAAACCAGGGTAAGACTTTTATCGGCAGTATCGTAAACAAAATATTTTCCCAGGGTCGAGTGGCGGTAGATAGGCTGCACATCGGTAGCAAGGAGTAATTTAGACTCGTCACCGCTAAAAGTATAGGAAGTAAAATAATCAATAGCATCAAGATCGGCAGACGACACCACGGTAGCCACCTTTTCGAGGGTAGCGTAATCGTACTTATCGACATTACTGCTACGGGTGCTGCGGTCGAAATTAAGTACTGTATACTGCTTTCCGTTATCCATGGAGTGGAGGGCATCCATTCCCTCGGTGCGGAAAGCACCTCCCCATATTTCTTCTAGTGAAAATTTTTGATCCTGAGCAAAGACAAGGGTCGACAGCCCTAAAAATACGAATAAGGTTAAGCTCAATTTTTTCATTAAACAGATTTTAAATGAAGCGGCCCAAGTTTACAAAAATATGACCAAAATTTAATGGAATTTCTGTTAAACCTTGGGCTCAAAAACCTCTAAAATACACAAATATTGCAGGATGACAACCGACCCGGGTTAATTATTATCTTTGCTTAAAATATCAGATCACCAACGAACATGAGTAAACCCGTAAAAGGATTTTCAAAACTCACCAAGGAGGAAAAGATCTCCTGGTTATCCGAACACTATTTCAACGATAAAGAAAAAGGAATTGACGTTCTCAAGAAGTACTGGAACAAGGACGAGCGCCTGCAGCAGTTACACGATGAATTCATCGAGAACACCATCTCCAACTATTACCTGCCTTTAGGTATTGCCCCCAACTTCCTGATCAACGACAAACTCTACACCATCCCAATGGCCATCGAAGAAAGCTCTGTGGTGGCTGCCGCCAGCCGGGCTGCGAAATTCTGGATGGATCGCGGCGGATTTAAGACCGAGGTGATCGCTACCGAAAAGATCGGACAGGTACATTTTCGCTATGAGGGTGATCCTGAAAAACTACAACAGTTCTTCACCAAGATAAAACCGGCACTTTTTGCTTCTCTGGAAGACCTCACAGCTAATATGCGTAAACGAGGGGGCGGGATCACCGGGATCTCCCTGGTCGATAAGACCGACGCACTTGACTATTACTACCAACTGCACTGCACCTTTGAAACGCTTGATGCCATGGGTGCCAACTTCATAAACTCCTGCCTGGAGCGCTTGGCCGATGTCCTGCAGAAGGAAGCCGACAACCACCGTGATTTTAACGACACCGAGAGAGATATCGAGGTGGTCATGAGCATACTCTCCAATTACGTTCCCAACTGTCGCGTTCGCGCCGAGGTAAGATGCCCGATAAGCAGTCTGAACGAAGATCCGGAACTCACTCCTGCCAGCTTTGCTAAAAAGTTCGTGCAGGCCGTTAAGATCGCCCAGGTGGAACCCTATCGCGCCGTAACCCACAACAAGGGGATCATGAACGGTATCGACGCCGTAGTTCTCGCCACAGGAAACGACTTCAGGGCTGTAGAAGCAGGCATTCACGCCTACGCAGCCCGCGACGGACAATACCGCAGTCTGAGCCACGCTGAGATCGATGGTGACGACTTCGTGTTTAGCCTGGAGATCCCCCTGGCACTGGGTACCGTTGGCGGACTCACCAACCTGCACCCCCTGGTAAAACTGTCTTTGGAGATACTCGATTTCCCAAAGGCCACCGAACTCATGCAGATCGTAGCAGTAGCGGGACTCGCCCAGAACTTCGCTGCAGTACGTTCCCTCGTTACCACCGGAATACAGAAAGGACATATGAAAATGCACCTGCTCAATATTCTCAATCAGCTGGAAGCTACCCCCGAAGAAAAGGAACACTTCACCTCCCTTTTCCAGGACAAGGTGGTTACCCACAGAGACGTGACCCAGGCAGTTGAAGACTACAGAAAAAACAAGGCCTGATGCAAAACAATGCCACCCGGTACTACAGCCACGGCAAACTTTTACTATCCGGAGAATACCTTATTCTGGATGGCGCAACCGGCCTGGCCCTGCCCACGAAGGCCGGACAGCACCTGGAAGCAATCCCTAATTCCGACCGGGTATTCCGCTTTACAAGCACGAACGAAAAAGGCGATACATGGTTCAGAGCCTCTATTTCCCCTCAAAGGATCCTGGAAGGGGTTGAGAGCGGCCAAAACAAGTATTCGGAGGCCATCGAAGACACCACAGATACCGGTGTAGCCAAAACCCTTGTAAAAATGCTTATGGCCATTTGCGAAGTACAACCGGGTCTTTTTGATAAAGCTCCAGGCCTGGACCTTAACTCCCACCTCGAATTCCCGAGAGACTGGGGATTGGGTTCCAGCTCTACCTTTATCAACAACCTGGCGCAATGGAGCCAAACAGACCCGTACGCCATTCTCAAAAAGAGCCTTGGAGGCAGCGGGTACGATATTGCCTGCGCAGCCTCAGAAACACCTCTTACCTATCGCCTGAACAAGGGAGTACCGGTGATCACAGAGGCCATCTTCGACAAGCCATTCAAGGACCAATTGTACTTTATTCACCTGAATAAAAAGCAAAACAGCAGGCAGGGTATCGCCAGCTACCGCGCCTTGGCACAACGCCCGGAAAAAGCGATCGCAGAGGCAAGCGAGATCACCAAGGCTATGCTCAGCTCTGAAGACCTCGCAGCCTTCGGAGAGCTTCTCGACAGGCACGAGACCCTTATCGGAAAACTACTGGATATCAAAACGGTTAAAGAAGAGCACTTCCCCGACTTTGAAGGACACCTCAAAAGCCTTGGCGCCTGGGGTGGCGACTTTATCATGGCCGCAACAGAAAAAGACCCTTCGTCCTACTTTAAAGACAGGGGTTATCATACCATTGTTCCTTACCGCGACATGATACTTTAACCCAAAGATCAAGACATAAAAAAAGGCCTCCGTTTGGAGGCCTTTTTTAGTATCGTATCATATACTTCTTAGTACATGGTAGGTCTTTCATCAACGATTTCCGCCTGATCTTTCAATGCATTGTAAACAGCAGAGAACACACGGTTTCGGTTAAGCGTTTTCTGTGTATTGGCGTAAGTCGTGTAGTTATCAAGAGAAGGAGCAATAGCCTTCTTAACCACTTCGATCTTGAATACTCCGTTGTCTCCCTGGATAAGGTCAGACACCTGTCCTTCGCTCATACCTAAAGCGGTTCCAACTACCATTGGCTCACGACCGGCTCCGATAATGGTAGGGTTCTTCATGTTCAATCCGCTGGCATTCTTAACAGCCACTCCGTATTGCGAAGCGATATCGGCCATAGCCTTTCCTGCGTTAGCCTCCATGATCATAGCCGCTTTTTTCTCTTTGATGATAAACGGAAGCACTCTGGCTTTTACATCTTGCGCCTTGGCAAGACCTGCTTTGCGCTTCGCAGTAAGTTGTGCCACAACATATCCGTTAGGTGTATCGAAACGTTTGATATCACCAAGATCAGTATCGGAATTAAATGCCCACTGAACCATAGCGCGTTGATTTCCTACACCGGGAATGTTCTCGTCCATAGCCTCCAGTCTGTTCACAGGACGAACAACATATTCTGAGGTCTTAGCCACTTCAGCGAAGTCACCTTCACCTGCAGCCATTTCAAACTTGGTCGTTTCAGTGAACACATCGGCGATGGTTTTCTCTGAAGCCTCGATCTTTCTGGCGATGGTAGCCAATTGAACCGCATCGTACTTATCATCTACTTTGATCACGTGGTATCCGAAGTCGGTTTCTACAACTCCTACAGATCCGATAGCGTTATCAAAGATATAGTCGTTAAATGGCTGAACCATTTGACCGGGAGTAATATTATCGTAAGTACCTCCTCTGGTAGCAGAACCCGGATCTTCAGAATGCTCTAAAGCAAGAGCAGCGAATTTCGAAGGATCGTTCTTCACCTGGGCAAGAAGCTCATCGGCCTTAGCCTTAGCCGCTTCTTTGGTACGCGCTTCCTTAGCTTGAGCCTGAGCCCCGTCATAAGCGATAAGGATGTGGCTTGCTTTAACAGCTCCGCCGGCCTTCTTATCCATCATACGAGTGATCTTGAAGTATCCGGCATCCTCGTAAGGTCCGTATACAGCTCCCTCTTCAAGGTTGAAAAGTTCTTCGGCCGCAACGGCAGGAAGATCTTTCTTTGCAACATAAGTACTGTCGAAATTCACATCAGAGTATTCGTTAACGAATGCTGCAACATCTGCAACCTCACCGAATCCGTCAAGCACTTCTTTGGCACCAATAGCCTCATTGTAAACTTCTCTTGAAGAAAGAAGACCTGTAAGCTCTGCTTTAATAGCAGCGATATCTTCTTCTGAAGCCTGCTCAGAAAAATATACATAACGAAGACTTCTTGAGGCCTCCTGAGTAAATTCTTCTTTACGCCCATTGATATAGTCGGTGATCTCTCCTTCAGTAACAGAGATCAGACTGTCTGCGATGGCAGTGTAAGGTACGCTAACATACTTTACGTCTACCTTATCGTTCTCGATATGATAGTTAAGCTCTCCTTCTTTAAGCGTGCTTCCCACACCGGCCTTCACCAGGTTGAAATAGCTCGCTTCTTCAGCAGAACGAATAAGCGCATCTTCCTGAGCTTGCCACTGCTGGTAAGCTCCCGGGTTATTCGTTTTTAACTGATAGATAAAATCAACGAATTTCTGCTCGTCAAATACTCCGGCTTCGTTCTGAAAGTTCGGATCGTTAACAAAGGCAGGGTTCGACTTGATCACTTCGAGGATCTGGTCTTTCTCGATGGTAATACCCAACTCATCAAATTCCTGTGTAAGGATCATGTTACGTACCTCCTGGTTCCAAACCTGGTTTACCACCTGTACCGTAGTTGCTCCACCCCCAAAGCGACGGGAAGCATTCTCTACCTTAAGTGCGAAATCAGTTCTTGAAATCGGTTCTCCGTTAACTTCTCCTACTACAGACTTTCCAGCTCCTGTATCATTGGTAAAAACTCCGGAAATAACAAATGCAAACAGCGCGAGCCCAATTACCAAAATCAGGAAAAGGGAACGGCTTCTTATTTTCTCTAGAATAGCCATCTATCAATCAAATTTATCAAATTAGTGGAGGCGAAAATACCATTTTTTTACAATAAACAAAACCCGTAAATCCAATATTTACACCCTTTTTACAAGTCTTCCAGGACTTTGAGATGAAGGATCTCGATCTTGGTATTCGACACTTCGAGAATGGTGAACTCATAGGTTTCGATACGAAGCACTTCGCCTTTTTCAGGAATGTCTCCTAAGTGACTCACAATGAGACCCCCAAGGGTTTCGTAGTTCTCACTTTCGGGAAGATCAAGGCGGTATTCTTCGTTAACATGGTCTACCTCAAGGCGGGCAGAAAAGCGGAATTCATTTTCTGAAAGCTGTTCTTCTTCCAACTCCACACTATCATGCTCGTCTTCGATCTCTCCGAACAACTCTTCGACGATATCTTCAACCGTAATGATCCCGGAAGTCCCCCCGTACTCATCAAGGACAACAGCAATACTCTTGCGTTTTTTGGTCAGGGATTCCAGCACATCGTTAATGAGCATGGTCTCCGGAACATACTCTACAGGAAGCATAACGCTTTTAACCGTTTTTGGCTTTTTGAACATCTCGAACGAATGCACATAGCCAATGATATCATCAATGGTATCTTTATAAATAAGCACCTTAGAATAACCGGTTTCACTAAAGAGGCGGGAAAGGGCCCGCGGACTCTCATGCAATTCTACAGCAGTGATCTCGGTTCGGGGAACCATAACCTCCCTGGCCTTTACCGCGGCAAATTCAAGGGCATTCTGAAAGATCTGGATCTCTGTATCCAATTCTTCCTCTTCATCGGCGGCCTCCATTTGCTCGGAGATATAATCACCTAGCTCTACTTTCGAAAACGCCAGCTGTACCTTATCTCCGGTCGTATTGAGGAGGTATTTAAGGATCATATCAGAGATCCACATCACAAAGGAGGAGATGAGCGAAAATAGCTTGTAAAAAAAATAGGCTGGCACAGCGAAAACCTTCACCATGTTATTGGCATAGATCTGAAAGAAGACTTTAGGAAGAAACTCTGCAGTGAGAAGAATAACCAGGGTAGACACCACGGTTTGCACCAGGATCACCCTGAAAGGAAGGATCACGGCATCTACATATTCCGGGTACCAGATATCAACGATGAGATCTCCCATGAAGATCCCATACACCACCAGAGCGATATTATTACCCACCAACATGGTAGCAATAAATTTGGACGGCTTTTCCGTTAATCGGGTAAGCACCCCCGCAAGAATCCCATCCTGCTTCTTTTCGATCTCGATATGGATCTTATTCGCCGATACATAGGCGATCTCCATGCCCGAAAAAAAAGCAGACAGTAAGAGGGATACCAGAATGATGATAATACTCAGGGTCATACTTATTTCTTGTTCCGCTCCTCGAGTTTTTTACGAAATTTTCTTCGGAAGAAGAACATAAACACAGACACTACTGCAAACAGAATAAACAGGTAAGCACGGTTGCGGTCTACATTCCATTGCGCAAATACTTCGTAAGCAGAAACTACAGCGATCACCAGGTAGGCGATCTCAAAGATCTTATATCTCATTATATTATATTCAAGATTACCCTTCAAAAATAAGGAAAAGATAATAGCGTCCTACCCGGAACCCCTATTAATAAAAAAAGCCTCTCTAAGAGGCTTGAATTTCAACTGATTTTATGTAGCAGATCATTCCTTTAACACCGCACTTCCTTTTCTTCCGCGAAAACGAAGCTGTGTAAAGTCTTTATTGAATCCGATACCCACCCCACTCATATCGTAATCTTCACTCAGGAACTCAAATTCCTTTTCGGTAAAGATCCAGTTATTCACCTGATCGAAATAGAGCTGCGGAGCTTTCAAATGCTTACCATCGGAGGTGATCACATTCACATCTCCCTGCAGATCGATAAGCTTGGTTTGAGGATAGATCACCCCATAATGTGCGGTAACAGTACTGGTATCGCCCCGATCGCCGAAGAAATCGACCCTAAGTCCGTCGGGAAACTCCTGGTACGGAAAATCCTGGTTGGTAAAGTCCTTATACACCTTACCCTGAACAATAGCTTTCAGCACCAGTGAATCGGTGTAGCGCAATTCAAAATTGGTAGCTTCACCCACGGGGATCTGCTGATATTCTGACATGCGACGCACCTCTTCGAGGTTGTCCCCGCCACATGAAAAAAACATTGTCACAGCGCAGGCTGTGACAATGTTCAAAAAGATGTATTTCGAGAATACTTTCATGCTGTTATAAGCTCGGAACCTTCACACTTCCGCCTACCCAACAATTGAATTTAATAGACTGTCCTTGCATTCCTGAGTTAAAGATCTCAGATCTGCTGGGCGCTCTACCTTCATAGGCTGCAGCAGCCTTGGAAGCACTGCTACCCATAGAAGGGTCTACCTGCCCGGCCTTTCTGGCCATAGCTGCAGCTCTCCAGTATACTGCCTTCTTCTCAAAGGTATTCGTTCCACATTCGTTAGCACTATCGGCGTAAAGCGAAGCGATAAGCATATACGCTCTACCCTCTGAAGGATTCACAGAAAGACTTTGCTTAGCATATTTATAAGCAGTGGTTTTCTGTCCGCGCTTCTTAGCTTTAGATGCGATGCTTAGCAGCTTGGTGGCTTTTTTGTATTTATCGGTTTCCAGCTCTACAGATTGGTTAAAGAAATCCAATGCTTTAGACCTATCTCCTTGCTCTTCATAAAGCGATCCAAGGAAGTACTTAGACTGAGCAGAAGGCTCAAGGGCATCAAGGGCTTCTACGAGCTTCACGAACATCGGGTCTCCGGTACATCCTTTATCGTCCATACGACCGGCAGCACTTCTTAACCACTTCGCATCGTTCTTATGTGAATCAAAGTTTTTCTGGTAAAGTGGGATCAGGTTCTCACAGTCTGCCAGTCCACCCAGCTTGCTGTCGATACTAGAACTGATCTTCTCATAAGACTCTCCGTTGATACGAGCATTCTTAAGTCTGGTCTTTTCTTTAGACGTAAGGGTTCCGGCAGAATCCTTTTCCACATACTTCATGATGATCTCCGCCAGGTCACGATTCTCCTCAGAGATCTTCCCGGTAACAGCATCATAGGTATCGAATACTTCCTGAAGGTCTTTCTTCCCGGCCTTATGCAGGTCTACCAGGGTAGAGAAATACAGGTAAAGCGCCTTAGGATTCTTAAAGTGCTCTGCATCCTCTTTAAAAGCCTCGTCAAGAAGACTAAATAATTCTTCATCGTTAGCCATATCGTTATCGAACTTCAGCAGTGCGATATCGATCATACTTCCCGCTTTGGTATATCGCTTAGGGAAATACTCAGGACCTTTTTTGTACACCTCCATCAGGGTATTGATGTAGGCCGGCTTATTCGCCTCATCGTTCTTGATACGATCCTTTAAAATTTTCTCTCCATATGCGTAGGTGGCAAAATGAAGTTCCGGACAGGTCTCAAAGACCATCTTCCAAGGCTCGAATGCAGCCTCGTAGTTCTTAACTTTTGCGTGCTCGGCGAAAATAGACAGGTTTTGCATACACTCAGGGTTTTGCGCCTGACCATAAGCAAAGGACACTGCCGCTAAAAGGCCTAACATCATTGAAAGTCTCTTTCTCATCTTTTGGGTTTTTGTGGTTATCTAATTAAGCTTTTTATGAACCATCTGTCATTAAGTGACAAACTTATAAAAACATTTACATAATTTTCCTGAACTCCTATAGTAGAAATATCTCCTCTTTTACCATATTCCACTCCTATATTAGCATTGGAGAAATTTCCTAATGGCAATCCTACCCCAAGAGTCATGCCAAAATCTTTTAATCCGTTATCATTTACCATGAGTCCGCTCTCCTCAAAACGCACTCCGGCACGGTAAGTCATTCGTTTCCAGTAAGATGTAAGCGAGCCGTAATCCGGAATGAAAAATCCACCCACAGAAATACGATTACCATCCTGATAAGACCCCAGCGTATTGGTCGGAAAGTCGATATTGAATTCACTCCCTTTAGTAAACTCGTACTGTCCGCCTAAAAACCATTTCAGGGGCTTACCCAATCCAAGCGCAGCAGAATACGAATACGGCCTGCTCACCACAGTAGATGCGAGTCCGTTAGCTTCAAGGTCGACCTCCACTACATCCTGAGGTATATCTGCACCATTCGCATTTGCAAAGATAGTAGATATTTCCAAGAAGTTCTCTGAGGTTATTTCCGCCTCAGGAGCATAGGTAAACGCTGTTTGCAGCTCAAGGTTCTCTGAGAGTTTCCCCTGGTAGTGCAGGGCGAAGTTAAAATCCCAACCGCTAAAATTGGAACTGCTTCGCTCTCTACTTCCAAATTGCACCCCATCGACCTGATAGATCGCAGAACGGTCTATCGATCCGAAGTTGAAATTTGCGGTAGCTCCCAAACTAATATTCTTCGTTATACCCCACCCAGCAGAGAAGAACACCTTATTGGTACCTCCTGTACCGGTATAGCGGTACAATGCTGCAGGCTCTATTTCTTCATTAAAGTTTTGCAGGTTGTAATCGACAGCCGTAAAGGGCATCACTCCAAACTGCACGGCCAAACGTCTGGCCAGCGGAAACCCGAGTGTAACGTAATCAAAGTTCACCTGTCCGGCGTTCTCGCTCGAACCATCGGTCTTCAACGTAAGCGATCGGTTAGATCCACCTACAGCAAAGTTTGTCAACCTCAATTTAGAAAGGGCAGCCGGGTTCTTGATGTTCATATGAATACTGTCTGCAAAGACACTCACACCTCCCATGAGCCTGTTCTCCACCATTCCGTTAAAGCGAAGGTCTCCGATACCGAAGTAAGAAAAGGGCGAAACACTTGCATCCTGAGCAAAACCGGCAGAAACAGCCAGCATTGCTACCACAACAAAAATCTTTTTAATCATTACGCTTATTAAGTTCCAATATGTAATTAAGTCCCTCGAGCAGGAAATTAGAATGGGCAAATATGGTACTTTTTAATCTTTTTGACAAAAATAGACCATCGCCCCCTGTTAAAATAACTGTTAAAACTTTGAATTCTTTAAGATATTCTTTTATGATCCCGTCGATCTCATTAACTGTTCCGTGCACAACCCCACTGATCATTGAATTCCGGGTCGAATCCCCAATAAGCGCATCGCAGTCCCGATCCTCGATCAATGGGAGCTTTTGCGTGAAGTGATGCATCGCCTTAAAACGCATATCGATACCCGGAGAAATAGCTCCCCCCAGATAAGCTCCTTCCCGGGTGATCAAGTCATAGGTGATGCAACTCCCGGCATCGATCACCAGGCAATTTTCCCTGGGGTATTTCGAAAAGGCAGCGGTAACCAGGGCGATACGATCTACCCCCAAGGTATTAGGAGTAGCATAGCGATTGGTGAACGGAAGTACCGACTCGTGGGAAAGCTCGTGCACGGGTGCAAAAATACGCAGGGCAGCGATCTCCTTTTCACCCAAAGCACCTACCGAAGACACAATGGAACGACGAATATCGGGGTACTCTGAAAAAAAATTTTCCACTGCATCAATAAAGTCTTCCAAAGGCTTTTTGCGCAACTCTAAAAGCCGACTTCCCTTAAACACAGCTAGTTTAACCAAAGAATTTCCTACGTCAATTACCAGATTCATGAGTGAAAGTTTAAAACGTAAATTTACAAAAGCGATTTTTTTCAAGATTCCTTTTGCAAATATTAAATTTGCCTTTATATTTGCACCCGCAATCGCAGTAATACTGCAAGCAACTGGTGCCTTAGCTCAGTTGGTAGAGCAAAGGACTGAAAATCCTTGTGTCCCTGGTTCGATTCCTGGAGGCACCACCAGAAAAACCCGAACAGCAATGTTCGGGTTTTTTGTTTTATATCGTTTGGTGATACGGTTACACAGTTATTCGGTTAAACGATCGCGAGGTCATGAATTTAGAAAGACCACAAAACCTTAAGCTTCGTTCAATCGCTTTAAAAAGGCAAGACTCTCTTCATTAAATGCAGTATACCGTTGCACGTTGACCACATGTCCGCAATCGGGAACCACAAGAAGCGAAGCCAAACGGTGCTCTTGGACTACCTTCCTCACATTAGGCAAGAACAGGTGATCCTGGTCGCCCATGATATAGAATGTAGGAATGGATATATCTTTATCCCGGAAGAAGCTCAGGAGCGGATTGATCTCTGAGGTGAGCTTGAACCACCTTTTGAATTCTTTCTGATAGAGCTTTTTGGCCTCGTTCACAAAAAGAAGGCGGGATGCCTTATGTGCTTTTCGTGGCATGATAATAAAGGCGAAAAGCTTATAAAGGTACATATACGGAATAACCGATTTGAACACATTCCCAAAGCGCATCAGGACCTGAGATCTGAAATTGAGCTTAAGGATCGCGCCACCCATGATCATACTAAGTACACGTTCCGGATACTTTTCTGCCAGATTTCGAATAAGAATGGTCCCTAAAGAGATCCCCACAAAGTGGGATGACCGGATCTCAAGATGATCCAGGACCTCAATGATATCGGCAGTAATAGCGTCAAAGGTATAATTGTGGTTTAAAGCATCGCTTAGCTTGGGCTTACTGCGCCCATGCCCTCTAAGGTCAAGCACCAATACATTGTAGTGCTCCCTGAATGCACGCACCTGTTTGAACCAGATACTCGAGCTTCCGCCTGCCCCGTGAACAAAGGTTACCCAGGCATTATGCTCCTCTTTTTTATAGGTGTAATAGTTAAGCATAGCATACGAAGATAAAGATCACGGAGATAAACTACCGCAACTTTAACAGTTCCCCACCATAAATTCCAAAAAACAAAGGAACTCCGGCACTTCCTGCATAAAACGGTCACCATTTTTCTACCCGTTGTTTATGTAAAGAGAGCTGTTCCGTCGATTACTTCACTATTTCCACCTCGGGTATCTCAAATTCGCCTCCCAGCACTTCCTCACCAGGTCGGTAGATCCGGAACAGAAAATTCCACCCTTCCGGCGCATCCAAACGATTAGGCACATCCCCACAGGCTTCTGCCGATCCGAAGTAAGCGGTAAAGGTACCGTCGTCATTGAGCACCACATTATTCTGATTCAAAAGGGCGTTCTCTGTCTTAATGTACCCATCGTCGCCATACACCGTGATCGACCAGAATCCGTCGTTATCCGGTACCTTATAGGTCGCCTTATAACAGGCGTCAGGGTCGGCATCTTTTGGCTTGTAATTGAGGTAGGTTGCCGCGTCTTCAGGGAAGAGTCCCCAGGCAGCCGCAGCAGCGATATGACGGGTCTCTTCATTGACCGAACCGCGTTTTCCCATCATCCCTTCCCAACTGGCATAATTCGCACTTTCTTCATTATATTCGGCACGAAGAGAATCCAGGGAAGCCTTATCCCAGGTAAAGCCCGGAAATTCCTCTCCCGAGGCAGAGACCACAGAAAAGCGATCCTGCAGGCCGTTCACCATTTTCACTTCCTCTTCATTCCCGGCGTCCAACACCTGTATCCTGATGATCACGTACAAGAAACGGGTATTCCCCTGAATTTCATACACCCCGGGTGTATAGATGATCTCCTGAACATAGTGGTCATTATCGATCACATAGATGGAAGCGTAACGATCATCAGGCATTTCCGGGAAGGTGATCTCCAATCCATCCTTTGCATCAAACACGCCCCCGGAATACAACACATCCCGGTTCATGCGAATTACCGTCTGGTTATCGAGAGGGGTAGGCGTTCTGAAGTGAAAGAATGTATTGGTACCACCCGCATTCGTGATCATCTGGGCGTACATATTATCGGTCTCTGCCCTGATAAAATTTTCGGCCGTTACGACATTATCGCGTTCGGTGACCATCTCTTCCTTCATCCCCTTCATTTCCTCTGTCCTCTTTTCGCTCTGCTTACACCCTTGAAATCCAGCCACAAAAAGAGCGAAAATGGCCAATAAAATTCTCGACTTCATATCACATCTATTTTGTAATTCGATGCAATTTAGTGACATACAATTAGTTAGCAGGCAAGGAATATAAAAAAACACCTCTGATCCTTATCACAATGCGATTCGCTCCCCCATTTCGGGTATTGCGACCTCAACCCCGTAACGCGCGGTTATCGCTTCCCCAAGTTGGGAGGAAGCATCAGGCTCACCATGCACCAGGAATATCTTTTGAGGTGGCTTCTCAAGCTGCCCGAGCCAATCGAGCAGTTCGTCCTTTCCTGCATGGGCCGAAAGGCTGTCCAGACATTCCACCCGGGCTCTTACCGGATATTCTTTCCCAAAGAACCTGAGAGTACTTGCTCCTTCAAGGAGATCTCTGCCACGGGTGCCTTCTGCCTGAAATCCTGCAAGCAGTACAATGGTTTCAGGTTCATCGATAAGTTGCTGTAGATAGGTAAGCACCCTTCCCCCTGTGATCATACCGCTACCGGCAATGACCACTTTGGGCTGCTTGCGGTCGATGACCCGCCAGGTATCGCGATACGAATCGACTACTTCCACGTAGTTCAACATCTCTCCCAGGGTAGCAATATCCAACCGGTGCCATTCGGGGTATTTAAAGAAACTGTCTAGCACCTTGTTACTCATGGGACTGTCTATAACCACGGAAATACCGGGGATGCTATTTTTTTTATAAAGGGTCCAGAAATAGTAAAGCAACAATTGCGCCCGCTCGACTGCAAAACTCGGCACAATAAGATTCCCCCTGTTCCTGATGGCATCTGTCACGAGATCGGAGAGAATGGTTTCCACATCTTCTTCAGGATGTGACCGATCACCGTAGGTGGATTCCATGATCACAACATCGGCCTTCTGCGGCAGTTCCGGATCAAACAAGAGGTGATCATTTTTTCTACCCAGATCTCCTGAGAACACGATCGTTTTTCCGTACACCTCAAATTCCAGCCATGTTGCCCCTAAAATATGCCCTGCATAATGGTGCTGATATCGTATTCCCGGAGCAAGGTCAATAAAGACCCCTTTCGGCTGGGGCTCGAACTTTTCAAAGGTACGTTCCACATCCCTAGAATCATAGAGTGGCAGGGCGGGATCATGTTTCGAAAACCCTTCCCGATTGGCCTGATCTGCATCTTCTTCCTGGATCTTAGCACTATCTTCAAGAATGATCCTGGCGATACTAAGGGTAGGCACGGTCGCATAGATACTTCCCTGAAATCCCGATCGCACCAGGCGGGGCAGATATCCCACATGATCTAAATGACCATGGGTAAGCACCACGAGATCTATTTCGCGGGCATCGACCTCCAGCGGCTCCCAATTCTTCTCCCGCAAGGCCTTTTCCCCCTGAAAGAGTCCGCAATCTAACAACACCTTCAAGTCGGGTGTTTCCAGTAAAAACTTTGATCCGGTGACCGTTCCTGCAGCACCGAGAAAACGTATGTAACATGACTTTTCCATAACTAACAGCGACAAAGGTTTTTCATCTCTTCCACGATCCTTATCTGCCGCTTTTCAGAGACCCCGGCATGATCTAAAAAGAAGGTTTCCTTTAGCAAGGTTCTGCACAACACCACGCCCTTATCGAGTAGAAAGTTCTTTTCACGGGCTGTGAGCAAGGCAGAGACCGTAATAGGATACAATGCCAGCCGATCTATACGCTCCTTAAGACTATCGCCTTCCGGATGATCCCAGCTCAACAGATACATCCCCATACAGTTTCCGTATTTACGCGCATCCAGGGTAAACCGGGTATTGGTGGCCACCCATACGGGCTTAAGCACTTCATCTCTTTGCCAGTTTTCGGCAATATCCCGGTATCGGGACCAGATATACAGTGGGATCTTCACATTGCATTTGATACCCTGCTGTCCGTGAAACTTGCACTCCACCAGGATCACCTCCCCGTTCTTTTTAGCCTCCACGTCGACCTCGTGATGCACACATTTTCCGCTGATCATGACCCCGGTTTGCGTACTAAACCCTGAATACTCCAATACCGCTGCAACAAAACGCTCGAAGGGAAACCCGGTAGGCCCCAGTTCATAGATCGCCTTTTTGAGTTTGTATCGGGAAGCATATGCTGCACCGGATTGATGCAACATGGCATATGCCCGGTTGTAGACCTCCCGGGTCGTGATGCCCTCATAGACCTCTTCGGCCAGGGTATCGAGGATCTTTTGAATAAGTGGCTCATCGGCCCCGGTGCGACGCAGGGACGCTTTGATCTTGTCGAGAGAAAAGACCACCTTTTCTCCCGACGATTTCGTGATCAATATATGGCCCGAATCCAATATGAAATGGTTTTGTGCTAGGCGTTATAAAAATCTCTCACCAGGGCTTTCACCTGATTATCGGTCATGCTGTCGGCCTTTTCGACCCCCTTCACCTTATCGGCAAGATCCTTTTTATGATCCTTCAGGTAGCTGTTAAATTTGGCATTGGTATCGGCAGGACCAAAGATCACCAGCTGTTCGGCTTCTTTAAGCGCTTCGGCAAGGTTATCAAAATACCTTTTCATCTGGTGCTTTTCCCTTTCGGTGTATTTACTATCCTGAACCACGTCTTGTGGGCCCCACTTAGTCTTTGACCGTGACCCTCCCGTAGGATTGAACGCTTCGATCTCACTCTCGAGTACGTTCATTCGTTCTCCTGAGGCATCTGTTTCAATGATCAATGCCTTTTCCTTATCCATCCATACTCCTACATTCTTCATAATCTCAAGGTTTAATTAATTATTGATGATGCATTACAAACAGCGGTATTTTACTGTGGTAACCCAGATCCTTCAATACCGATTTTTTAAGCAGGCTCTTAAAGAAACTGTGCTTTCTGCTTATCAGGGCAAGAATATCGGTATTGGTACTCTCAATATATTCTGCAACCGCCTTATCGACCTTTTTATGGGCCAGGGTATACAGGGCGGGATCGTATTTACTCAGGTTTTCCTGCATACGATCGCGAAACTTCTTTTGTTTATCAGACAGGTGTACCTCTTCTGAAATATGGATCATGGTGATCTCTGCATCGAACCGGTCGGCCATAGCCGTAAGCACATCCAATTGGGAGTGCACGGGCAGATCGGTATAGGTAGTTGCAAGAGCAATTTTTCTGGGCACCACTGCAGGCGATCTTTCCGGTATGGCCAGGATGGGCACCTGGGTAACCACTTCCATAACACGCACTGCATTACTCCCAAAAAAAAGCTCCTTGGCACCGGTAGCTCCCTGGGTTCCCATGGCCACCAGATACACCGGCTTTTGAGCGATCAGGAAATTGATGGCATCGGGAAGAAAATCGTATCGGGATACGAGGTCATAGGTAAACCCCTCCTGCCTGTATTCCTCCTGCAGCTGTTCTCTTAACTTTTGAAGTTTCCCCATGGACATTTCGTGATACTCGTCCATAACAGCACTGTCTGCCCTTAACCCCATGGTTGCGGCAGAGGTGTACAGGTCGGCTCCAAAGGTATTGAGTAACACCCATTCTACCTGTTCTCCTGTAAAGATCTCATGACAATAACGAATGGCATGCAGGGCATTTTCCGAAAAATCTGTTGGTAATATAATACGATTCATCATACTCTAGATTTAAAGTACCTCCGGCATCACCAAAAAGGGAATGCTGGTTTTAAAAGCGATCTTTTTTACCACGGGCTCATTTAAAAGCTGATAGAGATTGCTGTGTTTATTTCTTATCATTGCCAACATATTGGCATTACGGCTCTTACTGTAGTCTTCGATGATGTCGGCAAGAAAACCATCCATGGGCATCTGTTCTTCCTCGATCCTTATCCCGTCCATCAATTCCATGAACACCTTGCGGTTGTACTCCTGGGTTTCGGTAAAAGGCTCCCCGTTATTCACATAAAGCACCACTACCCCCGAGTTGGTGAGTCGTGCCATGGCCATTAACGGCCTGAGCTCTTCAGGCTCGAAATTCCTCCTGAAGTCATTCACGAAAAGGATATTCTTTACCGGCTGAAACTCAAAATCGGCAGGCACCAACAGGATAGGACAATCCTTGAGGCGTTTGATCATATGCACCGCATTACTCCCCAGGAAGACCTCCTTGAGTCCGCTCGCCCCGGTGGTTGCCATCACCACCAGATCGGCCTGTAATTCGCGAACACTATTCAGAACACCTGTGGGTAGCCCCCTGGCCGTAATGTAGCCCTTGTAGAGATGAGGGTCATTCTCATGCCTTTGTTTCAGCTTCTTTAACAACTCCTGCATTTCTTCCCTGGCTACCGATTCGGATTTTCGATATTCCTTGGTCTCCTTGTAATGCTTTCTGAGCGACGATAATCCCGATTTACTAAGCTCATAGGAATGAACTACCATAAAATGGCAGGGGTTATCATCGAAAAGCGCCGATGCATACTCTATAGCTCCAATGGAGACCTCTGAATAATCTGTGGGTAATAAGATCTTGTTCATCTGTGTTTCTTCTATTTATTCCCGCAACACCAAGAATGGGATCTTCACTTCAAATCCGAGCGTATCCACATTTTGCCTCAACAACAGGCGTTCCAGGAAAGAATGTTTTCTATTCATCATAACCAGCAGGTCGTAAGAACCCTGATCGACCAGTTCCTTAATGGCCGTGGGCATTACCCCGTCTTTAAGGTCCTTAAAATCATAGTTGATCTTGACAAGACGTTCGTGCAGCAGATACTTGTTGTGCTCCTGCTTAGGACTCAGGTCTCTTTGGTCTTCGACGTGTACTACATCGAGGTGGGCGTCAAAATCTTTCACCAGCGTGATAAGGGGTGCTAACTTTTCAGGCTCAGGAACCACCATAAAATCACTGGGGAAGAGCACACTTTTTGGCTTTTCATATTCATAGTCTCCGGGCACCACAATAAGTGGGGTATCCACCTTTCGCATCATGAATACGGCATTGGATCCAAAAAGGATCTTTTCGGCCCCGGTGGCTCCTTTGGTACCCATAATGATCAGGTCAACATCCATCTTTTCACACAATTCTTTAACCTCATCGGTGAGCAGGTTGAACGAATAGTGCTTGTGATAGGTGTGATTCGCATTTGGGAACTCGCTAACCACCCTTTCTTCGGTTGCATCGAGACCGCTAATGGTAGCTTGGATCATGGCATCGTCTATACCGCTGTAAGCAGGACCTCCAATGGCGTAATCTACACGGTAAAAGGCCGGCACATAGGTATGAACGAAATAGAATTCGCACTGCTCATCTGCAAAGAGCTGTACGGCATAGGCAATGGCATTCCAGGCATTGTCTGAGAAATCGGTTGGCAATACGATCCTTTTCATCTTTTTATTGGTTTATGGTTTCTTTGAAGATAACACAATACACATTCAAAATCGATGATATTCGTCACTCAAATCCCTTTTGATCAGACGGTTAAAGCGAATCGATCGTAGCCCTGAGCATCCCGGCAACCTCACCGGCGATCTCTCCAAGTGCCTCATTCCTTACCGAGGCCATAGAGGCGATGGGATCTACCGCCGACACCTCCACAACGCCCCCCTCCTTTTCCTGCACGATCACATTACAGGGCAGCATGGTTCCTATCTTATCTTCATGGGTAAGGGCCTTGTAGGCGAAGGTCGGATTACAGGCTCCGAGGATCCGGTATTTAGGCATATCGGCCCCGATCTTTTTCTTCATGGTTTCCTGAATATCGATCTCGGTCAAAACGCCGAATCCCTGTTCTTTCAATGCCTGAGTAACTTTCGCAACAGCATCGTCAAAAGCGACTCCTTCAAGACTTGTACTGAAGTAATACATGAGCAAATGGGTTTAAACGATTCTTTCTTAAAGTTATGAAATTCAAAACCAACTCCTTGTATACGAAGCCATTAAACCCGTCAAAAAATCGTTAAATAACGAAACTATACACCCTTTAATACTTTTAACTGAACCGTGTATTGATTACATTTACATCACTAAAAAAGAGGGAGTTATGAAAAGTAGCTTTAGTGAGATCATAAAAGCCCCCCATCCGGTATTGGTAGACTTCTATGCCGATTGGTGCGGCCCATGTAAAATGCTGGCGCCCATTCTCAAGGAAGTAAAACAAGAGATGGGCGACAACATAAAGATCGTAAAGATCGATGTGGATAAGAACACGGAACTCGCCGCCAAATACCAGGTACGCGGAGTTCCGACCATGATCCTTTTCAAAGATGGATCGCAGGTATGGCGGCAGTCGGGCGTTTTACCTAAACAACAGCTCCTGCAGATCATTGATCAACATCGTTAATACGGTCAGATCTTAAAGGTAAGTACAGGCAATTCTGACCTGTTAGCCAGATCTTCACCGATACTTCCCATAAAGAAGTGAGAGAGTCCGCGACGGCCATGGGTAGGTATGGCAATAAGGTCGGCCCCTATCTTCTGGCTGAAATTATAGATCCCATTCTCAATGGTATATCCGCTGTAATACGTTACCTTATCCATGTTTGAAAGGTCTCCTTCATCGGCTTCAGCAATAAAATCTTTGATCCGTTCCTCCATTTCTGGAGTATTCAGGAAGTTCTGATTCGGAAGGTTTACATAAAGCAGGTGCACCTCACTTTCGAACTTTTTAAACAAATGCATCGCCTTGCGATAGGCGTGAATGTTCTCCTTGTCGAAGTCACAGGCAAAAACCACCTTGTCCATCTTGAAATCCGGACGGTCTTTTTTGATCACCAATACCGGAAAATCTGATGTTCTTACCACCTTCTCGGTATTAGATCCCACAAAGAAATCGTTCACCATTCCTGTACCGTGAGATCCCATGACCACCAGGTCTATCCCTTTTTCGTGGGCCACGTTGTTCACCTCAGAAAAGATCTTGTAATTCTGAACCATTTCTTCTACTTCAATGCCTTGCATGAAATCCATACTGCGCAGCTCATCGAACCGCCGTTTTACGAGTTTCATGTAGTAAATGGCTTCGGCGCCCTCATTGGTCTCCTCACGACCAATAATGGTCTGAGAGATCCCAAGCATATGCAAAAGGTAAAGTTTTGCGTTATACTTGTTGGCTAACTTGGCAGCTACCTTCAGCGCGTGAAGGGAATTATCGGAAAAATCGGTAGGTACTAAAATTTTTTTCATGATCAAGTTCAAATAATTGGTTTAGGACTAATTTAATCGTTATTAAGGGTTTAAGTTATGATAATTATCATTACCCACCTCCCCCTAATGCCTGTAATTTAAGGTTTTAAAGCCAATATCCATGAAATACGGTGTAGCTTTTTTCTTAATCATACTGATCATTTTCTCCTGTAAGGATCAAAATGAAGGGATACTTCCGCGATCCGGCCCGATAACCGAATCGGTATATGCAACCGTTACCATAAAACCAGACAGCCTTTACCAGGTCTATGCGGCCGTAGCCGGAATTTTGCAAGAGAACCTGGTACGGGAAGGTGATGCCGTGGCTAAAGGGCAACCCCTCTTCCAGATCGATAACAACACCCCCCTGCTGCAGGTGGAGAATGCCCGCCTTAACCTGGAACTGGCCAGAAAAAATCTTCAGGGCAAGAACAATGTGCTTCAGGAACTGAAAAATCAGATCGCTACCGCAAAACTGCAATACCACAACGATTCGCTTAATTACTTTCGCCAGAAGAACCTTTGGGAGCAAAATATAGGCAGTAAGAACGCCTACGATCAAAAAAAACTGGCCTATGAAGTAAGCAGGAATCGCCTTGCCCTGTTACAGCAGCAATACGAAAGAACCGAAAGGGAGTTGGTCACCGGGTTACAACAGGCCGAGAACAACTACCAAACCTCCAGGATCACCAAAGACGAATACACGGTGAGCTCGGTCCTTCACGGAACGGTCTACGCCGTATACAAAGAACCCGGAGAACTCATCACCCAGCAAACCGCCCTGGGGGAAGTAGGCAGTAATAAGAATTTCATAATCGAGCTTATGGTCGACGAAAAGGATATTGTCAAGGTGCAAGCAGGGCAGCAGGTGGTTATCGCTCTCGATGCCTACCAGGGGCAAACCTTTACGGCTACGGTCTATCGCATACTCCCCGAAAAGAACGAACGCAACCAAAGTTTTATGGTTGAAGCACAATTCGTAGAAACGCCTCACAAATTATATTCAGGCCTGGCGGGAGAAGCAAATATTATCACCGCCCAAAAAACCCAAGTACTCTCCATTCCCCGGTCGTACCTGGTTAACGATACCACCCTTAGAACCGAAGACGGATTGATCACCATACAAACAGGGCTTCAGAGTCTGGACCGCGTAGAGATCATATCCGGAATAGACCCTACGACCAAAGTTCTAAAACCGGGATCATGATCAACTGGAAAGTCATATTAGGCATCGCCAGGAAGCACCTGCTATCCAAACTGAAAAGTACGGTTACTGCTACCCTGGGCGTTACCTTTGGAATTATGGCCTATATCACCCTGGTGAGTTTTATGACCGGCCTCAACCAGATGCTCGACGACCTGATCCTGAATCAGACACCCCACGTTCACCTTTACAATGAGATACGTCCCAGCGATGAACAACCCATTGCCCTAAACAAAACCTTTAGTCCCGGGGAACATATTATTCACAACATCAAACCCAAATACGAAGACCGCAAGATCTACAATGGCCTACCGTTACTCAACTATCTTAAAACACTTCCGGAAGTCAAGGGAGCCACTCCCAGGCTGGGAGCACAGATCTTTTACCTCTCAGGATCTATAGAGCTTGGAGGCACCCTTACCGGGATCGACATACAGGAAGAGGTGCGCCTGTCGAGCTTTGGCGATTATATCGTATCAGGCACTCCCGATGCCCTCAAGAATACCGAGAACGGCATCCTTCTGGGGGCCGGATTGGCCAAAAAGATGTCCCTCTCACCCGGTGACCGCCTCCAGATAAGCACGGTCAAGGGAGACGTATACCCCCTGAAGGTTGTTGGGTACTACCAGAGTGGTATTGCCGATATCGATAATATCCAGAGCTATGTGAACCTGAAAACCGCCCAGCGCATTCTGGGAGAGAACAACAATTACATCACCGATATCAACGTTAAGCTCTACGACCTCGCAAAAGCCCCTGCCATGGCTGCAGATATCGAAAGGCTTTTTGATGTGGAGGCCAGAGATATTCAGGAAGCCAATGCACAATTTGAAACGGGGACTTCCATAAGAAACCTGATCACCTATGCCGTATCCATCACCCTGCTTATCGTTGCCGGCTTCGGGATCTACAATATCCTGAACATGCTCATTTACGAAAAGATGAACGACATTGCCATCTTAAAGGCCATCGGATTTACAGGGAAGGACGTACAAATGATCTTTATGAGCCAGGCAATGATCATAGGTTTCATTGGCGGGGTTAGCGGACTCCTCATCGGATGGATATTTTCTTTACTCATCGATCAGGTGCCATTCAATACCGAAGCCCTGCCCACCATAACCACCTACCCCATCAATTTTAACCCCTGGTACTATGCTATCGGGATCACCTTTGCCCTGGTATCGACCTTTGTTGCGGGATACCTGCCGGCGAAGAAGGCCAAAAAGATCGATGCCGTACAGATCATCAGAGGAAATTAAACAGCCATGGAACACGTTCTGAAGACACATAAGGTAAACAAACACTTCCGGAAACCGGTAGACTTCCACGTGCTTAAAGATATCGATATCTCAGTGCAAAAAGGGGAATTCGTTAGTATCATGGGGAAATCGGGATGTGGTAAAAGTACCTTGCTGTATATTCTCTCGACCATGGACACCGACTACGAGGGAGACCTCTACCTGAACGGAGAAAATATTTCGGGATTACCGGCAGAACGACTGGCCTTTATACGCAATAAACATATTGGCTTTGTATTTCAGTTTCACTACCTCCTCGGAGAATTCACAGTGCTTGAAAACGTCATGCTACCTGCACAAAAGCTGGGAGAACGCACCCATGATGAGATCGTAGCCAGAGCCATGGAGATCCTCGAAATGCTTCATATCGCCCATCTGGCCCCAAAACTTGCGCGGCGTATCTCGGGGGGAGAAAAACAGCGGGTGGCCATTGCCAGGGCACTTATCAACGATCCCGACATCCTTATGGGAGATGAACCTACGGGAAACCTCGACAGCCATAATTCGGCCAATGTACTACAGATCTTTAAAAGACTTAAAAAGGAAAAAGGACTCTCCCTGCTTATTGTTACCCACGATGAAGATTTTGCCCGTCAGACAGATCGCACTATCCATATGGAAGACGGTAAAATTGCGCAACAATGACAAACATCATTACATAATTAGCTGACCTTCTTTACCTTAACTGAATAAAACCACAAAACGATGGATACTTTAGTGACCAATGCCAACCTGCATTTCGAGCATAAGAGTTGGCTCAACGAAATAGCATTCTGGATGGACGAGATCAGGTCCTTCCAAAACAGGATGGAAGAGATCGAAGAGCGGTGGACCGACAATATGGTGTTGGCCGAGTTAGGGCAGTTTCAAAACCAGATGATCATTCACAAGAATCGCATCGAAAAGCTCAGGGAAGAGATCGAAGCCCATGAACATTCGATCGCAGAGACCATTGATAAGGTAAATGAAGCTGTAGACCGGATAGGCTTTCGCTACCATCTGGATATGCGGGAAAAAATAGAAACGGAACGGGTCATGTTTCACGACCTGAAGAAGCGTTTCTTTTCGTTTTTATCCAAGTACATGTAACCCGGATAAAACGATGCCACGCACCACCCTTGTAAGGGACGAACAGCGATTTCTGGAGGGGCCGAAAGACCGCCTCAGGGAACTTATATTCTCTTTTAAGGCGCAATATTATTTTATCAAGGCTTTCCGTAAAATGCATTTTTTAGGGCCCTGTGTAACCGTGTTCGGCTCTGCTCGTTTTGACGAGACACATACCGTGTATGAAGATGCCAAAAGCATCGGTGCTGCCCTGGCCGGAATGGGCTTTGCGGTAATGACCGGAGGTGGCCCGGGACTTATGGAAGCCGCCAACCGGGGAGCCTATGAAGCCGGAGGGTATTCTGTGGGCTGTAACATCGTGCTCCCTGAAGAACAGGCGCCCAACCGCTACCTCCATAAATGGATCGATATCCCCTATTTTTTTATCCGTAAGGTAATGCTCATGAAGTATTCCTATGCCTTTGTGGTATTGCCGGGAGGCCTGGGCACACTCGACGAACTGTTCGAGGCCCTAACCCTTATCCAGAACAAGGTGATCGAACACTTTCCGGTGATCCTTTTCGGCAGCGACTACCACAGGGAGTTGTACGAACATATCCAGCATATGGCACGTGAGGAAAGTATTGCTGAAGAAGACCTCGACCTGCTTTTTCTCACCGATTCTGTGGAGGAAATGAAGGCTCACCTCAACCGGTTCGCCATTAAGAAGTTCGGCCTGGTGAAGAGAGCCTATAAAAAACATTGGTGGCTGGCAGAGTAGCCCCTGAACCTACCAGTCTTCGTATCTGCTCAGGCGGTTTCTAAGCTGCCTGATCTCTTCCTGCATGCCTTCCATACGCTCCAGCATATGATGGATGGTATGCAGTCCTTCATGATTGATCCCGAGGTCCTGATGCAGTCGCATCATACGTTCTACAAGGGGTAACTCATCTTCTGCAATGTACTGCTCTGCGTCTTCTTCGTAAACCGTAATAAGATCCATCTCTGATATCGACAGTAAAAAACCACGATCAACCTCGTAGCGTTCACAAATACGTTGTATACTTATTTTACTTTTCACATTCATGATCCCGGATTTAAAGTGATGTTTTCTGCAGGTCTTTAAATAACCTTTCCTGCTCTGGGGTCAACTTTTGGGGTAAATTCACCTTGTAGGTAAGGTAGAGATCTCCGAACTGCCCCGAACGCTTGTACACCGGAAAACCTTTTCCCTTTAGTTTCACCTTCTCCCCGTTCTGGGTGCCCGGCTTCACCGTAAGCTTTACCTTCCCGTCAAAGGTCTCTGTAGTGATCTCCCCTCCCAGTACTGCAGTAGTGAGCGGGATCTCCACCTCCTTGTACAGGTTGGCTCCCTCTCTTTTAAATGGGGTGGTATTTACAATGCGGAACGTAAGGTAGAGGTCTCCCGTCGGCCCGCCTTGTACTCCCGGTCCGCCATGACCTTTGATCTTTATGGTTTGCTGATCTTCTATCCCGGCCGGAACGGTGATCCTGATATTCTTGTCATTAACGGTCAGGGTACGCTTATGTGTGGTGAAGGCATCTCTGAGGTGAATTTCTAGATCGGCATTGTAATCCTGTCCGCGATACCGCGCCTGTTGTCTGCCTCCAAATCCGCCACGGCTATAACCTCCACCACCGAACATGGCTTCAAAGAAATCTGAAAAATCTCCTGCGTCCTCGCTGCTTCCCGAATAGGTAAAGGGACCACCACCGGAAGTATAGGAACGTTGCTGTTGTTGCTGTGCCCTGGCCTTTTCAAAGGCTTCGGCATGCTCCCAATCCTTGCCGTATTGATCGTACTTTTTACGCTTTTCAGGGTCGCTCAAGACCGCATTGGCCTCATTGAGCTGTTTGAACTTTTTCTCGGCTTCCTTATCGTTCGGATTCACATCCGGATGGTACTTTCGCGCCAATTTGCGATACGCCTTTTTAATGTCGGATGCCGAAGCCGACTTGTCCAATCCCAATACTTTGTAATAATCTATAAACTCCATAGTTCATCCCTTTCAAGACTACAATTCATCCATTTGATAACTGTTGAAAAGTGAAATACATCACCACCAAAGGACTCCTCTTCAAGGCCCCAGCAAATGGTCCCTGCGAATTTCCTTAATAATAGAACCCACCAGGTCGAAGGTATGCGTCTTTAACTCCCGAAAACGCAGGTAATGTTGCTGCATTTGCTCTTCGAGGGTTCGGTGTTCTTCCTTAACCCGATCTTCTTTATCAAATTCATTCTTCCCGTCGAGCAGTACAATGAGATGATTGTTGTGTTTGGTAACCTCTTCGAGCAGTTCGTGGTTTTTTTCGCGGTTACCCACCAATTCCTTTACCAATTGTTTTCCCTGTCCGTAGTGATCTTCTTCTGAGAGCCGGAGGAAGTATTTGGCCAACAGATCCTCAAAAAAATGGTGCTCACTGGTTATGAACTCCAATTCAGAGATCCACTGGTTTGCATCTTCATGCATTTCAGCTCCGCTCTTCCATTCCCTCATGATATAATTCTTGTTGGCTGCCATGATCAGACGATTTTAAGGTTTAGCACCCCTTAAAATACGAACAAGACCACTATAAAACCATGATAGTCATCAATTTAACGCTCTCAAAGGGGAGGTTGGGTACCGAAGGTATCCCAATAGCACTGACGGTAAGTTTCGGGATCGTCGATATCGATCAGGGAACGCTCCGGCACATAGCGTTCGAGCTGCCCTGGAAAGTTGCGAAATAGTTCACTGGCGCCACGATCACCCTGAAGTTGCTGCAATGCGCTAAGGTGTTCGCCCGAAATAATGGCCGGCACTCCGGTTTTGGTTCCGTAATCACAGGCGAGGAGCGATCTTTGAGATTCCCGGTGAATACTGAGCATATCTTCGAGCTGGACGGTATCGACCATGGGTTGGTCGGCAAGGGTTACCATGACCCCCTGAAGTTCGGGCAGGTCATTGATCATATTATTTATGGCATAGGCAATTCCAGCCCCCATCCCTTCTTCCCAGCCTGCAAAGACCATGGGAATAAAGCCGGTGATATCCACTTCTTCCAGGATCTGCTCGGCCCGGGAGCCTAAAAGGAGGTACTTTCTTCTTACCCGTACCTGTCTTACCTGCTCAAGGGCATGCCCCAGGAGGGTATTATCGCCCCATGGTAAAAGTTGCTTGGCCCTTCCCATACGGTTTGAAGCTCCTGCTGCCAGGGTAAGCAGTGCATAGTTCGTCATATGCTTTACCGGTCTTACCATTTTACATTCTCGTGAATTCGTCCCTTTTTATCCTTCAACGGCATAACGGTTTGTTGCCTCACCACCGATAAGATCTCGGCTACCACCGAAATGGCGATCTCCTCCGGGGTTTCGGCTCCCAGGTGTAATCCTGCCGGACCGTGAATCTTTTCCAGAAAGGCCGGATCCAGGTCATCGCATTGGTCCATAAGATCTCCGAATAAGCGCTCTCTTCTTCGCACCGGACCAAGGATCCCCAGGTAGGTGAGCTCGGACGAGTGAAGTCTTAAAAGGTATTTGAAGTCGGTCACATAGGAATGCGTCATAAGCAGTACCGCGGTATGTTTATCGATAAGGGTCATATCAAAATGCTCCGGAGTGGTATTGATCACCTTGAAGGCTACCGGAAAATTATCGGCTGAGCGGGCATCATCTGCCGGGGCTACGATCACCGGCTGCCACCCTGCAAAACGGGCTGCCCTGCTCATTTTCTCGGCATCGTGCTCGGCCCCGACAATAAGAAGTCGCAGTGAAGGTGCCAGTTCCTGTGAAAAGCTTTCGGCAGGGGTTCCTGCTGCCACCCGCTCCCGTAGCGCCATGATCTTACCATCATTAAATTCCACCCTTGTTGCCGCGGTCTCCAGCGCTGTTACTTTTTTTTCATATCCCGAGCGTAAAACCAGGTGCTCACGTCTTTCAACAGCCAGGTCGAAACGTTCGATAAAAGCCTGTGAAAGTTGCAAGGGTTCGATGAGAATGTACAGGATACCTTCACACCCCAGGCGAAAACGGCCATCGTAGGTCATGATCTTCGGAATACCCGTTTCGAAAACACTTTGTGCCTGGCGAAAGACCTCCCGCTCTACACAACCACCGCTAACCGCTCCTTCCATAACCCCGTCTTCCCGAAGTAACATACGAACGCCGGGACGTCGGTAAGAAGACCCTTCGAGGGCTACCACGCTGGCCATAACGACTTTTTGATGGTTCTCTACAGCTGTCAGGCAGCCTTTGATAATGTTTTCGAATTCGTAGATCATAATAGCTTCAAGTTACATGAAATATCAGGAACCGCCTGCCTCGTGCAATACACCCTGCCCTCATTGAGATTTATTTGAAATCGGTTTCGTCTGTGCCTACTTTACTTTGGTAGTTATCGAGTCCGCCCTCCAGTTCATACACTTCTGAGGAGTGACCTTCCAGTATCACAGCAGCACTTCGGGTGCGCACGGCTTGTTTACACACCAGACATACCGGCTTATTTCCCGCCACTTCATCAAGACGGTCTTTGAGTTCTTCCAAAGGGATATTTAAAGAACCCTTGATATGCCAGGCGGTAAATTCAGTCTCCGTTCGCACATCGAGCACAACATAATCTTCGGCAGCTTCGGCCAGCACTTCAGGGCTTATGGTTTGTGAGTTTCGGCATCCGGGAGTTTCATACCGGGTCTTCAGGGCATCGATGGTTTTGTTTTCTTCCTTAGCACTAACGCGCATTTTAAACACCTGCATGCTCAGGGTATCTATAAGCAAAAGGGTACCGCTAAGCACACCTCCTATTCCGGTGATGACCTTGACGGCCTCCAGGGCCTGTAAGTTCCCAATGATCCCGGGAACCACTCCCAGTACGCCATGGGTGTTGCAATCGGCAACCACCCCATCAGACATTTCCGGATAGAGACACCGGTAAGTTGGCCCATCCTCGAAATTAAACACGCTCACCTGCCCTTCAAATCCGAAGAGTCCGCCGTAAACAAAAGGTTTCCCCAGGATCACACAGGCATCATTCACCAGGTACCTGGTTGCAAAATTGTCACTGGCATCAACCACAACATCGTATTGAGAAATAAGTTCAAGTGCATTCTCAGACGTCAGATACCGGGTATATACCTCCTTTTGGTTTTCGCTGTTCTGTTGTTTGAGAAAGTTGGCTACCACCATGGCTTTTTCTTTTCCCACATCGGCCTCGGTATACAAGGGTTGCCGATGCAGGTTGGTCACCGAAACCGTATCGGCATCGACGATCCCGATGCGACCTACGCCCATAGCATTGAGGTACTGTAAGACCGGAACTCCGAGTCCGCCGGCACCCACCACGAGTACCGAGGCGGCTTCCAGTTTTTGCTGGGCTTCATCGCCAAATCCGGAGAGGGTTCTATGTCTTAGATAGCGGTCGTTCATGATCTGGCATGCTTTGAAAGAATGGCCCTGTACTCGTCCGGGGCATTAACATTGATCAATATGCGGTCGTTTTCAGGTTCGAGCATGGCCGTATGGGCATCGAGAAGAAACTTCTGAGGCCCACGAACCCTGCCTTCTTCCAGCCATTTTATGGCTCTCTCCAATCCGGAAGGCTCCCAGATAGCACACAAAGGCTCGGGAACATTACGGTGCTTTAACGTATATGAAGTAGCGTCCTTCTCCGGGCATCTGGCCGTAATCAGCTCACTCAGGGCTTGCTTATTAAGCAGGGGCATATCGCAGGCAACCACCAGCCAGGCCACTTCCGGGTGTTCAAGGTGAGCCGAAAGGATCCCGTTAAAGGGACCATCGTACCGATCGCGATCGGTGATGCATTTGAACGCAGACAGCTCATCGGTGTCCTGATCCTTACGAACACTCATATAGACCGATTCACAGAGTTCTTCCAGCAGCTTATACATATATGTTCTTTGAGGCATACCGTGATAATCGATCGATCCCTTATCGTGCCCCATACGCGCACTCTTACCACCTGCGAGTACCAATCCGTATAACTTTGCTGTAGAAGTCATTATTTCCTGTATCTTTCCTTCTGTTATTGATTAGTGATCAACTGCCGATCACCCTCCGCTTACCGGGGGGATCAGCGCCACCTCATCTGTAGGGCGTATCACTGTATGATCTTCGGCAAAATCATTATTTACCGCTACTTTTAATGATGCTATCGCCTTTAATTCGGGGTAACGTACTAACAGTAATTCCCGGAGTTCTTCGACATTTTTGGGATACTCCGCCTCCGAAAGTTTTAGTGTAGCGCTTCCTATGATCTCTCTGGTAACACCAAATAATAATATCTCGCTCATAACTTCTTTTACCTCTTAATTCTTACTCAGATCATCCTGAAGATCTTCCGTCCTTAAATCCTCTTCAGAAACCTTCAGGAACACTGACTGAATTTAATTAAAATTTGCCCCTTACCATCGAATTTCTCCATTTTTTAACACTCCTTCCTACATAAAAAACAACCCTCTTCACAAGTTCAGGAAAGTGCTTATTTCTCCCAGAGATAGCCTGCATACCTCAGTAAAGAAGGGAAGAGATTTTTACGGTTCATCGCCTTTGCCTCAAATTCTGAGAGGAGATCTCTATTGAGCTTACGCCCACCTACCATGACCCACCGGGCATGTTGCAGGGTTTCGGGATGGATCAACGGATTCTCATCTAACAACAGCAGATCGGCTCGTTTTCCCTGCTGTACCGTCCCGGTTTCCCTTAGAAAATCATGAACCTGAGACGGATTCGCCGTGGCTGTGCGTAACACCTCATAAGGCGAAAGTCCGGCCTCGCGGTAAAAAGCCAATTCGTCGTGAATGGCCTCCCCCGGGGCGGTTATCCCAATACCGGCATCAGAACCGCATACAATATTCACCCCTGCATCATGAAGGGCCTTTACCGCCATAAGATGAAATTCATGCTGAACCTTGATCTTTTCGGTGATTCCCGGGTCCGCTCGTTTTGTATTCGCCCATCGGTCGTACTGCGCCTTGCTATCGACTTTACGGATCATGGGATTCATAAGGCCCACAGCTGACGAATCTAATATGCCTTCCTGTGTAAGCATGTTGTAAATATTGTAATAGACAATGAGCGTCGGACAAAATGAGGTGCCTTCGGCTTCAGCAAACCCGGCAACCAGTTCCTTGAGCTTTACGGTATCTAAGGTGTAGTTAAGTCCCTGCTGGACGATATCCTCGGCGTGTTCGATGGTCTTAATTTGCGGATTAAAGTGGTATGCATAATCCACCTTGTTCGACGTATGGGCAGCAATATCAAGATCGTACACCTGCGATTCCTCCAGGATGGCATCAAAATAGGCCTCGGGTAATCCGTAGTAGGTTTTTATCAAGTCATATCCTTGCTCATAAGTCTTCTTTACGATCTCCCTGGCCTCTTCCGGACTGTGTAAATTGGTATTGTCATCACCTATGAACTCCGGCCCGGTAAGCTTGGGGCCGCTGGTAAAGAACTGCGGACTCAACAACTTGCCTTCTCCGATCTGCTTTTTTAGCTTCAAATGAAAAGGACGCCCCCAGAGGTTTCGCACGGTAGTGACCCCATTTGCAAGATATAACCCCAATTCGTATTGATCCCAAACATGAACATGCATGTCGGTAAGTCCGGGCATCAAATAGGCGTTCTCCCCGTCAATTACAGGGTAATTTGCCGTGGTAATGTCGGGTGCCACCTGAGCAATCCTACCGTTTTTGATCAGGACCGAATGATCGGTCAATACGGTATCACGGTCCATAGGGATCACGTTTACATGGGTAATAAGCCAGGAAGTCTCTTCCACTTCAGGATGCCCTTCGGGTTCCAGATAGCTCGTGCGCCGATCATCTAACACCAAGATAACGCCTGCAAAGACCATCAGGATCAATAGGAGGGTTAAAACAGACTTGAGGAGGATGTTCAAAAATTTTCTCATACCGTAATTCGAAATTATACTGGCGAGCTTTAGAGGGCTCTTTGCATTTACAAGGATACCTTAAAGGCTTTCGTTTCCTTTCCAAAATAAGGGAATAATTATCAGATAAATAGGAAGGGCTTGGTATTATTTACTACGAACAGGAATGATTCAGGCATGGCGTGTTATGCTCGACCCTACCAGACCCTGCCTATACCGTAAAAAGAAGGCTGCAGACCTTCTCCGTTCCCGTAAACCGATAGTTTCGTAAAGGGTTGTTCGGGAAACACCAGGGAGGTCATGGTGTACTGCCCTTCATTAAGAAAGAGCTCGACAGAACAGGCATCCAGGATCATTCGTACTTCGAAAGGTTCTTCCGGAAGGTGAGGTATCTCTGCTATTTGCACAGCCTGTGTAAAGGAAGGATCAAAATGGGTCACCCCACTATTGCTGCGGTCCAGGGTAAGCGTCTTCGTTTTAGCATATAGCGCGATCACCAGACTATTCCCGGCGGCATTTGAAAACACCCATTTCTGGTCTGTAAGGGTCGTTTTAAAAACGATCTCCGCAGCATTGAAGTTCGAGGTTTGGAACCGGGATTCTCCGGGAAGGTCTTCCCTCCTTACCCGAATGGTATTTCTCAATTTGCTAAAAGCGTTTACGGGATAACTTTTGAGCTCATAACTGGTATTACTTCGGCATAAACTCAATGTCCTGGGGAGGGTCATGGCACCCCGCCAGCCTTGGGTTGGGGTTTTGGGCGCATAATCCCAATTACCCATCCAGGCAATGAACACGCGTTCACCGTCCGGGGTGTGATTATAGGTGACTCCGGCATAATTATCGGTACCCCAATCTACCCATTTCACTTCCACCTGATCGGAGGTAAAGGCAATCCCATCAAAATCTCCCACAAAATATTGGGTAGCCGAACCTCCATTTGGCCCTCCGGGATTAATAGAGATGAGCAACACCCATTTCTCCTCGCCTTCCGGGGTGGTCAACCTGAACATATCCGGACATTCCCAGACACCACCGTGAGCGCCCTGATCCCTCCCGAATTCACTGAGCCAGGTCCATTCGATCAGGTTTGGAGAGCTGTAAATTCGCAAATGGTCACCGGCCACGAGCAACATGATCCATTGCGACTGCTCTTCATCCCAAAACACTTTGGGGTCTCTGAAATCGGCAAACTCCTTGTTATCGATCACTGGATTCCCGGAATATTTTTCCCAGGTCAGCCCCCCATCAAGACTATAAGCAATACCCTGGGTTTGGTGATCATTGTTTCCAAGCGGTTCCTTTTCCGGATCGTGATAGGTGAAGATCGCTACCAGAGGAGGGTGTTCTGACGTACCCAGCTTACTGGTATTGTTTTTATCGAAAACTGCACTCCCCGAAAAGATGTACCCCAGGGCATCGGGATACAATGCCACCGGCTTATGCCCCCAATGCAACAGATCGGAACTTACGGCGTGACCCCAATGCATGGGACCCCAAACCACATCGTCGGGGTAGTATTGGTAAAACAAATGATATACTCCCTGATGATAGACCAATCCGTTGGGATCATTCATCCATTTTTCGGGCGGACTGAAATGAAATTGCGGTCGGTATTTTTCGCGGTAATACTCCTCAGGAAGCTCGGTCATAAATCCGATGGTTTCTTTTGGTTTATTTGTTTTTTCTTGCAATTCCGGCAGTTACACCTCCTATGATCAGGAACGAATGCCGGTTAAAGGGCGCTAATATTTCATAGGTCTGCCCAGCTCCATTGCCTTATGAATATCGAGATCGGCAACAGAATCAATAATGAGTTCCGGCTTAAAAGCAAAATCGTTCAAATGTTCCTCTTTGGTCACTCCGCTCAGGGTAAGTATCGTGGTATATCCCAACTGTAC
Organism: Robertkochia sediminum; assembly: GCF_016786255.1. Taxonomy (GTDB): domain Bacteria; phylum Bacteroidota; class Bacteroidia; order Flavobacteriales; family Flavobacteriaceae; genus Robertkochia; species Robertkochia sediminum. The sequence goes on from NZ_JADMKT010000075.1 coordinate 197,675, forward strand.
CCCTCCCAGGATATCGGTACCCATGGTATCGCCTATAATGATGGTCTCTGCAGATTCCAGGCCGAGATACTTTCTGGCCGCCCGCATCATCACCGGACTCGGTTTCCCAACAGAGAAGGCTTGCTTTCCGGTGGCCTCTTCGATCATCGCCACCACTGCTTTGATCCCCAGGTTAGACCATCCTTTTTTCTTAGGCGACGGATCCAGGTTCGTAGCGATAAATTTGGCCCCATTAAGGATCATTTCCACAGCCGAATTAACCATTTCCAGGGTGAAATTCCTCCCTTCTCCTACCACGACAAAATCGGGATTCTGATTTACCAGGGTATAGCCATGCTGATGCAAACTGGTAATGAGTCCGCCTTCTCCCAGGACATATGCAGTACCATTAGGATTCATAAAAGACAAGAAATAGGCTGTAGCCATAGCACTGGTATACACATTTTTCTCTTCGACAGCTATCCCCATTTTTGCCAGTTTATTCACCGCGTCCAAAGGGGTGCGCTGGCTGTTGTTGGTCATAAAAAGAAAAGGGATATTCTCATCCTGCAAGGTTTTGATAAACGTGTCTGCACCGGGGATCATATCATCTCCAGAATAGATCACCCCATCCATATCTATTAAAAATCCGCGTTTCATAGTAATTCGTTTTGTTTCTTCTACTTTTGCTGTGAAAACTTCTAATTTACGATAATAAATCAGTTCATTTCGTAAAGAAAGTGCATTAAAAACGTTCTAAGCCAAAGACCACTTTATAAAATCAACAAGAAAACATGAGTAAATCATATTACGATCCTGCAGACCTGAGAAAGTTTGGATCAATCACCGAATGGAGTGAAGAGCTGGGAGAGAAATTCTTCGAGTATTACAACAAAGTATTTGAAGAAGGCGCATTAAGCCCAAGGGAGAAGTCGCTTATTGCCCTTGCCGTGGCACATGTGCGTCAATGTCCTTACTGCATCGACGCCTATACCAAAGACGGGTTACAGCGTGGTATCACTAAAGAAGAGATGATGGAAGCCGTTCATGTGGGTGCCGCCATTGAAAGTGGGGCGACCCTGGTACACGGGGTACAGATGATGAACAAGTACAAGAAACTTTCCATGTAGTCCCTAAACCACGAACCATGAGCGCACAATCGCTAAGAAAAAGAAAAAGCGCACTGGCCGATCCGGTGCGACAACTCGAATACCTCGCCGGCGGGATGTTTGCCGATGGCGAACTGCCCACCTTTAAAGAAAAGCTCAAGAAGCATGGCATGGACCACTTGAGACCGGGAACTCTGGAGATCCTGCAGATCAACCTGGGGTATATGTGCAACCAGGTATGTGAACACTGTCATGTAGATGCAGGTCCCGACCGCAAGGAGATCATGACCCGCGAGACCATGGAGCAATGCCTGGAAGTACTGCGAACCACGGGAGCGCACACCCTGGACCTCACCGGGGGAGCACCGGAGATGAACCCCGATTTTAGGTGGTTCGTAGAGCAGGCATATGCGATAGGGGTTAAGGACCTCATCGTTCGCAGTAACCTCACCATTCTCAATGCCAATAAAAAGTATTACGACCTTCCGGAATTCTTCAAGGCGCATAACGTGCATGTGGTATCTTCCATGCCACACTGGACCCGTGGAAAAACCGATCGCCAGCGCGGAAGCGGCGTTTTTGACCGCAGTATCCAGGCGTTAAAGGTCCTTAATTCGGTAGGCTATGGTGTGCCCGACAGTGACCTTCAGCTGGACCTCGTATACAATCCTGCGGGAGCCTTCCTCCCTGCTGGTCAGCAGGACCTCGAAAAAGAATTCAAAAAAGCCCTGCTGGAAGACTTCGGCATACACTTCAACCAGTTGTTCACCATAACCAACCTTCCGATATCCCGCTTCCTGGAGTACTTGATCGCTTCGGAAAACTACGAAGACTATATGTACAGTCTTGTCGAAGCCTTTAATCCGGCTGCGGCCACAAATGTGATGTGTACCAACACCATTTCGGTAGGCTGGGATGGTTACCTATACGACTGTGACTTCAACCAAATGCTCGACCTAAAAGTAGATCACTCCCTGAAACACATTAGCGAGTATCGTGAAGACCTGCTGGCAGACCGCAATATCATTATTTCACAACACTGCTATGGCTGTACGGCCGGAGCAGGAAGCAGTTGCCAGGGAACGTTAGCCTGATCCGGATCGCATGGAAAGAGAATTACTGGTATTTGTTAAAAATCCTATTGCGGGTAAGGTTAAAACAAGACTCGCTGCAACCATTGGCAAGGAGAAGGCCCTGCAGGTGTATAACCACCTCCTGGAGCATACCGCCAAGGTCTGCGGTGAGGTCAACGCCAGGGTAAGCATATACTTTTCAGATGAAGTACCGGATCGCGTTTCCTGGCATCGCGATCACTTTAACTACTACCCCCAAAAAGGCCACCATCTGGGGGAACGCATGGAGAATGCTTTCCGGGAAGCTTTCGCACGTGGCAGTCGTGAAGTGGTTATTATAGGCAGCGACCTCTACGACCTCAGCGAGGCCATTATTGAGGAAGCTTTCTCCCTCCTGCAACACCATGATGCAGTGATAGGACCTGCGAAAGATGGAGGGTACTACCTCATCGGACTCCATGAAATTCCGAAGGAGGTATTCGGTCAAAAAAAATGGGGAAGCGATACAATTTTAGCCGCTACTTTAACTGATTTAGCCCCGTATGATGTAGTTTTGTTAAGGGAGCTGAATGACATTGATAATTTTGACGATCTGAAGGCATACCCCGATCTATTACAACTTCTAAACACCACAGATCATGGTACAGCAACTTGAAGAAACCAAAGAATATTTACAGCAAAGAGGATTTGATAAACCGGAGATCGGAATCGTTCTGGGTACCGGACTCGGACAATTAGTAGACCTTATAGAAGACCCTATCGTTGCTCATTACAACCACATACCTCACTTCCCGATATCAACGGTCGAATTTCACAAAGGAAAGCTCATCTACGGTAACCTCTTCGGAAAAAAGGCCGTGGTGATGCAAGGCCGTTTTCACTACTACGAAGGGTACAACCTTTATGAGATCACCTATGGGATCCGAGCCATGCATGCCCTGGGGATAAAGAACCTGTTCGTTTCGAATGCTGCGGGAGCCCTTAACAGTGACTACAGCAAAGGTGAGATCATGCTCTTAGATGACCACATCAACCTGCAAGGCGGTTCGCCCCTGGCCTTTAAAGAAGTTAGCGCTTTCGGAGAACGCTTTGTAGACATGTATCAACCCTACGACCCGAAACTCAATGGCCTTGCTGAAGCGATAGGTAAAGAGGAAGGGTTAAAACTCAGAAAGGGTGTGTATGCTGCGGTAATGGGACCACAGCTGGAAACCCGGGCAGAATACCGTTACCTCAGGATCATTGGGGCCGATGCCGTAGGGATGAGTACCGTTCCTGAAGTGATCGTAGCCAACCAGCTCAAGGTGCCGGTAATGGCTATTTCTGTGCTTACCGATGAATGCGATCCGGACAATCTCCAACCGGTAAGTGTCGATGAGATGATCGGTATTGCAGAGCGAACCGAACCCCAAATGATCACCCTGTTTAAAAAACTTATAGAGCGCATTTAATGAGTTACCTCAATACGACCAAAGACCTCTATCGCGAGGCAGCCCTTACACCCGATGTTGGATTGTGTTGCACTACGAATCCGGTTTGGGAACTTCCGGGACTTAAGATCCCAAAGATCATGCAAGAGATGAATTACGGCTGCGGGAGCACTGTGAATGCCCGCGACCTGGTAAATAATCCGAAGATCTTATACGTAGGCGTTGGCGGAGGCATGGAACTGCTGCAATTCGCCTATTTCTCACGCCAGAAAGGCGGTGTGACCGGGGTAGACGTGGTCGATGAGATGCTGGAGGCTTCGCGAAGGAACTTTAAAGAAGCAGAAGCGCAGAACCCCTGGTTTAGCAGAGATTTCGTAGACCTTAAAAAAGGTGATGCCCTGAACCTGCCCCTTGAAGATGCTTCTGTGGATGTGGCTGCCCAAAATTGCCTGTTCAATATTTTTAAGGAAAAAGAACTGCGCCAGGCCATTGCCGAGATGTACCGTGTGCTTAAACCTCACGGCAGACTGGTCATGAGCGACCCTGTTTGTGAACAGGAAATGAATACTACCCTAAGGGAAGATGAGCGCCTGAGAGCCTTATGCCTCAGTGGAAGTCTGCCCCTTCAGGAATACATAAAAATGCTCACCGATGCCGGGTTCGGAACTATCGAGATCAGGGCTAAACGTCCTTATCGCGTGTTGGCACCGGGCCAATACCCCACAGACGAATTGATCTATATTGAATCTGTTGAGGTTTGCGCGATCAAAGATCCGATGCCCGAAGACGGGCCTTGCGTGTTTACCGGAAAGGCAGCGATCTATTTTGGTGATGATGAATATTTTGACGACGGACAGGGTCACGTATTACTACAAAACCAGCCACTGGCTGTATGCGATAAAACCGCTGCTGCCCTTGAAGCGTTAGGGCGAAAAGATATCTTTATTTCACCTTCCACGTATCACTACGACGGAGGCGGATGCTGTTAAAACTGTAAGAAGATAAGCCTGTTCACGACTATAACACTGGAAAAGACCTTAAGCATGAATGAGTATTTAGAGATCATAAGAAACTCCTATACCGGATATTTCGGATACCTCCTCGATGAGATCACCCGATTTCACTGGTCCAATTATTTTTACGGACTCATTGTGATCTCCCTTGTCGTATGGGGACTGGAGCTGTTATTCCCCTGGCGTAAGGATCAAAAGATGTTCCGCAAGGATTTCTTTCTGGACACCTTTTATATGTTCTTTAACTTTTTCCTGCTCAACCTCATCGTGCTTATCGCCCTGAGCGAGGTGGCCGCGAAATTCCTGGATGATGTCCTAAGGGTTATCGGACTTGAACTAACCGATATTCAACTTTTCGATGTAAGTGCCATGCCTATGTGGGCAGGGCTCCTCACCTTTTTCCTTATCACCGATTTCGTACAATGGAATACCCACCGCCTGCTGCACCGGGTGCCTTTCCTTTGGAATTTTCACAAGGTACACCATTCGGTAAAAGAAATGGGGTTTGCCGCCCATCTGCGCTATCACTGGATGGAGCCGGTAGTTTATAAGAGCTTATTGTATATTCCACTCGCGCTTATCGGCGGATTCAATGTGGATCAGGTGGCTATTGTACACTTTACGGCCATTACCATCGGGCACCTCAATCACGCTAATATTGGTTGGGACTACGGCCCGTTCAAATACCTCCTCAACAACCCGAAGATGCATATCTGGCATCACGGAAAAGAACTTCCCAACCGATACGGAGTGAACTTCGGGATCAGTCTGAGCCTTTGGGATTACCTCTTTAAAACCGACTATATTCCACATAGTGGTCGGGACCTTGAACTGGGATTTGAAGGCGATGAGGACTTTCCGGAGGATTTTATCGGACAAGAACTCTATCCCCTCGAACTCAAAAAAGAACGCACCGATACAGCTTCGTAATTTCTTAAAGAAATTGTTGGTTCATCTCAACTGGAACATCCTTGGTTTTTAGTAATTTTAGGGAGACTAAACTTCTGCCTGTCATTAAGTTACACCACCAAACAACCGCTTCCTAATGAGATCATTACTAATAACAGTTCCTTTCGTGGCATTTTTCATCATGGGCTGTAAAGAGAAACCCCGAACAGACCACAAAGAACAGGCACAAACCGAGCAGGCATTACCCTCTAATAATTCTGCCTCCCTCCTTGGGGAAACATGGTGTTTTGCAGAAAGAACCCCTTCGTCTATCACCGAAGGAGCATACAACTACCACCTGGTAAGGCTTCAGCAACAACCCGCTGAAGCTATAGCCGGAGTTGTCTATCATTATCCTTATGGCACCGACAGTTTTCGCGCCTCTGTAAAAGGGATCCTGTCACCGGAGGACCAAACCATTAATGCCACCCTGCACGGCTATGCGGAGGGAGAACACTATACCCAGCAAGCCAAATATCGATTAACATCAAAAGCCCTGGAGCTAAACTACAAGACTCCTCAGGGTGAGATGGCGACCCTGCCACGGGTTTCCTGTGCAGCTTTTGACTCCCTTTTAACCGAGTACCGACAAGGGGTATTTAAGAACCTGATCAATACCACCGACCGAACGCGGTTAAAACAACTCGATAGTCTGAAGGCTTACGGGTTTACCGAAGACGACCTGGAGAAGGTGAAATTCATGGAAAGGGCGATAGACCTGGACAGAGACCCTGCCACCATGGAATACCTTATTTACCTGATGGACCCTTCGCTTTGTGGCACCGGAGGATGTAATCTGCTTGTGGTTGATAGCGAAAACAACATCGTAGCCGATATTACCGTAACCAAACTCCCCATCTATACCGTGATCGAGGATGTTGAAAAAACCATGAACAGCAAAGGTCAATGGAAGGATCTTTTTGTTTACAGTAAAGGCATGCGAAGGTTGTCACCAGAGAACGGCGTGTACCCGACTAATCCGAGTGTAGAAGAAGAGATCATGATGGAGCAGCTTACGGCCTTCCCCGAAAATTACTTGCTTTTAATGGATCATTTTGATTAATTCGAAGCCTTTTGATCGGCATACCACTGACATCTTCGTAAGTCGCCACCAACTAATCTTCAACAAATCCTTTCCAGCGCTGCATGTATTTAATAAAGCTTTCACCCAGGCCTTCTGACCGCAGGTAGTCTGAGGCAACCGGTATTTCTGTCGACTTGAAGCCGGGATTGGTCATGACCTTTTCAGGAAAGTCGTGATGCAAAATACCTGATCGGCCTACGGTCACAAAATCAACACCGGCGTCGAGGACCTTGTGTACTTCCTTTCCCCCGTAGATCTTTCCGGCAACGGTAAGCTTCACCCCCTTGCGATCCATTTCGGTAAAATGGTCCAGGAGTAGCTTACCGTCTTCCTCACTTCCCTCCGGGGTTTTAAACACATCCCACAGGGAGATGTCCAGGAAATCAACCTGTCCTTTTGCAACGAGTATCCCACAAAGCTCTTTAACCTCTGCCAACTCCATCCCGAAGCGCTCAGGAGAAAGTCGCACCCCTAACAAAAAGTCACTTCCACACGCCTCACGAATGCCATCGATGATCTCGAAAAGCAACCGCGAACGGTTCTCAAGGTTTCCCCCATAGCGATCGGTGCGTTGATTGGTTTCTGCACTTAAGAACTGGGCGACCAGGTAGCCATGCGCCCCATGTACTTCTACCCCATCAAATCCGCTGTTCTTTGCCCTTACGGCGGCTGCGATAAAATGATCGCGGGTCTCCTCCACTTCTTCCAGGGTCATGGCGCGGGCATCGTGTTCAACATTCTCCGAAGGACACACCGACATTTCCCCGGCGAGCGCTGCATAGCTGCGCATACCTCCGTGGTGTAGCTGCACAACAGACAAACTCCCTTCATTCCTAAGATCATTGGCGAGTGAACGGAGGCCTTCGATATGGCCATCACTGTAGATCCCCAATTGCCCCGACCAGCATTTTCCGTTGAATTGCACCAGGGCAGCACAGGTCATGACCAGTCCAAACTGGCCCTTAGCCCTCATGGTAAGCCAGTGCTTCTCATCGCCAGAGAGGGTGCCGTCCTCATGGCTTTGCATATTGGTGAGTGGCGCCAGCATAAAGCGGTTCTTCATGATTTTACCGCAGGGGAAAACGAGTTGACTATCAGGGTAAGCTGCTACATTGTGTCTTTGCATTTGTTTGGTATTCTGTAAAGCACTTCAAAGCTAAGCAAGCATGTGATCAATAACAAGGATCAACAACCTGTAACAAGCTCTTATTTTTTTTCTTTAATACAACTCACCAATGTCAAATCAATGCGGTAAATGCTGATTTCGTGGATTTTACCTGAATTATTGACAGTATTTTTATAATTTAATGAAATGTTCTCTCCAGATCACGCGGTTTGACCTTGCGCTTATGCCATGATAAGGGTATTCATTATAAAATAACTCAAGATACCCTGAAGACTGCAGGTATGTAAACACGGCTATGGATAAGCAAATTTTTCAAGCGAGGTTATTCAGTCCAACACTTCCATCCGATTTTATTCACAGAGAAAGGTTAGAGAAGCGACTCAATCTTATAGATGATATTCGTTTGGTATTAATTTCTGCGCCTTCCGGATATGGAAAATGCCTGTTAACTTCGGGGTGGCTGGAACAATCCGAACATTCCTGGTGCTGGATCAACCTGAACAGTATGGATGGTGACCTGAATGAATTTTCCCTGTACCTGATCCATGCGATCAGAAGCCTGATCCCGGATTTTGGCACAAACACACTTGAGATCCTCAGCACCTTAAACAACCTCACTAAAAATGAAAAAGCTCATACACATTTTAAGCATAAGTCTGCTGATACTTCAATGCTCCTATGGACAGGATAAAACGTTCGGAGCCACTACCTTTAATTTTGGCGGCTACATTAAGACTGATTTTCTGAATACCTGGTATCGAAATGGCGATGTCGGAGCTACGAGTCCGTTGCGCGAGTTCCATCTTCCCGGGCAGATACCGGTGGGGCCTGCAGACAGAAACTTTGACCTGGATTATCACGCTAAGGGATCCCGGTTTAGTTTTGATGTGGGTACCACCATCCTCGGACAAGAGATCCATGGATTCTTAGAATTTGACTTTCTGCTTTCAGGGGTCGGAGATGAACGGGTGAGCAACTCCTATAACCCCAGGATAAGGCATGCGTATTTTGAATGGGACCGATTACTTATCGGACAGACATGGTCTAGTTTTATGATCGTGGTGGTCCCTGATGAATTGGATTTTGCAGGTGCCATGGACGGACTGGTTTTTATAAGGCAGCCCCAGGTAAGGTATAAGGCCGGCAGTTGGTGGTTTGCTATTGAAAATCCGGAAACTACCGTTGCGCCTCTCGATGAAGCCGGGATTGTCGTAACCGATTCTGAAGTCTTTCCCGATGTGATAGTACGTAAGAACTTTAATGGGCAATGGGGTTCCTGGTCTGTTGCTGCGATCGGAAGAACCCTCCATAAGCGCGACTCTGTAGAGACTACGGCCATGGGGTATGGAATAACTACAGGGGGAAAACTATTCACCGGAAAACGGGGGGACGATGTCAGGATCATTGCTACCTATGGGAATGGCCTGGGGCGGTATTTAGCGGCAGGATTCACCCCTTCAGGTGTTCTGGACCGGAACGGGAAGATCAAACCCATACAGACCCTAAACGGCTACGTGGCCTATAATCATTATTGGGTACCTCAAAAATGGAGTTCCAGTTTTAGTGTGGCGGCCTACCGGGCATTTCACGACACCGATCTGGCAGCCGCAACGATCAATGAATTAAGTTATAGCCTGTCGGGGAATATCAAATGGGACCTCGTACCGCAACTCAGGTTTGGAATGGAATACATGTACGCCTACAGAGGATTGCTCAACAACACCAGCGGGGCCTTTCATCGGCTACAGTTTTCTGCCAAATACAGCTTTAACTACCGCAACTCCGTACTCAACGAAAAACAATAACCGCTCATAAGTATTAGCGTAGGAGTAACCTCAGAAAACCTCTTCGCTATAGACCCCAAACTATTTCAGGTGCTTTTTAAAGAATTCCATGGTGCGCCCCCAGGCCAGTTCGGCAGCTGCCTCATCGTACCTTGGGGTCGACGTATTGTGAAAACCGTGATTCACATCGGGATAGGTGAAGGCTTCATACTGCTTCCCGTTTTCCTTCAAGGCTAGCTCATAGTCCGGCCATCCGGCGTTAACCCTTTCGTCAAGTCCTGCAAAATGCAGCATTAAAGGTGCATTGATCTTATCGACATCTTCCTTGGGTTGTCCGCCGTAAAAAGGAACTGCAGCTGCAAGATCGGAAACCTTAACGGCCATCATATTAGAGATCCATCCGCCAAAACAGAAACCTACCACTCCGATCTTGCCATTGCAATCGGGATGGCTTTTGAGATATTCAAAGGCAGCGATAAAATCCTCCAGCATTTCCATGCGGTCGCGCTTGCGTTGCATGGTCCGACCCTCATCGTCGTTCCCGGGATACCCGCCAAGAGGCGACAAGGCATCGGGAGCGAGGGTAATGAACCCGTCTAAGGCAGCCCTCCTGGCCGTATCTTCTACATAAGGATTGAGTCCGCGGTTCTCATGGACCACCACGATACCTCCAAGTTTTCCCTCAAAGGACGAAGGTTTAGACAGCAAGCCTTTGATCTCTCCTCCCCCCTTTTCAGAAGTATAGGTAATGAATTTGGAATCCAGCTTGAGATCCTGGGCATCGGTGAGTTGGGTGTTGACATAATCCGGCAATAAAAAGCTCATGAGCGACGCAACGGTGAGTCCGCCAACAGCGTACAGTCCCAGCTTTTCAACAAAGTCCCTGCGGGATAACCGGTTATGGGCATAGGCGTCATAGAGGTCAAAAACCTCCTGTTTGATGTCTTCTTTTCGCAGTTTATTCTTCATGATCTTTGATGGTTAAATGTTCTTAACAATGTGAGCTTTCCAGGGGAATTATCAAACCCCGCCGTGGCGGGGTCTGATACGTAACTTTTCCAGTCTCCAGGCTTTCTTGCCGGATTCCTGATGCATTCCTTTAATTAACTACCCTTTCAGGATGCGCTCCTTACTAAACGGCTGATGGTAATGCCGCTTCCCGGTAGCCCTGTACAAAGCGTTAGCAACGGCCCCCATGATAGGCGGGAACGGTGGTTCTCCTAATCCTGTAGGATCGATCTTATTATCAACAAAATGTACATCGATCTCTTTCGGAGCCTCACTATTGCGAATAAGTCGGTAGCGGTCAAAATTGGTTTGATCGGGCTTCCCTTCGCTAAAGGTCATTTCGCTATACATAGCATGTCCGATACCATCGACGATACCCCCTTCGGCCATATTAGTTGCTGCATCGGGATTAACCACGATACCGCAGTCGATAGCACAGGTTACCTTATCAACAGAAGGCGCCCCGTTCTCAACTTTCATATCCAGGATCTGGGCTACATACGAATTATGACAGTAATAGGCCGATACCCCACGATGGGTTCCGGGCACCTCGGTATTCCAATTGGCCTTATCGCGAACCAGTTCCAATACCCCGGCATAACGGGCAGCTTCATAATCGTTGTTTTCACCTACAGGGTTTTGTTCTGCTTTTCTAAGCCATTCAAGGCGCATTTCAATAGGATCTTTCCCCATTTCTTCAGCCACCTCATCGAGGAACGACTGCTCGGCCCCGGCGATAAAATTAGATCGCGGTGCACGAAATGCTCCTACACTAATATTCGATGCTACCGCCCATCCTTCGGCCAGGTAGTTGTCAATGGCTCCTGCAGGGAAGCGATTGGCGAACAGCGGACTCTCAGGAATACCTCCTGCCCGCACGTGAAAGGCGGTAAGGTTATTGTCTTTATCAAAGGCCGCCCGGTAGGTGGCGTAATAGGCCGGACGGTAAATTCCGTAGGACATATCATCCTCCCTGCTGTAGACCAGTTTGACAGGGGCATTAATTTTTTTGGAGATCAAGGCAGCCTCAACGAGGAAGTGCCCGTATAATCTGCGTCCGAATCCACCCCCTTGTCGGGTCATCTGGATATCGATCTTCTCCAGGGGGAGCCCTAAAACACCGGCAACCGATTTCTCCATATATTCCGGTGTTTGTATCGGACCAACCAGCTTAGCCTCATCTGCCGTCACATGGGCAAAAAAGTTCATCGGCTCCATGGTATTATGGGCAAGGAACGGACAAGAATAACTGCGTTCCAGGATCTTGTGTGCCTTTTTAAATGCTGCCTCCGGATCACCATCCTTACGCACAGTTTGCGCCAATTCGGCACCCATGGTCATTAGTTTTTCATAGTGCCCCGAAGTACTTTCGAGTCCGCCGGGAACAGTTCTGGCAGCTCCCTGGTAAGCATCCTCATAGGCTTCAAATGGCTCCCACTGCGCCTTGAGGGCTTCCTTGGCTTTCATCACCTCCCATGTGGAATTTCCCACTACGACTACCAATTCGTCGTAAACAGTAGTATCAGACCACTGCTTTTCATAATCTTTGGGATAAACCTCGATAGAGAAAACATCTTTGATACCGGGCATGGCCTTAACGCCATCGGCATCGAAAGACTTCAGTTTCATTCCAAAGGCCGGCGGATGGGCAACCATGGCAATAAGCATCCCATCAACCTGATAATCGATACCATAAAGGGGTTTTCCCGTTACGATCTTAGAACCGTCTACATTCTTTCGCGACGTTCCAATAATGCTATAATCTGCAATTTCTTTAAGTTCCACTTCTTCAGGCACCTCGATCTGCACTGCGGCAGAAGCCATTTCTCCATATCCGGCCGATTTGCCACTTGCCTCGTGAAGTAGCATTCCTTCCTTGGTCGTGATCTCTGCCACGGGCACGCCCCAGGCAGCGGCTGCCGCTTCTTTAAGCATTTCGCGTGCTGTAGCTCCGGCCATTCTAAGACTATCCCACCCCTGACGTATGGACTGACTTCCTCCTGCCAGCTGACGGGTAAATATATCGGTATTCAACGGCGCCTGCTCCACAACCACCTTATTCCAGTCTACATCGAGCTCCTCAGCCACGATCATAGGCATGGAAGTCTTCACATTCTGACCGATCTCCGGGTTTGGCGACATGATGGTAACCACCCCGTTATCTCCGATCTTCAGGAATCCGTTGATCTCGAACCATTCCTCGGGCATCTCAAGTACAGCCACAGCTTCTTCGGTACGCTTACAGGAAGCCAGCCAGCTAAACCCAAGCATGAGTCCGCCACCCGCGAGGGCCGAACTCTTTATGAATGATCGTCTGCCTATTGTTGTTTTTATACGTGTCATTGTAATGTACTTTAAAGGTTAGTGAAACAAGGAATTCCTATGCGTTCTGCGCTTTTTCTGCAGCCAGCTTTATGGCCTTTCGAATACGCGTGTACGTCCCGCAACGGCAAATATTACCGTTCATTGCAGCCTGGATCTCCTCATCACTTGGATCGGGATTATTCTTCAATAAGGCCGATGCCTGCATGATCTGCCCGGCCTGGCAATACCCACATTGGTATACATCTACTTCTAACCACGCCTGCTGTACCGGGTGGTCGCCATGCTCAGAAAGTCCTTCTATGGTGGTTACCTCCTGGCTTCCCACTGCCGAAACAGGCACCTGGCAGGATCGCACTGCCCCATCGCCAATATGTACGGTACATGCCCCGCACTGGGAAATACCGCATCCGAATTTTGTTCCAACCAATTTTAGGTGGTCCCTAAGCACCCAGAGTAATGGAGTGGCCGGATCGACATCGACTTCCGCCGATCTGCCATTAATGTTCAGGTTATAAATTGCCATGATTATTTAAATTTTCCTGAATTTACAAAAATCTGAGGTACAATACCCTACCTTCTTTCGGGGAATACCCTACAAGCCATCCTCATCGTGTTTAACCTTAACCCCTAAAGGCCTTTCACAATTTGCTAATTATGTGTTAATTATTTTTGAGCATCGGTGTTGTGATCGACCAATCTGATCATACCAACATCACAGACCGGCAGCACTTTAACCACTAAAGCAACTGATAATCAAAAGTTTGAACTTAAAAGCGCAAATTGTTTAATATCTTTAGTAGTACCTCATAGGTTTCAACATTTCGAACCACTGTAAAAGTTTAGAATTATGCCGACCGTAAGAAGAGTTCTTTTCCTATTTGCCCTGCTGCTCATGATATCTTCTGTTGGGTTCGCACAGGAAAAGGAAAAAGAAAAAGTGAAGAAAGAAGTTCGCAAGAACGAAGGCCGTTCAAATGAAGTGGCCGATTACGAAAAACAACGCAAAAAGGCAGATAAGGAACGTGCCAGGGAGCGCCGTGAATACGAAAGGGAACGCGCCAAAGAACGGGATGAATTTTACAGAGAGCAGGCTATGGCTGAAGCTGAATGGCATCGGGAACGCGCCAAGGAAATGGCCGAACTTCAGCGGCAACGAAGTAAAGGCCAGGAAGAGCAGTATCGCAAAATGATGAAAAAGGAGGAGGAATTTTATCGGGAAAGGGCTAAAGCAGCTGAAGCCTATCACCGGGAAATGATGAAACAAAATGACGAACGCAAGCGCGAAAATGCCAGGGAAATGGCCGAACTCGCGAGGGAACGTCAGAAAGCCGCTGAAGAACGCGCAAAGAAATACGAAAAGGGCGATAGCAAATGGAGACGCGGGCAAATGAAAAAAGATGAAGAACGCTACAGGAAACAAGCAAAAAAAGCAGAAAAACGTATGAAGGAAGGGAAAAAGAAAAACGATTCGAGGGATTACGAGCATGATCGCTAAACCTTTTATTTGAAATAAGATGCGATCTGGCGCTCCTGTACTCCCCTGCCTCTTGAATACAACACCATAGACTCCTCTACTCATTATCGTAAATAGCTATCGTAACATATAATTTTAACCTTCATGAATTGGATCTTATTGATCATCGCGGGCCTTTTTGAAGTAGCCTTTGCCAGCTGCCTTGGGAAAGCCAAAGAAACTACAGGAACTACCGCCCTTTGGTGGTATGGAGGCTTCCTCCTTAGTCTGACCATCAGTATGGTGCTGCTGGTAAAGGTTACGCGGGTATTGCCCATTGGTACCGCCTATGCCGTATGGACCGGTATCGGGGCCGTAGGAACTGTACTCGTGGGGATCATCTTTTTTAAAGAACCGGCGAACTTCTGGAGGGTCTTTTTTATCTCCACGCTCATTGCCTCGATCATCGGACTCAAACTGGTGTCGAAGTATTGATGGTGACCCGGTGACACGGTGACGCAGTGATATCCACCTTCGCCATTGCTTCGGTAAATGAAACGGTAATGCAGTGACACGGTGACCCAGTGACCCAGATCTGCAACTTTGCAATTTCGCAGTTTTGCAATTTCACAGTTTTGCAACTTTTCGGTTATACGGTTATGCGGTGACGCAGTTACCCAGTGACACGGTGAGGCGGTGATGCGGATTTTAAATAATCCTAAGTTGCTCTCTTTACTCTTTAATCTTTACTCTTTAATCTTTGTTCTTGACTCTTGATTCTTTTCTCTTTTTCTCTTCACTCTTCACTCTTAGCCCTTAACCCGTCATAAAAATTCAAAAACCAAAATCCATCATCTATAATTCACCATTTATAATCCGCCGTCAATCGGATGATACCTCCTTTCTGCCTGTTGCAGTAGTACCTCCTTATCAAAGGGCACATTCCTTAATTCCTGGTTCACGAACTTCTCCATCTGGTCATTATAGTGCTCAGAGCCTTCCCTGTTGGTTGCTGCCCCGTACTGGTGTATGGCCTTACTGGTTTTTAGTCCGGTGCTGTCCCAAGCCACCAGCATGGTAAAGCCGTCACCTGCGCGTGCGACCATCTTTCCTTCGGCATTAAGGCCATCGGTGTAAATGGCTCTAAGTACATCGGGGCCACCTCCAACGGGCAATTGCTTTTGACCCCTTTGCAGTTTCTGAACCTCTCCTAAGGGGATACGCGTAGTATTGTAAAAGCGGTATAATTGATCTACCGCCTGCTTAAAGGCTTCTGTGATCTCCAGGTCGGTGATCTCATGATCGCCCAGCAGCGGATTCAGGGTTAGAATAGCCAATGCAGCGGTTTCGTTATCCGTTTTCGTTTCCAGGTTCCATTGACGCAACTGCATCAGGGCTTCCCGATACACCGGATCCATCATATTGTCCAGATCGGGCGTAGCGATCCAATTGAGGAGCCTTTTTACAGGAGTGTATTCGGAATGGTACCGCGAATCGTATTTCATTTTATAAAAATCTTCCGCCCCTATCAAGGTGTCGGCCTGTGCCATGCGTTCGATCTGTAAAGAGCGGTTGGTTTCCCGCTTTTCGATCCCCATATATCCCGGATAATCTGCAGCTGCAGCATCATCATCTCCATCGGTTGCCGAAAAGGGGGTGTTATTGGCATTGTAAACAAATCCGCTTTCCGGATTTACGGTTTTAGGCATCAGTTCAAAAGGCAGGTAATCTTCCCAGACCAGGGCCGACCGGTCTCCCGGAAGCACCTCATGCCAGGCATAGCCATCCTGTCGTTTCGGGAACATAGCATTGTAGTAATGACCAATATTCCCCTGATGATCTGCATAGATATAATTGATACTGGGCATGGCATTCATGGCAAGGGCATCTTCAAATTGCGCCTTGTTTTCAGCCTTATTCAGTTTATAAAGAAATTCCAGGGTTTGCACCTCTCCCATTCCTGCCCATCGTACCGCATACCAGCCGTGATCGGTTTCCAGCACGGGACCATGCTCAGAAATGCGAATTGGCTTCTCGAAGGTCCATCGTACCGGTCCCAGAAAACTCACGAGGATCTCTGCTGTTTTCACTTCAAAATCGACCCATTCACCATCGAGAAGATACTTACCTTCATCTTGCGGATTCACCTCTAATTGATAAAAATCGACCAGGTCCGGTTTGTTTACGGTATTGGCCCATCCGAGCTTATCGTTATGACCGTGGATCACCACAGGTGAACCCGGAAAGGTACCTCCGGCCATATTCCACCCTTCTTCCGAATGCAGGCGTACCTCGTACCAGGACACAGGCCCTTCAAGCGGTTGGTGCGAATTCACCAGCAGGCGGGTGAGACCGCCTTCAGAGCGGGAAGGTGCCACGGCAATTCCCTGACTCCCCAGGGGTGCCTTTTCATCGGAATTCCACAGAAAGGCCACTTCCCCATCGGTATCCATACTTTCCGGTTCACGCGGAGCCATCATAGCGCCCAGGGCCTTATCAAAACCGTAGAACATGGGGGTCTTGAACGTAAATCCGGCGATAACATCCTTTCCCGTCACAGGAAAAAGGTAGGGTGACCATTCACCCGGATGCTTTACAGCGTAAAGGTTAACTCCATCGGCATAGGCTTCTGCAATTTCTCTGACACCTTCAGGAATTTCTGAAGTATACTTGGCATTTACCGCATCCCACACCCCCATAAGATTGACCACATAATCGGTCTTGGCTGCAGTATAGCCATACTTAGAAGCCATCATCCCGCGGGTTGCAAGGAGCACGTCATGGAGCGTATTAAAATCGTCTTCACTCTGCGCATACCCCAATCCGAAGGCCACATCGGCATCGGTCTTTCCGTATACATGAGGCACCCCGAGGCTATCCCTGATCACTTCTACCTGATACTGTTGTGCCTTCTCCACATAGTCTTTCAGGTCAGGACTTCCGGGAGCAGTGATCCATGCGGTCAGGTAGATCGCCAAAAAAATAACAAGTATCGCAAGGAAAGGGTAACGCAGTTTTTTCATTGCAGTGTTTAGTTTGAAGGAAATTTAACAATTAATTCCCGTTCACAAATACTTGGCGGGGAGATGATGAGATCCCAAAACCCTATATAAGATCACCTTCAACCTCAACAAAGGCGCTTTCCTGAAACATTTTAAACTCATATAAACCTGATTTTCATTAACTTTAGAAGGAACCAACCATAAGTAATAAAACGACCGAAATAATGGACAAGGCGCTGCAAACCATGATCGACAATATGCCTGAGAAAACAGGACGATCGTTAGAAGAATGGAAAAAACTACTCAAGGAACACACCTTTGAAAAACACTCCCATGCGGTAAAATTCCTCAAACAGGAACATGGGGTCACCCACGGATTTGCCAATACTATAGTCTCTCTTTTTAACCAGGAACCGGGCAACCAGATCGACCTTATCGCCAAACAATACGAGGGGAGGGAATCCCTCTACCCCATTTACCAGGACCTGATCGAATACGTTACGGGGCTGGGTGAAGACGTCACCATTAGTGCAAAAAAAACCAGCGTTAGTATCATCAGAAAGCATCAGTTCATATTGATCAAGCCGGCTACCAAAACGCGTATCGACCTCGGATTTAAACTCAAAGACGTTGCAGTGGGAGAACGTCTGGAAGACTCCGGACCCTTTGGCACCATGTGTACCCATCGGGTACGCCTAACCTCCAGGGCAGACGTAGATGAAGAACTTAAAACCTGGATCAAACAAGCCTACGACATGTCGGTTTAATCGCCTTCCATGACCATCACCTGAGCGCCAAGCCTGAAACCTGATGACGTAATTATGCGCAACCTATTTATGCACTGCCTTAAAAAATACCCACGAATACGATGATGAAATTCTTCAATCGCCTGAGAAGGCAACTCCTGGAAAAGAACAACCTGAAAAAATACCTCCTTTATGCACTGGGCGAGATCGTCCTTGTGGTGATCGGGATCCTGATCGCTTTAGCCATAAACAATGCCCAACAGGAAAATGAGATCAAAAGAAAAGAGATCACCTACCTAAGCGGACTCCAAAAGGAGTTTGAGATCAGCAAAAAAAAGCTCGCTACGCTCATTGAGGTGAACAGAGCGAATTATAAGGGAGCTACCCAGGTGGTAAGCCTGCTTGCTGATCCCGGCAGCAACCCCGATGAAAAAGAATTGTCGCAACTCATCTTCCGGTCTCTATACAATGACATTGCCTTTAACCCCAATAACGCATTGCTCAATGAGATGATCCATTCAGGAAGTCTGAAAGACCTATCCAGTACAACCCTTCGCAAAAATTTGACCAACTGGCTCTCTACCCTGGAAGACATCGCAAAGCAAGAGGCAGACCTTATGTCACACCGGGATCATGTACTGGATATGATGCGTACCAACGACGGCCATTTACGGAGCATTCTGCACTATGCCGATACGAGCCAAAGCCTTTTCTCCCTTCCTGCCGATGCCTCACCGGAGAGCAATATGACCTTGTTCCGTTCCCCGGCATTCGAGAACAACCTGTTGCTATTCATACTTTCCGGGCAATCCACAGAAAAAGCCCACTACCTTCCGCTTATGACAGACCTCGAACAAATTCTGAACCTTATTGAAAATTCGATTGCAGACCAATAGCAGATAAATAACAGGCCTATTATATTGAACACCTTTGGAAACAGGAGATAGACCAACGCCATGAATTCACTACCTTTGTTGGCTATAGCTGAATAAATTCTCCGATCATGTCTGACGAAATGAAACCCTGCCCTCAATGCGAATCTCCATACGGATATCTGAAAACAGAAAATATCTATGCCTGTCCGGAATGTGGCCATGAATGGGATCCAAACGACATCCCGGATGAAGACGCGCTGGTGGTGATCGATTCAAACGGAAACACACTTCAGGATGGCGATTCGGTGATCGTGATCAAGGATCTGCCTGTTAAAGGGGCAAAAGGCCCCGTCAAAGCCGGAACAAAGGTGAAGAATATCAGGCTGGTTGAAGGCGACCACAACATTAGCTGCAAGATCGACGGCTTCGGAGCTATGGGATTAAAATCAGAATTTGTCAGAAAGGCTTAAAGGCTTTTGCATTTCTTCCTGCATCAGAGAGTCTTTGGGCCATAAGAAATCTGCAGCAGGATTTATATAGTCGTAATGAAGCAGTCGCAGGTATTTCAACACCTTACTACGCTCCGGATGTTCTATACCCAAAGCATCGCGACCATATGCGTCGGCTGCGGTCAGGGCAATATACAAATAGCCCTGTTCGTAATCGTCAAAAAGGGCATTGTCTTCTTCGATGAGCAGTTCGGCAAATTCAAAATCCGATTCGTCATCACTACCCCAGATCAGATCGTCTACGATTCCTGAAAACAGGTTAATTGCCCTGTCGTAGCGCATACATTCATGAACAGAAAGCAGGTAGCGCTGTTCATTAATTACGATAGGAAACTCAGCAGGGATCACACCTCCATCCCATTGAAATCTTTGTCGCAAAAAATCATTGAAGCGCTCTACGCCATAAGGGTTTTCAAAAACCAGGGCATAGACATCTGGGAGGTCGCTCTTAAAATCACGGGCCTGGATCAGGCGGGTACCCTCGATATCCGGTGCCTTACTGTAGGGGATACACGAGCATATGAGCATGAATACCAAAAAGAAAACGAACTTTTTCATGGCTACCAGCTTTAACGGTTGATCATGTAGCAGGGTACCGATCAACGACCTCTATAAATTACAACTTAAGGATCATCTTTTTGCTGACGGCGATCAGTAAAACCATAGCAAGACTCTTATTATCAATCACATAAACGAAAAATAATAAGTAAATTGTAGTTAGAACCACGTACCGTTAAGCGGCAATGCAGCAACCTTCAAAACACGGCCAATTCGGCACCATCCAGGGTGTTTTTATACCCACGGTGCTTACCATTCTCGGGATCATACTCTTTTTGAGGTTACCCTGGGTCGTAGGTAATGCCGGTATTCTGGGTGCAGGCCTTATCATTGTCCTTTCCATATCGATCACCCTGCTCACCAGTTTATCGTTGTCTTCGGTGATCTCCAATATTCGCATTGGTTTTGGCGGGGCATTTGCTATCATCTCCCGTTCCCTGGGACTGGAGATCGGAGGCAGTATTGGCATTCCCCTGTATCTATCACAGGCCATTGCTGTGGCCATGTATATTTTTGGTTTCCGCGAAGGGTGGATCTGGATATTTCCCGACCACCACCCTTTCCTGGTCGATCTGACCGTTTTTGCGATAGTTTTCGCAATTGCCTATGCCAGCACCAGCCTGGCCTTTAAGATCCAATACGTTATTCTCGCAGTGATCGTTCTGGCCATATCGTCTATCGCCGTAGGTTTTGCCCAAACAGAAACCTTCGAAACCCCAAAGCTCATGGGTGAATTTGTGCAGGCCAGGGAGGGCGAACTCATCGGAGCTAATTTCTGGATGGTTTTTGCGGTATTCTTCCCTGCTGTAACCGGGATCATGGCCGGCCTGAACATGTCGGGCGACCTTAAAAACCCCAGGAAAAGCATCCCAAAAGGAACGTTGTGGGCCGTAGTGCTTACAGCGATCGTCTACCTGGCCCTTGCTTTTATGGCTGCCTATATGGGCAATGCCCGGGAGCTGGTAGAAAATTACACCTTTTTTATCGATCATGCCTATATCCCCGTACTTGTATTGATCGGCCTGGCAGGAGCCACTTTTTCCTCAGCCCTGACCTCCTTTGTGGGAGCTCCCCGGATTCTTGAAGCTATTGCAAAAAAGAACATCCTCCCCTTTTCAGAACGCATTCGGAAAAGAAACAAAAGAGGTGAGCCTGCCGCAGCTATATCGGTCACCGGAGTCATCGTTTTTCTTGCCCTTTTACTTCGTGAATTGAACCAGATCGCCCCGCTCATTACCCTTTTCTTTTTGATCACCTATGTCATGATCAACCTGGTGGTACTTATCGAACAAAGCCTTTCCCTACCCAGTTTCAGGCCAACATTTAGCATACCTCTTGTAATTCCCCTGGCTGGTACAGTGCTCAGCCTGTTTACCATGTTTGTGGTTAATCCGGTCTTCTCCCTGGCTTCTGTGATCACAGTATTCTTTATCTACGCCTATCTCATGCGCAAACACCTTAATTACTCTGGCGGTTACGCCCGAAGCGGACTCTTCTCTGCACTCGCTAAATGGGCCACCGAAAGATCGGTATCCCTGTCAGGAGAGAACGAACCCCGCTCCTGGCAGCCCGACCTCCTGGTACCCATCCAGGAACCCCGCGACCTGCGATCGTCATTTCGATTGCTTTACGCCATTATTCACCCCAAGGGATCCCTTAAGATCCTCGGGATAGCGACCGGTAAAAATCTTGTACGACTTAAGACGGAAGTACCCCCTGTGGTGGCACAGATCAAAAGAACGGGAGACTCCATTAACTATTCCTTTATAGAAAGTGACCAGTTTCAGAAGAGCATACGCATAAGCGTCCAGGCACTTGATGCTTCCTATTTTAATCCGAACTCCATCTTCCTGCGCCTCGATTCGAGAACCAAAGACCTTGAAGCGTATGAAAGGTTGATCAGGGATCAGATAGGAAGTGAGCGGGGAGCCCTGCTATATGTTCCCTTTGCCCAGGTGGGCCTGGGCCTGGAAAAGACCATTAACCTATGGCTGCATGACATTCCCGATAACTGGGAATACCAACGTGAGCTGGGCAATAACGACCTCGCTGTGCTCATAGCTTTACTGCTGCAGGAAAACTGGGATGCAAAGCTTCGGGTGATCGTAGAGCTGGAACCCGGAACCCCGATCGAAAAAGGAGCGACATTACTTAGAAACCTCAAAGAAAGTGTGCGACTGCCAAAGCATACCGAACAATACCAGGTATTTAAAAACACCCCGGAGGTTTGGCATCAGGTACCTCATGCCGATCTGAGCATCGCCTCATTTGGCTCCTATACCCCTATTGGCAATCTCTTGACCATCGTAAAAAGACACCGGTCTTCATTTCTATTTGCCGCAGATTCGGGTAGAGAAAATGCGCAATTCTGAACCTTTTACCATAAAAAAAGGGGTGCATCCATAGGCTCCCCCCTTCCAGATCTCATTAGTTTTGCAAACTACCAGGGTAGCGCCAAAGGTTTTACTTCTTCTTTATAAAAAGTTTCAAGCTGCTCTACCAACTGAGGCTTCAATTGCAACGCAGTGCTTTCGAGGTTGCTCTTTAACTGATCCAGGTTGGCATTTCCCGGGATCACCGTAGAAACAGCGTCATAAGACAAACAGAAGGCTATGGCCGTGTGCACCATATTGGCATCGGGACCAATAATATCACGTACGCGATCTAGCAATTTTGCCCGGGTGCGTATGTCTTGTTCAGACCAGCGGCCGCGAACGTCATCAAAGCGGCTTTCGGCCGTGTATTTTCCACTCAACCATCCCGAATCAAGGGGGATCTTAACAATGATACCCACACCCTTTTCCTGGGCCATCGGAAAAGCTCCTGCAACATCCTGCCAGAGGATATTAAAGAAAGCCTCGATCACTTCGCAGTTGGTGGTACGCATAAAGAGCTCCATTTCTTCCTGAGTATCCAGGGAAGCCCCGTAGGCTTTGATCTTTCCTTCTTCTTTCAATCGTTCCAGGATCTCGTAATGATCGTTCTTATTCCCGTCCAGGTATTCAGCCGGCGGATTGTGAATAATGAGCGAATCGACATAGTCCATATCCAGTCTTCGCAGACTTCCCTCCAAAGATTCACGTATATATCCCGAACTGTAATCCTGGGTTCCCTTATCGGTATGTCCGAACTTGGTATTGATAACGATCTTGCTTCTGTCTACGCCTTTCAGCGCCTTCCCCAGCCGCTCTTCACTACTTCCGTATCCGTAATTGGGAGCGGTATCGAAAAAGTTCACCCCCTCTTCGATCGCCTTATGCACCAGGTAGGTGGCTTCCTTCTCGGTCATTTCCTTGGTCCATCCCGATCCGGATCCGAGCTGCCAGGCTCCAAGACCTATCTCCGACACCTTCGGGGTATCCTTGATGTAACTATTGTATTTCATAATAACTGAATTTATTAACTATTGCAGGTAAGGCTTCCAGCAAAGGTAAGGTGAAGTTGCATTTTTATATGTGACTACTGATACATTTTGATCAGCGAACAACCATCGAAACGCTAAAGGCGTATTTGCCCTTCTGCCTTAAAGACCTCGTAAAGGGCGGGGTAGTGAGACCGGAAGGTGTCCAGGATAAAATCAAAAGGCACATCTTCAAAATGACCGTAATCCTCAAGGTACTCCATAAAGGTATCTCCATCGGCATTGAAGGCCTGGAGCAGCGCATCGCTATTCCCGTCAAATTCGAGGGCAGGCACGTGAAATCGCTCACAAAGCTCTTTGTTGAAGGTTGGCGAAGCCTTTACCCACTTCCCATTATGATATACACCAACCATACCGTGGGGAGCCAGCTCGTGACTTCCGATCTTCTCAATAATGCGCTCTACGGCAATGTGATTGGTAACCTTGGCCAAATGCAGCCTCGCCGGAATGCCCAAGGCCCTAAGAAAGGTCACCATCAATATGGCCTTATCGATACAATGCCCCGAAGTTCTTGAGGCGATAGCACTGGCCTTGAAATGTTCTTTTTGAAAACTGATCTGGTACGGATCATAACGCCAGCCATCGCGAACCTTCAGGTAGACCTCCCTGATGATCTCCTCTTTAGAATCCAGCCTGAGAAATGGTCCTATATGCTTGCGGATCGTAGGATGATCGTGATCAATGTATGGGGTAGCCTCTAAATACGTCATCTTTTGTGGCATTGTGATCAGGTTAAGGACGGACAAGTTAACGTATTTTCAGCTTTCCTGACAATTTCTGCCACCACTTATCTCCTCCCTCTTTCCTGCTGCCTGCAACATCGGTTTCGTTTGAATTTTACTTACATTTACTATGGCCCAAACCAATCATTTACATGTACCATCTTTAAAAATAGCATATCATGAGCCCTTTCTTTTCCCTGAGCGACAAACGCATTTATTCCATCCGGGATATCACCGTATGGTCTGTCTTCACAAAAAATGTCCTGAGTTATTCTTTGCTATTGCTACTACCAGCGGTATTGTTGGGGCAAACCCATATCATGACCTTTAACATTCGCTATGCGACCGAAGCCGATGGTATAGACCAATGGGAACTGCGAAAGGGCGAACTGGTCTCATTCCTGGAGCAAGAACAACCGGATCTCCTCGGCGTACAGGAAGCCATGCCGCAACAGGTGGCATTCCTGCAAACCGGCTTATCCAACTACGGTCATATCGGCCACGGCCGCGATGGAAAGAACACCAATAGCGAAGCTGTTCCCCTGTTTTATCACAAGGACAGATACCTACTTTTAAAACACCGGGTCTTCTGGCTGTCACCCACCCCGGAGGTCCCTTCAAAAGGCTGGGATGCCGCCCTGCCCAGGATCGCAGTGTACGGGGTCTTTAAAGACCTGCGAACATCAGATACTATTCATGTGATTAACACCCACTTTGACCATATGGGCACTGAGGCCAGGCTTCGTTCTGCTCATCAGATCCTGCAATGGGTTCAAAAAGAGATTCCCCCGAAAGCCGGAGTTATCCTCATGGGAGACCTCAACAGCGAACCCGATGCAGCACCAATTCTGGCATTGGCATCATATTTCAATGATGTGCAGGCAGGACAAAACAGCGATACCCCCATAGGTACCTTTAACGCCTTTGATACTAACATGAGTGAGTTCCCGAGGATCGACTACCTTTTTACCAGAGAATTTGAAACGATCCATGCAGGAGTATCGAAAGCCAGGCGAGGCAATGGCCGCTACCTTTCTGATCACTTCCCGATATGGGCAAAAGTGATCCCTGCCGGGAAATAAACCCATGGTTATTGCCCGTGAACAGTGTGGTAATTTTCCTGAACACGACATTCCTGATTTTTATATTCCGGCTTACTTCAAATTATTTATATTTGAGTAACACAAAACAATGACACATGGCAGATAAAAAGATCCAGGATAAAATAGATGAAGCCTTACTCGGTGAGCGTAAGGTATTTTTATGGGGAGAAGTAGACGACGATTCGGCAAAACACGTGATCGATCGCCTATTGTACCTCGACTCCCTGAACAACGACGAGATCCAACTCATTATCAATAGCCCGGGAGGCTACGTTACTTCCGGAATGGCAATTCACGATACCATGAAGAGCATTAAAAGCCCGGTATCAACGGTTTGTACAGGACTTGCTGCCTCTATGGGATCCATCCTCCTGTCTGCCGGAGAAAAAGGACGTCGTTTTGTATATCCCTATGCCCGGGTCATGATCCACCAGCCTAGTGGTGGTGCACGTGGTCAGGCCTCTAACATTGAGATCCAGGCGCGGGAGATCCTGAAAACCAAAGAGATCGGCGCTAAGATCCTTGCCGATAACTGCGGACAAAGTATGGATAAGATCATGAAAGATTTTAACCGCGATTACTGGATGAATGCAGAAGAATCTCTCGAATACGGTATCGTTGATGGGATCTTAAAGTAACGGGTAACAAAGGTAACAAGGGTAACAAGGGTAACAAAGGTTACAGGGGTGACAAGGGTTACTGAAGTGACAGGTGATAGGTAACAAGAATGACAGAAGTTACCAGGGTGACAAGAGTTACAAGGGTGACAAGGGAACTTGAAGCAGATCACAAATTGGGTCTGGCCGAAGGATCACTCACCGTCTAAAATACCAATCCAAAACGATCACCGCTTATAACAAAAAACACAAGCAGGCTTTACGGCCTGCTTTTTTGGTCATAGAGGTAACGTATCACTTGCTGGGCAGGCTTGTTTTGTACGGTAAACCGATTATTATCACTCCCCCCGGCTCGGTCGTGAAAAGGGTACCACTTCCATAAGAATCCCCCGGCGAACCATTCTTCAGACCAGATCTCACTCCCCAGTGCCTTCAGGGCATTGACCTGGGCCGTATGATTGATACTTTCAATATCCCGGGAACTATCCCATGGCGCCCGGGCATTATGATCCATACTGCGATACCCGAATTCGGTGAACAATACTGCCTTGTTGAATTTCTGGGCACAAGATCGCAATGCTTCTTTATGGGGTTCCCACGCGGCCACTAATGCACTCAATTCGGGAGTTTGGGCCTCTGACAAAGGAAAATACGCGTTAACCCCGATCATATCAAGGGCATCCCAAAAAGAGATCTTATCGTATTTGTCCCAATTTTCGGCATAGGTCACCTTGCCCTTATACACCGATCGAACTTCAGCAATGAGCTTCCTGAAAAATTCCGGACGATTCCCGGCAAATCCGTAGAGCTCATTCCCTACGCAAAACCATTCTGCCCCAACTGCCTCTGCGAGATGTGCATAATACAGTATGTATTCCCGGTATGAATCCTCCAAGACCTTCCATTGTGCTGAATCGTCCATCACCAGATCTCCGGTAAAATAACCCCGGCCGATCCAGAGGTGGGGTTTGATCATTAAACGAATGCCTTTTTGCCTCAGGGTTTCGGCGTACTGTCTAACCCCCTCACCACGCTCCCCGAACCACTGCCAGGAAGTATTGAAAACGACTTTCGGAGCTTCAGGGCCTTCTAAAAAACCAAAGGGCATCAGGGAGGCATACCCGGCATTCACCCCGATCACCGGAGCTACTTCTTCGGGACCTATGGAATCTTTCAAGGCGACAAAGCTCACCCCATTGATCTTCTCTCCGGCAACAGGGTCGCTGCTGCAAGAGCACATCAATAAGAGCGTAAAAAACAGCACGGTATAACGCATCGTTGTATGGGGTTTGAAGTCCTAAAATACAAATAAGCCAACACTCCCGGAACAAATACGCCATTTAGGCCATAAGTTAGTATCTTGCCTTACGACTTTTATCCAAACCCGGGCAACCCAAATGAAGCATATTGTTATCATAGGAAACGGTATTGCAGGGATCACTGCAGCGCGTCATATTCGCAAGCTCAGTGATCACCGCATCACCGTAATTTCATCAGAAACCGATTACTTTTTCTCCAGGACGGCCCTGATGTATGTCTATATGGGGCACATGAAATTTGAGCACACCCAGCCCTACGAAAATTCATTCTGGAAGAAGAACCGCATTGAATTGCTCAACGACCGGGTAGAAAAGATCGATCCGGGTAAGCGTGCGCTGGATCTTAGGAAAAGTGGGACTTTTACCTTCGACACCCTGATCATCGCTACCGGATCCAAACCCAATATGTTCGGATGGCCGGGGCAAGACCTTAAAGGAGTTCAGGGACTCTATTCCAAACAGGACCTCGACCTTCTGGAGACCCATGCCCCCGATAACCAAACGTGCAAAAGGGCTGTGATCGTTGGTGGCGGACTCATAGGGATCGAACTTGCAGAGATGCTGAGCAGCAGAAACATCCCGGTAACCTTCCTGGTGAGGGAATCAGGTTTCTGGAATAATGTTCTGCCTGAAGGTGAATCGAACATGATCACCCGCCATATTCGTGAACACCATATCGACCTAAGGTTAGATACCAGCCTAAAAGAGATCCTGTCTGACAGCCAGGGCAAGGTGCGTGCTGTAGTTACCGATACGGGGGAAGAGATCCCCGCCGACCTCTGTGGTATTACCGCCGGGGTGCGTCCAAATATTGATTTTCTGCAGGGATCGGGTATAGAGACCGATAGGGGGATATTGGTCAATGACCGCCTCGAAACCAATATTCCGGGCATCTACGCCATAGGTGACTGTGCCCAACTCAGAGCACCCAAAAAAGGACGCCGACCAATAGAGGCCGTATGGTATGCCGGACGAATGATGGGAGAAACACTCGCCTATCACCTTTGTAAGAAGCCAACCACATACAACCCGGGCCCCTGGTTCAATTCGGCCAAGTTCTTCGATATAGAATACCAGACCTACGGACTCGTGGCACCGGAAACCTCAGAAAATGAGCAACACCTGTATTGGGAAGACATTAAGGCAAAAAGGGCTGTGAATATCGCTTACGATCCCGAGAGTGAGCTTTTTCTGGGAATTAATACCCTGGGCTTAAGACTTAGCCATCGCCATTTCGACCAATGGCTACGCGAAAAAGCTTCGGTCGCTGTGGTACTAAGCAACCTTGAACAGGCCGGATTTGACCCTGAGTTCTATCCCGATTTTATACGGGAAATAAAAACACAATTGACCCAATTATTAAAAACAACATAGCACAACGATGGACACCACTACCTCCATGTCTATAGCTGCCGATCCGCCCGCCGGGGCGAGTATCCTTCAAAAAGTCTGGGCCTTTCTCGGAACCTGTGCCTTGGGCATCCTCCTGCTGGCCAGCTTCAATATCGATCTCCCGCATCGCCAATGGTGGCTTTACGGCTCCCTGACCCTGCTTACCGCAGGGATCATTGGCTATACCTTCGAAGCCTATAAGAACAAACCTCCCGGAATTAAGAACGACGGCGTTTGGCATAGCTCCTTAACCAACGGCGGCCTCCTGGGATGGTTACTGGGGGTGGCGATCACCTTCTTTTATGTTATTCTTTACTTCTATCCGCAATACCTCGGACTGGGAAGTGATGGGAACAACAGCGGACTCGTAGCCTTCTTCGACCCGTTGAGCAGACTCCTTAGCGGAAATCCTGCAAGCCAATGGTTCGTATATGGCACCTTATACACCCTGGGGATCCTCGCCTTTGGGATCAAATTTCTCTGGAAGTACCGCCACAACCGGTACGAAAAGCTGCGAACCCTGAGCGTTATGTTCTTTCAGACGGCCTTTGCCTTCCTCATCCCGGAATTCATGGCCAGGCTCAACACCGACGATTTTAGCTTGCCTTATTACGACCTCAAGAATATCTGGCCCCTTAATTATTACAATTTTGAACAATGGCGTATAGACCAGTTCATAACCGCTGGTGATATAGGCCTTGCCCTGCTTATTTTCGGAGTTGTATCGATCTTTATCATCACCCCCGTGCTTACGTATTACTACGGAAAAAGATGGTATTGCAGCTGGGTTTGCGGATGTGGCGGACTGGCAGAAACCGTTGGAGACCCCTTCAGACAGCTCTCCGATAAAAGCGTATTCGCATGGAAGGTGGAGCGCTGGGTGGTTCACAGTGTATTGGTATTCTCCGTGCTCATGACCACCGCCGTGGTACATTCGTACCTGGGTTACGACGCCCAGAAATACTGGCTCAACAAAGATGTGTTCCTCATAGCCGTGGCCCTGTTTCTCACGGTACTCTTTGCAGCCATCTGGAAATTCAAAAAAGAAGAACTCCAAAAAGACGCGCGCTACGGAGCCATAGGCTACCTGGCGGTGATCCTGGGACTCATTGGTATACACTACCTGAGTGGCAGCAATGTATTTCTCTTCCAGGCAGAGACCCTGAGAAGCACCTACGGATTCCTTATCGGGGCGGTATTCTCGGGAGTGATCGGGACCGGTTTTTACCCTATATTTGGCAACCGCGTCTGGTGTCGGTTCGGATGCCCGATGGCGGCGATCCTGGGCCTACAGCAACGACTGTTCTCCCGCT
Organism: Robertkochia sediminum; assembly: GCF_016786255.1. Taxonomy (GTDB): domain Bacteria; phylum Bacteroidota; class Bacteroidia; order Flavobacteriales; family Flavobacteriaceae; genus Robertkochia; species Robertkochia sediminum. Next base: position 227,584 of record NZ_JADMKT010000075.1, read on the forward strand.
TTCGCATTACCACCAATGGCGGACAATGCATTAGCTGCGGGAACTGCTCTACCTACTGTGAAATGGGTATCGATGTAAGAGCCTATGCCCAGAAAGGAGAAAATATTGTAAGAGCATCCTGCGTTGGGTGCGGTGTTTGCAGCGCTGTTTGTCCGCGAGGCGTTCTGAAACTCGAGAACGGACCGCTTGAAGGACGTATTAACAGCGAAGCCGTACTCACCGGAAACGACCTGGACCTGCTGGATCTTATAAAAGAAGAAAAGACCTGGAAAAACTAACCCTGACCTATGCCCCTGATCAAGGTAATTATACCTGCTTTTAACGAAGAAAACGCCATAGCCAATGTCATAAGGGATATTCCCCACACGGTAAAAGAAGTGATCGTGGTGAACAATGGCTCTACCGATCAAACCGTTATGGTGGCAGCAAAGGCCGGAGCCACCGTGCTAACCGAAACCCGAAAAGGATACGGCTATGCCTGCCTTAAGGGAATGGATCATATCGACAGTTCGGAAGATGGTGCCGATATCGTCGTATTCCTCGACGGAGACTATTCTGATCACCCTGAAGAGCTCCCTAAGATCACCGGCCCTATTGAAAATGGCGATATAGACATGGTGATCGGAGCGCGGGTGAGTGCCCTGCGCGAATCAGGTGCCATGACCCCGCAACAGGTGTTTGGAAATGCCCTGGCATGCACCCTGATGAAATGGTTCTACGGTGCAAAATACACCGACCTTGGACCGTTTCGCGCCATACGCTATGAGAGCCTCCAACTCCTGGAGATGGAAGACAAGACCTATGGCTGGACTGTAGAAATGCAACTAAAAGCCCTGAAAAAGAAGTTGAGGTATACCGAGGTTCCGGTACATTACCGAAACCGTATTGGCGTCTCAAAGGTTTCGGGTACCGTAAAAGGAACCATCATGGCCGGCTACAAGATCTTATGGTGGATCTTTAAATACAGTTTAAAATAATGGAGCTACTCGCTTATATTGCTGTTATCATCTACGGGATCGCATTATTGCTGATCTTCTTTTACAGTCTTGCCCAGCTCCAGCTTTTATACAACTACCTCCGCTCCCGTAAAAAAGACGCAGCGCAGCGCCTGCTGGACATCACAGACCACGATAAGGTACCCATGGTTACGGTACAACTGCCCGTATTCAACGAACTCTATGTGGTGGAGCGCCTGCTCGACAATATCGCCCTCCTGGATTATCCACCAAACAAACTGGAAATTCAGGTGCTCGATGACTCCACCGACGAAACCGTAAACCTGATCAGTCAAAAAGTGGCCGGGCTTAAAGCCGGCGGACTCGATATAGTCCACCTGCATCGCACCAACCGCGAAGGCTTCAAAGCCGGCGCTTTGAAAGAAGGATTGAAAAGTGCCAAAGGAGAGCTCATCGCTATTTTTGATGCCGATTTTCTGCCCCGACCCGACTGGCTTAAAAAGACCGTTCCTTACTTTGACGATGAACGAACCGGAGTGGTTCAAACCCGTTGGGGACACCTCAACAGAAACTACTCCATACTCACCCGCATTCAGGCCTTTGCCCTGGATGCCCACTTCACCATAGAGCAACGCGGCCGCAATGCCAGGGAACATTTTATCAATTTTAACGGTACCGCCGGGATCTGGAGAAGATCGTGTATTTTGGATGCCGGAAACTGGGAAGGAGATACCTTGACCGAAGATCTGGACCTGAGCTACCGAGCCCAGTTCAAAAAATGGAAGTTCCGCTACCTGGAGCATGTAGAAACACCGGCTGAACTGCCGGTAATGATCTCTGCGGCAAGGTCCCAGCAATTTCGATGGAACAAAGGGGGAGCCGAAAATTTCCAAAAATCGGCCCGCAGGTTACTCACCACGGCCCACCTCCCTTTGACTACAAGGATTCACGGACTCATCCATCTGCTCAACAGTTCTATGTTCCTGTTCGCCTTTGCCGCCGCAATACTGAGTATTCCCGTCATGCTCGCAAAACACTATATCCCTGCCCTAAGCGATTGGATGCGGCTTAGCGGGATCTTTATGGTAAGTACGTTCATCCTGCTTACCTGCTATTGGTTTACCTACAAGAACCTTCAAAAAGGCGGCATAAAGGGATTTATTAGCTTCGTGCCCTTGTTCATTACCTTCTTTGCAGTAGCCCTGGGCTTTTCGCTCCACAATAGCTTTGCTGTGATCGAAGGCCACCTCGGCAAGAAAAGTCCGTTTGTTCGAACACCTAAATTCAATGTGAACGAAAACAGCGGAAAAAAGATCATCAACAAATACCTCAATAAAAGGCCTTCGCCTAATACCCTCCTGGAATGCCTGCTTACCCTATATTTTATCGGTGGTTTTATTATCGCTTGGTGGCTTAAGGATTATGCCTTTATGGGCTTCATGGCCATGCTGGGATTCGGATTTGGATATGTATGTTATAACTCCATAACAGCGAACTCATGATGGGAAAGCAGCCGGGTACATACCTATGGACCTTCCTGGTCGCTTTGAGCACCCTGTTCTACCACATCTTTGCTTACAACCTGGAACGCACCAATAGTCTTGCCCTACTTACCATCTATGGGAGCCTTTTTATCGTATACCTGCTCCTGTATAAATACGGCCGCGATCATTTTGCTCAAATGGTGGGAGCAGGACTCCTTTTTCGCCTCATCCTGCTCTTTGCGATCCCCAATTTATCACAAGACTTTTACCGCTTTATATGGGATGGCGAGCTTATGCTCATGGGTACAGACCCGTATCTGTACACCCCTGATGAACTCTTCAAGGAGGTCTCGGGCAAGATGCCCGATGCCGGGATACTTTATGAAGGGATGGGAGCGCTTAGCGCCTCTCATTACAGTAACTACCCTCCCCTCAACCAGGTTTTCTTTGCACTCGCTGCCTTCCTGGGCCAGCATAGCCTGGAGGCAAGGGTCATTGTGCTAAAACTCATCATGATCCTCGGTGACCTGATGACCCTATGGTTCGGCGCTCGTATCCTAAAGCTCCTCCAAAAACCAAGATCACTGCTGTTACTCTACTTTCTGAATCCGTTCGTAATACTCGAACTCACGGGTAACCTGCATTTTGAAGGGGTTATGATGGGATTCCTTACCGGGGGATTATGGTTCCTTTTCAGAAAACGATATCCATTGGCGGTGCTGTTCATAGCGGCTTCCATCTCCCTAAAACTCATCCCCCTTATTTTCCTGCCCTTGTTGTATATGCATTACACCAATGGTCAATGGCTACCGGGAACAAAAAGGACCCTGGGTGCCCTGGTTTTTACCGGGGCTATTCTCCTGCTGGCCGCACTAAGTTTTACACCCTTTACCAGCTTTACCAATCTGGAGCATTTTACGGCCTCGGTCAACCTGTGGTTTTCCAGGTTTGAGTTTAATGCCAGCCTGTATTACCTCGCCCGGGAGGTAGGGTTCTGGATCAAAGGATATAATGTGATCGGGAGCATAGCGCCGTGGATCCCGGTGATCACCCTGGGAACAGTGCTGGCACTTTGTTTTAACAAACGAAACGGAGAACCAAAGCAGTTGCTCACTTCCATGCTCTGGGCAATAACCATATACCTCTTTATCTCGACAACCGTGCATCCCTGGTACCTGGCAACACCCCTGATCCTCGCGGTAATGCTCCATAAAAAATACATGGTGGTCTGGACAGGCTTGGTCATGTTGAGCTATACAGCCTATGCACATCCGGAATATAAAGAAAACGCCCTACTCCTTTGGGTGGAATACGGCGTTACGTTTATTATTTTTTATCTGGAAATGATTCGTAGAAAGCGGATCAAAGCATTTTAATGTTGATCACCTCCTGCTTGGAAAGCATCCTCCACGATCCTCTTGGAATATCCTTTTTGGTGAGACCTGCGAAAACCACCCGATCGAGCATATTGATGGAATACCCCAAATGCTCGAAAAGTCTTTTGATCACACCATCCTTACTACCGTAAAGACGAATACCTACCTCACGTTTGTTTCCGCTTTCGGTATACGTGATCTCTTCGACCTCTACTGGTCCATCTTCCAGGTGTACCCCTTTGGCGATCTTTTTCAGATCGGTATCCTTTAGTGGTTTATCCAGTACGACATGGTAGATCTGTCTTACCCTTGTCCTGGAGTCGTTGAGCTTTTTGAGCAGGTCACTGTCGTTGGTGAACAGCAGTAACCCGGTAGTACCTCTCCCAAGTCGACCTGCAGTTTCAGCACGGCCCGGAGCTGCCTTTTTCACCAGATCATAAACGGTAGATTTCCCTTTGTCGTCCTTAGAACCTGAGAATCCTTTAGGTTTGTTTAGAAGAATGTACACCTTGCGCTCTGCACGGATCACCCTTCCGTCAAACTTCACCTCATCTCTTTCGGGGTTTACCTTATGGCCCATCTCTATGACCACCTCCCCGTTTACCTGGACGTTTCCGGATTGGATATAAACATCGGCTTCCCTTCGGGAACAAATACCACTATTGGCAATGAATTTATTGAGGCGTACTTCCCCATCGGCCAATTGTTGTGATTTATTCTGAGGCTGCTGCTTTAAAGGAGAATTTCCACGCGCATGGCTGGCCTTATTGAATTGACCTCCCTGTCGTCCTGAAAACCGACCTTTACCGGCCTTTGGACCACCTTGACGCCCTGACGTCTTTCCTTTATTTCCCCTCTGCTGTCTGCTCATATCGTTCTGAAATTTCTGCAAAGATATGGTAAAGAACAGTCATGGCAACATAAATGCGTTGCAATTCAAGAAAGTACGGACTACCGTCTCCCCCCCCTAAACAAACCGATTAAGCACCAGATCGATGTCGATAAGTAGAATACTAAATACGCCAGTTACGATAATTAACTTGAGTATATTGTGAAGCAAGAGGTAATGGCCTTTCGAATCTGACCGCCAAAGAATACCAAGAAAAACCAAAAGTGCGATGATACAGGCGTAGAAATAATAATACATATGGCCGATCTCGAACTCGGTAATGAGAAGCCAGGCCGGTAGCACGGCAAGGATCACCAGAACAGACATGATCACCTTAGAGGTGGTCTCCCCATAGAGCACTGGCACAGTTTCGTAACTGTATACCAGGTCACCCTTCATATTTTCCAGGTCTTTTACCATTTCTCTGATCAGAATGAGCATGAACAGGAAGCCCGCGTGCACAAAGATCACCGGATCAAAGTTCATGTAATAGATAAAGATCGCAAAGAAAGGCGTAATAGCGAGGAGGGAAGAAATGATATTGCCTACGAAAGCAAGACGTTTAAGCTTGTGCGAATACAACCATATTCCGAAGATATAGGCCGAAAAGAACATTACGGCCGCAAATGAAGCGTAACTGGCAAAGACCACAGACAGGAAGTTCAGAATAAAATAGGTGGTGAGCTTAAAGCGCTGGCTCACCTGCCGGTCGAGCAATGATTTCCTGGGCCTGTTGATCAGGTCTTTCTCGGCATCGTAAAAATTGTTGATGATATAGCCCGAAGCAATAGCCAGAGCCGAAGCCGCCACAAGGGCAAAGAGATTCCCGTCAAGCAACACCTGTTTTACGGGTATATCGGGCGCCAAAATATAGATCGCAGTTAAGTATTGTGCGATGGCAATAACCAGAACATTATAGCCCCGAACCACCGAAAACAAGCTCAGTAATTTTACCAGTAAAGGGCGCTGTTTCCGGGTGAACATGAAATACGTGTGATCTTAAAAGTGGTATACCACCTCGAGTTTGTAGTCTTTGAGGGCCGCTCTTGCCTTTTCGATATCTTCTGTGAATCCCAGGATATAACCACCACCACCGGAACCGCAAAGTTTCAAATAGTAATCGTTGGTTTGTATCCCCTGCTCCCACAATTTGTGAAACTGAGCCGGGATCATAGGTTTGAAGTGATCGAGCACCACGTGAGATAATTTCTTGATGTTCTTGAAAAGTGAGTTCACATCTCCATTCAGGAAATCATCAACACAGGCATCGGTATGCTTAACAAACTGATCCTTGATCATTTTTCTGAATCCTTCCTGCTTCATGTTCTCCATGAAGATCTGCACCATAGGAGCCGTTTCACCAACAATACCACTATCCAGAAGGAATACCGCACCCTTACCGTTCTCGGTTTGTGACGGGATACCTGCAGGCTCCACATTGTCTTTGCTGTTGATGAGAATAGGCAGGCTGAGGTAGCTGTTCAATGGATCCAGTCCTGAAGACTTCCCATGGAAGAAACTTTCCATAGCCCCGAAAATAGACTTAAGGGTGATCAAACGGTCACGGGTAAGATTCTCAAGAACAGTGATCTTATCGTGGGCGTATTTATCGTAGATCGCTGCGACCAGGGCTCCACTGCTTCCCACACCGTACCCCTGAGGAATACTACTGTCAAAATACATTCCCTGTGCAATATCTGCCTTCATGCGATCGATATCAAACTGTACCAGGGAAGGGTCTTCCTGTTGTAACGTATCCAGGTATTCCGCAAAACGGGCAAGTCCCTGATTCGAACGGGCAGCCTCTTCACTAAGCGCTTCGTCGACCTTTAAGGCTCCGTTATAAAAGTTATAAGGAATGGATAAGCCTTTGGAATCTTTGATGATCCCATACTCTCCGAACAACAGGATTTTAGAATAAAATAGTGGCCCTTTCATAGTATTTTTACCGTTAGCAACGGGGTTTCCTTTAGCAGTTTGATCTTCTAAAGATAATCAATCTCGTTCTACAATTCAAAAATCGACTCCAATTGGAGGCAAACATATGGCTTACCCCCGGTGATCACGGTGTTATGAGAGCTGTTCTGCCCCTTTTCCAACGCGGTCGCAAATATACTGTCCCTGCTGACAAAAATCAACCAATTCGGCCTCAATAAAACGGGTAACCGCTTCCTTTTCAACCTCCGGATACAGCAAATGCACGTTAGCTCCGGCATCAAGCGTAAAACACAATCCGGAATCGTTCTTTTCGCGATACGCCCACACCCGGTTAATGATCTCCAGGGTATTGGGTTTCATCAGGATAAAATACGGGTTTGAACTCATCATCATGGCGTGCAGGGTAAGCGCCTCACTTTCTACAATAGCCGTAAAGGCATCGCGATCGCCGCGTTTCATGACGTCCAGCAGCGCTGCCAGGTTATGGTGGGCCTGATCAAAACGAGCCGGAGCATAAGCATGACCATGCATGAGCCCGTGCCCTACCGTACTACTCACCTGTTTCTCACCCTTATCTACCAGGAGAATCGTATCCTGGTAACCCAGGAAAAATTCATGGATGCTCTCCTTAAAAACAGTGCCATACAGGTCACTGCTCCCATCGATATTGGCATGCGCCCCCCAACTTACCACGGGTCCTTCGACACTACGACAAGCACTACCCGAGCCCAGACGGGCCAGGAAGGAAGCCTTTTTACTAAAATATTCATCAGACATACCTGCATTCAGTGCCTTTTCAAGCGACATCAAACACAATGCAAGGGCACTCATACCACTGGCCGAAGAGGCGATCCCACTGGAATGGGGAAAGCTGTTCGACGTATCGATCTCCAGATGGTAGTCCTCCAGAAAAGGCATATACGGCAGAATACGCTCCAGGAACTTTTCGATCTTAGGCTTGAACGAAGGCTTGGGTTGCCCTTCAAAAAGCAGATCGAAAGCAACACCACGCCCCTCCTTTCGGGTGCATCTAAGCAATGTTGTCGTAGCGCAGTGATCCAGGGTAAAACTAATGGACGGATTGGCAGGGATCTGCTCTTCCTTTTTTCCCCAATACTTCACCAGGGCAATATTACTGGGCGACTTCCAACTGCATTCGAAGGCTTCGGGTAAGCGTTCCGGAGCGGGGGCTTTAAATTCTTTGATCATGATGTGCTTTTAGGCTTTGTGCAAATATAGGGGAAACGGGGGAATGGGGAATGAGGGAATGGGGAATGAGGGAATGGGGAATGAGGGAATGGGGAATGAGGGAATGGGGAATGAGGGAATGGGGAATGAGGGAATGGGTTACGGGGTACTGCTTACTGCTTACTGCTTACTGCTTACTGCTTACTGCTTACTGAAAATTACAAACACCTCAATTCACAGCTTATAATTAACAATTTATAATTCTCTCCTCTTCACCCTTCGTAGCTTTAGCGAAGAAGGGCTTCACCCCTTTACCCCTTCTATGTTGTTTTCCAAGCAAAAAGCCTGTTTTTTACCATTATAGTCTTTCGGAAGCCCTTTTCAAAGCTTCCATTTCTGTTCATGATTCAAACACTCTTTCTCTTTGATGGTACTACTTTTTTACTAAAAACCCTTTCAATTAATCTTCTATCAACAGTCTCAATGCTTAGGCATTAGCTGCAATTTATTGTTCACTTTAAAAGGAAGGGGGACGTAAACTTCACCGAACAGTCTGCTTGCAGATCAGTGATCTTCAAGTGCTGCAATTGTAAACGAACGTTCGTTCCCCCTTTGTAATTTTCCCAGGTTTATAAATAGTACCATTAAAGTTAAAGCTTTCTGATTCACGCTATTTGTTTTTAACATACGACCCCATACTTATAAGGCTCTCGATGAATTAATACATAACGAATCCGGTTTAAAAGATTCTTGGCAATTCGAATGATAGCCTTATTCTTTTTCATCCGTTTACTCAAGTTGGTAAATCGTAAAGTCAGTGCAGGATCGCTGCGAACTGCACTCCAGGCCGCTTCGATCAATGTGTTCTTTACATTAGTTCGACCTCTGGAGCTTATACCCGAGGAGCTCTCCCGATCTCCTGAAGCATGTACCTTAGGCATTAATCCAAAATAACCGCAAAGACGGTCAAAGTTGGTAAAACGATGTATATCCCCAATTTGAGTCAGCAAAGTCATGGCTGTCACAACACCTATACCAGGTATGCTTTGCAGCAATAGTACATTCTCACGGTAATTATTACTCTTTGCCAGAGCTCTTAAACGAGAACTCACCTCTTTCTTCTTGACCTTTAAATATTGGCCGTAATCCAGATGAGCCTGAATAATGAATTTAAGATCCGGATACTTTACCATCTCACTTTCCAACCACGCAACATAAGCCTTAGTCCAACTCTTGCTCCCCCGGTCAAGTTCCTCAGGAATAGAAATCCCATACTGAAACAAAAGCGACTTAATCCGATTCTTCACCCTGGAAAGATCCTTCGTTAAACTATAACGCAAACGCAGTAAACTACGGTCTAACTCCAAATGCCGATCCGGAACATCGATCCCTTTAAGTAACTGGGATCGCAGTGTATTGGCTAGTTTCCTACTATCGACCGTATCATTCTTTCGTTGGCGATCCTTCTGACTTGTAGGGATATCTGCTGCATGTACCACCTGAGCATCTATACCCAATGAACGAAGTGTTCTGCAAGGAGTAAACCCATTGAAGCCCGCCTCGTAAACAGCCTTATAACAAGCTCCGGGATAATGCTTTTGAAGGTATTTTGCCAACCCTTGAGCATCAGCATCCCTACTCATCGTCTTCAGTTCAAAATTATCACTTAAAAGCGTGACCTTCCAACTCTTCTTATGACAGTCAATTCCAATATAAATTGTTTGCCCATCAAATCCTCTCGGCGTATCTTTAACTAATGTCGGCATAAGTCAATGTTTTTTAGATTGTTATTACCTTAAAATAAAAAACTTGGCTTATGCTTTTTTGTTTAATAATGCCCCAATTCTACCTTTGATTCTTTCCTCTTATTTCATTGGAACTGTGGCCTAAAACAAACATAGTAACTTTACC
>NZ_JADMKT010000076.1:1862-49726 GCF_016786255.1 Robertkochia sediminum
TGAAAAATCATGCCGTTTGTGAAAGAACTTTTACCCTAGTTCAAGGCCCTTTTACAAGAGCGCTTATCCCTTAAAGCGGGTGCAAATATAAGACGGGTTTTTTAATCCCGACAACTATTCAGGACTCTTTTTTTTAAAAAAAAGCACCCCCGAAAAGATTACCTTTCATTATCAGCTTCTTACAGCAATAAATTGATGCAAAAACCGGAAAGGTCTTTTTAATTTCTACAATGATGTCACAGAAAAAATGAGCGTTTGCTCATTGTGCTTATAGTAGTAGGTTTGATAAAAGCGGACTTTAAAGATAAGAAAAAATATACTTACCGTCCAACTATTTTGGCTGTAAATCACTGGAAGTCCACTTGTTAGTGAGATCCTCGTAATCAAAACCCAAGGCTGTGGGCTGAAATTCCAGCTTATTTACTGCAAAGGCACGCTGTAATATATCTTCAATAAGGTAGTCTTCATGTACATTACCCGGTTCGTACGTTTCCTTTAGGGAAATATCGAACATGCCGGCCGTCGTATTGTACCAAAATGCACGCCAACCACTTCGAAGGTCTTTTACCAGATCGAAAGCCGTGATCCCGGTTTGCCGGTAGATCAATTTTACCAGTATCTGTCCCTCTGTTCGCGTGAGTTTCTTCAGTTCTGCCGCAAATTCCTCTTCAATATATCGCTGAATGATCTTTGTGTAGCGCTTTCTGGCCGCATTCCCCTCAATCTGATTCAGGCGCTCATTAAGCTCCGTCAACCTGTCGGCAGCCATTTTCGCATAAGGATACACCTTAAGCGTCTTTCTTCTTAATATATAATAACGTCTTTTGGCATTGTAGCTATCAAAGTGAAGCGGCTGGAAAATAAAAACAGGCTCTAACTCTATCGACGTCCTCGGGAGCGAATCGCCCTCAAAGAAAAAATATTGCTTCTCGACAGAATCCCGCTGCTTTGCAAGTGTATCCGCAGGCGACTCCTGGGCCAAAGATACCGCAAAAATAAGGGTCGATATAATAAACAAACAGGTACGCAAGAGATGTAGATTTGAGCTCTTTCAAAAATAGGAAATAACTTCGGGAGGCCTTATTAAATCTATGTGAATTTCTTAATTTCGTGGAATACCTAATATACAACACATATGGCTAAGAAAAGTATCCTGAATAAAGACTCCATGAAATTCCTGGAGCGCTATCTCAACAACGCCTCTCCTACCGGTTACGAATGGGAAGGACAGAAGATCTGGATGGACTACCTGCGTCCTTACGTAGACACCTTTATTACCGACACCTACGGTACAGCGGTTGGGGTTATTAATCCTGAAGCCAAATACAAGGTGGTTATCGAAGGACATTCTGATGAGATCTCCTGGTATGTGAACTACATTACCGACAACGGACTCATCTACGTGATCAGAAACGGAGGAAGCGACCACCAGATCGCACCCTCTAAAGTGGTAAACATCCACACCGACAAAGGCATCGTTAAAGGTGTGTTTGGCTGGCCGGCCATTCATACCAGGAAAGATGAAAAAGAACAAGCTCCCAAACTCGATAATATCTTTATTGATATAGGAGCCAAAGACAAGGAAGAAGTTGAAAAACTCGGGGTACACGTAGGATGCGTGATCACCTATCCTGATGAATTCTTTATCCTCAACAAGGACAAATTTGTTTGTCGCGCCTTAGACAACAGAATGGGCGGCTTTATGATCGCTGAAGTAGCGAGGCTTTTAAAGGAAAACAAAAAGGAACTGCCTTTTGGCCTTTACATCACCAACTCCGTACAGGAAGAGATCGGGTTACGCGGGGCAGAAATGATCACTCATACCATAAAACCAGACGTGGCTATTGTTACCGATGTAACCCATGACACCACCACCCCGATGATCGAAAAGAAAAAAGAAGGACACACCGAGATCGGAGCGGGACCTGTGATCACCTACGCACCAGCAGTACAAAACAAACTCAGGGAACTCATTATCGAAACAGCCAATAAGAAGAAGATCCCATTCCAACGCCTGGCTTCATCCCGATTCACCGGGACCGATACTGACGCCTTTGCATACAGCAACGGAGGAGTTCCTTCAGCTTTGATCTCACTGCCACTGCGCTATATGCATACCACTGTAGAAACTGTACACCGTGACGATGTGGAAAATGTGATCAAACTCATCTATGAGAGTATCCTGCAGATCAAGCCTCATCACAACTTCAGCTACTTTCAATAAGATCTATGGATGAATGGGTAGACATATGGACTTCTGAAGGGAGTCCGACAGGTGAAAAAGTCCTTAAATCGGAAGCACACCGAAAAGGACTTTTTCACCCTACCGTTCACCTTTGGATCGGTAATTCAAAACAAGAACTCTTATTACAGCAACGGGCGCTGCAAAAGAAAACCTTTCCGGGAAAATGGGATGTGTCTGTGGCGGGCCATATTAGCGCAGGCGACCAACCTTTGGCAACCGCAGTAAGAGAATGTGAAGAGGAACTCGGAATTACCATCGATACTGCAGACCTTGACCTTATCGCCATTCTGAGATCAGAGATCAAACATTCTGAAACCCTTACCGACAGGGAATTTCATCATATTTACTTCACAAAACTGGATCTGCCCTTAACTGCATTCACCTTGCAAAAAGAAGAAGTTGCTCAGGTGAAATGGTTTCCCATAAGCCAGTTCAAAGTCATGCAAGAGCAACCGGAGCAGCACAAGGAGATGATCCCTTTTGAAAAGGATTACCTCCTGGAGCTTTACCGTTATATTTCTTTAAAAGAATAAGCATAGACCGATCACGTTTTGATCACCCCTTCCTTAATAGCCTCCACGACCTCAGGATTAAGTAGCGTAGAAATATCTCCCAGGGAAGAATCGTCACCGGAGGCGATCTTGCGTAAGATCCTCCTCATGATCTTTCCACTTCGGGTTTTAGGCAATCCTGGTACGAATTGCACCTTATCGAGCTTGGCTATAGGACCTATGTGTTCTGTGATCTGCTGATTGATCTCTTTACTCAGGTTGGTGCGATCCCTGCTCTCTCCTACTTCCTTCAGAATCACAAAACCATACAAGGCATTACCTTTAACCGGATGCGGAAAGCCAACGATAGCCGACTCTGCAACAGCAGGATGCTCATTGATCGCATCTTCAATAGGTGCGGTACCAAGGTTATGACCGGAAACGATCACCACGTCATCTACCCTACCTGTGATCCTGTAGTACCCAACGGCATCCCGAAGGGCTCCGTCACCGGTAAAATACATATTCTCAAAACCTGAAAAATAGGTCGTACGATAGCGTTCATGATCACCCCAAATGGTACGCGCCATACCCGGCCAAGGGAATTTAATGCAAAGCCTTCCGCTCACCAGGTTCCCATTGATCTCCTCTCCTTTCTCATCCATCAATGCAGGTTGTACTCCCGGAAGAGGAAGCGTAGCATAGGTCGGGATCGTTGGTGTTGCATAAGGAATCGGTGCGATCATAATACCCCCTGTTTCCGTTTGCCACCAGGTATCTGTAATAGGACATTTATTATTCCCTACGTTATCATTATACCAGTGCCATGCCTCTTCGTTAATAGGCTCCCCAACCGTTCCCAAAACCTTCAGGGACGACAGGTCATACCGGTCAACATAATCCAGCTTTTCTTTAGCAAGGGCACGAATAGCCGTAGGTGCGGTGTAGAACTGATTTACCTTATGTTTTTCTACGATCTCCCAAAAGCGTCCGTAATCGGGATGCGAAGGCACCCCTTCGAACATCAGGGTGGTCGCCCCATTGGCCAGGGGACCGTAAACAATATAACTATGCCCGGTAATCCATCCTATATCGGCCGTACACCAATAGACATCATCATCCTTATATTGAAAAATATTCTTGAACGTATAAGCACTATACACCATATACCCCCCACAAGTATGCATCATGCCTTTTGGTTTGCCTGTTGATCCTGAAGTATAAAGAATAAATAAAGGGTCTTCTGCATCCATAACCTCCGGATCACAACGGCTGTAAGCCTCATCGAGTAATGGCTGCAACCAAAGGTCCCTTCCCTTATGCATATGAACATCTTCTCCGGTACGCTTTACTACAAGCACCTTTTCTACTCCATCACACTGGGTAAGCCCTTCATCTACGATAGCCTTAAGGCCTATGGTCTTCGCTCCACGAAACCCTCCATCGGCAGTGATCACCATCTTACAATCTGAATCGTTTATTCGCGTAGCCAGGGCCGTAGAAGAAAATCCTGCAAAAACTACAGAATGAATAGCGCCTATACGCGCACAGGCCAGCACGGCAATAGCCAGTTCGGGGATCATGGGCAAATAAATACACACCCTGTCGCCTTTTGCTATACCCTGCTCACGGAGCACATTGGCAAAACGCCCCACCCGCTCATGAAGTTCTTTATAGGAGATCTTGACTGCAGGCTCATCCGGACTATTCGGCTCCCACAATATGGCTGTTTTATCACCTTTGGTAAGCAAATGACGATCTATACAATTCTCTGTGATATTCAATTTCCCACCGGCAAACCATTTTACCTCGGGCTTCTTAAAATCCCACTCCAGAACACGATCCCACTTTTTTCGCCAGGTAAAGTGCTCTTCTGCTATTTCTGACCAGAAATTCTCTGGATCTCTAACCGATTTTCTATATATCTGGTAATACTCTTCCAGATTCTTAATGTGGTAGTTACTCATAAATGCTTTGGTTAATGGTAGTTAAGTTAGAAGAAGTGATCTTGAACACGGCCTTCTTCTCTCCTCTCAAATAAACAAGAAACTTAAGTTTATTGCAAAAAAAATACCCCGAACAACGGGGTATTTAGCATATTTTCTCTAAACAGAACTCTGCGTTTATAACAGCTCTTTAAGGTAACGCGTTACATTATTCGCAATTCTGTTATCAATATCTGACAGGTCGGCTTTTTCAAATTTTTCTCCGGTGATCTTTTCATAGAGCTCGATATAGCGCTCAGAAACAGAAGTCACATATTCATCGGTCATCTCCGGCACCTGTTGTCCTTCAAGCCCCTGAAAACCGTTGCTTATTAACCATTGTCTCACGAATTCTTTAGACAATTGCTTTTGAGCCTCGCCTCTGGCTTGTCTTTCTTCGTAACCATCGGCATAGAAATAGCGGGATGAGTCGGGCGTATGGATCTCATCGATCAACACGATCTCACCGTCGGCAGTTTTCCCGAATTCGTATTTGGTATCTACAAGGATAAGTCCGCGTTTTGCAGCGATCTCTGTACCTCTTTTAAATAAGGCTTTTGTATATTTTTCAAGAACCGCGTAATCTTCAGCAGAAACAATTCCCCTTTTCAGGATGTCTTCACGAGAGATATCTTCATCGTGATCTCCTTGTTCTGCTTTAGTTGCAGGCGTTATGATCGGTTCCGGGAATTTGTCGTTCTCTTTCATTCCTTCCGGCATGGGCACGCCACAAAGTGTGCGTCTTCCTGCCTTATATTCTCTGGCAGCGTGACCCGACATATATCCGCGAATAACCATTTCTACCTTAAAAGGCTCACAGCGCTTACCTACAGCAACGTTAGGATCGGGTGTCCCCATTAACCAGTTAGGCACCAGGTCTTCGGTATCCTTCATCATTTTCGTAGCGATCTGGTTCAAAATCTGCCCTTTGTACGGGATTCCTTTAGGCATGATCACATCAAATGCAGAAAGCCGATCGGTGGCGATCATTACAAGGAGGTCATTATCCAGAGAATACACCTCTCTCACTTTTCCTCTGTAAACAGCTGTTTGTCCGGGAAAATTAAAATCGGTTGCAGTAATGGTATTGCTCATAAAGTATTAGAATGAATTACGGCTCAAAGATAATCTTATTCTCTTTTATCCTGCGATTCCTTTCTTTCTTTTCATAAAATACCTGACCCCGTTAAACACAGCGATCCTGAAAAAGAAATAGATACCACAAAGCATCAGAATGGCAGGAATATTAAAACTGAACATCAACTGGTCTGCCGGCCAAAAAAGTGCATTATATACAGGACCACTGATCAGAATATGAAAGCTTATCGCTACGAACAATCCCAACACCTCTTTAACTACCTGATAACCATTAAAAACAAGATCTAGGAGACGGGATACCAAAAACATCAGGACTATAATGGTAATCAACGATACCAGAGAAAACACGATCCACATAACGGGGTTGGCCACAAATGTAGATCCTGGTCTGCTTATATGATCGTAAATGTCATAGAAGGTATAAAGTAAAAGTCCGCCACAGATCACCATCCACGGACGATCTTTTCTAAAAAAGTCTCTGAACAACGGAGTCATGGTGCCCATTAGCTATTAGCGTGTTCGATCTTCTTATAAGCTGCGATGATATTTTTCACCAAGCGGTGTCTGATCACATCCTTATCATCGAGATAGAGCATGCCCACCCCATCGACATCCTTGAGTACGAGGATAGCTTCTTTGAGTCCGCTAATCACCCTTCTTGGTAGGTCGATCTGCCCCGGATCACCGGTGATCATGAATTTCGCGTTCTTTCCCATACGGGTAAGGAACATTTTCATCTGGGCATGGGTGGTATTCTGGGCCTCATCGAGAATAACAAAGGCATTGTCAAGGGTTCTCCCACGCATAAATGCCATGGGAGCGATCTGAATAATTCCGTTCTCGATGAAATTGGTAAGCTTTTCTGCCGGGATCATATCGCGCAGCGCATCGTAGAGAGGCTGCATATATGGATCCAGCTTCTCCTTGAGATCACCGGGTAAGAACCCGAGGTTCTCACCGGCTTCTACCGCAGGACGGGTAAGAATGATACGCCTTACCTGCTTTTCCTTGAGGGCTTTTACTGCCAGGGCCACCCCGGTGTAGGTTTTTCCGGTTCCTGCAGGGCCAATAGCAAAGACCATATCGTTCTTTTTCATAAGCTCTACCAAACGCTGCTGGTTCGGGGTTTGTGCCTTGATCAACCTACCGTTCACGCCATGCACCAATACCTCGGCATCGAGATGCTTTTGATCTGCTTCTTCTTCCCGGGCATCGGCCGTAAGAATACGCTCGATCACATTTTCATCCAGGGTATTGTACTTACCAAAATGAGCAGCGAGCATGTCAAACCGTTTATCGAACTCCTCTAGCATTTCTTCATCGCCATAGGCTTTGATCTTATTTCCACGGGCAACGATCTTAAGCTTGGGAAAATACTTTTTAAGCAGTTGGATATTGACATTCTGCGGACCGAAAAATTCTTTCGGGCTAATTTCTGAGAGTTCGATGATGAGTTCGTTCAAGGGCTTTCATTTTTTTGGTGGATAATTATCAAGAATACCCAATAAAGTTCAAACCAGAATTAAATAATCGTATTCTTTTTATTAGGTTTGTTCACAGTTGTGATCTTCATGAGGGTCCTAAACAAACTTAAGCAAAAAAGCATTTCTCAATTCAAAAACATATCAACAATTTATAAATGGCAATCATAACTCTGACTACAGATTTTGGGATACGCGACCACTTTGTAGGAGCCATTAAAGGGTATATTTACAGTGAATTACCGGAAGCGGTAATTGTTGATATTTCACATCATGTGAGTCCGTTCAATATCACCGAAGCGGCCTACATTCTAAAAAATGCCTACAAGACCTTTCCCAAAGGTACCGTACATATCATCGGGGTCGATTCTGAACTCACCCCGGAGAACCGTCATATTGCGGTGACCATTGATGGCCACCATTTTGTGGGAGCAGATAATGGCATTCTCTCTTTCCTGGCACAGGAAGTTGTTCCTGAAAAAATGGTAGAGATCAATATCCACGACCGGGTGCAGGAAGGTATTTTCCCGGTGCTTGATGTCTTTGTAAAGGTTGGAGCACACCTCGCCCGTGGCGGACAACCGGAAGTGATCGGAAAGCGCATTGAATCCATGAAAGTTCTTAAAGGCCTTGCCCCCGTGATCAATACCTCCGAAGACCAAATAAGCGGAACCGTTATCTATATCGACAACTACGGTAATGTGATCACCAATATTTCCAGGAAGATCTTTGATAAATACCGCAAAGGGCGCGATTTTGAACTTTGGGCGCGTAATCACAAATTCAGCAATATTCACCAAAAGTACAGCGATGTGGTAAACTTTAACTCTGAAAAGAGCAAGCGCAATGCCGATGGCGAGAAGCTGGCCATCTTTAATTCCTCAGGACTCATCGAGATCGCCGTTTATAAAAGTAACCTGGAAACCGTAGGTGGGGCCTCAAGTCTTTTGGGGTTAAACTACAGGGATTCCATTACCCTAAAATTTATTTGATGTTCATAAGGATCGTAAAACTAGGGTTCAGGGATGATTTTATTGAAACCTTCCTGGAACATTTCGAATCGGACAAACACCATATAAGACAATTTCCCGGGTGCCGCCACCTTGAATTGTACCGCGATAAGAACGACCCTTGCCAATTTTTTACCTATAGTTTTTGGGATGCTGAAGAAAGTTTGGAGCAATACCGGAACTCCGAACTTTTTAAGGAGATCTGGAGCCGTACCAAGCTCGGATTTAACAGGCGTCCCGAGGCCTGGAGCGTTAACCGTTTAGAAAGTTTACCTTAAGTAATTATATTTAAGCCTCAATACTGCCAACTATGCTTGCTATTTTAAAAAGAGAGATCAGTAACTTCTTCACCTCCCCCATCGCATACCTTGTTATGGGAATTTTCCTGGTGATCACCGGGTTGTTCTTATGGGTATTCAAAGGCCCGTTTAATATTCTGGATAGCGGATTTGCCGATCTAACCCCTTTCTTTGAGATCACCCCCTGGATCTTTGTGTTTTTGATCCCTGCCATTACCATGCGGACCTTTGCCGATGAGCGGCAATTAGGCACCCTCGAATTATTGCTTACCAAACCTCTTGGCATTAATAGCATCGTACTCGGGAAGTTCATGGGAGCCTTCCTGTTGGTAGTCATTACGCTGATCCCAACACTGCTCTACGTCTATACGGTTTATATATTAGGCAATCCTCCAGGGAACCTCGATACCGGAAGCATTATCGGTTCTTATACCGGACTCTTATTTCTTGCCGGAGCCTTTACCGCTGCAGGGGTATTCGCTTCGTCGGTAAGTAATAACCAGATCGTAGCTTTTATCCTGGCAGCTACCCTTTGTTTCGCCCTGCTGTTTCTGCCACATAGTATTTCCGGATTGGATCCGGCATTGGTATGGATGGCCCCTTTGGGGATAAAATATCATTTTGAAAGTATAAGCCGTGGCGTACTTAGCCTTGCCGATCTGGTGTACTTTCTCAGTATTACCGTTCTGTTTATTTCCTTAACTGCCACATTTCTGAAAAAATGATGCCGACCATGAACTCAACCCTAAGAAAGACCTCGGCCATAGCCGTTCTCGTTATCGTTCTATTGCTGGTGAACTACCTGGCCGGTTTAAGCGGGATACGGGCCGACCTTACCAAAGACCAACGCTACACCCTGAGCAAATCTGCCATTAACGCCGCCTCTGAGTTAGAAGACAAGGTGTATGTGGATGTATTCCTGGGAGGCGATCTTCCGGCAGAATTTAGAAAACTAAGGTCAGAAACGCGTCAGTTACTCATCGAATTTCAAAGAGAGAACCGCAATATCTATTTCAACTTCATTGATCCCCGTGAGGATAACGAAGAAGAAACCATGGCAAACCTCCAGGCTATGGGACTTACCCCTGTTTCGGTCACTACCGGGGAAGGAAGTAAGGTTTCCCAGGAACTGGTTTTCCCATGGGCACTTGTTAATAATGGCGCGCGTACCGTACGGGTAGCACTGATGAAGAATACCTTGGGAGCCACTGCAGAAGAGCGGGTGATCAACTCTGTTCAGCATTTGGAATACGCCTTTGCCGATGCCTTTGTAAAAGTTGGTATCACCAACAAGCAAAAGATCGCCGTACTCAAGGGCCACGGGGAGCTGGATGATATTTTTATTGCCGATTTCCTGGCCTCGCTGGGCGACTATTACGATCTCGCTCCCTTCCAACTGGAGAGTAACCCCGAAAATGCAGAGGTGATCCTGGAGCAGCTAAAGGTCTTCGACCTTGCCCTCGTAGCGAAACCCTCGAAAGCCTTCTCGGAAACCGATAAATTGGTGCTCGACCAATTCACCATGAACGGAGGAAAAAGCCTTTGGTTGGTAGATAAGGTTGCCATGACCATGGACAGCCTGTATAAGAATCAAGGAGAAGCCATTGCGCTGCCCACCGACCTTAACCTGGACGATATGTTCTTCTCTTACGGAGTGCGTATCAACCCGGCATTGGTAAGCGACCTTTACTTTACGCAGATCGTTCTGGCCACCGGATCTGGAACACAAACCCAATACAACCCGGCTCCGTGGCTATACCATCCTATGGTATTCTCCAAAGAAGATCACGCCATAAACACGAACATCGAAGCCGTACGTATGCAGTTCGCCAACCCTATAGACACGCTAAAGAATGGTATCAGGAAGGAGGTATTACTCACCTCTTCTCCACTGTCAAAACCGGTTGGTGCACCTGCGGTGGTGAGCCTGGAATCGGTAACACAGGAACCGGATAAGGCAAGCTTCAACCAAGGCGGTATGCCACTGGCCGTATTAATGGAAGGAGCATTCACTTCAGTCTACAGAAACAGGGTGAAACCGGTTTCGCTTGTGGAATATAAAGATTCGGGAAAAGAAAGTGCCATGATCGTGATCGCCGATGGCGATCTGATCCGCAACGACCTCCAGAATGGCAATCCGCTGGAACTGGGCTACGACAAGTGGACCAACAATTTTTACGGCAATAAGGAGTTCCTGCTCAATTGCGTTAATTACCTTTTAGATGAAAGCGGACTTATAAACATTAGGGAGAAAAAAGTGAGCTTGCCATTTATAGATCAGCAAAAGGCCTATGATGAAAAAACGCGCTGGCAGCTTGTAAATATTGGAATCCCAGCAATTTTGACCCTATTGGCCGGGATCCTGTTCACCTACTTCAGAAAACGTCGCTACAGCCGTTAAATGTTAATAAGTTATTTTCAAATTAATAACCAATTAGGATATCTTTGTAAGTGTTAGAAAACAACAGATTAGATGAAATTTATTGTATCAAGCTCGTACTTGCTTAAGCAACTACAGGTATTAGGTGGTGTTATTAACAGCAGTAACACCCTGCCCATTCTGGACAATTTTCTTTTTGAACTGGACGGCAACAAACTAACCGTATCTGCATCCGACCTGGAAACGACCATGAGTGCTGTTCTGGAAGTAGATTCAGATTCTCAGGGAAGCATCGCTGTTCCTGCAAAACTACTGCTGGACACCTTAAAGACCTTCCCGGAACAACCTCTTACTTTCGTAGTTGAAGACAATAACACGGTAGAGATCAGCTCGAACTACGGTAAATATGCGCTTGCATATGCCGATGGAGCTGAATTCCCGAACACTATTGAGCTCGCAGATCCAAGCTCCACAACTATTCTTGGAGACATCCTGGCTACTGCGATCAGTAAGACCATCTTCGCTTCCGGTAATGACGACCTCAGACCGGTAATGAGCGGCGTGTTCTTCCAGTTCTCTCCTGAGAACCTTACCTTCGTAGCTACCGATGCTCACAAACTGGTTAAATACCAACGTCAGGATGTACAGGCCTCAGAGGTGGCAGAATTCATCATGCCTAAAAAACCTTTGAACCTGCTTAAGAACATCCTCGCAGGATCTGAGAATGAAGTAACCATCGAATACAACGAGAGCAACGCCAAGTTCACCTTTGAGAACATCGAACTGGTTTGTCGCCTTATCGACGGTAAATACCCAAACTACGAGGCGGTGATCCCTAAGGAAAACCCAAATCGTCTGAGCATTGATCGCGTACAGCTGCTTAACTCAGTAAAAAGGGTATCGATCTTCTCTAATAAGACGACTCATCAGATTCGTTTGAAGATCGCCGGTGCAGAATTGAATATCTCTGCAGAAGACCTCGATTACAGCAACAAGGCTGAAGAGCGCCTTACCTGCGATTACCAGGGAGACGATATGCAGATCGGATTCAACTCACGATTCCTAATGGAGATGCTCAACAACCTGGCATCTGAAGAAGTTTCTTTGGAAATGAGCCTTCCGAACCGTGCGGGTATCCTTACGCCATCAGATGCTCTTGATGAAGGCGAGCACATTACCATGCTGGTTATGCCGGTGATGCTGAACAACTAAGCACAAGAAGTTACCATAAATAGAAAAGCCCGCTTATCGCGGGTTTTTTTATGTTATGAGGTTATGCCCTCCTTCGCTAAAGCTATGGAGGACGACGCAGTTATACAAAAACTTCACCTCTTTACCTCTTTACTCTAAAAAAACTTAATACTTAACGGATAATAAGGTTCTTCTCCGTTAGAGGCTTTAATGGCATTAACAATAGGAAAAACAAAGGCCATGATCCCAATGGCTATAAGCAATAGAATACCCAGGCCAAAGAGCAGGATCAAAGGGATACTTATAAGGCAGTAAATGAAAACACTTATCTGAAAGTTCATAATAGACCTTCCGTGTTCATCCATATCCAATACCCTGTCTTTATTGGAGAGCCACAGCACCAGCGGAACAATGAATCCGCCAAATCCTGTAACATAATCCAATAACTGGGTTAAATGGGTGATCACTAATAACTGGTTGTCTACTCTTTTTAAACTCATTTGATTTTCCATGCTTTGTGCTTTGATTGATGGTTTACAATGATATGACGCAAAAGTATGGGAAATGTTACAGAACAGTGATGTCCTCCTTTGCTAAAGCTATGGAGGATAACACGGGTATGCGGGTATGAAATCAACATTCCGCAATTCAAAATCCAAAATTTATTGTCTGAAGCTTCAATTCCCTGTTTCCACGTCTACCCGTTTACCCGTCTACCTGTTTACCTGTTTCCGGAATAGGATTAGAAAAATCGATCGTACGTATAGGAAATGGTATAACGATACCGTTTTGGTCGAATGCCTTTTTAATGGCAATGATGGCCTTTCCTTTAGCCTTAAGGATTTCTAGTCCGGAGGTAGAATTAATGGTAAATCGCACCTCAAAATCGATCGAACTATCATTGAATTCGGTATAAAAGAACAAGATCTCAGAAGCTGAGGTTACCGCATCAAAATTGGAAATAATGGCCTCTTTAACAACATCTCTCACCTGCTCCAGGTCTGAATTGTAGGCTACACCACAAGTTAAGATCACCCTGGATTGCGCTGTTACCGAATAATTCTTCATGGGGTTTTCGATCACCAGCTTATTGGGTATGGAAACCATATTGTTGTCTATTTGCCTTAAGGTAGTGGTGCGTAAATTAAGATCGACCACCTCTCCTGTAAATCCGTTAGTCTCTACCCAGTCACCTAATTTAAGGTATTCAACAAATGAAAGGGTAATTCCCGAAAAGGTATTGGTGAGTGCACCCTGTAACGCCAGACCAACGGCCAGACCTGCTACCCCGGCACCGGCAAGAAGCGAGGTGAGCATCTTATCCAATTCAAGGATACCCAAGGCCAGAAAGAGTCCGAACAGGATCACCAGTACAGAAACCAGCTTAGCTCCCATACGTTTTACAGAGAGTTGCAGGGAGGTACGCCCAAGGATCTTTAACATTAGCTTATTGACATACTTGGAAACGATATAGGATACCAGGAATACGAGGCCTGCCATCAAAAAATCAGGTAGGTTCACGACCAGCGTATCCAGCCATGAACCTACCTCACTCTTAAACGTATCCCAGAATCGGGAAAGTTGTTCTTTCATTCAGATGGTATTAAGATAAGTTTACTTTTAATGTTTCATGTGTTTTCATACGCCACGCATCGAGCATCCATGACGTTTTCTCCATCTCCCTGATGTAAGCTCCGATCAGATCGATGGTACCTTCATCACCACCATTATTTGCAACATTTACCACTTTACGCATTTGCCCCAGTATAACGGCATGGTCGCGTAGTAGTCTTTCGATCATTTCCACATCGGTAAGGTCAGATGGCGATTCCTTCAGATTGGAGATCTCCATATATTCAGAGAGATTACTTACCGGACGATGCCTTAAGGTCAAAATACGCTCGGCCAATTCATCGATCTTAATCTTGGCGTCATCGTACATCACTTCAAACTTCTCATGGAGTTCAAAGAAATTACTTCCCGTGATATTCCAATGGAAATTCCTCAACTTCTGATAGTACAAATGATAATCGGCCAACAGTACGTTGATTTCGTAAACGGTTTTCTCAGTTTTATTCTTGTCTAAATTTAAATAATCCATAAATCTTTCTTTCATTTTTAAGTTTACTGTAATTAATATAAGACAAAGAAGCTCTTACACAAGTTTTTAACACGATTTAACTTACTATAATAGTCGTTTTAACATTCAGTAAATTATCGGCTTACTATTCTATTCTCAGATTCGTATTTTTGTTGAAAATTTTGAAATGAATATAGAGGATACCATAATTGCCTTAGCCACCCCTTCAGGAGCAGGGGCCATTGCCGTGATCAGGATCTCAGGAAAAAAGGCTATTGCTTTTGCCGGGAAACATTTTCGTTCCATCCACGGGAAAGACCTGACCGCGCAAAAGACCCATACCATACATCTGGGACATATTGTAGATGGAGAGCGGGTTTTAGACGAGGTATTGGTATCACTCTTTAAGAATCCGCATTCCTATACCGGAGAAGATGTGGTGGAAATATCCTGTCATGGTTCTCCCTACATCCAGCAGGAGATCATACAGTTATTCCTGAGAGCGGGGTGTCGTATGGCCGATGCCGGGGAATTTACCCTCAGAGCCTTTCTGAATGGCAAAATGGACTTGAGCCAGGCAGAGGCAGTAGCCGACCTTATCGCCTCAGACAATGCGGCGGCCCACCAGATCGCTATGCAACAGATGCGGGGCGGATTCAGCAATGAGCTGGCCAAGTTGCGGGATGAACTCATGAACTTCGCTTCCCTGATCGAACTCGAACTCGATTTTGCTGAGGAGGATGTGGAATTCGCTAACAGGGATGAATTTGGTAAGCTCCTGGAGCGTATTCGCAATGTCCTAAAAAAGCTCATCGACAGTTTTGCCACCGGAAATGTGATCAAGACCGGTATTCCGGTAGCCATCGTCGGCGAGCCAAATGTAGGGAAATCGACACTGCTCAATGCTTTGCTTCAGGAAGAGCGGGCTATTGTAAGTGATATTGCAGGAACCACCCGCGATACCATCGAAGATGAAATGGTGATCGGCGGAATAGGATTTCGCTTTATCGATACGGCCGGGATTCGGGAGACCAAAGATGTGGTAGAGAGTATCGGGATACAGCGCACGTTCGAAAAGATCGAAAAGGCTCAGGTGGTGATCTACCTTTTCGACTGTGAAACCGTCAAGAAAAGTCTGCAGGGCGAAACCGGTCCCAATGGCCGCACCCTGGATACCATCATCACCGAGATCGGGAAGATCAAAAATAAGTATCCACAAAAGCATTTGGTGATCATTGCCAACAAGATCGATGTGCTTTCGAACGAAGAACTGGACAAGGTATCGGCACAGATCCCGGAAGCCCTTCACCTCTCGGCCAAAACCGGAACGGGTGTCGATCTGCTGCAGGATAAGCTACTGGAATTCATCAATACGGGAGCCCTTCGCAATAATGAGACCATTATAACCAATACCAGGCATTACGACGCCCTTCTCAAAGCTTTAGAAGAGATCGACAGGGTAAGAGAAGGTTTAGAGGCCGAACTGCCGGGAGACCTGCTCGCTATCGATATTCGTCAGGCCTTATACCACTTTGGGGAGATCACCGGGGAAATATCTAGTGATGTCCTTCTGGGGAACATTTTTGCGAATTTCTGTATCGGAAAGTAATGTATCTTCCTTTATTACTCTAACACCTTCTTTTACTGACATTAGAAGATTATTTATTTCTCTTTTTTGTTGCTAATCTGCTTTTGTTTGCATTAATTTAGTTTCTAGTTTGTTGCTAAATGAGATTTATCTGTTGCTAACAACATACTACTCCACCAAGATCATTGTAATCAAAGCAGGATGAAAGTCACTTTAAGAGAGCGGAATCAGGGAGGTAAAACAAGTCTTTACCTGGATTACTACCACCAGGGTAAACGTAAGACGGAATATCTCAAGCTTTACCTGGAACCCAATCCAAAAACAAAAGAGGAAAGAGAAGCAAACAAAGCAACCAGGCTACTCGCGGAACAAGTAAGAGCCAAGCGACTTCTTGAAGCACAGAACAAGGTATACGGCTTCAGAGACGACCGAACTTTAAAGAGTAGCTTTATTAGTTATATAGCAGACCTTACCGAGAAGAAGATAGACAGTAAAGGAAATTATGGTAACTGGGATAGTATGCTAAAGCACTTAAAAGCCTATATCCCGTTTGGTATTACCATAGCTGAAGTCGATAGAAAATTTGTCGAAGGATTCAAAAATTACCTGGACAAGGAGGCTCGCACTAAGAGCAACAAAGGATTATCTCAAAATTCCAAGTACTCTTATTTCAACAAGTTCCGGACTGCTTTGAAACAAGCGGTTAAGGATGAGATACTCGCAAGTAATCCTTCAGAAGGTGTAGCCGCCTTTAAACAGGATGAACCGCAAAGGGAGTTCCTAACAAAGGAAGAATTACAAACAGTAGCTAACACCGAATGTGAAATCCCACTTCTTAAAAATGCCTTCCTTTTTTCATGTTTATCCGGTATGCGATGGTCTGATATTAACAAGTTGATCTGGTCTGAAGTTCAGTATTCAAATGAGCTTGAGCACCATATCCGGTTCCGGCAAAAGAAGACCAAGGGAGCTGAAACCCTGCCTATTTCAGAACAAGCACTCGGCTTATTGGGGGAAAGACAGGAAGATGAAGAAAGAGTATTCAAAGGGTTAAAGTATTCTGCATGGTATAATCTCAAACTTCAACAATGGATTTTAAAGGCCGGTATCTCAAAGAACATCACCTTTCACTGTGCAAGACATACCTATGCCACATTACAACTTTCTTCAGGCACCGATATTTATACGGTCTCAAAACTTCTGGGACATAGAGAGCTTAAAACGACCCAGGTCTACGCAAATATCATAGACGAGAAGAAAAAAGAAGCCGCTAACAAAATCAAACTAGACCTATAATGATATTGACTCTTTTTAATGAAATCCTCACCGGGGACCTACGGCCATACATCGGGGATAACCGGAGTGAAAGCTATTTCTGTAACAAGTTAGCGCTAAATACAACGGTAAAAAGCCCCAGGAGATTCCTAAAGCAACTAGGGAAATTCCTTTCTGAACATCCACTTTTATCTGCTAATCAGGAGATAAATCTAACCTTTGACCCAGAAGGAAATACAATAGAAATTGGGTTTACTGAAGATGAGATTTTCACCCCAATAATAGGAGTGGAATACCCCGCTTTTAATGACACCACTGCGTACTATGCCCACTTAATTCTTCGTGAGAAGGCTGAGGTTATCAGCAAAATAGACAATCAGGCACAACAGTCACACTCCTTAAAAGATACCAGGCTTCATCTAATAAAAGTATTGAACGAGATAGAAAGCCTGTTAACCACAGTTACAAAAGCTCTTAAAAAACTTCCTAACCAGGACATTCCTTTCTATCAGCCAACAGGAAAGGAATCGGAAACCGACCGCATCCAAATGAATACCCATTATATTTTCGATATGGTACAGTTTACACTAAAAGAACTATATCTGATGATTACTGGATCCTATAGTGAAATCCTCAATGGATATGGGAGGTCAGAAACTGAATTGTACGAAGACCTCCTGCAGAAAACCTCTCCTGAAATGTTACGCCTGCAGAGCCAAACGACTTTTTGCAAAATGAAAGCTAAAAGATATACTCATAAAGATATGTTCAAAGGCTCAGAAATAATTGCGACACTAAAGGATGCATATGAACTCCATAAAAAGGGAAAGCTCTACAAACCACTCCAAGAAACGATTACGGCCCTGGAAAACTTGATATTCCTACGTGGCTCATCTAATAGAAACAATTCTTACCATTTCGAAGACCTTTGTTCACCGGATTTCAGCCCCCACATGGTTAAACCCTATATAGAATCATACAAGAAGGAAGTTAAATCTCTTGTGTATGGCTATGAACGAATGAATAAATTGGAAGAGATTTCCCAAACACTGACCAAGTTGCCCTTAGAGGATCTGGATGAATTTAAGGGTAACTATTCCATTCCCCGGCTCCTGCAACGTTGGGTGAATTTTCAAAAGGCCCTGTACAAAGATCATCCTTCTCAAGTATTCTCCACCACAGCAACTCTGCTTAAAAACAACTCCAGCCTATTAAACCCTAAGGTCAAGTTGGAAAAGGTTAGTCTTCAAAATCAAAAAGAAATAGCACGTAAGTACCTTAATTTCTTTTCTGGTGACAATATAAAGAACACAAAAATAATGGCCGGCGAAGACTACCTGCGGCTACTTCACTATGTAGATCATTTGATAGAGCATTGTAGTGTTCCTGAAAAGGTTAAATCTATCCCTCAAATTGGCGTCACTTCAGAGTATATAAGGTACACCTTTTACTTGATTCATAAGGAATTATACACCACCCGGCCGGTAAGAGACTATTTCATTGATTTCATCCATCTTGTTTTCGCCCAGTTTAAGGACATTTCTACTAAAACAACTAAAACAAAATTCAGTGCTAAACCAACTCATTATGAGGTCGATATGAAAAATATGACTAAGTAATAATGGTAAAGTAGCGTTACCAGGTAATTACCTTTTCATTACCAACTCTCTTTGTTACGTAGTTCACTCCGAACCTGTGTTCTTCTCGGAGTTAACAAAAGAACACACTCAAATTGTTCAACCTTAAATACGTAACAAAATGGCAAAACATCATCGTATTATTGAAAAGCTCGAAACCATCGAGCGCATGCTCGAAGAGCAGAATCTTCTAAAAAAAGAGGTGCTTAACTTTAGTGAAGCCTGCCTCTACATTGGCTGCAGCCAAAGTCACTTGTATAAGCTAACAAGCAAAAAAGCAATACCACACTTTTGCCCTAGAGGCAAACGGCTCTACTTCAAAAGATCGGAATTAGACCTATGGCTACTGCGAAATCCCAGCTTTACTAGCGGCGACATCACCAACCAAGCAGATGAATACCTAACCAATAAAGGTAAGCTTAAGTTATGAAAAAGTCATATCAAAACACACCATCAGCTTCCTTTCCAAAGGAAAACCCTAGAGATTATAACGAATCCCGCGACGATATTACCTTCGCAAATGATATAAATCAGCCCGTATTTAGCTTTTTTAAGGGTCCTATATCCAATACCAAACCCACCAGGGAAATAGGGTTATTGGATATATACAACCTAATTAAGGGAGAAACCTATAAGCAGCAAACCAGCAATCTTCGAAAGACAAAAGAGTCACAAACGGCAAGAAAGCGGAAATCCAACCTTGATTATGTCACCTTTTCCGGTACGTTTACCTCACGATCAGAAGCAGACTTGAAAATGCATTCTGGGCTTATGGTTTTAGATTTCGACTTATTAGAAAACCCAGCCAAGGTGAAATCAGATCTTCTAAAGGATCCCTATTTTGAAACTGAATTACTATTCCTTTCACCTTCTGGAAATGGCTTAAAGTGGGTTATAACTGTTGATCTATCTGCAGTAGACCATCCCAACTACTACAGAGCAGTTACCAATTACCTAAAGTACACCTATGGATATGATGTGGACCCATCCGGAAAGGATATATCCAGAGCATGCTTTTTAGCTCATGACCCTAATGTTTATATCAACCCAAAAAGAATAAACCATGAATAAGAAGAAATTTAACCCATCCTCTTGGTTAGAGACACCCAATAAAGCAAAGACAAAAGCTACTCTTGTTGATCAGGGATTGGATGCACAAAAAGAAAAGGTCGAAGTTATCATCCAGGAGATAGAATTACTCAGCCTCGATATAACAGCAGACTATGAGGATTGGAGAAATATAGGATTCATAATTTCCGATACATTTGGCGAAACAGGAAGAGATAAGTATCACAGAATTAGCCGTTTTTACCCGAATTACACCCCTGAAGAGTGCAACAAACAATATGATCAATGTCTAAACTCTCATGGAAAAGGGGTAAGTCTTGGTACACTAATTTATCTTGCTAAGAAAGGTGGTATTCGTTTTCCAAAAGGCTTACAAGACACTGTAAGTTCAAAAGGAAGCGTACCAAATTTCCCAGACACTATCTTCGAAAGTCTGCCTAACCTTTTAAGGTCCGTGACCAACGTGGCTTTTTCCAGAGAAGAAAAAGATATTCTCCTATTGGGCGCTGTTGTTGCATTAAGCGCATCCATGCCTTGGATTTATGGTATTTATGGTGATAAAAAGGTATATACCAACCTATACCTGTTTGTCTCGGCTCCTGCCGCCGCAGGTAAAGGCAGACTAGAATTATGCCGGTTATTAGTAGATCCTATACACAAGGAACTAAGAGAAATGTCGAAGTTAATGATGCAAGAATACGATAAAGAAATGGCGGAGTACAACACCGGCAAACACAGGGAAGACAAAAAAAAGCCTACCAGCCCCCCAGAAAGAATGCTATTCATTCCCGCCAACAACAGCTCTACCGGGGTATACCAGATACTTGGTGAGAATCAGGGGAAAGGACTCATTTTTGAAACTGAGGGAGACACAATGGTTCAAGCCTTCAAAAGTGACTATGGAAATTACTCGGATGGATTCAGAAAGGCTTTTCACCATGAAACGATTACTTATTATCGCAGAACCGCCCGCGAATACATGGATATTGAATCCCCTCGCTTATCAACTATTCTTTCGGGAACACCAAAACAAGTGACCGCCCTAATTCCTAACGCAGAAAATGGCCTTTTCAGTCGGTTTATGTTTTATTCCATGAAGGTACGGCCCATCTGGAAAGATGTTTTTGAAAGCAATACTGAACAAGGTGTAGAGGAATATTTTAAAAGCATAGGCCTAGAATACCATAAGTACTATAGGGCAATGAATAAAGGTCAGGAAATCCAAATATGCTTAACCCAAGATCAACAAAAACAATTTAACGCGTTCTTTAGTCAGATTCAAGAACAATTTCTATGGTTGCAGGGAGCACAGTATATGGCCACCATAAGAAGGTTAGGTTTAATCGCCTATAGAATATGTATGGTTTTTACAGCTTTGAGAACCATGGACAATGGGGAAGTTAGTGAGCAAATCGAATGTGATGACACAGACTTTGACAACATCTTATTGATGGTAAAAGTTTTATTCAGGCATTCTGCAAAAGTATTTGGAGAGCTTCCGGCGGATAAAACGATACGTAAACGACCTAACCAGAAGGAAAAGTTCCTCCAATCATTACCCCTATCCTTTAACCGAAATCAATACGCTGACACTGCAAAGGCATTGATGATTAAGGATAAAACAGCCCAAGGGTACATAAGAGACTTTGTCAATAAAGGTCTTATTCATCATGAAAAGCATGATCATTACGTTAACACCTACCTGGAGGAATTGCAGGATTCACAGGATTCACAGGATTCACAGGATTCACAGGATTCACAGGATTCACAGGATTCACAGGAAAGCTAAACGGCTTTTTCTAAGCCGATTAATGCCATGCAGAGGTAATCCGCTAAATCCTCCATATCCTCAAAATCCTGAAGCTCCCAATACTCACGAACCAGAACTTACCTATACTTATGCTAATAAATTAGTGTGGATTAGAACAATCTAGCTATTCCCTTTAAATGCCGCCAAAACTCCCAACATACATATCGCTAGCTCAAACACCTGAAATCAGATTATAGACAGTGAATTTTGGTGGGATCTTGAAAATCTCCTGGAAACTCCTTGGAAACAGCCCCCCCATACCCTATTTGAAAGTCATTTCCCTTTAGTATATGGTCCTACTACTGCCGGGTAGAGCCTCACCCCTGCTCATATATGTTCACTTTTTCCATTAATGAAGTTTCTGGTCCTGACCAAAAATAATTCAGATGGTTATAGATATTTTCTTTACATTGTCAGGATAATACCTATATTTATATCTCCTCCAATCCTTCACAATTACAATTAAACACTACATAATGTATTATGAAGGTTATAATTTTTATACCCATCTTGCTGTTGTTTTTTAATGATTCTAACATTTCAAATCAAACCTACACACAAAAAAAAAATGCCCTTTTAATAGGCATGACAACAACTAATCTTTCTCATTTATATAGTAATACGGCAACGAGTCTTGCATCATCTAACATATCAAGAATAAATAATATTCTAAAGAAAGAGAAATTCAACATAAAAGAATTAGATAGTCCAAATAGTACAGAATTTCTAGAAGCTATAAAAGAGAGTCTGTCCCCTTTAAAAGAAGATGATTTCTTAGTCATCTATTACTACGGCCACGGAGGCCAAGTGATTGACGACCCTAATGATTGGGATCTGGAACTAGATGGATTGGATGAAACATTTGTCACCCGTGACCGGGAAGTAAAAGATGATGAACTATATGAGATATTACTACAAAATAGAAATAGTCCACGGGTTTTAATGATTATTGATGCATGTAATTCTGGTACCTCTTACAAAATGAGACCAGAGTTACCTGATTTTACATATAAAAATTCATACAATTTTTTGGACACACCTCAGATTGATAAATTTAAGGTTCTCAAACCTAATCTAAAAGCTCAACTGGACCGAATTATTACACTAGACTTAATTTATCTAAGCTCATCTAGTGATGGTATGGCCATTCCTTCGGATACATTTTCAAAGGTTATTACTCGAATTTGGAACAATGGGAATTTTAAAGGAGACTACAATAAATTCTTCAGCAAAATCAAGGATAAATCTTATCTATACAATATTTATCCTACCATGGATACTTCAAATGCTTCTAGCAACTTCATTAACTCTCAAATACTTAAATAAATGAATTTTAGATTTTCAATTTTACTAATGCTCATTTTATCCGCATGCAGTAGTGTGAATACAGTACCTCTTAATGATGTCAAAAAAACGTCAAATGGCTTCTATTATGCCTTGCCTAAAAACAACATCTCTGTTTCATTTGAAATAAAACAAACCTCCTATAAAAAAGGCAAGTACTGGGAATGTGCAAAAAGTTTAGGTTTCAATGAAAATGAAATTATCGATGATAAGAAGGAAAAGACAGTCTATTCAATCGAAAACGTGACAGTCACACCTAAAGTATATTTAGATGATACTAAGATATACAAATTGAAAATCAATCAATCCTTCCTAAATAAAACAGATTTTAGTTTAGAGTACAATAAACAAGGAGAATTAACTTCAGGATCACAAAAAATCGAAAGTCAAATTATTCCCTTCACCTCTTCAATTGCAGGGATCGTTTCTAAACTAATTGTACCTGGAGGATCATTAGGCCCTACAGCACCAGGATTAGTACCCCCCAGTAAATGTGACCCTGGAAAAATAAAATTAATAATTCAAGAAATTGGTCAAATTCAGAAGCAAAAATTAGCTGTTCTAGAAGTATCAGCAACCCTTTCAAATGAACAATTGAAATTCAGACTTGACAAATTGGACGAAATTGAAAACAATCTAATTAGTCATTTCACTGGATACAAGAAAATAACTACAAAAACAGTGTCTTTTGAGATTTCTCCCGAATCCGTTTACAAATATCCAACTAAAAAACAAGAGCTATTTAGAATTAGTGAAAATAACGGCTTAAGGAGGATTTACGAAATGGACAACACTCGTCCCGATTCGACAAACATAATTTTTGCATCTAAAGTTAATCTAGACGGAAAAAATTCTAAGGCAATTTCAATAACTTTAAATAGCTTAGAACAGTTTACAGATTCCATTGCAACAAAAATACAAGCTATAAAAGATGAATCTGAAACAATCACAGGAAGCTTCTTTTATAGAATCCCAAAAAATATTGAAATAAGGATTTTGAAAGGAGATAAAACTATTAAATCAAAAGAATTACCCATTCCCCAGTTAGGAATTGTGGTTGGGGCTCCTTCTAAACTAAAAAAATTCACATTTAAGCTTCATCCTGGACTTGGATCAATTCTATCCTTTAATGGGAAAACTGATTCCATTCCAATTGGGGATATAGATTCCATATTGAATAAACTAGTGAAGACTGAAGATGAAAGGACGATTGAGACTTTAGAGAATCAATTGAAAATAAAAGAACTTAGACAAAAGCTAGAGAGCGAAAACACCGAAGACGAAGGTTAAACCTTCTGCATATTATAGTATGACAACTAAGACTTAATTCGAAAACTAAAAATTATATCCAACTGACTAAACACTACTTTTTGGGTTAAGTCTAGGTTGTCATATTTTATTCTTATCATTAGAACCCTGGATCCCAGCAACTGTATTTAAATCCTCCCTCAATTTTAAACAATTCATTTATTGGGTATGATTTAAATTCTTTCTTTAATATATCTATCATTGTACTCTAGAATACACAGGTCACTCCTTTCTCTTTTAAATAATAAAAGTTCTCTCCCTTTACGTCAAGTGGGGATAGTAGATTTTTAAACAGGACCAACCATTTCAAAAACGGGCGACTAATTTCATATAATGAAACTAGCACGTCATCGCATATGTGATAATAATAATACTTACCTAAAATGTTCCAATAAACCTCTACTTCATACATTTTTGTCACATTACCTTGGCTTGAAAAATCTCTTTCTAATTCTATAAAAGAATACAATCCATTACCGAACTCGTCAATTACTAGAGTCGCTATTAAATTAAAATCTTTTAAGGCTTTAAAAAATAAAAGCTGTTTGCTCAAATTTCTTACTGGCGAATACTTCGAATATTATATCGGTCATAGTATTAGTCGCGTTTTGGATTAATTGAAACTCACATGAATGTTTATGAGTAAATCAATTTTGTATCACCTTCTCAAACTCCCCCTTCATCTCTTGAAGTCTTAAAAAGTATTTAGATTCTGAAGAGTAATAGTTTTTAGAATAGGTACTTATATGAGAAGCGTAGGCTTTTGAATCTATTTCTAACATCTCTACGCCACGTATTAAGGATTGTAGTTTAACCATCAAGGATTCCAAGTTAAATCTTGGATCAGGGCTAGTATTTAATAATCTTAATATTTCCTTAAACGCCGGCTGATATAATTCTTTATCCCAAACATTAAAATTAGAAGGGTCTACGTAATCTTCATCAGCCGGATCACCACCTGCTTCTTTTCTCCTTTTTACAATGTCCTCAGCTACGTTTTTAATATGGTCAAGGAATATGAAATAAGAATTTGTATTTGGATTAGCGCCACGTTTCTTCTCAATTCTATAAACTTCATTTCTTAAATCAACAGCCATATCTAAAAAAACATCAAGATCATCAGCAAGTTGTTTAGACAAAGTATATTTTTTATCTAGATGAATTTGATGTTTCCTAGTCAGCTCGTCATATGAATTTTCATAGTAATCAGTAATTCTATACAAATCAACATATATCTTCTTCCATTCTATCAACCCTCCAGTTTCTTTCAAAGCATTATAAACAATGGTTCGATCTAATCCCAGAATTAATTTTGGATAGGTATTTGGAAGTATAGCGATTCGATTTATGGCAAAGTAATTTTCCTTTTCCTTGTCAGCGAAAATCCTACAACGATCACCAAAACTTTCAATATCATTGGCAAGAGCACCTAAGAAAATATCCAATACCTCAATTAAATCTAAGCGCTCGCTATTTAATCTATTTTTTTGCCTTTCTTCATTCAACCCATCTATCCTTCTCTGGTTTAACAAATCAAGAAAAATAAATAGAATTGCTAAAAAAGAAAGTATCGCGGATAATAAGGCCCCATAAGCATTTATAACTCCTTCCTTTCCCGTATAATCAATATCTAAAAAATTCCAATCTTCTGTTTCAGCAACTGCCTGCCAAGTAAGCCATGATAGAACTAATATCATTATTAAAAATACAATTCCAATTACCCATAGAGCTGTTTTAAATTGTTTTCTAGTCATGAAGATTTGGGATTATCTTGTTTCGGCTTTAAACGGTTGGAAGGTTTTGGGACAACTCTTCCTAACACGACCTTACTCACTTTCGGTTTTTGATCAATCTTCTTAGCCATTACTTTTCTTACTATTACTATTAGGTTTTGGGGGCTTAACAATTAACCTACCCTTTTCGACATAATTCTTCCCCAAAGACTTATCCTTTGAGTTAGACTTGTGATTATGGTTCTCTCTCATAAACTTAGATTTAAAGACACAAAGATCAAAATCATTAATATTCCCAGACCAAGAAGAATAATTGAAATAAGATTTAAACATGAAATAATTTTATTCCTATTATCAATATTCTCCATTATTATATCAAAAGACTTTACGTCATCAATATCTTGAATCGTTTTATAACTAAATGAGCCTGATAAATAATGAGAAACCAGATTAACAAAAAGTGTAAAAGCCAACAAGAACCAACCTAATAAAATAGCCCAAATAGAAATAGCTTCAGATAATGGGACAATATTTCCAACGAAGGAAAGCGTAAGACCTAATCCACCAGAAGCAATGAAAGTGATATACTTTTCAAAATCATCATCACTTTTACTTTTATTTTGTATCAGTTCTTTGCGATAGTCAACCCAGTCATTAGAATTAGAATCTGTCATATTTACAATTATTTGATCAAAATTAATTTTTAAACAGTAACCCCATAAACACTTCTACCTCCACCGTGGTAATTAGTATATATATGCTGGTAAACGTTAGCGGTTTTCACCCCTACTTCTTCATCGCTATAACTATCCTGGGGTAGCCATAAAAGATTGTCATAGATTATCCCTTTAACCTGGGCAGCGATCTGACGGCTCTCTCGCCAATGATCGATTTTTAACTTTTCAGCCTTAAGGGTATCCAAGGTTTTTGAGGCTACTTTTTTAACCTCCTTAATTTCTTTATCTGAAAGCTCTTTTCCTTCCACGAGCAGGTCAAAAATGGCTAAGGCTTCCTGATTCCCAAGTTGCTCCCTAACTACACGTTTCTCCTCTGTGGTTAAATCTTCTAAGAAGTCTTTAAGTTTATCAAAACTGGCCATGGTATCTTCAAGGTCCTTTCCCTTGTTGTAAGCATCAATAATCTCCTTGTACCGATCGTAAAACTCAAGGCGCAAAGGATTCTCCTTTAGCATCTGTTCCAGTTTCTTATCTATCACTTGTTGGAGATTATAAACAACCGTATTCTTACGTTTGGTCTTAGCGAAAGCCGCTTTAAGTTTATCAAAGTCCAGATCCCCTAAATCAACAACAACATCCGGCTCTTCTGTATATCGTTCTTCAATTCCAATAGAGTCATCTACCACCGTTTGCAGCTGCCTGATAATATCAGTTACGTCTGCGGATTTCACATTCTGATTCATCGCGCTGTAAATTGCCTCTATTGCATTGAAATCTTTAATGTGGGGCTTTAGTGCTTCAGAAGGATAAAGTGCCTTATACTTCCTAAAAACGTTTCTGGCCATGACCTCAAAGGAAGTCCGGGAGGTTTCATTCAAACAGATACAGTCTGTGGCCTCCTTGATCTTTGCGATCTTAGTCATAGGTTTAGCATTCTTCAGCTCAGTTAAATTAAATTTCAAAGTTTTCAGATATGCTTTGACCTCTTTAATTGCTGCCTTTAACTCTACTTCCAGATCTTCCAGGGGTTCTGTTGGTTTTCCTGAGGACTTACTTCCATCACTTTTGGAACCGCCATGAGACTTACTTCCTTCTCCATAAACAGAGTATGCGTTTTCCAATTGGGTGTGAACGTTTCCATAATCTACGATCAATCCATTCTCCTTCTCGTCATCATAAACCCGGTTCGCCCTGGCGATTGTTTGCATCAGGGTATGTCCTTTAATCGGTTTATCCAGGTATACTGTGGATACGCAAGGAGCGTCAAATCCGGTAATCCACATGGCACAAACTATGGCTAATCTAAAGGGATTATCCTCGTCCTTAAATTCCTTCTCCAGGTTACGTTCCACCATTTTTCTCCGGTGCGGCTCTATATCGAGTTCGAGTTTCCTGAACTTATCCACTTCATTCTGCTCACTACTCACAACTACACAAACCTCAGTCTCATTTACCCTATCGAATTTTCTTCTTAGTTCCTGCTCTTCCTGCTGATCTTTGGCATTTCTTATACGATCTTCTAACTCTGCCATATACACCGGCCAATAATGCATAACTAAATCATACATCTTCACAGCAGTTGGCTTGTCTATAGCAACAAACATGGCTTTACCCTGATACCCCCGCTCATTAAAATGCCAGACAAAATCTTTGGCTATATCGTTTAAGCGGTTATCAGCTGTTAATACAGGGTAATCCCTGCTAAACAAATAGGAGAGTTTACGTTTCTTATCATTATCAATTGTTTCATCTTCAAGAATCTCAATCATTCGATCGTCCAGGGTTGGATTTTTAAGCTTAAGCTTTTTCCCTCGATTAAGATAACGCAAAGGTAATGTGGCCTCATCCTCTATGGCCCTTTTAAAGTCGTAGATTGAGACATATTCCCCGAAAATGTTCTTAGTAAGCTCTTCCTCTTCTTTAATAATTGGCGTACCTGTAAATCCCAAATATGAAGCATTAGGCAGTCCATGGTAACGCATATTTCTTGCATAGGCACCTGCCTGGGTTCGGTGTGCTTCATCGGAGATAACGATGATGTTTTCTCTTTCCGTGATTAGTGGGTATTCAGATTCTAATTTAGGATCGATTGAAAACTTATGAATCAGGGTAAATACGTAGCGATGGTTTTCTGAAAGTAACTCTCGAAGGTGCTCTCTCCCGGTTAATCCCTTTTTCTTACCTGCTATTAAGTTCCTGTCATTTACAACTCCTACTCCTGAAAAAGTATCGTAGATCTGGTTCTCCAGTTCCGTTCGATCAACTGCAATCACAAAGGTGTAAGCACCACCGATTTTTCTGTGAATCTTTTCACATAGGAATACCATGGAATAACTCTTCCCACTTCCCTGTGTATGCCAGAATACTCCAAGTTTTCCTTTAAGGTCATTAATATTATTTACATTCTCAATAACCTTATTCACCCCAATATACTGATGGTTTTTAGCCATGAGTTTCACTACATCACCCCCACTATCATCATACAAAAGAAAGTTCTCGAATATATCCATGAATCTATGCGGGGCACAGGTTCCTCTCAACATGGTATCCAGGCTAACCTCCCCCTCTTCGTCTTCCTCGATTCGCTTCCACTCTAAGAAGAACTTATATGGACTGGTGACAGTACCTACCCTGGCATCTGTCCCATTACTTAATATGATAATTGCATTGTGATGAAATAAATGCGGAATAGCGTCTTTATAATCGGTAAGATTATCCCGGTATGCATTGCCCAAATCCTGATGGTGGGCCTTTAATTCAAAGAGGATTAGGGGTATCCCATTTACGAATCCCACAATATCCGGTCTTCTTTGATATAATTCACCAACGACTTCCAGTTGTCGAACGGCTATGAAATTATTATTGGCATAATCTTTAAAATCAAACACCTTAAGTTTTTTCTTTACCAATTCTCCTTTGGCATTGGTAAAACTTACAGGGACTCCATTTTTTAAAAAATCATACTTCTCCTTATTTACCCTTCCCAGGGTTTTATTAACCACTTTCTGAGAGATGAGTTCGATCGCACGTTCATAGGCCGTTTCAGGAAGCCCGGGATTCAAGGCTTGCAAAGCCTCTAACAAATAACGGATCAGTATAACCTCGCTTTTGTTTTCTCTTCCTAAAAGTCCGTCCTTTCCAAAGGTTTCATTCCGCCAGGCATAGACCACACTCCATTTTAATTCCTTGAGAACGTCCTCAGCCGCTTGCTCCACAAGCGCATCTTCAGAATATTCGTAGCTCATAATTATGTTATTGGCATTAGTTCTTTTTTCTTAACAATGAGATTAATTTCAAGATGTAAACTTTCTGTAAACTTTTCACAGATTGATAAAAATTTCTCATTAAAATTCTCCTCTTCTGTTGGCACAGCTAAAAGACATACTATAAACCTTAGAGGCTTCCCCATCACCATAATTTCCTTTTCAATGAACTCATTTTCAAGTCCATGTTTTGGATAGATTAGCCCGCAGCATTCAATTTTATTTGAATTGCCATACTGCCCTATATATGTGTGTAATTGAAAAAGGTCTTCACGCTTAACTCCTTCCTTGTGATTGAATGTTTTATATTTTACATCAAAAACACATAGATTGCCTTGTGTTTCAATCAAAATGTCTGGTCGTAATTCTCTTGGTCTTCCACCAGTCGGAATCTTTAAGGGATTTGAAAATTTAGATCTGAGGCTGAAACCCGATCGCAATAATAATTTTTTAATGAAATACTCAAAAAGCATAGACACATCGAACAAAAAAGCACTCGTACTCTCCGACCCTCCAAAAGCCATTGAATGATTAAACAGTATCTTTTTTGATAAATCAATAACCTGATTATACTCACTATAAAAAGGATTACTGAAATGTTCTACACCCATAAGTTCACTTCGATTCAACTTCGTGCCTTGAGAGGCTACCGTAAAGGCTCTTTGAATATCATGTATATCTGCTAAAAAGGTTTTAACCTCACTTACCTTCATGACTTCTCGGATTAGTATAGCAGCATTTGATTGGTAACAGTGTTCTCTATAAGTCGTTCTATATTTTCCTGTATCCTCGTTTAAGAAATAGAACACTGGGTCAATTCTCCCTTTTACTTTAGTTGAAATAGTAGTTTTACTTTGATAGACCTTAGGAATGCCTAACCGAAAGGCCCTTTTCAGTTTTATCTTCCACAGATAAATAAGGAGCCAGTTTATTTCTCCTTCATAATTGACGCCTCCAGAATCTTTTATTTCTAAAAATCCTTCAGCATCAGAAATAATATATTTTAGAAACGAATCTCCAAATCTCGAACTTATTTTTAGGCCGTAGTCTCCTTCTTTAATTTCACCAACCAGATTTGTAGTATCTAATTGAAAGTTATCCCATCTACTTCCCCTGACATAAACTAAATGGTCATTTGTATTATGTTCATATTCCTTAGAATTAATTAGAGTAGCTGTATTTGGTTCTTCAGTTGAAAATTTCCCGTCGAGCCTAATTAAAAAGTCCCAAACCTTTTCATTATTATTGAAAACTTTACTCCATTCCCTATGCTTTTTTTCTTTTAGGTAGATCGTTTTGTTAGAGTTTCTTCTATTTAAGACTCCCTCGGAAACATAATATTTCTGGTTATCTACTAAAGTCCCTCCTTTCAATATTTCATACAGCCATTCACTCATATTTATTTAACAAAAATTCCTTGAAATTCATTTACTAAATGCTCCTTACCGGTTCCCCTTAAATATTCATCCAGAAGACTTCCAAGGCTATCATCCCATATTGACCTGGATACTTCTTTTAATGACATATCCAACGGATAACTTAGTTCCCATAAGTATGCATGCCCAATACAATAATCCTTCCCTAATATGGGTTCATTTTCAATTACCCTATTTAGTTTTTGAAGTCTATCGGCCAACTCGTCCCATTTTTCAAAGTTTTTACTTAAATGGTATTTAAGTAATTGGTGATCAGGAAGAACTTCTTCCCACTTAAATCTCCTTCTCAAAGCAAAATCAAAACTATCAACACTTCTGTCAATCGTGTTCATCGATGCTATTATGTAAAGATTCTGTGGAATAAAGAACTGATAGTGATCACCTATCTTAAGCATTCCTGTATCTTCATTATTCAAACTTGCATATTGCGTTTTAATCCGTCCTTGTACTCCCCGATATTCAAGGCAATACATTAACTCCCCAAATACACTGCTTAATTCAGCTCGGTTAATTTCATCTATTATCATAAAGTAAGGAGGAATAACATCCTTGATTAAGGGATCCCCTTCTATGGAATTGATGAAATCCCAATGATTTTCCTTTTTAAAATCCTTTAAATCAGAAACTCTAATATCTCCCCATTGTTTATTTATCCCCGAATTATATAAGTCGACCTCCCATCTACCGGCATTAATACAGAAGCTTTTAAAAATTCCATTTTGAAGTTGTAATTGAGCTTTGCTATCTTCATCTAACCTAGGGCGTAAACCTTCAATAAAATCTTCATATGAAAATGAAGGGTGAAATTGAACAAACTCAAGACAGTCTTCAATTCGCAGAGAACTCTTTTTACCAAAACCATTTTTCCAAATCGAAAATTGGAGCTTACTTACTTCCCTTGCCTTAAATGTTTTTCCAGTTCCCGGAGCCCCGTATTTTACGAGTTGTTTCTTCAAACTAAATGGATTAGACAAATTTTCATAAATCAACCAAATAAAAATATTCATCCAATATTCATCTAACTCCAACTCACCATTCAATTCAGAAGTTTTCAGGGATTGTCGTATTTGATTAACTAAAAACACATTTTTATCATACCAGTTTTTTGACCCTGAATAAGGTTCTGAAAAATAACTTCGCTTTTCCAGCCAATCAAACACTTGATTAAATTTACCCTCATCTACAGCTGTACTTACATTTAAAGTACAGGCCGCTGTTGCCCGATTGGTTTGTACCGGGTTATTTTGTTTTAATTTTTGAAACCAAATAGATGAGAAAGCATCATGATTGGTCTTATTAGGATTCAGTACTAAATTTTCAAGTGCGTTAGTAAAAGAGGGATCATTTTGGACGAGATTAAAATTATCCTTACTGAATATCGATTGGCCATTACTTGCCACACCATTCCCTGTATTGGCAAATAATCTCTTTATAAAATCAGTTTTATCATTAAAGGTGCTGTTAGCATATAAGTCGTCATCATTCAGAGATAAACCTTCAGTAAGGATCCTACCCCTAATGCCTTCAACGTCCGAAACAATTTTCTTATAATCAGCATACCAAGCTGATCGTTCATGCTGAAATTGATGCATCAAACTTTTATAGAGTATTTTAAAGTCATTGATCATAGAAGTAGTATGGTTTAAAGTTTAGGTTTATTTAAATTAATAAGACTTGTATTAAATTCTATCAACATCAATCATCCCAGACATTAATCGAGATAATAAAATGTCACGGGCTTCTTCCAATAGCGAGTTCTGTTTCTGCAAGTTGAGAACCAGTTTTTCACTTATTAAAGATTGTTCACTAAATTTCTTCAGAAGAGATTCATCAGGCACTATAACCTTAATTGCAAGTATTTGACTTGCACTGATATTTGGTTGCGCCGAACCTCCAGCAATGTTTACCACATGTTCATAACCTCCTCCAATAGTAATGAAGCGATTCACAAATGACCTGTTGTCTATATTACCCTTTGTTAAAAACCTACCAACACGTTGATTTAAAAAGCAAGGCTTGTCAGTGATTGGCATTATGCCCACTTTACCAACAGTCGCTCCGGTCATAGCTATTAATAAATCACCAGGAAACAATTGAAACTTCTTTGTTTTATGAGCATAAACATCATCTATAAAGTTTGTACTAGAAATGTCTATGGTATTCTTGTCAATATTTTTGATTTTAACTACAGGGAAACCTCGATCTACAAACAGTTTACTCTTATATGCATATCCACTTTGGTACCCTATTAAATCACCAAGTTCTCCCAACATCCACCCCTCCGGCAATTCAGTTTCTTTGTTAATGCTTACATTCTCGTAACCAGGAAACTTCATTCGCACAAACCACTCCTCATAGGTTTGTTGTGTCTTTTCTTCCAACAACTTTATTCGCTTCAGGTTGTTTTCAATAAGATCATCGTAGGCAGAGAGGATGGAGGCAATTTTGGATTGAGTCTCCTTTAGGCTAGGAACATTAACCTTTATAGAACAAAAATTTGATTTACTCACATGATGCCGTCCTGAGGCCGTTCCCGGGTTAGCATTCAGTACCTTGGGAAGATTTATCTTAAGGAGATAGTATATAAAGTCAGGATCATAAAGGTTTTCATTAGGAATGACCACATTAACTGACTGATTTGTAAAACACCACCTATGTGCTTGAAAAATTTTTTCACCTACTGTGCCAATAGTTACAACTCCAGTAGCCTTTGGAGGGATATATGAACGCTTATATTTAGAGTATGCCTTATCAGAATATGTCTCATCCCAATCTAAAACATATCTTCTTCCAACTTCCATATCGGTTGGTTTAATAAATGGGTAACTACCACCATAATTTGCAGGATCTTTTTTTGGTGGTGTATTCCCTGTCACAACTCTACCTAAATCTCCTATGCTCACAACTGTCCATTTGTCTGTCATAATTTTATAGATTGAATGTGACTCATTAGACTGTTGGCTTCTTCATTCAGCATAGTAAGCTCTTTCTGAATTTCAGCAAGACGAGAATGGTAGTCAAAATCCATATCTACCTCTATATTAACTCCAACATACCGTCCAGGAGTTAAACTATAATGTTGTTCTTGTATTTCATCCAAATCAACAACCTTACATAATCCTTCTACATCTTTGTAATTACCTTCCGGAAAATACTCCTTGAACCATTTATTATCTCTCGACACTTCAAGATCTTCCCCTCGGAAAGCATTAATTAATGCGGTTAATCCTTCAAGTTGGTCTTCACTAAAATCATTGATGGTGGTCGATACTTTTCGAAAGGTATTTTTAGCATCAATCATCAGTATCCTATCCTTATTCTCCTTCTTCTTCCCCTTATTAAAAAACCAAACGTGGCAAGGTAAGCTCCGGGTGTAGAAAAAATTATTCCCTATCGAAACAATGCACTCTACATCTCCCGTTTCGATAAGCTTCTTCCTGATTAGTTTCTCGGCATGGCCGGCATCTGTTGCAGAGCTGGCCATAACGAATCCGGCACGTCCGTTTTCATTCAGGTAACTATGAAAATATTGTATCCATAAATAATTTCCGTTGCTAATGGTCCCTTTGCCGGTCAGGGGCGCTCCAAATGGCAATCTCCCATCCTGCGTAAGGAATTTGTTCTTAGCGTCAATTTTATCCACATTGAAAGGCGGATTAGCCATGACAAAGTCACACTTACCAATCAGGTCATGAGGATCTGAATAAAAGCTGTTGCTTTCTATAACTTTCCCTTCAATACCATGAATGGCAAGGTTCATTTTGGCTAACTTGGTATTGTTACTTTTCAGCTCGGTACCATAAACCGTG
Organism: Robertkochia sediminum; assembly: GCF_016786255.1. Taxonomy (GTDB): domain Bacteria; phylum Bacteroidota; class Bacteroidia; order Flavobacteriales; family Flavobacteriaceae; genus Robertkochia; species Robertkochia sediminum. The sequence goes on from NZ_JADMKT010000076.1 coordinate 37,071, forward strand.
ATCGACTCATTGACACTCTTACGCTCGTGGTCCTGGATAAAATGCGCGGTTTGCACGAACATACCTCCTGACCCACAAGCAGGGTCGTGGATAATACCGTGATTTGGTTGTATAAAGTTCACTATAAGGTTCACTAATGATGGAGGGGTAAAGAACTCTCCACCCTCCTGAGCACCGGCACCCTGCATGGAGAATTTCATCAGGAAGTATTCGTAGATCCTTCCAAATACATCCCCTTTGGCATTTTTAACAGCATCTTTATTGAAGACTCTTACCAAGTCTCTTAATAACTTCGGATCAAACTCCTGATAGGATTTTGGAAGAATCCCCGCCAAATCAGGATATTCCCCCTCTACCAATTTCATAGCATTATTTATAGCCTCTGCAATATCTTCACTCTCAGGAAGGTCTGCCAGATAATCATATTTGGCTTTCTCCGGTAAGAGAATAGCTCCAGCTGCTGTGTAGTCATCTTTGGTCGCTTCACGCTTTTGTCCCGTCCTGGGGTTTACTGGCAAATCCTCGTGAACTTTTTCTTTGGCATCCTCGTAACGATTTTGTGCAAACCTGAGTAATACCAACCCTAATAAAGGGTCCTTGTATTCTGCAGCTGTTAATTTGGAGTTCGCCCTTAAATCATCGGCAGCTTCCCATAACTCCTTCTCTAATTTTTTAATGTCTTCTTGCGTCATTGGTGATCTTCATATTTGGAATATTTCATCTGATTTATCGACTTGAAGAAGCTCCTAATAAACCGAGATGATTTGACTTTAAATTGAATAAACGATCGGAAGATAGCTAATATTTAGAACAAATTCTACGTAAGAGTTTTCTTTTATTAAGCATCGTATTAAACCTCAATTCAACTTGTAAAACCAACTAACCTTTAACCATATGAAGTTCTGCTATTTATATCATAAACATTAAAATAGAAGGCATTAATTAACCTTTGAAACTAATACCTAGGAGATGCTTTAACCATATCTAGAATTACTTAAACCATTATATTAATTAGTGAAAATATTCTATATTAGATGTATGGATTGGTTTCTAAAATATTCCAAGCAATTGGCGGTCATCTGGTTTTCCGGAGGATTATTGATAACAGGCTATTTCTACATATTTCCAACCTATTATAATATGTCGGGTGATCATCCGGATTATGAATACTATAAAAGACGAAATCAAAATTATTATGAACCTATTCCAAGAGTAAAAGGTCCAGAAATGAAAGTGTCCGGCCTAATTACGATTGTTGGAACTCTCCTATTTTATGGTTTAGGAGCTACAGCTCAGAAAAAAGCTCAATCATAAGATTAAGTAGGTATTTATAGATAAATGTTATCCTTTAAAACCTAATAGTTTCTTAGATAGTGTCCCATTAAGAAATAGCTTGGTTATTCTAGGAGAGTCTTTATATGTTGTATTAACAAGAATCAACAGGTTAGGATAATCTACCGCTCCATTACGCAGGCCAATTAAAAGCGATTCCACAATGGAAGGGTGCCAATTATCCTCAGCCAGGCCAATCAAACGATCAATCCAAGGCTTAGGAGATATACCCCTAAAATGCCTGATCAAATAAAAATAAAGATGATCGCAATGGTTCGGAGATAGGTCAGATCTTTCCAGCCAATAATCAAATATTTCTTGTGATCTAAGTAATAAGATGGGATGATGGAACAAGAGTGAAATAGCTTCAGACCAATCCACAATCGTTGAGCACTTATCAAAATCACAATTTTTTAAATCCTCAACAAACTGGACAATATCTCCATCCTGAATAATTCCTACTTCCTTTCTGAAATCCAATGCTCCGCATGTGGTACAATGTCTTGTACACCATCTATTTATCCGGGCTTTTTCAAATAAATCTTCTACTAGATTCATAGGTGCTCTATTTAGTTTAGTTTTAAAAACCAAGCCATATACAGGGAATTTTGGGAGGGTAATTGGATTTATACCTCTCCTTATTTCGAAGGGAGATTTAAGAAATACAAAGATAAAAAATCAAACCGAACACAACACACAAAACATTGATTAACAGATAGAAACAATCTTAAAATTGAAGTGTTTTTCATTTAAAAAATTATCTTCGAAAAGATATTATGCATAAATCGTAGATAATCGAAAAATCCACTCTATCAACTCCTTAATAAGTAATAAGTTATGTGCTCTAATGTTAATCAGATAAAACTTTGTACCTGTTCAGACAACACCTCAACACCAGATACTAATTATTGGATTTTATACCGAGAAGAGACCACAGACGGAATACCCTTCATGGTTATTGGTGAAACAATTGTACCACTGATTCCTGAAATACTATTGGAGTCTCAACAAAAAAAACTGGAAGACTACTTATTAGATCAGCTAAACGATGGTTCAGCATTTGACTTCGACTTAATACCCGAACATGGTGATTTATTACACTTAAATATTACCATCCCAAAAGATAATAACAATCCGTATCAGCTGGATTTTTTCTATAGTGGATTGAGTTTGGCCTGGGAGTTTAATGACAACTCCGAGAACTCTCCTGCAAGCATTTACAAAACTGGTGAAATAAAAGTACTAACGAAGGAGGATCTACGCTAAATTGATGTGATTAGACCAATACACCTCCCCTGCCTTACACAAAAGGCAATATAATGTTAGTCACCCATTTGACTTCATGAATTTTAATATCCACCAATTTCTTTAATAAATTTAAAGGGGTGAATAATTAGTTAATGATTAACAACAACAAAATATGATATTGACTTAGTGTTGATTAAGTATGAAATTACTATATAATAATCAGGTATATTTCATGTCTGGAAAGTCTTAAAGGAACTATTAAGATAGAATAGTGTTTGATCGCGAAAATAAACATAATTGAGACCCAACCAATAGGTGTCGTGTACGTGCTGAAAATCGAATGGAATCATTATAAATTTTCACTTTTTTCACTGTTAATTGCCCTTGGTTAAAGGCATTTTGATACTTATTTGTTGCTAATTTCACTTCATACCCTATTATTACTAGATAGTTACTTATTGTATCGGAAAGTAAAGCTTTAACAAACTTTTCTGTTTAATATTTTTCATTTAAACTTAAACAAAGTTAATTTAGGAGCGTAAATAACCTTTATGACTCCTAACATGCTATACAGCACTGCCGATCTTAAAAATCTCGATCATAAGTCCCGATTAAAACTTATTAACGCAGTTTCCGGTATTAAGCCTGCCAACTTAATCGGAAGTGCGAGCAAGGATGGAAATACCAACCTGGCCATTTTCAATTCTGTATTTCACCTGGGTAGCGATCCGGCCCTGATAGGTATGATCATGAGACCTGTGGAGGAGGTACCGCGACATACTTACCAAAATATCTTGGAAACGGGGTATTACACCATTAATCACGTTCACCACTCCTTTATTGAAAAGGCTCACTATACATCGGCCAAGGTCGATGCGGCAATCTCCGAATTCGACCGATGTGGCCTTCAGCCGGAATACGTGGACGGCTTCCCTGCCCCTTTCGTCAGGGAAAGTAAGGTCAAGATGGGGATGCGATTTGTACAAGACCTATTGATCCCGCAAAACCAAACACGAATGATCATCGGGGAGATCGAGCTTCTGTCTCTACCCGAAGACGCCTGGATCGACAATGATATAGACCTGGAAAGAACAGGAGCAGTTGGGATCTCCGGATTAAACAGTTATTACCAGCTCACTAAAATTGCGCGCTTTCCCTACGCCCGCGCCAACGAAATACCTGACTTTGCTAATGAAGATGTTTAACTAAAAAATTTCATTATGCACTATTTCATCATTTTTCTGAAAGTATTTCTATTTATCAGCATTATCAATGTTTGGTTCTTCCAATTTGGTAAATCGACACGCTGGAGAGGTGGCGATGCGATATCTATGCCGGACGAATTCAGCGTTTACGGCCTATCGGAGAATACCATGATGGCTGTTGGCGGACTCAAAGTATTGTTTGCTACCCTGTTGATCGCCTCTATTTGGTTTCCTTTTCTCGCCATTCCTGCTGCAAGCGGCATGGCCCTACTGATGCTGGGAGCCATTGGTATGCACATGAAAATAGGCGACCCTTTGATCAGATCATTTCCCGCATTTAGTTTCTTTCTTTTCTGCGCAGTGATCATTTTGAATAAGCTGTAAAAGAACATCGATACCCCCCTTACTTTCGGGAGACTTTCTAACAGGTCTCCTCAATACATGGTGGTAGCACTCTACCACCTGAAGGGTTTCCATCCCAGACCAAATTCGATCCAGTCGGCTCCGGCTCCGTTCCTGGTCTTTAACCCCACCTGGGCGAAAAAACTTTTAGAGATCTCATATTGCAAAGCCGGACGAATAAACAGGAAATCTTTCCCCCTATCGTCTGTTAGGTATGTACCCAGCTGTACCCTGATATCAAAACGCCAGAACATAAAATCATATCCTGCATGAACACCAACGAGGTAATGGTCGCTGTTCTCGTCATAATACTCCGCCAGCGATCCGTCGTAAAACAGGTCTAAACCAACGGTAAGTCCGTGCATTCGGTTAAAATACTTTCTGTAATCCACCACCCCCGAGAACGCACCATATCTGAGATCGGTGCCCTGATCTTCATAATTCTGTACCGTACCTATTGCCGCATACACATCTACAGAATTATTGAATTCCATTTTTTGTGACGGTGGTCGTTCAGGCCTTAAGAATCTCGCGGGAACCACGTTAGTGGTATACGGATCGCGATCAAGGTCACGTTGTTCCTGATTAAAATGGTATCGCATCCCAACATTAAATCCAATAAGGTTAAGTCCGTAGTTCGGCGTAAACGTTCTCCCGTTACTAAAATGGGTGAAATCTACCCCATACAACACATCGAGTTCCCTGTTCACCTTATAAGCCCCGCCAAAATTCACATTAAAATACACCGCCAAACGGGCTCCGATAGCGTCATTAAGCGGATTCTCTTCGGCATCGAACGCATTCAGGTTATAGGTAAGTCCCAACGCCGGACTGATCTCAAGGACATTTCTTTTGTGAGGTTTGCTCAGGAAGAAGTTGGCGAAAGCATAGATCGCATTTGGATTTCCGAACACCTGAGGGTCTCCTATATTAGCCGAGTAAAATCCGAAACCGTAGGCAGCAAAACCGGTATCTTCGGTCCATTCATTTTCCTTTACCGGATGCCAGGCAAAGCGAGCATCGACGGCTTCGTAACCGTAGTTTACCTTCTCGACCAGGTCTACCCCTGAATATAAATGCGCACCTGAAAAGACCTTTACCGAAATACTTTTAAATCGGCCCTCCTGGCCGAGGCCAACAAAAGGAAAAAAGATGATGAATAATACACCTATTATTACCGGTAAATTCAAACGATTGTTTTTTTCAATCATGGACTTCGTATGGAATTAAAACATTAATCAACCCAAATCAGATAGGTAAAGTCCATGAAGTATAGGAGAGCATTTAGGGCACCGTTATTTCATAGTGTTGTATAAAAATACGTAAATCATAAGAAAGAAAGTAACTAATATCCTGATAATAAAAACAATCAAAGGTAGTCTTACCAATACTTATCAGATTATTTCATATGTATTCCTACCCCGATCCTCTGAAGGAGGTAGGGATTGTGATCTATGATCAGGACATCATTGGTCTTACTTAATTTTTCCAACATGGCATACAGGAGGTCAATATCATTGTAATGAAGACCAATACCAGGCTCATCAAGAATAAAGAGGGCATTCTCATGGCCTTCCTTTAACCAATTGAGCAGTAACAGGCGTTGTCGTTCTCCGGAAGACAAGGATCTCACTCTTTGATCGGATCTCAGATGTCCCAATCCTATGGATTCGAGTTGGCCGAGACGATCGATGCTTCTGGTCGAACCTCCGTATGTTGCAAACCAGTTTCTTAAGGTCGAAAGGTCATATCCCAAAACCTCGGCCACATGAACCCCTTCTATCCGGTACTCCAACACCTCGGCCTTATATCTTGTACCATTACACGCCTCGCAAACCTCAACTGCATTGGCTGCAATATCCAGGGCGATCTCAATAGTCCCCTCCCCTTTACATTGGGGACACTGACTCCCCTTGGTCTTAAAGGAAAATACTCCCGGCTTTAAGCCGGTTTGTTTTGCAAAAACCTTTGTGACATCCTTTAGCAGATCCAGGTAGCTCACTAACAGGGTGGTGGTATGACTCCGTAATTTTTCGGGTTCAAAGTAAAATGCACCTGAATACGTTTTGGGATAAGATATGTTTTTGCAATAGACCGGTTTTCCGGTGGTCATACTCGGGATAAGGATCTCCTTTACCAGGGTAGTTTTCCCAATTCCCGATTTTCCGCTAATGGCGGTAATACCTCCCACCGGGATCCTGATCTCTTTTCTGGTCAGGGTATGTCTCGAAGGGCTCTCGATCGTGATCGCCTCATCTCTTGCGCTGAGCGCAACAGAAGTAGCAGGCTCATTAAAATAGGGGTGGGCATGCGATTGACTCAGATACCCTTGAGGTGTTCCCTTATACGTAAGCGCACCGCCATTCACTCCCGCTCCGGGGCCAAGTTCTACCAAATGATCGGCACTCATGATGATCTCCTTATTGTGTTCAATGACCACTGCCGTATTTCCCTTAGCGACCAATTCTTTTAAGATACCTATAAGATCTGGGATATTGTCTGCAGAAAGTCCTGCCGAAGGTTCATCAAGGAGATAAGTGACTCCCTTTAGCGGACTGTTGAGTTGTGTGATGAGCGCCACCCGTTGTTGCTCCCCTCCCGACAGGGTTAAGGACCTTCTGTTTAGTTGCAGGTGATCTATATGTAATTGCTGTGCCCGATTCACGGTACTTAAGAGACGCTGCCCGATGTGCTCCAACAATTTCCTGTCGATCGCTTCGACATCTTTCTTTTGCAACCATCCTTTAAGATGGTTAAAATCCATGCTCCTGACCTCCTGTAAAGACTTCCCTCCAATGGTGATCACAGCGCGTTCAGGAAGCAATCCGCTTCCCTCACATTGACTACATCGCATTGGAGAAAAGAGGGAGGTAAGCTTTTCTATATTTTTATTCTTTCGGGTCTTATGGTATTCCTCCTTCAGGTAATTAAAGATCCCGGACCAGTCCATGCTTACCTCTTGGGAGCCTTCCCTGGTCTTTGTCTTAAAGTTCCAGGTGGTAGTCCACACCTTATCTCCCGCACCGTAAAACAATACCTTTTTCTGTTCCGGGGTAAAGGACCCTATGGGCTTCTCTTTATCAAACCCATAGGCACGCCCTACCTCCTCAGCAATGGCCATATACTGACTTCCGGGTTGACCATAGTAGGCCAGCGCTTTATTATGCGCGAAAACCCCACCGGAAATGCTTTGTTCTTCATCGAGTACGATCTTGTTTAGGTCTGGCATTAACTCCTCTCCTAATCCGTCACAAACCTTGCATTTACCCAAATCGTGATTGCGGGAAAAATGACTGGCCGATAACTCTTCTCCCATAGCTTGTGCTTTTCTGGAAAATGCGAATCGCAACACCTTATCGATCCCGGTTTGAAGGGCAATATCCGATCTTTCGGTTCCGCCCCTTTCCTTTCGCGTAATGCATATGGTTGGGGTAAGTGCGTTGATCACATCAACCTCGAACGGGGTATTCCCTCCAGCGCGTGAACGCTGGTAGGTCGAAAACTGGCTGGTCATCTCCTGGAGTCCGTATGCGTGTAGCGTATCGATCACCAATGAAGACTTTCCTGATCCTGATATTCCTGAGATCACCGATAACTGCCCTTTAGGGAAGTCCAGATCGAGATCCTTTAAATGATGTGTTCTCGCTCCCTTTATTTCTATGACCTCGCTTTGCTGTTCAGAAATGGCTTTCAATACAGTTGACCTTTCAGGTATCGCATTATCAATAAAGACATCAGCCGACCTGCTGAACAACGGGTGATTTTCGAAACACACGATCCCTGCTGTTTCCTCCTTGAGCTCATGCAGGGCACTTAGCAATTCACGTACATTCTGATAATGCAATCCGATACCGGGTTGCTCAAGTACGAGCAGTGTATTCTTTGAGCTCTTTGCAAAATGCTTTGTAAGCTTAATACGCTGGGCTTCACCTCCTGAGAGGGTATTGGAAGGTTGTCCTAACTTAATATACCCAAGTCCGAGTTGCAGCATCAGATCAAGAATTTTAGAGATCTTTCCTTCCTCCTTGAAAAACGTATAAGCCTCCTTAATAGAGAGATCGTATATCGCTGCAATGTGCTTTCCGTTCCATAATACCTGTAATACCTCCGGCTTAAAACGCTTCCCATTACAGGTGGGGCATGTTTGGTTGATCGTACCCATTACATTCATGGATAGGGTAATAACTCCGGCGCCCTCACAAGCCTCACACCTACCAGCCTTATTATTAAAAGAAAACGAGCCTTTAGCCAGTTTCAGGGCTTTAGCTTGGGCCGTTTTAACAAGGAGATCACGGATCCTATCGGCCAACCCTGTGTATGTTGCCGGATTGCTCCTTGGCGTTTTACCTATAGGCTGATCATTCACCTCAACCATTTGAAGTCCGTTTTCACGGCAGTGATCTTGCAATTGTTTCAGCATAGCCATGGTCTTGGTATGGACCACGGTAAATTGTGTAGGTTTCAGGTTCAGAGCATCCGGGGAACAAGCTGCAGGAACACTATTATCCTCTTCAAGCCTTCTCAGTTCTTTAAGGGTGGCGCTGGGCAGGTCCTTCTGCTGTAAAAACGCTTTCATCGGGCCATTGAACACCACTTCTCCCCCTTTATTTCCTGCACCGGGGCCTAATTCCAGGATCCAATCGGCTTTTAATAAAAGTCGGAGATCATGTTCAACCACCATCACGGTATTCCCTCTTTTTATGAGGCGATCGAAAATGTGATGAAGGTATTCCTGACAGGAAGCCGGAAGTCCGATGGAGGGTTCATCAAAAACATACAGCAGTCCCTGAAGGTTGCTGTTAACCTGTTTGATAAGTTTAAGGCGCTGGGCATCACCGGAGGAGATCTCCATGCTGGGAGTATTCAGACGGTATGCATCCATTCCGAGCTGGAGCATGTCAAATAGGGCCAGGTTGATCTTATTGACCAACATGCGCTCTCCGGAACTCAGATCAAGACCTGTTAAGCGATCATATAGCTCGGATAATGGCATATCCATCCAGGCTGCAAAATGGTATCCCTTCCAGGTATACTGAAGATGTTCAGCCTTGATACGTGCTCCATGACAGTCCGGACAGATACGCGAACTAACGAATTTGAGAATATTGGGATTACGGTCTCGCCTTAAAATATCGTTCATAATAGGGAGCATTCCCTTGTAGAATCCTTCCTCCCTGGGTTTCGCCTTGAGTCCGGTCCATTTTAATCGGGATTCGATACTGTGCTTTCCGTAGAAGACCTTTACCCGTGCACTACCGTTAAGGATCACATCTTTCTGATCGTCTGTTAGTTCCTTCCAGAGAGTATCCACATCGAAGCCATGGGCCTTGCACACTTTATTCAACTCATCTACAGTTACCTGGGAATACACGATATAGCCATTGGGCAAGGTCGTCGCTATAGCCCCTTCTCTAAGCGTTTTTTCTTTATATGCAACCAACTTATCCAGGTCGATGTATTCTTCCCTTCCTATACCATTACATCGCTCACAGGCCCCTTTAGGATGATTAAAAGAAAAGAGCGACCTACTCATGATCTTGTCGTTACTATACCTTGCAAAAATGATCCTGAAAATAGCGGTTAGCTCCGACAAGGTACCAAAGGTGGTATTCACCGAACGGAAGCGCTTGGATTGCTCGACCTTGATCACCGGAGGCAGATCTTTGATCTCATCGACCTCCGCAGTGGGAATCACCAGCTGATGCTGCCGGTTATAGGCCAGTAGGCTCTCCAGGAAAAAACGATAGCCCTCATTAGCAATGACCTCCATGGCCAAAGATGATTTACCTGAACCTGACAAGCCCGTAACTGCGATAAGTTGACGTTCGGGAATGGATAGCGAGATGTTCTTCAGATTGTTCTGATGGGCATTGATGATGCGCATAAGGGCATTCGGCTTTGCTTTTCAGCAACGAAGATAGTAAGAATATATGGCGGAAGAAATCCCCCTAAGCAAGCGTATTATTCCCTGATCAGATAAATATTATCGGCTATAAGATGAGACACTGTATGCTCCCTTTCCCCGATGCGGAGGTAAAGGGAATTGTCAAATTCCTCTTTCCCTAAAATGTGAATGGACTGCCCGATCGCAATACCGTGTTTATCGAGGTACTGTAAAAAGCTGGCCGAACTGTCTTTGACCCCGGCACAGATTCCCTTGATACCCACTGGCAGGTCGCTGAGTAATTTTTTCTCTTTTTCCTGCTCGTGAAATTCACCATCCCTGGTAGGAATGGGATCACCATGCGGATCGTATTTTGGAAATCCAAGAAAGGCATCGAGTTCATCGATAAGCTTTTCACTTTTAATATGCTCGAGCTGTTCAGCCACTTCGTGGACCTCATCCCAGCTAAAATCGAGTTTCTGCACCAGGAACGTCTCCCAAAGGCGATGCTTCCTGATGATACCCAAAGCGGTCTTAATGCCTTTTTCTGAAAGAAAAACCCCCTGATACTTCTTATAGTGCACCAGTCCCTTATCACCTAATTTTCGAGCCATATCGGTAACAGAAGAAGGCTTGGTCTCCATTTGCTCGGCAATAGCATTGGTAGTTACCGGTACAGATTTGTTACCTCCCAGGTGAAAAATGGTTTTAATGTAGTTCTCCTCAGATCGGGTCATGAACGAATTTTTCTCAAAAATACATTTTTTGGTGAAATATTTTTTTAGGGATGTCTAAAAGGGTTGGGAATGGGGAATGGGGAATGGGGAATGGAGGATCGGGAATGGAGGATTTTGAAAAGCACACAATACCTTCTCCTCTCAAACTGGTTACTCCTGTTACCACTGTTCCCCTTGTCACTTTCTCCCCCCTTTACCTCTTTACTCTCTCACACTCCGTAGCTTTAGCGAAGGAGTGCTTTACCTCTTTACCTCTTCTATGTTGTTTTCCAAGCAAAAAGCCTGTTTTTTACCATTATAGTCTTTCGGAAGCCCTTTTCAAAGCTTCCATTTCTGTTCATGATTCAAACACTCTTTCTCTTTGATGGTACTACTTTTTTACTAAAAACCCTTTCAATTAATCTTCTATCAACAGTCTCAATGCTTAGGCATTAGCTGCAATTTATTGTTCACTTTAAAAGGAAGGGGGACGTAAACTTCACCGAACAGTCTGCTTGCAGATCAGTGATCTTCAAGTGCTGCAATTGTAAACGAACGTTCGTTCCCCCTTTGTAATTTTCCCAGGTTTATAAATAGTACCATTAAAGTTAAAGCTTTCTGATTCACGCTATTTGTTTTTAACATACGACCCCATACTTATAAGGCTCTCGATGAATTAATACATAACGAATCCGGTTTAAAAGATTCTTGGCAATTCGAATGATAGCCTTATTCTTTTTCATCCGTTTACTCAAGTTGGTAAATCGTAAAGTCAGTGCAGGATCGCTGCGAACTGCACTCCAGGCCGCTTCGATCAATGTGTTCTTTACATTAGTTCGACCTCTGGAGCTTATACCCGAGGAGCTCTCCCGATCTCCTGAAGCATGTACCTTAGGCATTAATCCAAAATAACCGCAAAGACGGTCAAAGTTGGTAAAACGATGTATATCCCCAATTTGAGTCAGCAAAGTCATGGCTGTCACAACACCTATACCAGGTATGCTTTGCAGCAATAGTACATTCTCACGGTAATTATTACTCTTTGCCAGAGCTCTTAAACGAGAACTCACCTCTTTCTTCTTGACCTTTAAATATTGGCCGTAATCCAGATGAGCCTGAATAATGAATTTAAGATCCGGATACTTTACCATCTCACTTTCCAACCACGCAACATAAGCCTTAGTCCAACTCTTGCTCCCCCGGTCAAGTTCCTCAGGAATAGAAATCCCATACTGAAACAAAAGCGACTTAATCCGATTCTTCACCCTGGAAAGATCCTTCGTTAAACTATAACGCAAACGCAGTAAACTACGGTCTAACTCCAAATGCCGATCCGGAACATCGATCCCTTTAAGTAACTGGGATCGCAGTGTATTGGCTAGTTTCCTACTATCGACCGTATCATTCTTTCGTTGGCGATCCTTCTGACTTGTAGGGATATCTGCTGCATGTACCACCTGAGCATCTATACCCAATGAACGAAGTGTTCTGCAAGGAGTAAACCCATTGAAGCCCGCCTCGTAAACAGCCTTATAACAAGCTCCGGGATAATGCTTTTGAAGGTATTTTGCCAACCCTTGAGCATCAGCATCCCTACTCATCGTCTTCAGTTCAAAATTATCACTTAAAAGCGTGACCTTCCAACTCTTCTTATGACAGTCAATTCCAATATAAATTGTTTGCCCATCAAATCCTCTCGGCGTATCTTTAACTAATGTCGGCATAAGTCAATGTTTTTTAGATTGTTATTACCTTAAAATAAAAAACTTGGCTTATGCTTTTTTGTTTAATAATGCCCCAATTCTACCTTTGATTCTTTCCTCTTATTTCATTGGAACTGTGGCCTAAAACAAACATAGTAACTTTACC